>JAXFPD010000003.1:0-33697 GCA_034179945.1 Corynebacterium sp. | reverse complement strand
GCTATGAACGCTATAACATGAAGCGCACATTCGGCCTCATGCTCTTGCGCGACATCATGACCGGACGTGAAAGCCTGGTGCGGGAAGAATTCTCCGACTACCTCGACGACCAAACCGTCAGCCGAATCCGAGAGTCCTTCGCGCAACGAGAAGGCCGACCAGACGACGACATCAACGTATCCGTTGACCAAGCCGAATCCACTACGAATGGTGAATTGCATCGAGCGCAGCTTTCACTGTGCCGACGAGAACACCACCGCTGACAATGGGGGCGGCAGCGATCGCGAGGGGGACAAGACCTTGGCGTTGCCCTGGTGTGGCGTGTTCGCGCCGGGTGGCGATGGCGAGGAGGAGGGCGAGGGTTTCCAGGCCGAGGGATTGGGCGGCGGCGACGACGTCAACACTGATTGTTTCCTCCTGGGTGGGGGTTTCGTCGCCGGTTGGTGCAGCACGCAGTGCTAGTGCAACGGGGACAATCCCCACCCCGGCGATGATGGCGGCGATAAGTGTGCCCGAGCCGTAGCCGGTGGGGCGACCGGTGAGGGAGAAGTTTCTGGCCACATGCTGTTTGCCGGCAAGTGGGAGTGCTGCTGCGAGGCACCCGGCGGCACCGACCCACGGGGCGATGGTGAGCGTGCGGCGGATCGCATGTGGTATATATGTGGCGAGGTCAGGCAGGGAATCGTCGGGGCGGATGAGGCCGAGTTTGACGGCGACGGCCCCGAGGTTGAGGTCCCAGCCGAGTCCGATGGTGCGCGGGACAAGGAGGGCGGGATTCTCTGGTTCAAAGGTGCGGAGGATGGCGGTGATGGTCATGGTTAGTCCTTTCGTGGGGAGGTGGCGCGGATGGCGGCGTCGAGGTGGTCCCATTCGGCGAGGAGGTCGGTGTGGTGGTGGCGGCCGGCTGTGGTGACGGAGTAGATCTTGCGGGGTGGGCCGGTGGGGGATTCCTCCCAGTGGGTCGCCAGCGTCCCGGTCTTGTGGAGGCGGGCGAGGAGGGGGTAGACGGTGCCGGGGGAAATGTCGAGGTGGGCCTCGTCGGAGAGGCGTTCGAGGAGGTCACCGCCGTAGGTAGGGGTGCGGGAGAGGAGTCCCACAATGATCAGTTCGAGGGCGCCTTTGCGCAGTTGGGATTCGTTCATGGGCCGTGTCCTTCGTCGGCTAGTATGCAATGCCTACAACTAGGTATAGCATACATCGCGCGAGTTTGTCTGAGAACTTGCATAATACCTGCACAGGTATGGTGAGTTGTTGCTCACATTTTTTGTGTATCGAGAACCCCGGGCGATAAAATGAAGGCACATGCTCACCACAAAGGCATGCCCTGTTTTTTCTATCTGTAAAGAAGTTGACGTGGAATACAACGCAGCAATCAACCCGTATATCGGAGCGCCCGGCATGGCCACCATGCACGGTGATGCTCAATCCTCCGATACCACCCCGCTTCCGGGACCGGGAGCCAATCCATGGTCTGTGACCAGCCTTAACATGGGTGGCGCCTGCCCGACCATCCTCGTTGGTCAGGACGGCCTCGTCCAGGTGCTCGTCACCCAGCGCTTCGGCTCCACCGGTGTCTTCCTGCAACCGAAGCTCGTCATCCTCGACCCCGACGCCAATGTCCTCGGTGAACTCGAACTGCCCAAGGGTGCTCTGCTCGGCGGCGTGTACGCCTTCCTTGACCAGGACGATTCCATGGTGCTTGTCGATGGCTCCAACACCCTCCTGCGCATCGCCCACGACCCGCAACCCTATGTGGCACAGCGGACGAACCTGCGCGGATTCCTCGCCGCCCACGGTGGCGACCAGGTCGTTGGTCTCGTCCCCGACTGGCAGGGCCGGGTCTGGGTCGCCAGCGCCAAGGGTGGCGTGGCCGTTATTGACCAGGCCGCCGGTACCGTCCGGGCGACGAGCCTCGGAGCCGGTGAAACCGTGGACAACTCCATCTCCTCGGCTCCCGAGGGGGTGGCCATCGCCACCAGCCACGCCCTCTACCTGCTCGATGCCGATGCAGACGGCAACCCGCAGATTCAGTGGCGTTCGGCCTATGACCGGGGCACCTTCCGCAAGCCGGGGCAGCTGTCCTGGGGCACCGGTGCCACGCCGAGCTTCTTCGGCCCGAACGGTTCCGAGTACATTTCCATCACGGACAACGCCGATGTACAGGAGTCGATCCTCGTCTTTGACACCGCCACCGGGCGGCTCGTCAGTGACACGGGAATCTTCCAACCGGGCAAGTCCGGTTCGGAGTGCTCGATGATCTCCATCGGTAACACGGTCATCGCCTCGAGCTCTTACGGCTACCCCTATCCGCGCGTGCCCGAGGGCCAACCCGCGTCGAAGCCGCTGACTGCCCAATTTGCACCGGGCTTTGAGCGGTGGGATCTCAAGGGTGGCTCCCTCCAGCAGGTGTGGAACCGCAAGGATGTCTACTGTGCGGTGGTGCCCCGGTATTCCACTGCCGATGGTCTCATCTATATCTGTGAGCGCAAGCCGTTCGGTATTGTGACTGGTCCGACGATTTCGGCGGCTGCGATAGACATGGAGACCGGTAAGACGGTGTACTCGCAGCGGCTGCCTGGCCTGGTTACGGTCTTCGGTGTGGATACCCTCCAGATGGTGGGCACCCTCGACAACAACGGTACGTGGTGGCAGGGCACGATCGGTGGCCTGTTCCGGATTGCGGCAAAGTAGGAGGTTTTGATCATGTTTTCGCAGTTCTCTCGTCGTAGTTTCTTGGCCGCCACAGGTACTGTCGTCGCTGGTGCGGCGCTGGCGAGCTGTTCATCACCCGCGCCGATCCAGGGCACCCAGATTGCCGGCGAGGCTCTTGTCCCCACCGGTCCGGTGCTCGATCTCAGGGAGTCGTCGCTGACGGTGAGTGGGGTGAGTGAACCGCTCGCCGTCATCCTCACCGCTCGCTGGGTGGATGCTCACGGCCTGTACACCACCGATTCGGTGCTTCCGCCGCTCGTGCGGGAGGCGGAATCCGGGGAGGTGGTCAGCCTCGATACATCCACGGCCAACGAGGCAGCGTTCACGATGATCGCTGATGGGACACTCGATCTGGCCTATCCGCTCCAACGCCCGAAGGTGTCGCTGTTGTCGTCGTCGGAGCCGCCGCATGTCCTTTCGGTCATTGCGACGGCGGTGCTGGATAGCGATCCAGATCACTATGTGGAGGTGCAGTCGCAGGAGGTGCTTCTCGAGGCTGACGGTTCCACTGAACTCGGCTGGTTAACCAGTAGCTAACTCAATTCCGTACACGGCCACCCCGATTTTGCGTCTGCAGGGTGGTCGTGTACAGTGTCATACGAAGTTTTCGGCCCCTGGCCGCAAGTTTCACCGCAGACCGTCGGTCAGTTGCTGGAAACAGCAGCTCGAAGGTACCTCTGTGAGGTCGGCCCACGCAGGAGTCACTTGAGTAAAACCTTCTGTGCGTGTGTACACGCCCGGTAGAGGATGCGCCCTGTGCTCTTGCACGGGGCTTTTGTGATGAGAGCCCTGGCGGAAAAGTACACATAAAACACATGGAAGGAGGCAGGATAATGGCTAACCCGAAGAACGTAGCAGAACTCGAGACCCTCAAGGGCCTGTTCGCCGACGCGTCCTCGCTCATTGTGACCGAGTACCGTGGCCTGAACGTGTCCAAGATCACCGAGCTGCGTACCGCTCTGGGGATGGACGTGAAGTATCACGTCGCCAAGAACACCCTCATCAAGATTGCAGCGAAGGAAGCTGGAGTCGAGGGTCTGGACGACATTCTTCACGGCCCGACAGCCGTTGCCTTCGTTTCCGGTGAGGCAGTTGATGCAGCCAAGGCCATGAAGAAGTTCGCCGCAGACAATGCGGAACTCGTGGTCAAGGGTGGCTATCTCGACGGCAAGGCACTGAATGCTGACGAGATGAAGGCCATCGCTGAGCTGGACAACCGCGAGACCACGCTGGCCAAGCTGGCCGGTGCGTTCAAGGGCAACCTGGCCAAGGCGGCCGGCCTGTTCAACGCACCTGCTTCGCAGGTCGCACGTCTCTCCGCTGCATTGCAGGAAAAGAAGGCGGCGTAAGTCGCTCCCACCCATTAACCTTCCCACTTAAAACACTGAAAGGATGCCATCATGGCTAAGCTCACCCCCGAAGAGCTCATCGAAGCTTTCAAGGAAATGACCCTCATTGAGCTCTCTGAGTTCACCAAGCTCTTCGAAGAGACCTTCGAAGTTACCGCCGCTGCTCCGGTCGCCGTTGCTGCTGCTGGCGTTGCCGGTGGCGACGCTGCTGCTGCTGAGGAGAAGGACGAGTTCGACGTCGTCCTCGAGGATGCCGGCGCCAAGAAGATCGGCGTGATCAAGGTTGTGCGCGAGATCGTCTCCGGTCTCGGCCTCAAGGAAGCCAAGGACCTCGTCGAGGCCGCCCCGAAGGCGATCCTCGAGGGTGCCAACAAGGACGACGCCGAGGCTGCCAAGGCCAAGCTCGAAGAGGCTGGCGCTACCGTCACCCTCAAGTAAGCTATTCCACGCTTACCACACCCCCGCGACCCGTTCTGGGGCCCGGGGGTTTCCTTTTATCGTGAGTTATGCTCCCCGAGCGTGCTACCTCCTCCAAAACCCCAGTTCGGTTTGTGAGGTAGCACGCTCGGGGAGCATAACTGCGTGAGCTAGCGGTGTGGGCTAGACAAGCCCTGGCATTGACACAATTGTCATTCTTCACAACATTTAAATCTGCATAAATAGCGACCTCCCCCATTTGCCAATGGCAGTGGCGGCACCATCCTGGTGGGTGTAGACCGTCTCGTGATTGTTGTCGGTGTAGAAGCCTCCCCCATGCTCGTGGCCACACAGGATGGCCTCAATGCGTATCGCGCCCTCAACGCACAGGGGCAGCCAGAATGTCAACCCATGGATCCGGCATACTTGTTTACCCGCGGTGACTGCGATCCACGGCCCTGACACCTTTCGGATCATTGCGGGCACTGACCTCCTCTTCTCACCGCGCCACAAGAAAAACGCGGGGCAGACTCGGCTAAGAATAGGGGGTTGACGGATGCCCCGCCTACACCGCAGCCACAGCCACGGTTGGAAAACCGGCGACGATCAGCCTCACCAACCGGGCCGAGCTTCCGCGCGGCGCTACCTTCGCCCTTGCTGGTGAGGATGCGACCGGGTGGCAGTAGCTCACTGTCGATCCTGTCGCCGCGTGTGCCGGTGACTCCGGGGCTGGCGGGGACGGTGCCGTGCATGAGGTCGGAGCGGGTGTAGATGTGGTCGTGTCCGTTGAGGACGAGGTCGACTCCGAGATCGGAGAGGATGGGGGTGAGGTTGGAGCGGATTTCCACGGTGTCGGGGTCGTCTGCGTGGGTGCCTTTTAGGAGGGGTGAATGATTCGGCGTGGTGTTCTAACCCGCCTGCCCCGTAGGTTTCGTGGTTGCCTTCGAGTACGGCGAATTGCTCGGTGCGCAGTTGGTCGGGGGAGAAGAAGGCTTCGTATTGGACGTTGGGGTCGCCCCATCCTTCGATTTGGTCGCCGAGGCTGAGGTAGAACGCAGCATCGGGGACATCGGCGGCGGCGGTGGTGAAGGTGTATTCGGGAGACCATCCGCCTGGGGTGGGGCCGATGCGGTAGGTGTAGGTGGTAGCTGGTTGAAGGTCAGTGAGGGTGGCGGTGATGGCTGTGGTGAGGATGCCAGTGACGATGAGAGGCAGAATCTTCATGCCCTCATGTAACCATGTCTAGGTTACCTGGAGGTTGCGCTGAGGTATTTTCTTTCCTGCCCATGCGAGCGCGGCGGTGATGAGGAGGACGGGGAGGGAGGAGCCGATGGGTAGGGCGAGTTGTGGAAGCACGAGGTAGGTGAGGAAGCCGAAGAGCCAAACACTGAGGTTCCAGCGGGTGGAGGTGTGGCCGACGATCATGACGGCGGCCATGGGGGCGAAGACGGCACCGATGTAGGTGAGGAAGACGATGATGGAGTCCATGTTGAGGAACATGGCGGCGACGGTTCCTACGCAGGTAACTGCGAGCGCAATGGTCCGGGCGGTGAAGCGGTGGGTGATGGCGGTGGCGGAGACACCGGAGGACCAGGCGTCGAGGAAGGTGGTGGTGACGGTGGAGAAGATGATGATGAGCAGGCCGACGAAGCCCAATCCGAGGTGGAGGAGTATCTCAGCGAAGTCGGAGGTGGCGGTGAGGATGCCGGCACCGATGCCGATGGCGAACATCCAGATGGAGGTGAGGAAGAGGGCAAGGACGCTGACACGGGCGGCGGCAACGGGGCGGTGAGCTGTGCGGGTGTAGTCGGCCATGATGGGGACCCAGCTGAGTACATCGACGGTGGCAATTTCAAGGGCCATCCCGAAGGAGATAGGGGTGGTTGCGGCGGGTTCCACCGGGGTGCTGGCGAAGATTCTGACGGATAGGTAGAGGCAGAGGATGGCGAGGAGGATAACGGAGATGGTGGTGAGGGGCCCGACCTTTTCCAGTCCGACGAAAATCCACAGGAAGATAAGTGCACCGGTGATCAGTGCCCATGCCCACACGCCGAGCTGAGAGATGCCGTTGGCGGCGAGGGCGGCATCGAAGATCATGATGGAGGTCCAGCCGACGAGTTGGATGACGTTGAGGCTGGCAAAGAGACGCGATCCGGCTTGGCCGAAGACGTCGGCGGCGGCTTCGAGGGTGGTGCGACCGGTGCGGGCGCCGATGATGGTGACGAGGTAGAGCACGATGCAGCCGATGAGGTGGCCGAGGATAGCGGCAGTCATGGCTTTTCCCCAGCCCAGCGGGGCCAAGAAGGTGCCCATCATGATGACCGGGACGGCGATGGCGCCACCGGTCCAGAGCAGCGCGTTGTTGAGCAGTGAGGTGTTTCTCGTCATTGTGCTAGGGTACTATGGATCGTATGCTTCCACGATCCCGGATCCTGTCTGTGCTGTTACTAGGCCTCGGCGTGACCTTGTTGATGGTTGGTGTGGCGTATCCGCGGGTGAGTGTGTTGGGCCAGGTGGTGCCGTTGGATGCTGTCGATTACGTGCTTGTTGACGATTCCGCCCAGCTTCGGTTGGTGGGTGGGGAGGTGGAGCCGGCTCCGGTGGAGCGTGCGTTCCATGTGGAGTACACGGATCCGAAAAATAACGAGACAGCGACGGTGCGGGTGGGGGCGAGTGTGGGGCGGACGGACCGGGAATCGGATTTGGCGGGTTTGCTCACAGCCGAAGTGTACAGTTACGTGCTGAATCGGACGACCGCCGAAGTGGAGGCCAGTGCGGCACCGACGGTGGCAGAGCAGTTGGCCACACCGCCGCGTTCGGTGGATATGGTGGGATCGTTGTGGTGGGCGTTTCCGCCGGCGGCGACGGGGGAGGTGTATCCGGTGTGGGATCCGGTGTTGCGTTCGCCTATCGAGGCTCACCGGACGTCCGCGGAGACGTTTGTGCAGGAGATTCCGGCGACGAATGTAGCGGAGAAGTATTCGAATGCGTTCACGGAGCCGGCCCCGGGCCGTGTGTTGTGGTATGAGGGAACACGCACGTTCACGGTGGATGAGGCGACGGGGGTGATTGTGAATGTCGCGGAGAAGCTGCATACGTGGGAGGCCAGTGCAGAGGGGGAGGATCCGGTGGATGTGTTGGTGTTTGATGGTCGGCTCAGTGAGGTGTCACAGGCGAGAGCGCAGGAGTTGGCAGCGCAGCAGACGGATCCTCGTGTGGTGACCGGGGTGAGTGCGGCGGTCGCCGGTGTGGGGGGATTGTTGGGGCTTCTCGGGGCGATTGGCGTGGTCGGAGTGTTTGACAGGCGGGGGAGAAAGCGTTAGAGTGGTAGGTTGCGCTGCAATCGATCGTTGGGCTTCACTATCTGAGACCTTGTCGGAACAATTTGACAAGGTCCGTTCCGTGTGTTCAGGGGTGGATGAGCAGCTACAACACTGAAAACCACGCGCGGAAGATACTCAAATAGTGGGGTGCTCTTCGCTTACAGCACTGGAAGGATTCATAGTGGCAGTAAACACGGTTCCCGGAGCTCCCGAGCGGCTTTCGTTTGCAAAAATCCCTGAACCTCTCGCTCTCCCCGGTCTGCTCGATGTACAGCGCGAGTCCTTCGCGTGGCTCATCGGAACGCCGGAGTGGCGGGCGAAGAAGCAGGAGGAGATGGGTCCTGATTTCCGCGTCACCAGCGGGTTGGAGGACATCCTCGAGGATATCTCCCCCATCACGGACTTCTCTGAGACGATGAGCCTCACCCTGTCTGAGCCCTATTTCGGGGACGTGAAGAACTCGGTGGAGGATTCGAAGGAGAAGGACGTCAACTACTCTGCTCCTCTCTATGTGACGGCGGAGTTTGAGAATCACGATCCGAAGCGCCAGGAGATCAAGACCCAGACGGTGTTCATCGGCGATTTCCCGATGATGACGGAGAACGGCACGTTCATTGTCAACGGCACCGAGCGCGTGGTTGTTTCCCAGCTCGTGCGTTCCCCGGGTGTTTATTTTGATGAGACGATCGATAAGTCGACGGAGCGCCCGCTGCATGCGGTGAAAGTGATCCCGTCGCGGGGTGCCTGGCTGGAGTTTGACGTGGATAAGCGCGACAGCGTGGGGGTGCGCATTGACCGCAAGCGCCGTCAGCCGGTGACGCTCTTCCTCAAGGCACTCGGCTGGACTGAGGAGCAGATTCGGGAGCGCTTCGGCTTCTCCGAGATCATGATGTCCACGCTGGAAGCCGACGGTGTGAAAACGACCGATGAGGCCCTGCTGGAGATCTACCGCAAGCAGCGTCCGGGCGAGCAGCCGACGCGTGATCTGGCAGTGGCCCTTCTCGAGAACTCCTTCTTCAAGTCGAAGCGTTACGATCTCGCCCATGTGGGCCGCTACAAGATCAACCGGAAGCTTGGTCTCGGCGGGGATTCCGAGGGCGAGCGGGTGCTGACCGAGGAAGATATCGCCACCACCATCGAGTATCTGGTGCGCCTGCACGCCGGGGAGCGGACGATGACCTCGCCGCGCGGCAAGGAGATTCCGGTTGAGACGGACGATATCGACCACTTTGGCAACCGCCGTCTGCGCACGGTCGGTGAGCTCATCCAGAACCAGGTGCGGGTGGGTTTGGCACGCATGGAGCGAGTTGTACGCGAGCGGATGACCACTCAGGATGCCGAGTCCATCACCCCGACCTCCCTCATCAACGTCCGCCCTGTCTCGGCAGCGATCCGCGAGTTCTTCGGTACCTCGCAGCTGTCGCAGTTCATGGACCAGAACAACTCCCTGTCGGGGTTGACGCACAAACGGCGCCTGTCGGCGCTGGGTCCGGGTGGTCTGTCGCGTGAGCGCGCCGGGATTGAGGTGCGTGACGTGCACCCGTCCCACTATGGCCGCATGTGCCCGATTGAGACTCCGGAGGGTCCGAACATTGGCCTCATCGGCTCGCTGGCTTCCTACGCCCGGGTGAATCCGTTTGGGTTCATCGAGACCCCGTATCAGAAGGTTGTCGATGGTGTCATCACCGGTGAGATGGAGTATCTCACGGCTGATGAAGAGGATCACTTCGTTGTCGGCCAGGCCGATATCGAGCACGATGAGAATGGTGTGATCACCCAGCAGCGCAATGAGGTCCGCCTCAAGGACGGTGCGATTGAGGTCGTTGGCCCGAAGCAGATCGACTATATCGACGTCTCGCCGCGCCAGATCGTCTCGGTGGCGACGGCCATGATTCCGTTCCTCGAGCACGACGACGCGAACCGTGCCCTCATGGGTGCGAACATGCAGCGCCAGGCTGTGCCGCTCATCCGTGGCCAGCGCCCCTACGTGGGCACGGGCACTGAGCTGCGTGCCGCCTACGATGCCGGGGACATGGTCATTTCCCAGAAGTCCGGTGTGGTGGAGGATCTCTCCGCCACCTATGTCACCGTTCTCGGTGACGATGGCAAGCGTGATACCTACCGTCTCCGGAAGTTCGAGCGCACGAACCAAAACACCTGCTACAACCAGACTCCGATCGTCAACATTGGCGACCGTGTGGAGGCTGGCCAGGTGTTGGCGGACGGTCCCGGTACCGCCGGTGGTGAAATGTCGCTCGGTGTGAACCTGCTCGTGGCGTTCATGCCGTGGGAGGGCCACAACTATGAGGACGCGATCATCCTCAACCAGCGCGTGGTGGAACAGGATATTCTCACCTCCATCCACATTGAGGAGCACGAGATCGATGCCCGCGACACGAAGTTGGGCCCGGAGGAGATCACGCGCGAGATTCCGAACGTCTCCGACGATGTGCTCAAGGACCTCGACGATCGCGGTATCGTGCGGATCGGTGCTGAGGTCCGCGACGGTGACATCCTCGTGGGTAAGGTCACTCCGAAGGGCGAGACGGAGCTGACTCCGGAGGAGCGCCTGCTGCGCGCCATCTTCGGTGAGAAGGCCCGCGAAGTGCGCGACACCTCCCTCAAGGTGCCGCACGGTGAAAACGGCAAGGTCATTGGCGTGTCCCACTTCTCCCGCGAGGAGGGTGCGGAGCTGCCGGCCGGTGTCAACGAGATGATCCGCGTCTACGTGGCGCAGAAGCGCAAGATTCAGGATGGCGATAAGCTCGCCGGCCGCCACGGCAACAAGGGTGTGGTGGGCAAGATTCTGCCGCAGGAGGATATGCCGTTCATGGAGGATGGCACTCCGATCGACATCATCTTGAACACGCACGGTGTGCCGCGTCGTATGAACTTTGGTCAGGTGCTCGAGGTGCACCTGGGCTGGCTGGCAAAGGCCGGTTGGGTCATCGAGGGAGATCCGGAGTGGGCGAAGCGCCTGCCGAAGGAACTCTACGATGTGGCCCCCAACTCGCACGTGGCTACCCCGGTCTTTGACGGCGCCACGAACGATGAGATCGAGCACCTGCTCAGCTGCACGAAGCCGAACGAGGATGGTCTCCAGTTGGTGGATTCAGTGGGTAAGGCGCAGCTGTTTGACGGTCGCACCGGCGAACCGTTCAAGTACCCGATTGCTGTCGGTGTGAAGTACATGCTCAAGCTGCACCACCTCGTGGATGAGAAGATTCACGCCCGCTCGACGGGCCCGTACTCCATGATCACCCAGCAGCCGCTCGGCGGTAAGGCCCAGTTCGGTGGCCAGCGCTTCGGGGAGATGGAGGTGTGGGCAATGCAGGCCTACGGTGCCGCCTACACCCTGCAGGAACTGCTCACCACCAAGTCGGACGATGTGAACGGTCGTGTCAAGGTGTACGAGGCGATTGTCAAGGGCGAGAATATCCCGGATCCGGGTATTCCGGAGTCCTTCAAGGTGTTGCTCAAGGAGCTGCAATCCCTGTGCTTGAACGTGGAGTGCCTGTCGGCTGACGGCACCCCGATTGAACTGACCGGTGACGATGATGACGAGTACGATACCGCCGCGTCGTTGGGCATTAACCTGTCCCGCGATGAGCGTACGGACGATGTCGCCTAAACGGACTAGCGAAAGGTAAATTAACGTGCTTGACGTCAACTACTTCGATGAGCTCCGCATTGGACTTGCCACTGCCGACGATATCCGTCGGTGGTCCTTCGGCGAGGTGAAGAAGCCGGAGACCATTAACTATCGCACCCTGAAGCCGGAAAAGGACGGCCTGTTCTCCGAGCGTATCTTCGGTCCCACCCGGGACTGGGAGTGCGGGTGCGGCAAGTATAAGCGAGTCCGCTACAAGGGCATTATCTGTGAGCGCTGCGGCGTTGAGGTGACCAAGTCGAAGGTCCGCCGCGAGCGGATGGGCCACATTGAGCTCGCCGCCCCGGTGACGCACATCTGGTATTTCAAGGGTGTTCCGTCCCGGCTGGGTTATCTGCTCGACATTGCTCCGAAGGATCTGGAGCGGGTCATCTACTTCGCCGCCAACATCATCACCACTGTCGATGAAGAGGCTCGCCATGACGATATGTCCACCCTGGAGAAGGACATCGTCGAGGAGAAGAAGAACATCACCGACGAGTCCGAGGTGGACCTCGCGGACCTGCAGTCCAAGCTCGAGGAGGACTTGGCTGAGCTGGAGGCCGCTGGTGCAAAGGCCGATGCGGTGAAGAAGGTCCGCACTGCAGCGGAGAAGGAAATGGCCCGGGTGCGGGAGGAGGCGCAGAAGGAGATCGATCAGCTCGACGAGATCTGGAACACCTTTGTGAAGCTCGCTCCGAAGCAGATGATCCTCGACGACAACATCTACAATGAGCTCGTCGACCGCTACGAGGAGTACTTCACCGGCGGCATGGGTGCAGAGGCCATCGAAACCCTTATCAAGAACTTCGACCTCGAGGCTGAGGCCGAGGAGCTGCGGACCACCATCAACGAGGGCAAGGGCCAGAAGAAGATGCGCGCCCTTAAGCGTCTCAAGGTGGTTGCCGCGTTCCTGCGTTCCGGCAATGATCCGTCGGCGATGATTCTCAACGCTGTCCCGGTGATTCCGCCGGAGCTGCGCCCGATGGTGCAGTTGGACGGTGGCCGTTTTGCCACGTCCGACCTCAACGACCTGTACCGTCGCGTGATCAACCGGAACAACCGTCTCAAGCGCATGATTGAGCTCGGTGCCCCGGAGATCATCGTCAACAATGAGAAGCGCATGCTGCAGGAGTCCGTGGATGCCCTGTTTGACAATGGCCGCCATGGTCGCGCCGTTACCGGCCCCGGCAACCGGCCGCTGAAGTCCCTGTCCGATCTGCTCAAGGGTAAGCAGGGTCGCTTCCGCCAGAACCTGCTGGGTAAGCGCGTGGACTACTCGGGCCGTTCGGTGATTATCGTCGGTCCGCAGCTGAGAATGCACGAGTGTGGTCTGCCGAAGCTCATGGCGTTGGAGCTGTTCAAGCCCTTCGTGATGAAGCGCCTCGTGGAGAACGAGTACGCCCAGAACATCAAGCAGGCCAAGCGCATGGTGGAGCGGCAACGCCCCGAGGTGTGGGACGTCCTCGAAGAGGCCATCTCCCAGCACCCGGTGATGCTCAACCGTGCCCCCACCCTGCACCGTCTGGGTATTCAGGCCTTCGAGCCGAAGCTCGTCGAGGGCAAGGCGATTCAGCTGCACCCGCTGGCGTGTGAGGCGTTCAACGCCGACTTCGACGGTGACCAGATGGCTGTGCACCTGCCGCTGAGCCCGGAGGCGCAGGCGGAGGCTCGCATCCTCATGCTCGCCTCGAACAACGTTTTGTCCCCGGCCTCCGGTAAGCCGCTGGCGATGCCGCGTCTGGATATGGTCACCGGTCTGTACTTCCTGACCATGGATAAGGGTCCCGATGAGATCGGTGGCCAGGGTCGCTATACCCCGGCATCGAAGGATCAGCCGGAGACCGGCGCCTATGCCTCACTCGCTGAGGCGATCATGGCGTACGATCGTGGTGTGTTGGGCCTGCAGGCTCCGATCAAGGTGCGCCTCTCCCACCTGCGTCCGCCGGCTGAGGTGGAGGCAGAGCTGTTCCCCGACGGGTGGAAGCTCGGTGACAAGTGGACGGCGATGACCACGCTCGGCCGCATCTGGTTCAATGACCTGCTGCCGTGGAACTACCCGTATGTGGAGGGTATCGCCGTGCGCAAGGGCGGCGGTGAAGGCAAGGTCCTCCTCGGGGACATCACCAATGACCTGGCTGCCAAGTACCCGATGATCACCGTGGCGCAGACCATGGACAAGATGAAGGATGCCGGTTTCCACTGGGTTACCCAGTCGTGTGTGACCATTACGATGAATGACGTCATCGTTCTGCCGAACAAGAAGGACATTCTCGAGCAGTACGAGAACGCCGCCGCCGAGGTGGAGAACAAGTACTGGGTCAAGGGTGCCCTCACCCAACAGGAGCGCTACGAGCGCCTGGTGGAGCTGTGGAAGAACGCCACCGATGAGGTCGGTAAGGCCGTGGTGGACCTCTACCCGGATGACAACCCGATTCCGATGATCGTCAAGTCCGGTGCCGCCGGTAACATGCGTCAGCTGTGGACCCTGGCTGGTATGAAGGGCATGGTCGTGAACTCGCGCGGTGAGTACATCACCCGTCCGATCAAGAACTCGTTCCGTGAGGGCCTCGGCGTGTTGGAGTACTTCAACAACTCGCACGGCTCCCGAAAGGGTCTGGCCGATACGGCTCTGCGTACCGCCGACTCTGGCTACCTCACCCGTCGTCTCGTGGACGTGGCCCAGGATGTCATCGTCCGCGAAGAGGACTGCGGTACCTCGCAGGGTGTGCGGGTGACCGTCGCCAAGCCGGTGTACGATGCCTCTGGCGCGCTCACCGGTTACGACCGCGACGGCCTCGTCGAAACGTCCGTGGAGGGCCGTGTGCTCGCCACCGACGCGGTGGATGGGGACGGCAACGTGGTGGCCGCCGCCGGGACGAACCTGTCCGTGGAGGTCATCGATGAGCTCGTCGCCGCCGGTGTGGTGGAGGCGAAGGTGCGCTCGGTGCTCACCTGCCAAACCCCGTCCGGTGTGTGCGCGAAGTGCTACGGCAAGTCCATGGCCACCGGGAAGCAGGTGGAGATCGGCGAGGCTGTTGGTATTATCGCCGCCCAGTCCATTGGTGAGCCTGGTACGCAGCTGACAATGCGTACGTTCCACCAGGGTGGTGTCGGTGGCGACATCACCGGCGGTTTGCCCCGTGTGCAGGAGCTCTTCGAGGCCCGCGTGCCCAAGAACAAGGCCCCGATCGCCGAAGTTGCCGGTACCGTGCGCCTGGAAGATGACGGCAACTTCTACACCCTCTACATCACCCCGGATGACGGATCCGATGAGAAGGTCTACGAGAAGCTGTCGAAGCGGCAGGGCTTGGCCCAGATCAAGGCCCCGATGGAGGGACTGCCGGGCGAGTACATTGACCGCTCGTTGGCCGATGGTGACCACGTCAACGTGGGTGACCGTCTGCTCCGCGGTCCCGCCGATCCGCACGATGTGCTTGCTGTGCAGGGGCGTCGCGGTGTGGAGAAGCACCTCATTGATGAGGTCCAGGCCGTGTACCGCACCCAGGGTGTGGCGATCCACGATAAGCACATCGAGATCATCATCCGCCAGATGCTCCGTCGGGCCACCGTTATTGATGCCGGGACCACCGAGTTCCTGCCGGGTACTCTCGTGGACCTGTCCGAGGCGAAGGCCGTGAACACGGAAGCACGCAAGAACGGCGGTAGCCCCGCTGACCTGCGTGTGGAGCTGATGGGTATTACGAAGGCATCGCTGGCTACCGAGTCCTGGTTGTCGGCGGCCTCCTTCCAGGAGACCACTCGTGTGCTCACGGATGCGGCGATCAACAAGCGCTCCGACAAGCTCATGGGCCTGAAGGAGAACGTCATCATTGGTAAGCTGATCCCTGCTGGTACTGGTATTTCCAAGTACCGCAACATCACGGTTAAGCCCACCGAGGCCGCTCGAAATGCCACCTATTCGATCCCGTCCTACGCCGACGAGATCTATGGTGACGATGGTGGATTCATGGAGTTCACCGGGCCGTCGGTGCCATTAGACGACGTCGGTTTCTAGGATCCGGTGTCGGACCCCCCGATTCCAGTAGACCTGTCAGCTACCTCACCGTGTGCTGGGCATTGTGAAATGTAGTGCAGGAATGCGTACGAATCGGGGGGTTTACGTGTACTGTGTTATGGGAAACGAAGCCGAACTCAGTGACAATGGAAGGGTGGCCGATGTGGTCTCGCACGAAGTAGGTCCAGACCAAATCTTCTTTTCGACAACCGATGCCAAGGGCATTATCAAGGATGTCAACTCCGTGTTCATTGACCTGGCCCGTTTCCCCCGCGAGGAGATGATCGGTGCCCCGCACAACCTCATCCGCAATGACATCATGCCCGGTGGTGCCTTCAAGCTGTGCTGGGACGATCTAGCTGCCGGTGAGCCGTGGGTGGGCTACGTGGCCAACCGGGCGAAAGACGGCTCCCGCTATGACGTTTTGGCCACGATTACCCCGTTGGAGAACGGAGACTACCTCTCGGTGCGAATCCGCCCGGGGGATCGGGAGTTGTCCCAGACCCTGTGGGATGTGTACCGCGACATCCGGACCCAGGAGCTTGAGCAGCGGGAGACCGGTGGGATGAGCCGGATCGCGGCCGCCGAGTGGAGTGAGGGCATTCTGCTGGAGAAGGTGAAGGAGCTCGGTTTTCCCACCTACCGCGACTTCATGATGTGGCTGTTGCCGCATGAGGTGGACCTGTGGGAGGAACAGAATCCGCGTCCCTTTGCCGCCCCGACCCAGGGGGAGTACGTCAAACTCGGTGGGCTTGTGGCCCAGTTGTTGGATGAGGAAGAGGTGTGGATGGATCGCCAGACCCAGCTCACCTCCCTCGGTGTGCAACTGGTGAAGGGTGTGGATGCCCTCGAGGAGACGTTGACGATCTCCCAGCGTGTCAACGATGAAATGGATAAGGTGGAGGACTCCGGTCAGCTCGCTGAGGATGAAATGATCCCGCTTGAGGTGGGGTTGCGGCTCTCGGACATTGTGGGGGATTATGCCAATGATCTGCGCTCCCTTTTAGCGGAGCTCAACAATTCCACCCAGATGACGCGGTTTGCCGTTGCGCTGGCGCGACTGCAGACGCAGACGGTGGGCCGATTTGTGGAGGAAATGGCGGCCGGGACCGATGAGGCGGATCCGATTCTCACCCTGTGCCAGGCCCTGACGATTGAGACAATGGATCTGTCGGGGGAGATCCGCCAGCACCAGACCTTGGTGCAACGGGCGAAGCGGCGCATCACCACGGTGTTGTCCCTAGTGTCGCTCCCGCAGATGGCGGTGACGAAGTGGCGGTCGGATATCCTCAATTCCGGGCTTGCAGGGAAGGTCAGCGATTTGCTCAAGACGGTGGCCGATTCGATCGACGCGATGACGGTTATGGTCCGCGAGATGGAGAACTTGATCATCAAGTGTGAGGAAGTGGAGCCCGATCACGGCCCGGAGGCACTGGTGGATACGGTCCAGCAGGTGGATATGGAGGCCCGTGTTCTGGCTGGTGAGCCACTCGATTTGGACTTCTAGTTCGGCTCGGTTAGCCTTGTTACCTAGTCCCACGTGTGTGTGGGCGCGCCGGATTTGATCAGCGCATTTTTTACCCAGTAGGCCAGCGAGAGCGGCTGACTGGGTTTCGCGCGTCTCAATCGGTGCGAGGATAAGACAAAGCAGAAAGATACTTGGTGTAATGCCTACTATTCAGCAGCTGGTCCGTAAGGGCCGCACATCGAAGACGGCGAAGGTGAAGACCGCCGCCCTCAAGGGGTCTCCGCAGCGCCGCGGTGTGTGCACCCGTGTGTACACCACCACCCCGAAGAAGCCGAACTCGGCCCTCCGCAAGGTGGCCCGTGTCCGTTTGACCTCCGGTATTGAGGTGTCCGCCTACATTCCGGGCGAGGGCCACAACCTGCAGGAGCACTCCATGGTGCTCGTGCGTGGCGGTCGTGTGAGGGACCTGCCGGGTGTGCGTTACAAGATCATCCGTGGCGCCCTGGATACGCAGGGTGTGAAGGACCGCAAGCAGGCCCGTTCCCGCTACGGCGCGAAGAAGGAGAAGTAAACCATGCGTAAAGGTAAGGCTCCCGTTCGTCCGTTGGTGAAGGACCCGGTGTACCAGTCTGCACTGGTCACCCAGTTGGTGAACAAGGTCCTGCTCGACGGCAAGAAGTCCATCGCAGAGCAGATCGTCTACGGCGCTCTCGAGAAGTGCCGTGAGAAGACGGGCACGGATCCCGTGGGCACGCTGGAGAAGGCTCTCGACAACATCCGCCCGGAGCTGGAGGTGCGTTCCCGCCGCGTCGGTGGCGCCACCTACCAGGTGCCGGTGGAGGTCCGTCCGGGCCGCGCCAACACCCTGGCTCTGCGCTGGTTGGTCACGTTTACACGGCAGCGCCGTGAGAACACGATGACGGAGCGTCTTGCGAATGAGATTCTGGACGCTTCCAATGGCTTGGGTGCTTCTGTGAAGCGCCGCGAGGATACGCACAAGATGGCTGAGGCGAACCGCGCCTTCGCCCACTACCGCTGGTAATCATTTCGACGTAAGGACACTGCTGTGGCACAAGAAGTGCTGAAAGATCTCAACCTGGTCCGCAACATCGGCATCATGGCTCACATCGATGCTGGTAAGACCACGGTAACGGAACGTATCCTGTATTACACAGGTATCAACCGCAAGGTCGGTGAGACCCACGATGGTGCGTCCACGACTGACTGGATGGAGCAGGAGAAGGAGCGCGGTATTACCATTACCTCCGCCGCTGTTACCTGCTTCTGGGATGATCACCAGATCAACATCATCGACACCCCCGGCCACGTTGACTTCACTGTGGAGGTGGAGCGCTCCCTGCGCGTCCTCGACGGTGCTGTCGCCGTGTTCGACGGTAAGGAGGGCGTGGAGCCCCAGTCCGAGCAGGTGTGGCGTCAGGCCGCCCGCTACGATGTCCCGCGTATCTGCTTCGTCAACAAGATGGACAAGATGGGTGCGGATTTCTACTACACCGTGCAGACCATCATCGACCGTCTCGGCGCGAAGCCGCTGGTTATGCAGCTGCCGATCGGTGCCGAGGATGACTTCGACGGCATCATTGACCTGATCAAGATGGAAGCTGTCGTCTGGCCGGGTAAGGTCGAGGTGGGCGCTGAGCCGCAGCACCAGCCGATCCCGGATGACCTCAAGGACAAGGCCCAGGAATACCACGACAAGCTCATCGAGACTGTCGCGGAGTCCGACGAGGCCCTCATGGAGAAGTACTTCGGTGGCGAGGAGCTCACCGAGGACGAGATTCACGCGGCCATCCGCAAGATGACGGTGAACTCGGAGATTTTCCCCGTGTTCTGTGGTTCCGCCTACCGCAACAAGGGCGTGCAGCCGCTTCTCGACGCGGTCAACCTGTATCTCCCGTCCCCGCTCGACATTGGTGAAATCCACGGCCACGCTGTGAACTCGGAGGAGACCGAGCTCGTGCGTCAGCCCTCGGATAGTGAGCCGCTGTCGGCGCTGGCCTTCAAGATTGCCGCCCACCCGTTCTTTGGCAAACTCACCTTCGTGCGCGTGTACTCCGGTACCGCCACCCCCGGTGAGCAGGTGATGAACTCCACCAAGCAGAAGAAGGAGCGCATCGGCAAGCTGTTCCAGATGCACGCGAACAAGGAGAACCCGGTGGAGGTTGCTCACGCCGGTAACATCTACGCGTTCATCGGTCTCAAGGAGACCACCACCGGTGACACGCTCTCGGATCCGAACGATCAGATCATCCTCGAGTCCATGGACTTCCCGGAGCCGGTGATCCAGGTGGCCATTGAGCCGAAGTCGAAGGCGGACCAGGAGAAGCTGGCCACCGCTATTCAGAAGCTCGCCGAGGAGGACCCGACCTTCACCGTTCACCAGGACGAGGAGACCGGCCAGACCGTTATCGGCGGCATGGGTGAGCTCCACCTCGATGTCCTCGTGGACCGCATGAAGCGCGAGTTCCACGTGGAGGCCAATGTGGGCGCCCCGCAGGTGGCGTACCGCGAGACGATCCGCAAGAAGGTGGATTCCCTCGAGTACACCCACAAGAAGCAGACCGGTGGTTCTGGCCAGTTCGCGAAGGTCATCATCTCCATCGAGCCCTACGCTCCGGCGCAGGACGAGCTGGAAGAGGGCCAGTCGGCGATCTACGCCTTCGACAATGCGGTCACTGGTGGTCGCGTGCCCAAGGAGTACATCCCGAGCGTGGATGCCGGTATTCAGGACGCCATGCAGTATGGCTACCTGGCCGGTTACCCGCTGGTCAACATCAAGGCCACGCTTCTCGATGGCGCCTACCACGAGGTGGACTCCTCCGAGATGGCGTTTAAGATCGCCGGTGCCGCTGCCCTCAAGGAGGCTGTGGCGAAGGCGAAGCCGGTACTCCTCGAGCCGATCATGCTCGTTGAGGTGATTACTCCGGAGGAGTACATGGGTGACGTCATCGGTGACCTGAACTCCCGTCGTGGCCAGGTCCACGGTATGGAGGATCGCGCTGGGGCGAAGATCGTCAAGGCTCTCGTGCCGTTGTCGGCGATGTTCGGCTACGTCGGTGACCTGCGTTCCAAGACGCAGGGCCGCGCCAATTACTCGATGTTCTTCGATTCCTACGGTGAGGTTCCGACGAACCTGGCTCAGGAAATCATCGCAGAGCGCACGGGTAAGTAAATAACCAGCTGTTCCGCCAGTTTGTTAAAGTAGGTTCTTTCCTCTACAATGGCGGAAATGGCACAACATGCTGTGCCTAACCCTGCCAGTAGGCGCAGTATTCCATTAATCAAACTTGTGGCTGCTATTGTGTGGCCACTATGCCCACAGGAGGACATTCAACAGTGGCAAAGGCAAAGTTCGAGCGTACGAAGCCGCACGTAAACATTGGTACCATTGGTCACGTCGACCACGGCAAGACCACCACCACGGCTGCTATCACCAAGGTTCTGGCGAAGAAGTTCCCGGATCTCAATGAGGCGACCGCCTTCGACTCCATCGACAAGGCTCCGGAGGAGAAGGAGCGTGGCATTACCATTAACATTGCCCACGTCGAGTACCAGACCGAGAAGCGTCACTACGCCCACGTGGACGCCCCCGGCCACGCTGACTACATCAAGAACATGATCACCGGTGCTGCTCAGATGGACGGCGCAATCCTCGTGGTTGCCGCCACCGACGGCCCGATGCCGCAGACCCGTGAGCACGTTCTGCTCGCCCGCCAGGTCGGCGTCCCCACCATCCTCGTTGCTCTGAACAAGTGCGACATGGTTGAGGACGAGGAGCTCCTCGAGCTCGTCGAGATGGAGGTCCGTGAGCTGCTCGCTGGCCAGGAGTACGACGAAGAGGCTCCGATCGTGCGCATCTCCGCTCTCAAGGCCCTCGAGGGCGACGCTGAGTGGGAAGACAAGATCATCGAGCTCATGGATGCCGTCGATTCCTACATCCCGGATCCGCAGCGTGACGTCGATCACCCGTTCCTCATGCCGATCGAGGACATCTTCACCATTACCGGTCGTGGCACCGTGGTCACCGGTCGTGTCGAGCGCGGTACCCTCAATGTCAACGATGAGGTTGACATCATCGGTATCACCGACAAGCCGCTCCACACCACCGTCACCGGTATCGAGATGTTCCGCAAGATGATGGATGAGGCTCAGGCTGGCGACAACTGCGGTCTGCTTCTCCGCGGCACCGGCCGTGACGAGGTTGAGCGCGGCATGGTCGTGGTGAAGCCGGGCGCTTACACCACCCACACCGAGTTCAAGGGCCAGGTCTACGTCCTCACCAAGGACGAGGGCGGCCGCCACACCCCGTTCTTCAACAACTACCGTCCGCAGTTCTACTTCCGTACCACTGACGTGACCGGCGTTGTTGATTTGCCGGAGGGCACCGAGATGGTCATGCCTGGCGATAACGTTGAGATGAAGGTTGAGCTCATTCAGCCCATCGCCATGGATGAGGGTCTGCGCTTCGCTATCCGCGAGGGCTCCCGCACCGTCGGCGCTGGCCGTGTGACCGAGATCATCAAGTAATCTCGCACTGAGCTACAGCGTAAAAAACCCCAGCTTCGGCTGGGGTTTTTCCTATGCGGGGACGTCCAGATAGCACTTGAGCTTTGGTTCTGTGCCGGATGGGCGAATGATGACGCGCTCATCGGCGGCGGTGAGGAGCAGGATCGCATCGGTGCGGCCGGGGTCGTCTGCGCCGAAGTATGCCACCCGTGACTCGTCGTCGAGAAAGTCAACGTATGTGGTGACAGACACCCCACCCACCTGCTGCAGCGGATGAGCGCGCAGCCGGGCCATTGTGGCGCTGATGATCGAGGGGTCATCCACGCGGATGGTGAGGGGGGCTGTGGCAAACCCTCCGTCTGTCTGGGTGAGCTGGTGATATGCAACGAGGTGGGCGAAGGCGAGAGCAGCGGTGATGCCGTCCTTGTCAGCCACAGCAGACGGGTTACAGCAGTATCCAATGGCCTCCTCATACCCAAAGCTCAACCCCGGGGTGCGGGCAATCCACTTGAATCCGGTGAGTGTGGTGCGGTGCGTGATGCCGTGCCGTGCTGCAATGGTGCCCAGTTGCCGAGAGGAGACGATGGAGCTGGCTACTGTCGTGCCCGGTGTGATAACGCCACAGGTGATGAGGTATTCGGCGAGGAGACAGCCTGTTTCATCGCCGGACAGTTGCCGCCATCCACCTGGTTCCGGGATGGCAACAGCACACCGGTCGGCATCGGGGTCGAGGGCGATGATGAGATCAGCACCGATGTGTGTGGCGTGTTCCATGGCCAGGTCCAGTGCACCGGGTTCTTCGGGGTTGGGGAAGGTAACGGTGGGAAAGCCGGGGTCTGGGGCGGCCTGTTGAGGCACCAGTGACACGGTGAATCCGGCCTCCGAAAGCACCTGTTGCGCTAACTGGCCACCCACTCCGTGCATGGCGGTGAGCGCAATGGTGATGGGGGAGCGTGGTCGTGTCAACCGAGCGGCGAAGCGATGTGCTGCGCTGATATAGTCGGGTCGTGGGTCTACGTGAACAAGGCCTGGATGATCGAGGCCAACCCGGGGGATTTCGTCGGCGAATGGCGCTGTGGAAATGGCGGCGGCAATCTCACTATCGGCGGGTGGGATGAGTTGGACGCCTTCGGCCGGGCCGGTGGCGATTCGCCCACCGAGGTACACCTTGTAGCCGTTGTCGGTGGCCGGATTGTGGGAGGCAGTGATCATTACCCCAGCATCCGCATGGAGGTGTTTCACTGAAAATGCGGTGAGTGGGGTGGGGTTGACCGGAGGCACACACAGTGCTGTTCCACCAGTGGCGGCAACGACCTGTGCGACAGCCTGGTAGAACTGTCTCGATCCATGGCGGCCGTCACACCCGATTACCACGTGCGGGTTGTCCACCTGGGTGGTGAGCCACTCCATGAGACCGGCGGTGGTGCGGATGACGGTGCCCAGGTTCATCTGGTTCTCCCCGGGCCCGAGTGGCCCGCGGATGCCAGCAGTGCCGAAGGTGAGCATCGGTTACCGCAGTTCTGCGAGGATCGTGGCGGTTCGGGAGAGCCCGAGCCGGGTGGCGCCGGCGGCAACCATCGCCTGAGCAGCGGCGGCAGTGCGGATGCCGCCAGCGGCCTTCACCTGGAGGCGGTCGCCGACGGTCTGTTTCATCAGTTCGACGGCGTGTACGGTGGCTCCGCCGGCGGGGTGGAAGCCGGTGGAGGTCTTCACAAAGTCAGCGCCGGCGTTCGCGGCAGCGGTACAGCCGGCGATGATCTGGGCATCGTCGAGCACGGCAGTTTCGAGTATGACCTTGAGCGTGGCGGTGGGGACCGCCTCGCGCACGGTGCGAATATCAGCTTCGACGGCAGAGAAATCGCCTGTGACTGCTGCGCCGACGGGGATGACCATATCCACTTCGTCGGCACCGTGCGCGACAGCCCACGCCGCCTCAGTGGCTTTGACCAGTGAGGGCACGGCACCGGAGGGGAAGCCGACGACGGTGGCCACGTGGAGGCCGGACGGGACGGCAACGGGCAGGTGTACCGGTGAGATACACACGGCATAGCAGCCCAATCGGTCGGCTTCTGCGATGAGGGCTGCGACCTCGTCGGTGGTGGCTTCCGGAGAGAGGAGAGTGTGGTCAATGAGTGGGGCGAGCATGCAGTGTCCTTAGCTGATGGCAACGGGGAGGGCAAGGTCGATCATCTGAGTGAACGCAGTTTGGCGCTCGGCGGCGGTGGTGGTTGTGTGGGTGATGACATTGTCGGAGACGGTGAAGATTCCCAGCGCTTGTTTTCCGGCGTGGGCGGCGGTGGCGTAGAGGGCGGCGGATTCCATTTCCACTCCGAGGACGCTCATTGCCGCCCAGCGGGTGGTGGCGGGGTCATCGGCGGAATAGAATGTGTCCGAGCTGAGGACATTGCCCACGTGGATGGGGATGGCTTGCTTTGCCGCAGTGGCGGTGATCGCCTGGAGGAGGGGCCACGAGGCGGTCGGAGCGTAGGTGCCGGGAAGGTTATACTGGCTCAGGAAGTTGGAGTTGGTGGACGCGGAGGCGGCGACGATGATGTCGTAGGGTGGGATGTCCGGTTGCAGTGCCCCGATGGTGCCCACCCGGATGATGCGCTCGACGCCGAAGAAGTGATAGAGCTCGTACGAGTAGATGCCGATGGAGGGCATGCCCATGCCCGATCCCATGACGGAGACGGGGTGGCCCTCGTAGGTGCCGGTGAACCCGAGCATGTTCCGGATGGTGTTGAACTGGACGGGATTGTCCAGGTAGTTCTCGGCGATGAACTGGGCGCGCAGTGGGTCACCGGGCATGAGTACGGTGGGAGCGATGTCGCTGCCGTGGGGGTCAATATGTGGGGTGGGCATGGAATAATTATGCCCCCCGAGCGGGGTGCTCGGGGGGCATACACTACACAAGGTATGGGGCAAGTTTAGGATGACAGACCGGCCAGCGCGGGGAGCGTCTCGCCGAGGAGAGCCAACTGGTTGAGTGGCAGCTCACCCTCGGAG
Source organism: Corynebacterium sp. (assembly GCA_034179945.1). GTDB lineage: Bacteria > Actinomycetota > Actinomycetes > Mycobacteriales > Mycobacteriaceae > Corynebacterium. Next base: position 9,231 of record JAXFPD010000003.1, on the reverse strand, counting down.
GAGCCCACACCAGCCAGTTGAGTGAGGTCACCAGAGCTGAACGAGCCGAGGAGGTCCTGTTCGGTGGTGTCAGTGACGAGGCCGCATTCGACCGCCCGATCGGCGATGTCGGCGCTGGTCTTCACCTTGAGCAGGGTGACCATGCCGTCGTTGGCGCTGCCGAGCCACTTGGTGAGCATGTCGCCGGTGTTGTTGAGCTTGAGTAGCAGTTCTGCCTTGGTCGTGTCCGAGGTGACGCCGAGGATGGTCTGCAGTCCGGTGCCGAGGGCTTGGCACTCGGGGGTGGTGAGGGGAGCAGCCTCAGGTTCAGTGGTCTGGGTGGCGGCAACGTCGGGGTCGGTGGTCTCCGTGTCCTCAGCCTCAGTCTCAGCGGTGGTGGTTGTTGTGGTCTCGGTTGTGGAAACAGTGGTCTGGTTGGAGAGGTTTGCCAGATCGGGAATGCCGGTTTGGGCGACGGCAGCCGCCCCGCCAAGGGCGACGGTGCCGACGAGTGCGGCGATGGCAATGGCTGGACGGTTCATAGCGTGGTCCTTTTCGACGGTGTACAGTTCTGCCCGCCAGTATATGTTACGTCTGTGATATTTGTAAAGCCCTGTGATTAAACTGACATAACTGACATAACAGACATAACATTAGTCGTCGACACGCACCACCGGACCCGCGTGCAGGAGGAACCGAATGTTGATCTCCGCATCCCCAATCGCTTCTTCAATATCCATTACTGCCTGTTCAATCGCACCGAGCAGCAGCCGATTATTCGCAGCTGTGGGATCGGCAGTAAGCACAATTTCCATCGTCGGCTGGCCCCGGTACTGGCGCATCGTATAGGTAGCCTGGGCGATGCGCGCATCACTGCGAAAGCTCTGGGCCACAGCATCGGCAATCTGAGTCAGCTGGAGGGAAATGTTGCCTTCGGGCCCGGAGGCTGCCGAGTTCACCCGGCTCACCCGTGTAAACGAGTACATCCCCACAATGAGCCACGCACCGAGGACAATCCCGGCCGCTCCCAACAGTCCAGCCAACCACGGGTAGAAGCGCGTCGTGGTGAGGTGAGACCAGAATGTGGAGTCGATGAGGTCGGCTGCTGTCACCGCCCAGGGATGATCCACATAGAGCCCAACTATCCAAAGGCCGGTCAGAGTACAGACGAGGAATCCGATGAATCCGATGAACCGGGCCACTGCCGCTTGGATCCCGCTCATGCGCTTACCACCTCGGCAGGTTGAATAAACACAGACACCTTCCCGGTCGGGGCCGCTTCCAGGAGGAACTCCACGCTCTCGAGGACGCGTTGTTTCAGGGAGGGATCGGTCATATCTCCTTCCACGGTGATGGTCACCGACTTTGGCGTGACCACAGTGTGAGCCTCCACCACGCCGGGGACCCGCTCCACTTGCCCGCTGCACATCCGCGCAATATCGATGGGGCGCATCCACACCGCCGCCTGGGTGGTGAGTCTGCGGTGTGTCCTTGCCCGGGGTAAGAACACCTGTACAAGGAGGATGAGCGCGAGGAGGAAGAGAGCGGCCGCGACCCCGAGCAGCCACAGCCGGAAGCGCTTCGCGGCAATAAACTTCGTCACCGGGGTCAGCCAGGCAGGCGCCCCGGTGAAGTGGACCCACAGGTCATGGATACCGACGATGCCGCCGAGAAGGAAGAGAAGGCTGACTGCGACACTAAACCAGCGGATCTTTGGATCCGCCGTCGGTTCCAGGGCAACGTTCTCATGCATGGGTGCGCACCTCCGGATGAATGGGAGTGACCGGTACTGGCGGGCGGACGGAGGCGACAACTGGCGGCTCCGGCACGCGGACCGGAACTGTCACGAAGGGCACGGGGGCCGGAATCGACCGCAACGGCGGTTGCACTGTATAGATCCGTCGCGGCGTGGGGGCGAGGTGGGTTCGGCGCACCTGCTCAGCGGTGATCCGCCCGGTTTCGGCGATGACCGGACCAACGGCAACGTTGACGGTGGCGTCACTGATGCCGGCGAGAACCTTCAGGTGGGTGCGCACGCTCGCGCGCACAGTCTCCGCAATCGTAGTGATCGGGGAGGGCCAGGTCACGGCGATGGTGGCATCGACAAGGACCTGTATGCCCGTCTCGGTGGAGGCGAGCTCCACCTGGCAGCGCGGATAGGCGCGACCGGTGATTTTGTCCAGGTTGGAGGCACGGGTCAGGGTTCCCGGCACGCGCACAATCGCCTGGCTGACGATCTTCTCGAGGGCTTTCACCCCGATTGTTGTGGTCATCGGCTACCCCCGCCCCGAACGGCGGATCGTATCACTGAGGGCGCGCAGGTCAATCTTCCCGTCGAGATGTAGGCCGAGGAGGAGCCCCAGGGCGCCCAGGATGACGGCGAGGAGGAATCCGGAGAGCCCGCCGAGGATGATGGCGAAGGCGAGCGCTAAACCGATGGTCAGTCCGATGCGGGTGTAGGTCATGGTGAGCTCACTTCTCAAAGATGATGTCAATGGTGTGGTCGGGCAGTTGCGTGGCGGCGATCCTCCGGACCGCGTCAGCTGCGTGTGGGAGGGGAGTGTTGGCGCCGAGATCGGCCTCGAGGTGAATGGTCACCGTCGGATTGTCTGCAGCTGAGAACTGGATGCCGGGGATTCGCACGTGCGGATAGAGCAGGGCGATCTCGCCGAAGCGGCCGGGGTAGAGAGCCTGGACGCCGGGGACTTCCGCAATGGCGGTGGCGAGTGCGGTGGCCTGGTCGCGGTCGAGCGGATACATCGTTACCGTCTGGGCCGACACTATTTCTCGGCCGGGGTTGGCTGGACCTCGCCGGGAACCGTGGCCACCTGGGCCTCCGTATCCTGATCGAGGTGGACATCGTAGACGGTGACATTGACTGCGGCGACATCCGTCCCCGTCATCCGTTCAATGGCGGTGGTGATATTGGTGCGGATGGCCTCGGCCAACTCGTGGATCGCCACCCCGTATTCGGCGACGATACTGACATCCACTGTGGCCCGCCCGTCCACACTGGTGACGGTGACACCCTGTTGAATGTTGGTGGCCGCACCGACGGAATCGCGCAGCGCGCCGACGACGCGGGCGGCCTGACCGCCGAGCGCCCACACGCCAGAAACCTCGCGGGCAGCAATGCCGGCAATCTTGGACAGGACGACATCGTCGATGACCGTGGTGCCATGAGTCTGATTATTCATACCTGCCATGGTACCCAGGATTGCGCAGTTTCTGCCGGGGATTTGGCATCTGCCGCCAACTGTGGTTTAATGGACCGGCTGCCTGCGATGGGTAGCAGTCAAACTTCCCGCCACCCGGCGGGAGCCGTGCAGGACCTGCACGAATATGCAATTTCACAGTGGACGTAAGCGCATTGAGCACGAAAGTGCCTGTTCTTCGCTGGTGTGTGGCATGTTCGTCAGGGGTTGCAACGGACAATGTTATAGAGAATGAATTCACCATCAGCTCCCACCAATCAGAACTGATGTGGGACGAGCGAGGAAGAGGATAGACGTGGCGGGACAAAAGATCCGCATTAGGCTCAAGGCCTACGACCACGAGGCGATCGATCAGTCTGCAAAGAAGATCGTCGAGACGGTCACCCGTACGGGTGCCCGCGTTGTCGGCCCGGTGCCGTTGCCTACCGAGAAAAACGTGTACGTCGTTATTCGTTCTCCCCACAAGGACAAGGACTCGCGCGAGCATTTCGAGATGCGGACGCACAAGCGCATGATTGACATCCTTGATCCCACTCCGAAGACCGTTGACGCGCTCATGCGCATCGATCTTCCGGCCAGTGTTGATGTCAACATCCAGTAAAGCGAGACCGTGAACCGGAGAGAATGAACAATGAGTGAGAAAGAGATCAAGGGCATTCTGGGCACGAAGCTCGGCATGACCCAGGTCTTCGACGAGAACAACCGGGTCGTCCCGGTCACCGTCGTCGAGGCTGGGCCGTGCGTGGTTACCCAGATTCGCACTGTTGAAACCGATGGCTACAACGCCATCCAGATCGCCTATGGCGAGATCGACCCCCGCAAGGTGAAGAAGCCGCAGGTCGGTCACTTTAAGAAGGCCGGGGTCACCCCGCGTCGCCACGTTGCCGAAATCCGCATGGACGATGTGTCCGGCTACGAGGTCGGCCAAGACGTCACCGTCGACATCTTCAGCGATGTCGCACTTGTTGATGTCACCGGCACCTCCCGCGGCCACGGCTACGCCGGCGCCATGAAGCGCCACGGCTTCGCCGGCCAGGGTGCCGCCCACGGTAACCAGGCCTCCCACCGCCGCGTCGGCGGCATCGGCGCCTGCGCCACGCCGGGTCGTGTCTTCAAGGGCACCCGCATGGCTGGCCGGATGGGCAATGACCGCGTCACTACCCAGAACCTCAAGGTCCAGAAGGTCGACACCGAGTCCAACCTGCTGTTGATCAAGGGTGCTATCCCGGGTGTGCGTGGTTCCCTCGTCACCGTCAAAACCGCAGTGAAGGGCGGTGTCCAGTAATGAGCTTTATTACTCTCGATGTCCACACTCCTGCTGGCACGACCGACGGAACCGTCGAACTGCCGGAGGAGCTGTTCAACCGTGAGGCCTCCGTCGCCCTCCTCCACCAGGTAGTCAACGGCTACTTGGCTGGTAAGCGCCAGGGCACCCACTCCACGAAGACTCGTGGTGAGGTCTCCGGCGGTGGCAAGAAGCCGTTCCGCCAGAAGGGAACCGGTCGTGCCCGCCAGGGTTCGATCCGCGCTCCGCACTTCACCGGTGGTGGCATTGCCCACGGTCCGAAGCCGCGTTCCTACGTGCAGAAGACCACCAAGAAGATGAAGGCTGTCGCCCTGTTGGGTGCACTGTCCGATCGCGCTCGTCATGATCGCATTCACGTGATCACCGAGGTCGTCTCCGGTCAGAAGCCGTCGACGAAGGACGCTCGGAAGTTCCTCGAGTCTTTGACCACGAACAAGAACATCCTCGTCGTGCTCCCGGACACCGATCAGACCTCGCGTCTGTCCGTGCGCAACCTTCCCGGTGTTGTCTACACCGCCGCCGATCGTCTCAGCACCTACGACGTGCTGAAGAGCGATGACGTGATCTTCTCCGTCGAGTCGCTCAACGCGTTCATCGCGGCAAAGCAGGCCTCGAAGTCTGTTCCGGCCTACAAGAAGGAGGGGAAGTAAATGGCTACCATCGCAGATCCCCGCGATATCATCATCGCCCCCGTCGTCTCGGAGAAGTCCTACGGCCTCTCTGAGCAGGGTCAGTACACCTTCTTTGTGACGAAGGATGCCACCAAGCCGCAGATTCGCCACGCCATCGAAGATATCTTCGGTGTCACGGTCACCTCCGTCAACACCATCAACCGCGACGGTAAGCGCAAGCGCACCCGCACCGGTTGGGGTAAGCGGAAGGCCACGAAGCGCGCCATTGTGACGGTGCGTGAGGGCGATTCCATCGACATTTTCGGCGGCCCCGCCTCATAAGGAGAAGGACTAGATAACTATGGCTATTCGTAAATATAAGCCGACAACCCCGGGCCGCCGTCAGTCCTCTGTCTCCGAGTTCACCGAGCTCACCCGCTCGACTCCGGAGAAGAGCCTGCTGCGTCCCAACCCGAAGTCCGGTGGCCGTAACTCGCACGGCCACATCACCACCCGGCACAAGGGTGGCGGACACAAGCGCCGTTACCGCGTCATCGACTTCCGTCGCTGGGACAAGGACGGTGTTGAGGCTCGCGTCGCTCACATCGAGTACGACCCGAACCGCACCGCTAACATTGCCCTGCTGCACTACTTCGATGGCGAGAAGCGCTACATCATCGCGCCGAAGGGCCTCAAGCAGGACATGATTGTGGAGTCCGGCCCGAACGCGGACATCAAGGTGGGCAACAACCTGCCGCTGCGCAACATCCCGGCCGGTACCACGATCCACGCCGTGGAGCTCAAGCCCGGTGGTGGTGCCAAGATGGCCCGTTCCGCTGGTGCTTCAATCCAGCTGCTCGGTAAGGAAGGCATGTACGCGATCCTGCGTATGCCGTCCTCGGAAATCCGCCGTGTGGATATCCGCTGCCGCGCCACTGTTGGTGAGGTGGGCAACGCTGAGCAGTCCAACATCCGCTGGGGCAAGGCCGGTCGTATGCGCTGGAAGGGCGTGCGCCCGACTGTCCGTGGTGTTGTGATGAACCCGGTCGACCACCCGCACGGCGGTGGTGAAGGTAAGACGTCCGGTGGCCGTCACCCGGTTTCCCCGTGGGGTCAGCCGGAGGGTCGTACCCGCAAGCCGAACCGTCCGTCGGATCGCTTGATCGTGCGTCGTCGTCGTTCAAACAAGGCTAAGAACCGCTAAAAGGAGGTAAACTGATATGCCACGTAGCCTGAAGAAAGGCCCGTTCGTTGACGAGCACCTCCTGAACAAGGTGGATGCCGCGAACGAGAAGAAATCCAAAGCTGTCATCAAGACCTGGTCGCGCCGGTCTACCATTCTCCCCGACTTCATCGGTCTGACTTTCGCCGTCCACGACGGTCGCAAGCACGTTCCGGTGTACGTCGACGAGGCCATGGTGGGCCACAAGTTGGGCGAATTCGCTCCGACGCGCACCTTCAAAGGTCACGTCAAGGACGATAAGAAGGGGCGTAAGTAACCATGGCTGACACTATTACCTCGGCCCGCGCCACCGCGAAGTTCGTGCGCGTGTCCCCGATGAAGGCGCGCCGCGTGATTGACCTGGTGCGCGGCAAGTCCGTGAGCGATGCGCTCGCGATCTTGAAGTACGCACCGCAGACCGCTTCGGCTCCGGTGGCGAAGGTTGTTGCCTCCGCCGCTGCCAACGCCGAGAACAACTTCGGTCTGCGCCGTGACAAGCTCGTCATCTCCGAGGCGTATGCGAACGAGGGTCCGACGATGCGTCGGTTCCGTCCGCGTGCCCAGGGTCGAGCATTCCACATTCGTAAGCGCACCAGCCACATCACTGTGGTTGTGAGCGAGAAGGCAGAACAGGAAGGGACCAAGTAATGGGCCAGAAGATTCATCCTCAGGGCCTCCGCCTCGGTATCACCGCAGACTGGCGGTCCCACTGGTTCGCGGAGAAGAACAACTACGCAAACTACATTGCGGAGGACATCAAGATCCGTGAGTATCTGACCACCATGCTCGACCGTGCCGGTGTGTCCAACATCGCCATCGAGCGCACTCGTGACCGCGTCCGTGTGGATATTCACACCGCCCGCCCCGGTATCGTCATCGGTCGCCGTGGCGCGGAGGCTGACCGCATTCGCGGCGAGCTAGAGAAGCTCACCGGTAAGCAGGTTGCTCTCAACATCCTCGAGGTCAAGAACATTGACTCGAACGCCCAGCTGGTCGCCCAGTCTGTGGCTGAGCAGCTGTCCAACCGCGTGGCGTTCCGTCGCGCGATGCGCAAGGCCATCCAGGGTGCCATGCACGCTCCGGGTGTCGAGGGCATCAAGATCTCGTGTGCTGGCCGTCTCGGCGGTGCGGAAATGTCCCGCGTCGAGCGCTACCACGAGGGTCGGGTGCCGCTGCACACGCTGCGCGCGGACATCGATTACGGCTTCTTTGAGGCCCGCACCACCTTCGGCCGGATCGGCGTGAAGGTGTGGATTTACAAGGGTGATGTCGTCGGTGGTCGCCACACGAACGAGATCTCCTATGACAACAGTCGTGGTCGCTCCCGTAACGGTGGCCGTGGTCGCTCCCGCAATGCCGGGGGCCCGCGTCGCCAGCAGCGGGCAGCTGCCGCCCAGAAGCAGGAGGGTTAAGTACAACCATGCTTATGCCTAAGCGCGTGAAGTACCGCCGCCAGCATCGTCCGCACCGTTCCGGTGTGGCGAAGGGCGGTACCCGCATCAACTTCGGTGATTATGCTCTGCAGGCTCTCGAGCCCGCCTACATCACCAACCGTCAGATTGAGGCAGCGCGTATTGCTATCAACCGCCACGTCAAGCGTGGTGGTAAGGTCTGGATCCAGATTTTCCCGGACCGTCCGCGGACCCAGAAGCCACTGGGTGTTCGTATGGGTTCCGGTAAGGGCCCGGTCGAGAAGTGGATTGCAAACGTCAAGCCGGGTCGCATCATGTTCGAGATGTCTTACCCGGACGAGGCAGTCGCTGTCGAGGCACTGAAGCGCGCAGGCGCTAAGCTGCCGATTAAGACCCGAATCGTTCGGAAGGAGGATCAGTACTGATGTCGAACGGCATTCCCGCCCACGAGCTCCGCTCGCTGGATAACGATGACCTGGTTGCCAAGCTCAAGGAGTCTAAGGAGGAGCTGTTCAACCTCCGTTTCCAGAGCGCTACCGGTCAGCTGACCAACAACCGCCGTCTCCGCACTGTCCGCAAGGATATTGCTCGCATTTACACCGTTATGCGTGAGCGCGAGCTCGGCCTGTCTGCTGCACCAACCGATGGTGATGCAGCATGAGTGAGGAAAACATGAACACCACCGAGGCTGGCGCACGCAAGGTGCGCACCGGTTACGTCGTGTCCGACAAGATGCAGAAGACCATCGTCGTCGAGCTCGAGGACCGCAAGCAGCACGCCCTGTACGGCAAGATCATGCGCACGAACTCCAAGGTCAAGGCGCACGACGAGAACGAAGAGGCTGGCGTGGGCGACCGCGTCCGCATCGAAGAGTGCCGTCCGCTCTCCAAGGACAAGCACTACCGCCTGCTCGAGATCGTCGAGAAGGCTAAGTAAGACCCGTCAGCTGAGCAATCAGCTAGGGCTTTACGACGAGAACCCCGCCGCGGGAAACACGAAAGTGTTTTCTGTGGCGGGGGTTTGTTCTTTAGGAAGCCATGTTTCTTCGTGTTTCTAATCCCCTCAGTGCAGGTTTGGTGGGTTTTTATCTCTGATAGCATTGGCGAGGATTTGTGCTTTGTGAGGGGAGAAGTTCGGTGACTACTGAGGTGACCAGGATTGATGATCGAGATCTCGAGTCCGCGCTTCGCTCACATGACGTGGCGACGTTGTCACGGCTCTTAACTGATATTGAGCCGAAGGCTGCCGCTCGAAAGATGCGCCGCCTCAGCCATGAGGAACGTGCGCTGTTCTACCGCACACTGCCGAAAGACACGGCGGTCGAAACCTTTGATGAGCTGAACTCGGCTCTGCAGGCGCACCTGATCGACAGCCTCCGTGATCCTGAAGTCACCGCAGTTTTCGCGGACATGGAACCGGACGATCGAGCAGAACTGCTCGACGAGCTGCCTGCGTCTGTCGCTGCAAAACTGCTCGCCGATCTACC
>JAXFPD010000018.1:0-30591 GCA_034179945.1 Corynebacterium sp. | reverse complement strand
CATCGGTGGTGCCATCACCATAGGTAACAGTCACCTTCACCGGATACACCTTGCCCTCAGCAGGAACATCCTCAGTCAACGTGCCAGAAGCCGTCCGACCATCAGCAGAAGCAGTCAAACCAGCCGGCAGACCCTCAACCTCGATGGAATCAATGGTCACGCCCTCCGGCAGAGTCTCCGGCAGTGTGACCGTCGGACGGTTCTCAATCTTCGACTTCTCCGGATCAGAGTAGACATTTCCATCAGCATCCGCCGTCCCCGGCGCAGTCGGATCAACCTTACTGCTCTGCGGGTCATCAGTAGTGAAGGTGACCGAACCGGCAGCCTTCGTGCCATCCTGGAACGTTGCGACGACCGGGACAGTCACAGTTGTGCCTTCTTCAGTATCCGCCGGGAAGGTGTAGGACACCGCACCAGTGGTCGGGTCTACCGTGATCTGGTCAACGCAGTCAGGGTCATTGGCGAGGTAATCCGGAAGAGCGTATCCGGTCACGGGGTTATCGAGCTTGTCGCCCGCGACGGTCTCCACCTCATCCGTAGTCGTGTTGTCGAACAGCGGAGCAGGAGCAGTCAACTCAGTGCCGGGAGCACCGGTCTGATCCTTATACTTCGGCATGTATCCGACGTAGGCGGTGAAGGAATCGGACAGGATCGGAGCACCTTCACGCTTACCGTTGTCAACGACGTACAGGTTCGCGATGTAATCTGTGGTCTTGTCCAGATCCGCTGGAACCGTCATCGGGAACGACGGCAGCGTCCCATCCGGCTGCGCCGCCATACTCGCTGACGTGGCCACAACCTTACCGTCAGCATCCACCCACTCAATCTGGTACTCCAAACCATTGACAAACTGGTTAGGCAGGCCCCACGTTGTGTTCTCGACCGTATCACCGGGAACCGCAAAGTATCCGAACGTGTTATAAGTCAGAACATCAAAGCCCTTGGTCTCACTGAACAGACCAAAGTTCGCATGCTTCACGTAATCCAGCCCAGAAAAGTATTGGCCAGCCCACGTCACACCAGTACCAGTCTGATTGGCTGGCGCGTACTGGTTGCGGTAGTACGGGGTGATCTGGCCAATACCCGGCATCTCCGCAGTGGAGACATACAACCAGTCGATGTTGATGTGCTTGCCGTCATTGTAAGCAGGACCAGTACCCGAAGCCCAGTCACCTTGAGTCGGCTCCTGTGCCACCGTGTGCAACCGGTCCTGCTTATCTGCCGGCATGGCAATTAACTGGAAGTTCGTACCGTTATCCTCCCACCAACGGCCCCACGTGCCACGGAACTGCAGAACATACTCACCTTTGCTGTCCGTCTTGGCGGTAACGGTCTCCCCGATCCACAGGTCCTTGCCCTCAGCGGCCATCTGCTGGTGGATCCAGTTCTGCAGCCGAGCCTCCCAATCCTGGTTCCAGCCGCCACCACGGATCGAATCGCCGTCAAAGCCCAGTGCCTGCATAGCCTGCAGACCCGTCTCCTTCATCGTCCCATCGGCCTGCGCTAAATCCGGGAACTCAGCAATGAATTGCTCAGCGGTCATGTCCTTTCCGGAGCCCATGATGCGGGCCACAGCATAATCCGACAGGTAGGAGCCATACACCGGCACATCAGTCGCCGGCACGTCGCCCCCATTGCCCGGATTATTAATCACAGACCAGAACTGTGCACCAGATGACTGGTTCTGCTCCCAGTGCACCTCACCCTTGACGGTACCCTGCGCATCCAGATCCGTACCAATGCGAGCATACGGCACCTCATCGGCAGTATCCAGGTGCATGATGGAGTTCTCTGTGCGGTCACCAAAAGCAATCTTCACACCATCAACGCGGTTCTGCCCCACACCCCACGTGACCGTGCCCGTTGTGTCAATCACGATTGAATCGGGAGCCCAGTAACCATTGCGGTACTCCCACAGCTTCTGGAAGGAGTCATCCTTCGGGTTGTCCGCCCACACGCGCACCTTCTCCAACTCAGGAGCATTCACATCCGCGTCGAACTGAGCAGTCGAGCCATCCGCACGAGTGAACTCAACCATCTTGATCCAGAACTCACCATTGCTGTTCGTGGTGGTTGTGTAGATCGGAGAGGTCGTGCCGTCCTTCTCCTTCCACTGGGCGTACACGCGCACACCCTCCATCGGAATGAAACGCTCCGCAGCCGTTTTCTGCGTCGTGATAGGGGTACCACCCTGCTGGAAGCCCACATAACCGGCCACACGGCCAATCGTGTCCTTATTTCCGGGTGATTCAATCGCATTGAGCTTCGGATCAGGCTTCTGATCCGTGAAGACAAATCGCACCTGGTTATTCACCGACTTATATACATTGTCAGTGCCGATACCTGGATACTCTGTCGCTCCTTCTGGCGCTTCAGCATCCCCCGGAGCTGCCGGATCAGCAGGCGGCTCCGTCAGAGCACACACGCCGTCGCCAGTGGCCGCCTCCTGCGCGCTGGCCGTCGAGGCCACCGTCACCCCCGTAATAGACATAGCCACCGCAGACGCAATTGCGATACCACGGCGGCGGAGAGATTTGTTCATCACTGAACTCCTTGCGTAGAACTCAATCCCCCGAGGGCATTCCTGCACCCTCGGGTTCAGGCGCACGTAATCCGTATTTGTGCGCACACGTGGATAAATCTAATGGGGCTGTCAGAACGTTTCCAGTCGTCTGCACAATTGGTAGCAAACTACTTAGCGACAGCTGCCAATTTTCTCCAGCAGATATGTAGGGTAACCTCTCCATATAGCCACCCCCGTCACTTTTGTTAGACAATGCACCATACCCCCGTATGGGGGGTACGCGTTGTGCCGATCACCGCTCTGCGGGAGTAGAGGGTTCCAGTGAGCGTGGGAGTCTCGGGCGGCGGAGCCTGCCGCGACGATAAGCCAAACGACCAGCCGAACGCTGCGTGCGCGAACCTAGCCATCATCTACTCCAGAATCTCTGCAATCAACTCACTGCCAGCCCAAACGGGCCGATGCTTCAGCGCATGTGCAAATTTTATATGTGCAGGTCAACGCATTCACGCGAGTGCGCTCCTTTGTATCGGGTTTGAGTTTTGGGGGTTGTCCGGCGGGGCGGTAGGTAGCGGATCGGCAAGGCGGTGGAGGAATGTCCGGGACAGTGGGGGTGCATCTCAACTAATCCCAACGAAACTTGGGAAAAGACTCCCACGCCCCAAGTTTTTGGCCGAAAAGTTGGGAAAAGACGTTCGGGCGGAGGAGCTTGGCCACCAGTGCACAATCAGCGTTTTCCATCCTGGGGTTGTGCCACCGGACAGCTCCGAGCTGCCGCCACTGCCATTGTCGGTATCGGTGGGGCCGGGCGTTTCCGGGGGCGTTTCCGTCGGGTCGGTCGGCTCGGTCGGCTCCGTGGGTTCCGTCGGGTCGGTCGGCTCGGTCGGGTTTCTGCGTCGACAAGCACGGCTACGATCGTCGTGTCAACGTTAATGGTGACCTTCTCACCCGGCTGCTTCACATCGGTGCCCACCTGCCAGCCGGCGAGCTTCTTGCCCATCGACCCCGTGCCACCGGAAGAATCGAAATTCACCTCAACCCGATCCAGCGGGTTAAAAGTGAAAAACCCTCGTAAACGTCGGGGCCCACAGTTGTGGCATAAAAGGACTCTCCGTTGATTTGGAAGTCCGTTTCATCACTGAGATAGCCTTCCAACGAGGTGGGGGTGAATCTTACACCCAACCGGTACTCATAGCCCTCCTGGAAAACGTCGTCCGGCCCGATCAACGCCCAGACATCCGCGCTTATGTTGTGCGATGCCCAATCGACTAATTCAACCGAATAGGCGTACTCGCTCTCTTCCCTCTCGATAACCTGATCCGGGTGCTCGCCGATGATCGGGACATCAATGATGTGGCATCGCCACCATCCCCAGCGCCGTGAGAACGGCCGTGAATAGTGCAAGCAGCAGCCGCAATCTGGCCTGTGCTGCGTGCGTCATGGTTGTGGGTGTGTTATGGCGAACTCCTTCAGTCAACTCTCGGTCCAGTACACTCCTGTATTTATTGTAAGCGCCGATGGCACTATTAGTCAATACCATTTTGCAGCTTGTTTCCGCGCGCCGCGTACGCCCTACACTTCGGGACATGACACCACTCTAGGGGACGCAACCCCCGGCGTGGACCAGTACTGGCACATCCACTACACCACCGCCACCTACGTGGGTAAGTAACGCCGGTAAGTAACCTAGCGGTTGCCATGCCGATCCGCTCTAGAATCTAGGCAGCAGCCTCCCCCACCTTGTGTGCAAATCGCGAATGAGCCGCCTGGCGGGTGATATGCAAAACGTCACCAATCTGGCGCCACGAGAACCCGTGGGACCGCGCCCGCCTGACAGCCAGTATCATCTCTTCCTCGGCACGCGTCTGGGCGCTCTTCGCCGCCATGATGGCGATCAAATCCTTCGGGTCCAACTCCTCTAGTATGTCTGGACCACTTCCGCCATTCATTGTTTCAAAGGCGCGTGCCATCTCATCATTTGTTCTCATATTCACCTCACTTTGTCGATTATGGCCAGTATTTCCTTCGGGCACGCATCGCGTGGACGATGTCTCCGGAATCACCGAATCCAATCTCCAGGATCGTGCCATCTCTTGCAGGCCCAATGAGCATATACATGTCATCGGAACCACGAACAGCTTTCAGCGGATTGTTATATGCATGGACGATGTCTTCCGTGGCGATGTTGTGCCTATATGCACTGCGCCAGATTTCAACGTCCATGCGTCAATGATTTCAGACATCAGTCAGCATGTCAACATATTGTTTCGCACAAGCGGGCTTAGACAAACTCGCACTCGAATCATCTAACACATCTACTCACAGGCACGCCTACCAGATGCCGGTATTCGCCTCGCATTGACACTGATGGAATCAACACCGTCAAGATGTGTACAAATAGTTTATTAGACTCTCCGATTTCCCAGTTCAATGCTCATTCAGGCGGAGCAGCCCCCACCACCCGCTCCCGAATTGCCCGATATATCCGCTCGCAGGCGTGCCCATCGGCGGTAGGCACCCGATGGGTCTGGGGCAGGTCCTCCCCGGTGCGGATCCACGAGAGCACCTGAGCAGGCGTGGCCATAGTGGGCCCAAGCGGCTTCCACGGGTAGAGTGCCCGCCCTTCCCACAGGTCCACCTGGTAGAACCCCACCCGACAGCCGGCGATGGCCGCATCAAACTGGGTGGAGGAGTAATCGGTAATAAACACCTCAGTGCCCCGCAGCAGCTGCTGGAAGTCCACATCCCGCACGGACACAACCCGCAGCGAAGCACCGGAGCCGAAAGAGGCAGAGCTACCAGAGCCAATACTAGATAGTCCAGGAATATCCCCCGCTACAAGTGACGGATGCAGCACGAATGTTACCGGACCAACACCCGCAGTAACCAGCGCCTCAGCCAATTCCACCCATACCGTGTAGTCTGCACCCGGTGCCCAGGTGGGCATGAGCACGACTCCACCGGTAATAGGACCAGATCCACCAGAGGTGACAACAGAAGAACTCCGCGGCAGCGCCACCAGCCGGTCAAAGCGCGCCAACCCGGTGAGCGCCACCTGGTCGGGCCCAAGCCGGTAGGGGGAGGTTGCGTCGGTGATATAGGTGTATTCCTCCCGGGTGGAAGTAATCATGAGGGCGATGTCCATGGGGTTGAGCCAGGCGTGAATGTCCTTGTTGTAGATCACCCCGTGTTGCAGGAACACGAACGGCACGCCTGGGTCCCCGTAGCGGTATGCGGGCGCGAGACGGCGTGATTCCACTACCGCATCCGAGGAGATAACTACTGCTGCATTGAGATATGCGCGGGTAGCTTGCACGGACCCGTAGGCTAACAGCCGGAATCCCTCCCTTTCCAGCCGGTCCCATCCGGGTGCCCCACGCCGGAGCACAAAATAGGCGTTCTCGTTAGTGTGAGCGGTCAGCCACCGGTAGAAGTGTTCCCCGTTATCCCCTGCCCCACCCGGGCGATCCAACACCAACCAGGCACCGCGCAAACCGGTGGGAGCCGGGAGACGTTTGACTACTCGCGCCCCGAGCCCAGAGGCTTTTCGCCCGATGAAGCGGGCGCGCCGTACTCCTGCTAATCCCCAGGTTGCCCAGGCTGGTGACCCGGTGATCGTTTCACGCACCCACATGTTCTCCCGCAGGGTCAGAGGCTGCGGATAGCGGGTGGGCGTAACCGGCGGTGAGTATTCCACATGCCCAAACGGTTCACCAAAGAAGCGCTGCGGATAGGTACCGGTGACCGTTCCTCCCCAGTATTTTTGCGCCCAAGCGGAGGTCACCACATCGGGCAAGGGCCTGCATGGGTCAGTGTCCGGCGGGATCATCGCAAAGATGGCGGATAGGTGGGTGAGGAACCGTTGCCGCACGTCCTCGTGCGTTTGCAGCCATTGGGTGCGGGAGTGGTTGAGCAAATCCTGGGTGAACAGCCAGGAGATGTCATAGAGGACAGTGGAGGCCACCCAGGCGGGCACCCCGCCCCCGTGCGCAGCAGCAGAGGCCGATGATGCTGCGGAGCGAAGCAACCCAATGTAGCCGTGGTAGAGCTGGTCATCGTATTTTTCACCGCGCAGGAGTCCGCCTTGCACGAGCGACCCGCCACTGGTGCGCTTCCGGTAGAAGTACATCGCTGAGGACACCAACCCCACAAGTGGGGTTTCTGCGAGCAGGAGATATCGGGCGATGAGGTCACCGTCTTCGAAGGTGGGTACGATCGCGTAGTTGTAGTCCAGTCCGTTTGCTCGTATGAGGCTCAACCGCATGAATGCAGTGGCCCCAAGCTGGATCGTGGTGGGGGATTCGTTGAGGTTGACCACCCGGTCCCCGGACCGATATTTGTACCCGAGGGGATGGTTGTCGGTGACTGTTCCATCGGCATCGTTGACCAGGAGCAGCCGAGTGGTGAGTAGGTGACATTCGGGGTGCGCAGTAGCGAAGGCGAATACTCGCGCAAAGTATTCGGGGTGGATGATGTCGTCTGGGTCGACGGATGTCACCCATTCCCCGTGAGCGGCGCTCATCCCGTGGGATCTGGCCATGGCCACGCCCATGTTCACGGTGTGGTGAAACACAGTCACATTGGCCCGCTCTGCTGCCCATGCGGTCACCATATCAAGCGACCCGTCGGTGGAGCAGTCATCCACGAAGATGTACTCAACGGATGGTGCTGCAGCGCCCGGCGCGCCGCCTATTACCGCGTCATCCGGACCGATTACATCCACCTGTTGTTCCAGCGATGCAAACAGTGCGGGCAGGTATTCGGCCACGTTGTACAGGGCGATGATGACGGAGAAGGTGTAAGAGGTGTCAGACGCAGCGGAGATAGCGGTGGCAGCCTCTTGCAGCTTCTCGACGCACGGCTCAACCAGAGTCGGCATCTCACCGGAAGCAGAGAAATCTGCGGCTAGCACAGTCGCCACCTTCCGCGATTCCCCGTAGGTGAGCCCTTCAATGAGGGGGAAGGAGGAGGAAGCCGAGGCTGCAGCAGCGGAATCCTGGCGGTTCAACGCATCCCGCACAGCGCAATACAGACTGTGAAACATGCGCGTGCGGACAAGTTCGGCTCCGGCCCCATCGCGCAGTGCTTCGTGGACTGCCCGCCCATTGTCATTGACACTCACGCGCGCCTATTCTACTAGAATCACCACCAGCACCGATAGAAAACCGCTGCATGGGAAGAGAACGCCAAAGCATGAGCAGCCGAGTAGGCACAGGGAGCTGACGAGGGCCGTGGAGACAATCCTCACTGCCAGACCGCATGTCGCCCTCTATTGGGATGGGTACATTCCCCCTGCGTATCTCACGTTGTGTGTGACTTCCTGGTTAAGGTGGTTTGATATCGGTGACATTACGGTGCTCAATCAGACAAATGCGCGCTACCTCGTCGGCGATCTGATCCCCACGAAGTATCTGAAAATGTACTCATACGCGCTGCAGTCCGATGCGGTCTCAGCCGCCTTCCTCACCAAGTTCGGCGGAACGTTCATCGATGCCGATACCATCATGTGCGCCGATAGGTGCCTCAGCTTCTTCCAGATAAGCGGCATAGACTCCGGTGATGATGCCAACAACCCCACGGACAATATCGGCCACGAGAAAGACGTATTGCGGGCGTTTGGTTTTCCGCCCAACCGTGGCATCCACATTGGTGCCCTTACCTCTGCTCCGGGCGGCAGGGTGGTGACAGAGTGGACTCGCCAACTGCGTGACCGCCTGCCACGGTGGTCGGAGGAGTACACGTGGAATTTCCTTGGCAACGCCATCTTGGATCCGTATATCCGCCAGCCGGAACTGCTCCCTCACCTCGATATCATTGATGCTGCGGCTACTCTTTCCACCCCGGAGATTCAGCTGGCTTCCTTGCCACCGGCAACAAGCAATACCGCAGGTGAGAAGAAGCCACCCGCGCAAAGCCGCTACGAGAAGTACCTCCAATTCTGGTTTCACGGTTCAGCTACCAGCACCGACAAGGAAAATGCGGCTGACGCAGCCAACGAAGCGGACTTCACAGTGATCGAGCAGAAGAGTTCTGGCATTATCAGCCTCCATAACTCGTGGACTCCCCCGGAGTATCGGGATAAGAGCAAAGACGCTATTCTCGCAGACTCGAACACCCCGCTGTCCACGTTCCTGCGCAGACATGCCCTGCCTGAGCACTTCGCAGAGGTGGAGGAGTTGTTGACCTATGGCTCTTAAATTCCGCAACCAGGAGTGGTTCGATCTCGACTTCGGCACCGATGCCGACACTGCTGGCGATAATGGGGCCAGCGAGACTGGGACCAACACGAGGTATAGCGTCCGGGTGCGCCTACCCCATTTCTCCACCCAGTCGGCCCTGATCCTCATCACTGGCAGCACCGATCCTCTCGATCCACACGACCTGGATGCCACGATGGGATGGGTCATCGCAATCGATACCAATGCTGGCGACCTGATCCACGACCGCGCCCACCTGTCACGCCTGCCGCTCTTTCTCCATCGCTGCGGCATCCTCCCCGACCGCATCATCCTCGCCGATGTAACCGACACGACAAAGTCTGCGCTCTCCTTAATCGCGGAACTATTTCCGCAGGCAACCGTCGTACAAGCGGACAGGCTCACTCCCTTTTCCACTCCGGCGATCTGCCAGATCCTTTCTCACCTGGACAGCGTAACCGCCGGCGGCGGCGATCCAGATGTGTTTATTGAGGCAGCCCAAACCGGCTTAGAGAACTTGCCGCTGGCTGGCTTCCTCAACTCTGTGGCGGGCACGTCAGATGTTTCGCGGATCTCTGAGCTGGATGCTCATCTGTCAGATTTCGGCACACTCCACGTGGCGCTCACCCTCATGCGCCAGGAGGTTCCTACGGGGAAGGTGCTCGGTACGAAACCGCGTTTAACCGTAACCCGGCACGATGGCACCGACTTCAGTTCACGGTACTGGCTTGAACCTGGAACAACAGATAGGAGCGATTGGCTGGCAATCAATTCGCCGGATCCGCACACCTCTGTGGAGATGTGGAGTTTTTCGGAAGGACTGGCCCTGTACTGGCTTGATCCGGGCATCTACGAGCTCACCTTCGATGACCGCCTTGGGCAGGATATCTCCATCCACACAACTGACTCCATTGATTCCACCGTTGAATTCTTTGGTCGTTCGTTCCATTTGTTCACATCACCGACGGGGCTTTCACTTGCGGTGAATGACGTACCTGACTCCACATCCTGCCCGGCACTACCGGATGCCACGTTCATCGATGCGGAGGGCCAGTGGCTCAGCGCCCGCGACTACATTCTGCGCAGCACAACCTTGGAGCTCGACGCGATGGACGTTCCCAGCACACAGTTGATCGCCGTTGACGAGAGTTTCTTCGATACTTTTACCCCTGACGATCTCCTTGAAGTACTCACTGAGTGCTACCCGGATCCGACCACAGCCCCGACAGTTGTCCTGCCGCTGCATCAGCCCCCAGAAGCTACAGCTCCGATTACCGCAGCCGGGGCTGCCATATCGACGGCCGGTTTTACCGTGACTTCAATCCCAGTTCCCGGGGCACTCGGTGACGCTTCGTTCGCGACAGAGCCACTTCCAACGATTAGCCCGTTGCCTGCCCGCCTCGGACTGATTCACGCGCTTCTCATCCCACCAGGGGCTTAGTCACAATTTCCATAGGTGGGGTGCAGTTTTTCCATCTTTGATCGAGATTGCGCAAGGCGGGAACTAACCTCTGGATGTACTGACGCCGTCTAGCCGTTCTCAATGCTAGCTACCCGGGACAGGATCCACTCCGTGACATAGTCGAGGGTGGCAGTGACAGTGTTCTCTAGACTCCCCCCTGAGCCGTCTACTGAAATACGATCTCGACTATCCGAACCGAACACCACTGCAGTTGTGAGCCCATCCAGGTTTTCATACACCGGCCACGGTGAGTTCTCCGGGAACCCGTCATAGAATCCCCGCTCATAGTCGCGGTACCACGACAAATCTGGGCAGTACAGGGTGATCGGTTTTCCAGTGAGGGCGTAGGCATACACCACCGAGGAGTAGTCCGAGATGAGCGCATCGGAGACAGCCATGAGTTCTTCCAACACTGGGTAGTGGGTAACATCGATGACCGATCCTTCCGAGGCTGATCGGCTACCGGATGGACCTGGCAAAGCTGCGAGGTTCACCCGGGGCCGCTTATGGTGACCTCGGTAGAGCACTACTGCCCCTGTCTGCTTGGCAATCTCCACAGCGTTCTCCACGAGCGACGTTTGCTGCGATACTCTCCACGTGGGGGCATAGAGGACCACTCGCTCGGAGGGTCCGATGCCGAGGCGTTCTCGGATAGATACACGGGACTCCGAAGACGATGTGAGTTGAGCAAGCCGCAGATTCTGCGGATATTCTCCCACATGGACCGGCCCGGTGTAACCAACTGATCCGGCGATGTTTGCCGCCGCAGAGGAGCTCTGTGCCAAGAGCAGGTCCCACTCCTGCGCCTCGCGGAGGATCACCCGCTTGTAGGTCAGCGAGACAAACCGGGGGTGTGCATCCAGCATGAGTTTCTTGATCGGTGTCCCGTGCCATGTTTGGAGCCACGATTGTCCGGGCCGCTTCCTGAACCAGTGGGGGAAAGAGTCGTTGCCGACGAGCACTGCCGACTCGCGCAGCGCCATCACCCACTCGGGTGAGCCAATAAGAACGGGGGTTACCCCGTCGGGGACTTCCTGGCTGGGGTGCTTGATCCCCATATAGAGGGGAACCCCCGGGGAATCATCGGTGCACGAAAGACCCGATAGAACTCCAGAGGAGACCAAGTAAGAGACGATTGCACCGGGGTTGTCGCCGGTGGACTCACCATTGAAGGCCTCAAAGTACACGGCTGGTTTCACTGGACCCGGCTCGGCTCGCACCGCCGAGGCGGTTTCCCAGGCGCTATAGCTGGGCCGATGTTTGATACGTACCACATCTTTCCCAAGACAATGTCCAGTGGGAACCCCGCGCACTTCCCAGCGGATGTGGTAGGCCGTCTCCGGTATGAAGGTTGTGTCCCACCGGACGGTGAATCGGGCGGTATGCGCGTGGGCTTCTTCTGATACCATCTCGCCTGCGAAGTTGCCTTGTGAGGAGGTGATCCATACCGCGGGAGTCTTCGCACCAAACAGCGACCGTTCAGCGGAGATAGAAGCGAACACGATGTCGCCATCCTGCCGGATATCCTCTACTACGATGCGTCTGGCCGCATCCACGATTCGCGCAGTCCCATCAGTGTGGGTGCGCACTTCCGGCGACGGGGACGATGAACTCGAAGGGGCCATGACTGGTTTTCCGCCGATCAACGCAATGAGCTGTCTGCTCCGACCATGCACCATCCCGCGCACCGGTGGCGGCACGACAAAGGTAACCGTGCGTTCCTCTCCGGCACCGTGTGAGCTGACCGCAGGCAGCCGGAGGCGCCCGATTTTCAGCTCGGCTTTCTCCCGCCGTCCGCCGCGCACAGTTAGTTGAAGGATGCGCCTGCCCAGCGTGCGCGCCCCTTTCCCATCGGGCCCCCACGTGGCCGCGAGTAGTTCGGTGCCCGTGTGCGACAGCCACCGGACGGTAGTCCCCTCAAGAACGTAGCGCCCGGTTTCACCCACGGGACCGAAGCTCTGCAACCGCGATTCCGGCTCCACAGATACGCCATCCATTGTGACCGTGATGGATGCAGCCAACTGTGAAGCACCCGCTTCTCCGCCAGGGGCCCTACCCTGCAGATCTGCGAGGCGCACCACCGCTCGGAATCCGGTGTGTGAGTAGTCATGCAAGGTGTCTTTGCTGGAGTAGTTTGCTGCCGCTGACTCCACGGAGGATACAGACGGTATCGAGCGGAGAGAGGACACAGAGGGCACAGAGGACTTAGAGGGGTCAGAGGACACAGAGGACACAGAGGACGGACCCGCTTGCGAAGGTACCCCATTGATTGCAACGCGTAGTTCTGCTGAAGTTTTCCCGGGGACGTACCCGTAGCCTGCAACCTCTACTGTCTTATCATCTAGCCACGTTGCCCCTTCCAGCTTTACAACGGGCTGGATATCCACTGTATTCACCGCAGTTACCCACGGTGGTGCCGCCTCAAAAAGATCGGCACACTCGGGAACGTATGATTCCAACGGCATGTCCAGCGGGATGACGGGACTCACCTCGCCTGTAGCTGCGAGCCCCGCAAACGCCTGCTCGAGTGTTCCATGCGCCACGACCCACAGCATCATCCGGGTGTACAGTGACACCTGCTCCCAGATGTCCCCGGCTTCAAGCGTATCGATCCAACCAAAGACCAACTTCACGAGAGATTGCAGTTCCGCGAAGTAGTCCACATCTACAGCATTCGGCAGCTCTTCCACATACATCATCAGATCGGTGTCCACCCACCGGTAAAGCATGTGCCGTCTCAATTCAAGGGGCCCGGCCTGCGCTTCCTCCCAGCACATCTCCACAACGCGTCTGCGATCCCGCAGATCGCCTATCTGATCCTTTGTCCCGGATCGGGAAGTCCCTGGCTTGGACATCCGCCAGGAGTACACATCTTCTGCGAGCACATCGAATGCCCGGGCGTGAACGAGCGCCCGGACGACGGGTACCTGGTCCTCGTAGTTGACATCCTCGGGCATTTTGCCCACGCAGGACCGCCAGAAGTCCGTCCGGAACATTTTGTTCCACAGCACTGGCTCATCAAAGGCCTGTGGAAATGAGCTGGCATTCACCTGCAGCCGCTCTTCAGCATGCACAGCCCGCGACAAGCTGCGCGGATACTTCCGCTCCGGTTCCTCACCGTAGTGGCGCACATATCCCCCGACAACAAAGTCGCTGCCTGTCCTCTCCAACGTAGCAACCATTAAATCAAGGGCACCTGGTAGCACCAGATCGTCCGCGTCGCAGAAGTACACGTACTTCGAGTCAACGTGTTCAAGACCGAGGTTGCGGGCTGCACCGGGGCCTTTACCATAACTCTCAACAATAAGGTTGGGAATAGCAATGTCCTCTACGATGCACTGAAGCGAGGCCGCGTTCGGGCCCACTCCATCATCGATGAGAATCACCCGGATGGGTCCTTTAGCACTATTCGCAAGAGTTTCTAAGAGCTGAGAGAGAAACTCAAGATTTAGAGCGCACGGAACAACGATATCCAATTCAAATGCGCCCATACCTACACCCTCTTTTTGTAAAAGAAAAAGCTTCGAACCGGGATCGGCGGCCTCCAATCATACAGGCCGGATCTCATCTAAGGTTTTGCCAAACGCTTGTGAAATTCGCCCCGGTTTCTGCGAAGTGCTAGACGGAGCAGATCTTTCCTCTTCGAGGGGCCACCCACAAGTGCCGTGCTTGGCGCTCGTTCTGCAAACTCGGCCACTCCATCACACAAGGTATCCCAATATTGAGATGAAGCCTTACGTACTACGCGGAAATACCACCATAGGTCCTCATTCAGGAGCTTTCGATACCAATACTCCACTACGTCAGTGTCGCCCAGCTCTCTAATCACCCTTTCGGTAGCTCTCGCAACTTCAAGACGTTGTTCCAAATCGTAGACATCGATCTTGTTCTCGGTAATTGAGCTACCGTCCTCGCGCTCACGCCAGTAGTAGACAACGTCTGACAAGATATCGAACGGTTCACCTGATAAATATAGCTTGGCTGAGACTTCTTGATCCTCATAGAGCATACCCACGGGGAACTCACCTGCTACTCGCAGAAAGAATTCACGCTCAAAGAGCTTGCTCCAGGCAAAGACATTCCACAAGATTGGCGGGAATGAGTTCCCGGTAACCGACAGCCTATCAATACTGTGTGCTTCGTCAACAAACCAAGGTGCCCACTCACGCTTTGAGTTGAATCTGTGAACAGCTCCTACTGCCATTTTAGAGCCGCTTCTTTGCATAGAAGTAGCCATCTTGGAGTAACCGTGCTTGGAGACTTTGTCATCAGCATCTACAAACGCAATATATGGATTGCTTGTAGCACGGATACCAGTATTACGGGCTGCACTTAATCCCCCGTTTTCCTGGTGGATAACCTCCACTTTCTCCGGGTACCGACTACCCAAATCATCTGCAACTTGTCCCGTACCGTCGCCGGAGCCATCGTCCACGATCGTTACTTTGAGGCTGGGGTAATCAGCAGCCAAGATCGATTTCACGCAGCCTTCAAGGTATTCTTCGACGTTATAAGCTGGCACTATTACGTCGAGCGCTGGAAAATTGTACATCTACTACCACCTTAAACGATCGAGAGTAATTCCTTCAGAGAGATAACAAGACCATCAGACTCAAGGTGGTCTGCTTGTACCCCATTCCTATCGCCCACAAGCGTGTCAAGTATTCGTTTCGCAATTTCAGTAGGTGAGGTTTCGTTTGCCCCGATCTTCACCAAAGGCATCCCTATCCGAGATGCCGCGATTTCTTGCATCGTCAACGAACCCGGACTAACGAAATCAACGATGGCGTCGACATGGCCAGCGATTCCCTCGAAATTATTCTCGTAAGGCTCGTTGGTCTCGGTCACCGTGATCCTATCGGGTGCGCGAACACCAAGCTGCTTCAGTTTCTGGAGACCCGGCCCCGCACCAAGCAACTCTAGTCGGACATCTTTTCCTAATTCTTTCTCAACTAGACTGAGCGCATCCTCAAGGACATCGAAGGCTGTAATCCTCCCAAAGCCTCCTATCGCCGCTAACAATACCGACTCTGATGTACCAGTGTTTCGGAGTTCCATAAGGATACTCTCGAGAGGCTCAGTGATGCCCACCAGTTTTTCAATCTTGTCCATCTCCTGGAAGTGATCGTCATAAACAGTTCCCTCACTGTCATGCGCCACAGAAGGAATCCCAACTACTAGATCAAACTGATCAAGGAACTGCGCATTCCGCAGAAGGTTCGGATGTTCAACCAACGAATCACGATCTAGAGGCCTATCTAGAACGAGCCAACGCGCACTGGCTTCAACACCTTCTGCTATCAATGCAGTCCAGAAGGCACCTTCAAGGCCCCATTCCACGACAATATCAAATCTATTTCCACCGAAAAGGCGTACAGCCTCTCGCCGCAGGGACTGGCGATAGAGCTCTCGCTCTCTCGGAGTCAGATCGCCGGCTCCGACAGAATACAGCTTATTCGCTACGCCTCTCTCTTGAAGACGAGCGATCATCCCGCCTTTGCGTGGATAGACTCTCACCTCAGGCGGGAGCGAATCGAGCAGGTTTGGCAGAGTGTGATCCAGAAGAACGGCTGCGTGATCAAAGGTGAGGGTAACTTCCCACTCTTCGAAGTCCAGGTTCTGAAGATTGTTTATTAGCGTGTAGCTGCTCGAGATGTTGGTTAATGACGAATGGATTAGTAGCGTCTTCTTAGCCTTAGCAGGAAGATGAATCAATCCATCGCTTTCCAGCATTATCTCTACAGCCCGACGTGCCGCTTGTCCATCATCGAATGGTGCATACGACTCTCGGAATCCTGACCAATCAACGCTTCGATGATCCGAATCATGAAGCATGTCTGTAATTTGAGCTGTGAGTTGTTCAATCGTTTCGACTACAACCCCCGGGAAGCTCTCTTTGGGGAAATAAAGACCTCGTTCTTTCGAGTAATCCTCGAAGTCATAGGTATAGTAAATAACTGGACGGCCAGTTGTCAGGAAATCTATCCCCAGACTCGAGTAATCTGTGACAACGATGTCCGAAACCAACATGAGATCGTATGTGGAAAACTGCTTAGAAGGCATTTGCGCTGGCAGCTCCGCATCTTTTAGAAGATGTTCAGCCAACGGATGCCCTCGGAAAATGAAGTGCCAACCAGGTTCTTGACTAAGCTCCTCAAGGTCTTCTATCAGCTTCTTAACGTCGAATTTCTGAGCTTTCGACGAACCTCGCCACGTCGGAGCATAAAGCACGACTGGTTTGCCATCACTCGGAATACCCAGAGCTTCACGAATAATCCGGGCCCGTTCTTCTGACTCAGAGCTAGGGGAGAGCACATCATTTCTTGGGTAACCAATGACCTGAACCGTGTTCTCTCCTAGCCAATGGTCCACCTCGTAGTGCCTAGTCATGATTTCGGAAGTAAACCGATTAGGCATCAGCAGATTGGTGGCATGGACTAGGTTTCTCCCGACGTTTCCATAATCGTAACGTGAATCCTTGTCATCTCTACCTAGGTACTTTAACGGAGTACCATGCCAGGTGTTAACATGCACTTGCCCATCTCTATGCATGTATTCGAACGGGAACGAGGCATTGTTAGTGAGGTACTTAGCGGTTGCCAAGGCCAGCCAATAACCGAATGATTCCCTTGTAGTCACGACGGCACTGGGGTCCTTCGCCACTGAATCCGGCACAGTAGCATCCTTGTTTACCACCCAGATATGTATCTGATCGGCGCTCGCCCTCTCGTTAGATGCATACAGGTACATCGCATACGGATTACAGTCCACGCGACGTCCAAAATGAGACTCCCAAAGCCAGACGTGCTCATTAATGGGCAAATGCTCCATTAGTTCGAGATACCGATAGGCTTTCTTTTGTCGAGCACTTGAGCTTCCCACTTCATATTGGAAGGGACCAGGCACTTCTTGCGAGAATGCAAAAAGACGGAGGGAGGTCTCGTAATCTTCTTTCAACGCGTAACAGTAACCAAGCTGATGGAATATTGAGGCTTCGAAGGTCTCCATCGAGTAGGCTGCACGCCAGAGCGTCAGTATAGCGCCATCGATATTCCCCTGTATCAAGTAGTTATCCGTAAAAAATCGAAGCAGTGGTAGATCTCTGTCATCAAAATGAGTTCCTTCAGAGCCAGTTTCACTACCGAGACGTCCAGAGCAAAGCCGACGAATCATTGAGATATGGTTAGATGCGACGGCTTGAACCGCACCCTTGCTACCTTGCTTCCCTCGGGCGAAAGCCTTGAGATTATCCGACTCACTCACCGATGTACCCCTGTTGGAGTCGGCTTCGAGTTGCAATTCAAGCGTGGAGACGGTGTCATATTCTTTCCAGAAAGGCTTAAGGATGGCGAGCGCCGTCAGGTATTCTTTGTTATGCTTTGCCGTTACGAGCGCCAACCGCAAGCGCGCAGTCGACTTGCTATCCTCAGTCTTAATGCACTCGCTAAATTGCTGAATTGCCGTATCATAATCCTCGAATTGCTCAGCAACTAGGCCAGCTCTGAAATGCTTCTGGCGATCCCCAGAGATTGCAGCAGCCATTACCGCTGCAGCTACCGCGACATCACCTCGCCCAAGACCAACGGCTACTCGTTCAACTCGGCTCCACCAGGAAGAAGACCGTGGTTGCCGAATCTCTGTTTCGACTAGTGCCGCCAGCGACTCTTCCTCCAACCCAAACTTCTGGAGTATTTCTGCGTAATCCCAGTCCCGCCTGGCAATGATGGCTTCAAGAATTGCATCATCGACATCCTCATTAACCCTATGATCCGAGGATGCCACAAGGACCAGAGTGTCTAGGCTCACCTCTGAAAGCTGTTTGGTCGACAGCGCACGAAAACGCTCTACGGCTTCATCGAACCTTCCTGCTGAGTAGAGCTCTTTCACCAACAAATCGAAAGTTTCCAGAGACGGGTCCTCAACTGAGAAAAGCGAATCGACCCTCGACCACGATGGGCGACAGATTGCTTGTCCACGGTTTCCGAGTCTCTGCGGCTGCAAGTCCTCAAGCAGCACTCGATTTGAAGTTAAATAATCTGCAGCAGCTATGTCCGCAAGAACCAGTTTCTCACACATTATGTTCTCAAGTTGCCTTACCATGGGGTCAAAGCCACGTGGAAGTCCCATGTTCCGCGCCTGACTAAGCGCATCTCTTGCACGTAGGATCTGCCCAGATTCAAATAAAGCAACCGCAAGCTCCCACCAAGCGAGTGCCGACTCCGGGTGCATCCCGGTCAGTTTTAAAGCTTGATTGACTACTAGGCGCTGATCTCCATTGCCACGCAGTTTCTTTAACATTTCGAACTCCGTTGTTGCAAGCAATGGTTCAGCTTTCCGGAGCATGTCACATTGATCTATTGGAATTCCAAGGTATTCCGCCAAAACGGCAGCTTCAGTCACCAGAGACAGCGATGGTCTCTGCTTTAGAGCAGAGCTACTGCTGTCGAGCTCATCACACTGTGTCAAAACCGAGTCTAATTTCTGCAAGAGGACCTCGTCAGAGATTGTATTCCGAACCTGTCCAGCATAGGCCCTCGCATCAGCTACGTCACCAGATTTGAGCATCAATTGAGCAATGCGAACCTTCACTGCATCCGTCTGGAGATTGCCTGGTATTGAGCTATAGAGACTGAGGGCTCGTCCAAAATCATGTCGCTCATAAGCTCGAACAGCGGCAAACTGCACTAACTTCTGAGCCGGTCGCATCTTCAATTTTCCCGCGATGATCTGACCTGCCACTTCATAGTAGCGCTCTACTTTGCTAGATTCCCACAGCATATTACTAGACTCCCGTTGACGTAGAACCATATCTCGAAAAGAATATCAAGATTTCGCCACCCGATGTTTTTCTCTCAATGTAAGGACAAGCGATAGAAGTTCAAAAGGAGAGCCGGACCGACTATCCGTTCGAACCTTGCTTAGTTTTCGATAGCCAGAATCCTGAAGGCATACAATGGCTCGCTGAGTTTTCTGCCTATCAGCTATCACCAAGTAGGCCCAACCATTCCCGTTCGTATTTCTCGTTCGAGTATCTTCCCGCAGTTGAAAAGGCATTAGCACTAAGCTTCTCATAAAAGGTGGAATCCTTGTAAATATCCAGAATCCGCTCACAAAAGCCATCGGGAGTTCTGTCCGCAAAAAGGCCGTTAACACCATGCTCGATTAGCTCACGGGGACCGTAAAACGCACGAGATGAGATGACGGGGCAACCCTGCGCGAATGCCTCCAGTATT
The DNA here is from genome assembly GCA_034179945.1 of Corynebacterium sp. GTDB lineage: Bacteria > Actinomycetota > Actinomycetes > Mycobacteriales > Mycobacteriaceae > Corynebacterium. Next base: position 11,178 of record JAXFPD010000018.1, on the reverse strand, counting down.
GTTAAACCAAATGATTCGTAAGTCGGATTCGTCAATAAGCAGTCCGCGCCAGAATACCATCGCGCAGTATCAGAATCCCAGCCATGAAAATGGACTAAAGGCGCTACCCCCAAGGAAGTGCTCAGTTCTTCCAACTGTCCCCTCTGAGGGCCGTCGCCTACAACATCCAACGAGAGCCCTTCCTCACTCTTACATGCTTTTGCAAAACCCTCGATAATTGGAGATACAGGCTTATCCCTATCGAGCCTCGATAAGACTAGCAATCTCTTCGAATAGCCTGATCTTTCCAATGCCTCGGGTGCCTCTATTCCGTGGCTGATGGCTATGGAGTTCGATTCATTCCATTCTGGATACAACTCGCGAACATCATTGAGTTGAGCAGCAGTCACGCATACTAGTCGTTGAAGATTCCCTTTCTTCCGATAGTGCTGCGCCCAGCCTCTAAGCTTCGTCCTACCGGCTACACCTTGGCCGTCACCGTCAAAATGATTAGAATGCATCACCGCAATTCCAGAGAAGAGCGCATTTCTTGCACCATTGGTCAGCAACGGTACCGTCGTCGGTTCATCCGAGAATACGACGGCCCCATTAGCTGCCTTGGTTAGAAGGAAACTCTCAAGTAATTGTGCACGAGCTTGATACCAATTACCTAGGCCACGCAGCTCTTCTTCACCACTATCGGTCTCGAGATTGAAGACAACGACATCTTTACGCCATCCATCGGGATTGACAGTAGACGAGATAAAAGGTGTCCCTCTGGAAGAAAGAATAGTTTCATAATTTATGGTGCCTTGTTGATCGAAGTAAACGATCCTTCGTTCGGCTGCATCATCTCCAAAATAAACTCTGGCATATATTCGCCGAGGAGACTCTGATGAATAGAGATCCATTGTACGTGGTCTACCTGCAGCATCGCTCTGCAGTAAACCGTACTGTTTGCCGAATCTGTCAAAGTAACGCGCACTACCAGCCCCATCGCTCAGCTTGTAGACCGGTAGTTCCTTGAGGAACCGAGACTCTTCCGATACGCGGGTATCGCCCAAAGTGTCATCTGGGAATAAGAGGCAGTGCAGCTTTACCCTTGGCGGCAAAGCTCCCGACTCCACTAAGGCATCAAAGACACTCTTTGCATCCAGTTGCACGCCGCAGACGACTATCCAAAGCTGCCGGTCAGTCTTCTCTGCAAACAATCTCAGCCGTTTAAAGACCGCCCTTGTTAGTCCACCCCTATTAAAGCCTAATGAATCTACAAGCTGAACTACGGGCCGCATTATACAAGTACCTCTTCTCCGATCTATATCTGCCTTACCAGGCCCACCAGAAAACTTCGACCCCCTGCCTCTAACCTCCAGAAAAAGCCACCGGTAAAGCCGCCAGTAGACTATTTAAGTCAATTCCTAGCTCGGGCAGATTTGCTTGTTTAGCAGCTTGCAGTACAGTATCCCGATCGAGGGATGTGCTATCCGTGAGGAATCTAGAAACTGACGATTCATCAAGTGTAGTGAAGAAATCCTCAAATTTGTAGGAACCTCCGCCCAGAGGACGGTCACCAATCTGCAGCCACGTCCACGGAACTCCGTACGCTTGAGCCGTAATCAAACCGTGCAGGCTTGTAGATACTACCGCCTTAGAACTAGAAATCTGTTTTGCCACAGTCTCGACATCATTGCGTACATCTACGATTTCAAACTCTTGCGGGAGCGCAATATTCTTGAAGTAGACTCTGTGCACACCATGCGGAACGACTGCCACCTTGTCACGATCCGATGCTTCTTCAGCAGGGTATACGATGGGAAGAAGAAGGGCCGGATCCCCGAAGACTTCAGGGACCTCCCAACCCAAAGCCTGCTCAATATCTTCTTTCGTCTTCCTACCTCTAACGGCGTGGATCCTAACTCCTCGAAGCTTCTTCCGCTCGGCGATTACATCCTCATTCAACCGATTCATCAAACCTGACCCCCAGATGTCCACGTTATCACGCTTAACCCAGCCCAGAATTGATCCAACCGTATAGAGAACTCGTGATGAGTTATATCCAAGACGATTCGACTGAATCGTTCGTCGCCCTGTTAACCGATGCACTATCTTTGGCCCACTCCAATCCCCGAAGTTTAGGACTCCAGAAGACCAGTACATCCTAATTGTCTGATCCATAGAGAAGGCACCTGACTCTTCCTCACGCCGAACATTCATCAATAGGTCAACTACCGTACGAACCCCGGCTTCAAGATCAGACTCGTTAACTGCGGTTTTCATAACATGAATCGTCTGGTTCGAGGCGGATACCTTGACCGAACTCCACGGGACTAGAACATCATTTAGCCACCTAACAGCACTCGAATTCAAACCTCTTACAGATATTTCAAATCCTTGGAAACCAGTTGCCTCCACGCAAACATAGATGCTTCCACCAAGAATCGGCAAAAACACACGTAATTCGTTATTTCCATCCGAAAGCTCTATTCGAGTTACTGGCAGGAAGTCGCCCCAGCCGCCAAGGCAAGACAGTAAGGAAGATGACAGCGCCTGCATCTTAAGCCTTTGATCCATTGAAAACCTCCTAACCTAGTGAACACAATAGCATTACGGATGAGTAACTTCAGAAAGCACGTTCTGCTACAGCTTCAAAATGGCCGCGATGAAGGAACCGGTATTTCTCAGGGATTGCTTGCCCGACACGGATATGCCACCGATCTGGAGTGTATTTCCGTAACGCGCAATCATCTCACCTTCAATCTTTTCGCCAGGGGCTAGGTAGAAGATATGATCCGACTCGAGATCTTTCGAATGTAACGGCAGGGTCTTTATATAGGTTGCGACAACACTCCGAAGCGCAACCACACCCCCGCTTGTTTTAAGCCAAACTCATCAGGGCCCGACCCCGGCGATAATCCGACAGCTTCATCACTCATGCATAGATTAAACCACAGATTGCCAATCAAATTAAGGTATTCCGCCGGTCAGCTAAACTCAGGGCGAGGGGAGGGAGAGCTAAACCCTCCCGCAGGCAGTGACACGACTCAAATGCAAACGGGAGGGTATTCAGGTGCGAAACATGTGCGGAATCGCCCCGTAACAATCATCATACTGCACGCGATAGGGGAGGGGATTCAAGCGAAAGGCAATCATGAAACGAGTCATCACCTACGGCACTTTTGACCTACTGCACTACGGACACATTGAGCTGCTCAAGCGCGCTAAAGCCCTCGGGGACTACCTCATTGTCGCGTTATCCACAGACGAGTTCAACGCCATCAAGGGCAAGAAAGCATACTTCCCCTATTCACGCCGCAAGCAATTATTGGAATCCATCCGATACGTGGACCTGGTCATCCCGGAGGAGAACTGGGAGCAGAAGCGCAGCGATATCGAGCTCTACCATGTTGATACATTCGTCATGGGAGACGACTGGAAAGGGAAATTCGACGAACAAATCGCCGACCTGTGCGAGGTAGTCATCCTGCCGAGGACCCCAGAAGTGTCCACCACGCAGATCAAAAAAGATCTGTTTGGGCAGTAAGAAACTGGGCCAACACCGTGCCAATCGCACACTGTCCACCAACAAGGGGTCAGGTCCCTTTCTCAATATCACTGAGATAAGGCGCAGTCACGCCGATCATGTCAGCGAAACCTCTCATGGTGTACTCATGCTGTTTGCGACGTTCGGCGACGAATCTCCCGAACTCAAATTCGTCGCTCATGTATCCTCCTAGCGTGTTCGCTACCATACGAACACGCGAATCCTGCGGGCTGCAAGAGGTCTTCTTGGGACGCGTCGTGCGGTCCTTCAGGCTGTCCGGGCAGCTAATCCTTGCGGTTGAGACGATCGTGAATCAGGGGCAGGAGCACGCGGTCAATATCTGCTTTGAACTGTGGATCGGAGAGGTACTTGATCGCAAAATCCTGGTTCTGATTCATGCGTTCGAGCACAATGTCCTTGATGCGCTCGTCGTAAACGATGGCGAACATGTCCAGCGAGTTGCGGGCACGTGACTGAACCTCAGGGTCGTCAACCATGTCCTCGGTCAGCTGCTCAATGACTTTGTCCATGTGAGTGAACTCGGTGCCCCAACGGTCGTTGAGCTTGGAGAGGATGTTCGACAAAGTGTCCTTCTCGTCCTCGCTGGCACCACCCGTATCGGGATTGTTCGACAGTTCGCCCTCCTCATCATCGAGCTCGATCGAACCTTCGTACACCTGCTGCAGGCGGTAGTACTGCAAGGCGACCTCGTCCTCAAGGCTCGGCGCGGGGGCACCGTCGATGTGGAGCTTTCGCACCAGGAGCCTGGCGTATGCGGCAAAGCGGTGGAGGCGCTCGTCGTCGTAGCGGATGATATGTGTCAGGAAGTCATAGTTGCGGGTGAACTTGTTCATCCTTGCCCGCACTTCCAGTTTGTCTCCTTCGTCAAGCTCGTTGAACCGGCCTACCGCCGGGTCAAGGTAGGCGTTGAGCTTGCTGAAGTCGAGATTCGTTTGCTTCTTCTGCTCAGTGAAGAACACCTTGGCAAAACCCTCGATTTCCTGATCCGTCCACAAATGGTATGAGGCAAGAAAGTGGTACAGGTCATAGACGACGTTCGGATCAGTCTCTTCAGTGATACCGGTGGAAATGTAGTAGTCCTGGAACGACTTCTGGATCTCCTCAGCAGTGTTCACGAAGTCAAGTACGAATGTGTCGGTCTTTCCCGGGTGCATACGGTTGATCCGTGACAGCGTCTGCACGGCTTTGACTCCGTGGAGTTTCTTATCCACGTACATGGTGTGCAGCAGCGGCTGGTCGAAGCCGGTCTGGTATTTCTCCGCAACGAGCAACAGCTGATACTCCCCAGTAGCGAACCTTTCGGGTAGCTCGGCTTCTGGGATCTGGTTGAGTTGTTCCTCGGTGTACTCCGCCCCCTGGTCCTCGACAGCCCCCGAGAATGCGACCAGGATGCCAAGATCCGTGTACCCCTTCTGTTTGATGTAGTCGCGGAAGGCGAAATAGTAGCGCACTGCGTGCAGGCGAGAGCCGGTGACAAGCATTGCCTTGGCGTTCCCACCAATCTTGTGGGCAACATTGGCGCGGAAATGCTCGATGATGATCTCCGCTTTTTGCCGCAGGTTATACGGGTGCAGGCTCAAATACTTGCCTAGAGCTTTATTGGCCTGCTTGGTGGAGTACTCAGGATCATCAGCCGTGGTTTTTCCGACCCGGTAATACGTTTGGTACGTGGTGTAGTTCTGCAACACGTCGAGGATGAAGCCCTCTTCGATGGCCTGACGCATTGAGTACACGTGGTAGGGGCGTGGAGTAGCATCCGGCACCGGCGTACCAAAAATCTCTAGCGTCTTCTGTTTCGGCGTCGCAGTGAACGCGAAGAACGACAGGTTCTGCTGACGTCCCTGCGTGCGCAGTTCTTCAGCGATCTGTTCATCAATCTCGAGCTGCTCGGCCTCGACCTGCGCCTCGGCAGCCGCGTAGCGTTCGAGCAGGTCCTCCTCGGACTCCTTGCCGGCAGTGGCGGTGTCTGCGAGCACTTGCTTGAGCTTCTCCGACGCCTCGCCCGTCTGTGACGAGTGAGCCTCGTCCACGATGACGGCGAAGCGCTTACCAGCCGTAGCTACTTTGCTTATGTCGACGAACGGGAACTTCTGCAACGTGGAGATGATGATCTTCACTCCGTCGGCCAGCGCCTCTGTCAGTTGGCGTGCGTTCTTGTCTACCCTCACCACCACGCCAGCTGTGTGGTCCATCGCGTAGATCGTGTCCTGCAGCTGTTTATCCAGCACGCGCCGGTCTGTAATCACAATGATCGAATCAAAGACTGCGCGCTGCTGGTTATCGTGCAGGTTCGACAAGTGGTGGGCAAGCCACGCAATAGTGTTCGACTTGCCTGACCCGGCCGAGTGCTGCACCAGATAGTTCTTCCCTGCACCGTGGATTTTGGCGTCGGCCACGAGTGCACGCACGGCATCAAGCTGGTGGTAGCGCGGGAAGATCAACTTGTCTTTACGCCGGTCGCTCTCGTGCGGAATGAACTGGACGAACCGATGCAGAATATCCAGCAGCGAATCCTTCGCCAAGACCTCCTCCCACAGATAGGAAGTCTTGTACTTACCTGGTACTGGCGGATTCCCAGCACCATTTTCAAAGCCACGGTTGAACGGCAAAAACACGGTATCCATGCCCGCGAGCTTGGTGGTCATCCACACCTGGTCAGTATCGACGGCGAAGTGCACCACCGCACGCCGGTTCAGCCCAAACAACACCTCAGAAGCAGACCGGGAACGCTTGTACTGATCCACCGCATCCCGATATGTCTGGCCAGTCAGCTGATTCTTCAACTCCAACGTCACCACAGGGATACCGTTGACGAATAGCACGGTATCCACGGAGTTCTTGTTCTTTGTTGAATAGTGCAGCTGGCGCACGACCGTCATCCGGTTAGCCCAATACTTCTCCGCCAACACCTCATTCAAATCCGAACCCGGCGCAAAAAACACCAGCTTGAACCTAGCCCCCAGGTCTTCCACGCCACGGCGCAACACCTCGACCACGCCACGCCGATCAAGCTCACGAGCGACCCGTTTACAGAACTTCTCACCAGCCTTCGCCCCATGAATCCGCTCCAAGCGTTCCCACGGTTGAGGCTGAGTTTCACGCACGAAATCCAGAAGATCCTGCGGGTACAAGCCAAGTTCTTTGTCGTAACCCGAGGATGGCTTCGACTCGTAAAGATCGAACTCTGACGCTCCAATATGAGTTAATGAGTACTCGATCTCGTCTTCAAACCTGCGCTCTGATGTGTCCATCACGCAACATCTCCCACTCGAACCTTGCCCGTCACCAGGTCATTAATAACTTGTTTGCGGTACTTCTTCAGAAGCTCAATCTGCTTATTCACTCCTGCGATTACTGAATCGATCTCGGCATTTTTCCGATCGAGGTAGTCGGTGATTTGACGCTGTTCTTCGATTGGAGGAAAAGCAAGTACTCGCTTTAGAACAGAATTGGCAGAAACTCGTAATCGTATTTCGAGAATTCCATTCGCATACTTCCGAAGTTCTTGCTGGAAGCGCCGTGTCAGGAATACGTAGTTTAGAAAATCAAGAGAAGAATTTGCTTTATTTTTGAATACATAGTAAACAGGACTGACAAGGCCAAAGTGTCTACAGATTCCAACAGAACCGATGATTACGTTCATGCTGTTCATGACGATTGTACCTGGAAACGCAACCTTGTAGGACTCCAAGTCTGTCTTTGCCTTATTGCCTTTTGTTCCACGCTCCTCAAAAGGAACTACGCCTTTGTCCTTCACCAGCGAAAGAATCTGAGTGGAGACAATCGGGCTGTTGTTCATATCGACTTGATCCATATGCCATTGAAGGCGTTCTACGGTCCAATGTTTTGGCACCTCTCCGATCCACTCAATTCCGCTATCTTTCATCGGCACATCCGGATCAAGGCCACGAGTCACTGTACGAGCAATCAACTCCCGCCGATACCTCTCCAACAACACCACCTGGCGCACAAGCTTCTCCACAAGCTCGTCAATCTCAGAGGTCTTTGATTCTATGAATTTGGCTATGATGCGCTGTTCTTCAATTGCCGGGTGCGGCAACGGAAAGTTCAAAAACGTTTGTGCAGGAAGCCTCCAACGTCCCATATTGGAGACACCCTGGCCATACTTGTAATACACGCGACGTGTGTAGAGGCTCTGGAATACGTACGAATAGAACGGTCCGTGAACGCAACTAGGTTCAATTGGGGCAAAGACACGATAATCAGGGCTGGTAAGCCCGTCGTATTGTGATTGGTCTACCCAACCAGTCAGAAGGTCCATTGAGTTCATGGCAAAGTCGCCAACGAATACCTCTTGGTATCCGTCATAGGTCCCGGCCATCTGGCCTTCGTTTTCAGATATATTCTTCGGTCGGATTCCCTGCTGAGTGATGGATAGAATAGTCTGCCCTTTATGGGGAACCTGTCGTTTCAAAATCCTGAACAATTGTTTGGTTTTGACCGCATCCCATTCTGCGGGCAGATCGCCGATCCATTCGTCGAGTTGGCCTTGCATCACTTCACCTGCTCGCTGAATAGTTTGGCAATGTCGGCTTGGATGCTTGCGGAGAGGGCTTGGATCTCGGCGAGGGTTTCGACAGGGTCGCCGAGCTCTTCGTACTTGTAGAAGTAACGGGTAAAGGGGATCTCGTAACCGATCTTGGTTTTGCCGTGGTCTATCCAGGCATCGGGAGCATAGGGAATCACTTCGCGCTGGAAGTATGCCTCAATATCCTCTCGGAGCGGGATCTGCTCGGTATCGCGCAGGTCCGGGTCTGGCTCAGGGTTGCCTTTCGCATCGACGCAGATGTCCGCGGAGGGGTTCTTTGTGCCAAGCTCGGCAACAATCTTGCGTAGCGGTGCGATGCCGATCTTCTCACCGCGTTCCTTGATGCCCTTCCGGAGGAGGTCGGTGAACTCGTCCCGGTTGAGGTACACGCGCTCAGCATCGAGGGACTCAAGGGTGGCGATGATCGCTGCCTGTACTCGCTTGCCTGCCTCGATTTCTTCGGTGCGTGCTGGCTCGGTTCGTTTTCTCGATGTGGCTAGGTCAGTAAAGGGCTTGGCGTCCTTGAGCGCTTCGAGCGTCTCCGGGGTGGCTTGGAAACTCAACCGTAGTGGACGCTCCACGACAACTTCTTGGTAAGCAAAGTCCTCGGTGTCAAAGATCTTCGACACCTCAGTTTCCCGAAAGCCTCCATAGATGCGAGTGATATCGGCGATGTGCTCGGGCGTGAGTTCCTTGCGCTTTTCACCCAGGGGTTTGCGCATCCTCTGAAAGTAACTGGTCGCGTCGATAAGCTGCACCTTGTTCTTGCGGCGACGTTCCTTCTTATTTGAAAGAACCCAGATGTAGGTGAGGATGCCGGTGTTGTAAAACATCTGATCGGGTAGCGCGATGATCGCTTCCAACCAGTCATTTTCAAGGATCCAGCGGCGGATCTCAGATTCGCCCTGCCCGGCTCCGCCTGTGAAGAGGGGCGAGCCATTGAATACGATGCCAATCCGTGTGCCAGGAGCATTCACGAGGTCCTGTGGATTGTAGTCCTTCATCTTCGAGATCATGTGCTGCAAGAAAAGAAACGAGCCGTCTGAAACACGCGGCGTTCCAGCGCCGAAGCGACCCTGGTACCCCTTTCGTTCAGCTTCTTCATGAATCGGGCCAGCGTACTTCTTCCAATTCACACCAAAAGGTGGATTGCACAGCATGTAGTCAAAGCCGGGGACCGCCGTCTGGTCATTGGTCAGCGAGTTGCCAAAGTAGATGTGTCCCCGGCGTTCGCCCTTGATCATGATGTCCGACTTCGCCACTGCATACGTCTGCGGGTTGAGTTCTTGCCCGTAGACCTCGAGGCGGGCAGTGGCATTCAGATCCTCAACATGCTGCGCAGCGATCGAGAGCATTCCACCGGTGCCGACCCCGGGGTCATACAGCGACGCCATAGCACCGTCTGCACAAAGCCGGTTAATGTCTTCTTCTGGGTTGAAGAGAAGATTGACCATCAAGCTAATGACTTCGCGCGGGGTGAAGTGTTCACCAGCGGTTTCATTCGACAGTTCGGAGAACCGGCGGATGAGCTCTTCGAAGATGTAGCCCATCTGGTCGTTACTGACTACGTCAGGGTGAAGGTTAACCTTTGAGGACGTGAACTCGCTGAGCACCTGATAGAGCAGGCCTGCTTTGTCGAGGCGTTCGATGACGTTGTAGAAGCTGTACGCCTCCATCACTTCACGCGCGGCAGGCGCGAATGCCTGCACGTAGTAACTCAAGTTCTGCTCAAGATTGTCCGGGTCATCCAACAAGGTCTTGAGCGTGAAGTTCGACGTATTCCACAACGGGCAGCCCGTAGCCTTGGCGTACTGCAGCTCCTTGATCTCGCTTGCAACTGAGGTGGCCTTGATATTCAGGACTGCTTGCTTCGTATCCACGAGAACGGAATCGAGTCGGGTCAGCACAGTGAAAGGCAACACGACGTCGCCGTACTCGTGTTCCTTATAGTCGCCACGCAGAATCTCTGCGATGTTCCAGATCAGGGAGACATGGCTGGTTAGTTTCTCAGTGCTCACTCGGGTCGATCCCTTCATTCATTAGCCGTTCGTACCGTTCATGCGAAATCAGTACCGCGATGGGTTTGCCATAACGCATGACGTAGGCAGGCTCATCCTTCTCAGCGGCCTCCTTGATCAGGCGTGATGCCTGACCACGCGAAAGATCACCGATGTTGATATGACGCATCGGAACCTTGCGCTTCTTCGGTGTCATGGGTCTCCCTATCGTCCATACGGGTCACCTTAAGTCTCCCACACAAGCTGGGGTCATGGACGGAAAAACGCGGCATCTTTACATGTAGTTTACCACCAATAGTTACATGTAAATATGGATGAGAATCTGCGGATTTTACTGTCGAGTAGGTGAACGACCTACAAAGACGAGTTCAACTCGCGCCCCCTCAACCTGAACTCGCCAACGGGCGGGTTCTAGGGATTGTTGCAACGCTCGATTCTAAGGAGCGTTATGAATAGGGAAGAACTCGCTGCCAGGCGTGAATGTTATTTCGATCTTGTGGCCTCGGGTATGAGTTTCACTGCCGCTGCCCGCGCGGTTGGCGTGTCCAAACGTACTGGTAAGGTCTGGCGGAACGGGCGGACCCGTGCCACCGGGCGTAATGAAGCGCCAAGCGTTGATTGGTACCGTGGCGACATGCCACAACCTGCACCACTACACGCCCGCTATCTAAGCGAGGCTGAGCGCATACAAATCGCTGATCTGCTGCACGCGGGCTACTCCATCCGCACAATCGCGGTCACTCTTGGCCGCGCCCCATCAACAATCAGCCGCGAACTGCGCCGCAACACAGAATTACTGGCCGCCACCTATCGGCCTTACCGGGCCGATCAACTCGCCAAAGCCCGCCAACGCCGTCCCAAACAACCCAAAATCCTAGCCAACCCAGCACTCTTTAGAGCCGTGAAAAACAAACTCGCTAAACACTGGAGTGAAGTGTCCCAGGTTTTGTTCCGTTTGAGTAGATGGGAGAATCTGGAACATGCCAAGAAAATTTGACCAGGATGCAAAGGACCGTGTGGTCCGTCTGGTGGAGGATCGCATTTTGGCGGAGAATATATCCACGCAGGAA
>JAXFPD010000016.1:0-20502 GCA_034179945.1 Corynebacterium sp. | reverse complement strand
TGGAGTCCACGCGAACCGAAGGGAAGAAGGTCGTGGCGGCGTGCCCCTACATTCGCTCATATATTCAGAAGCACAAGTGGGACGGCGAATTCCGCCCAGCAGCCCCGGCAGATATCATGTACGTGCAAGAGAATCTCTGAGGATCCAGGCTAAGAACCACACACGCCGCTTAGCCGGCAAGCACGGAATTCGTCAGCATGCCGATTCCACTGACCTCGCACGATACTTCCTTTCGAGGATAGGTAAGAGTTGATTTGAAAGGTACCCACGATGGTCGCCTTTATGTATTCCGGCATAAGACTTACCGCGGGCTACAGATACACCACGTTAGAGGACGCAACCACCGCATGTGAAGCCTAGCAACGCGAACCCGTATCAGGTTGCGGAAATTCGCGTCAGACGAATGCCTGGGCGTAGACCACTCGGGAACCGCTGCCGATCGAGCGAACGCCGGGTGTTGCCATAATGCGCCCCGCCGCTGATTATGAGTAAAGCCCTTAGTCATAATAAAGGCGGTGTTTGCTGCGTGAGATCAGGTCTAGAGTCTTAAATCTGTCGTTACTTCTTACCACCTGACGTAAGCCCCGTGCGGAACTCGACTCCAGCCCCAATCTAGTTTTACGGCCTAGGAAGGCTTTACGCCAGAAACATTGTATTCAAATAAAGCCTTGTTGCTATTACGCTTCCTAATCACATCCACTCTTACTGATTGATAGCCGAGGGCTCGAAGCATGTCCGCATACCACTCATGAGCAGGGACTTCATGGTTGTAGAAAGTTGAGTTCCCGATGATATAAGAAACCTCACCTCCTGGCTTCACTTGCGGGGTTATGGACTCGAAATGCTGCCACATGTCATGGTGATACTTTCTAACATAAGTTGCCAGCAATGGGCCGTTCTTTCCACCATCGCGGGAAATTAGTTCTGCCACTACCGATACTTCAGCATCCACCGGCGTTTCCACTGACGGCTCCCACGACTTGAGCTTGCTAGTGGCAGTCCCCCATGTACCACCAATCGCTCGCCAATCAAGGTCCCCAGCATCACTCGCCTGATCGAGATAGCGCAACCAGTACATATACGGGCGGAGCTCGCGGATATACGACATCCGGTTAACATACGGTGGGGATGTAAGCACGAGATCTGCCAATTGAAGATCCTTCACTCCCTCCCGAGAATCACCTTCAAATACACGCGCTTTACCAGGCAGATCAAAGCGAGCCGAATCTATCAGGCTTGCTGTCTCAGAACGGAAAAGGTCGTATGTCCGTATTGCATCATCTATCTCAAAACGTCCCGCTGAGGGGTCGACCTCTTTGAACGACATGCTTTGATGGTTGAATGCGGCGTTCGAACAACCGATAAGTGTACGACAAAATGCGATATCTAGCAGATTCCGCACCCGCCCGCCATAGTTGTCAATGTTGAATCTCAGCGCCTTCAGGGCATGAAGTGAACCCTGCGACCACCATTTTTCAATCTTGAAAAGGTTTGGTTGCCATAGGTCGCTTGCATCAAAGACATTCTTGGATGCAGCTAGCACCTGCTGCACGGCGTCCTCTAACTCGCACAGCACATCGCTCGAATAGGCGTCCGTTTTTACATTTCCAAGCCAAACTAGGAACGGATTCACATCGATGCTTTGACCGAAGTGTCCCAACTCTGCCGCTGCAAGTGGGGTCGTGCCGGTACCCGAAAAGGGGTCGATGACAACAGAGCCGGGAGCAAGTTCCTCAATCTTCGTGCGAACAAGCTTTACCCCGTAAGCAGGCGTAAGACGCAACCAACCATGCCTACCGACACCCATATTGGCTCGAAAAGTCAGGTGCTCGTTTCGCCCCATGAGCGCATGGGCCCTCTCAAGCGCCACTACTTCGCCTCCAGAAGAGCCTTCAAAATCTCTTCTGTTCCAGAGCGCAGACGCGCTGTATTGCGCTCAAAAAACTGCACAAGGTCATACCCAACCACCTCGCGCAGAAAACCGAAGGTGCTATGCGAAGCGTCTTCGCTCCCAACTTCACCCATTAGTACGCACCAATTGCCTGTGGTGTAACGTGCGCGGACAATCTCGTTAATCTGAGTTGACATGATAGTTAGCACCGGCAAGTAACCATGGCCGAGGGCTTGTGCAGCATTTGCTAGGTCTGCATTTTGCCGCTTACTGTCAGCCGATTTGTAACCCTGACGAACCTCGAAGACTGCCCCTTTCAAGGGCACACTGATATTGAGACGTCTACGTTGCTCGTCGACCCACTCCTCAAGTCGGTTTCGAGCTGTCGGGTCATCTACATCCTCAAACTCAACTCTTCCGTCTAGAGAGAGGATGCGAGGTTTGACACCATCGCGCTTCGACGCCATGTCAACATCTGGAAGAACTTCATATGACCAAACAACCTGTTCAGCCGCTAACTCAAGTTCATCGCGCAGAATCTGACGGAACAGTCGCTCAGCTCCAATCCCCAACTGGCGGTAGATGGAAGTCATCCCCCCAGCAGCTTTGTGCGCCGCAAACATGAGGGGTGAGTCCAATCCCATCCAGTGGTAGAGAGGGTCTGCGCCGTATAGCTCAGCAAAACCTTCCAAGTCGACTTCGCCGGACTTGCCCATCTTCGGCAAGCAGTCGGCAGACTTCTCCAAGGGGCTTAGAAGCGTCCGGACATAAAGATCATCCCGATCGACAGTGCTCACTTCTTACCCCCAGACGTAAGCCCAGTACGGAACTCGACAATGTCGCCATCGGCCATGACGTAGTTCTTGCCCTCCTGGCGGACCTTACCGTGGGCGCGCGCCTCAGCCATGGAACCGGCTGCAATGAGGTCATCGTAGGAGACGATCTCGGCCTTGATGAAGCCGCGCTGGAAGTCTGTGTGGATCACTCCCGCCGCCTCCGGAGCGGTGGCACCCTTGGTGATGGTCCAGGCGCGGGTCTCCTTCTCCCCGGCGGTGAGGAACGTCTGCAGCCCCAGGGTGTCAAACCCCGCCTTGGCCAGTGTCTTAAGGCCCGGTTCCTCTTGGCCAACACTGGCCAACAGCTCCTCAGCCTCCTCCGGGTCCACGTCGAGCAGCTCGGATTCCGTCTTCGCGTCGAGGAACACGGACACCGCCGGTTTCACCAGCGCCGCCAACTCAGCCTTCTTCGCCGCATCGGTGAGCACGCCCTCATCGGAGTTAAACACGTAGAGGAACGGCTTCGTGGTCATGAGGTGGAGATCGCGCAACAGGGAGACATCGATCTCATCCTGCGCAGAGAACAGGGTGCGGGAGTCCGACAGAATCGCCTGCGCCTTCTCCGCCTCGGCGGCCTGTTCAGCCAGCTCCTTATTTTTACGCCCCTCCTTCTGCAGGCGCGGCAGCGCCTTCTCCAGGGTTTGCAGGTCAGCGAGGATGAGCTCTGTGGCGATTGTGCCAATGTCGGCTGCCGGATCGACCCGACCAGTCACATGGATCACGTTCTCGTCGGAGAATGCGCGAACAACCTGGCAGATCGCGTCGGCTTCCCGGATATTGGCGAGGAAGGCGTTGCCCATTCCCTCACCTTCACTCGCCCCCTTGACAATGCCGGCAATGTCCACAAAGGACACCGTCGCCGGGACAATCCGCTCCGAGTGGAACATCTCGGCGAGCACTCCCAACCGGGCATCGGGCAGCTCCACCATCCCCACATTCGGTTCAATAGTGGCAAACGGGTAGTTCGCCGCCAGAACATCATTCCTGGTCAGCGCATTAAAAAGGGTGGATTTGCCAACGTTGGGCAATCCGACGATTCCGATTGTAAGACTCACGGGCACTAATCCTACCGTTTCTCAACCTGGTGGGGCACAATATGGTGTGTGAGTGATGCCGATGAACTCGAACCGGTGGACCGGGCACATGTGTTCTCCTCCGCACTGGGGACGTTTGCCCAGCTGTGCCTGCGGCTGCTCATCATTGGCGCGACCGGATTCGCCCTCTGGACAGTGATCACAGCCCTCTGGCCGGGCCTTCTTCCCCTCGCCGTCGCCCTCCTCCTCTCATCGGTGTTGTGGACACCGGTGGCGTGGTTGCGTCGCCACTCCGTCCCGGCCTCCCTGGCTGCCCTCCTGTCCATGGTGGCCATCCTTGCCGCCCTCTCCCTCATTGTGGTCGTCGTCGTCCCCGGGGTATCCACCCAGTGGCAGACGATCTATTTTCAGGCGGTGCAGGGCGTGCAAACCCTCCAGTTGTGGCTGCAAGGCCCACCGCTCAATATCGCCCCGGAGGATCTCAACACCTTCTTTGGGGAGGCCCTTCAATGGATGCAGAACCAGGCCGGTTCCATTGCCGGCGGTGTGTTTGCTGGGCTCGGCCGGGCTTCCTCAGCGGTGTTCAACACCTTCGTCGTCCTCATGCTCACCTTCTTCATGCTCAAGGACGGTCCCCGCTTCCTGCCCTGGCTGAGCGGGTTCACCGGACAGAAAATCGGGTGGCATGTGACGGAGGTGCTCACCCGCGCCTGGACCACCCTGTCCGGCTACATTCGCGCCCAGGCGGCTGTCTCCTGCATCGATGCCGTGTTAATCGGCCTCGGCTTGGTGATTATGAAGATTCCGCTCGCCCTCGCACTGGCCGCGTTGACGTTCATCGCCGGATTTGTGCCGATCATCGGTGCCATCGTCGCTGGCATCGTCGCCATCCTCGTCGCGCTAGTCACCTTTGGGCTCGGGCGGGCCATCGCCGTTCTCCTGCTCGTCCTCGCTGTCCAACAGCTCGAGGGCAATGTGCTCTCCCCGCTCCTCCAATCGCGGGCAATGCACCTGCACCCCGGGGTGGTCATCGTCTCCGTCGCTGTGGGCTCCTCCCTCTTTGGGATTGTTGGCGCGTTCCTCGCCGTCCCCGTCGTCGCCATGCTCGCTGTGCTACTGCGCTACCTCTCCGATTTGACGGCATTGGCCAGTGGTGAGAAGACCGCCGATGACATTGCCTTCGCCACCTCGATGGGCAAGGCGAGCGGGCAGCGCACTCAACGCAATCGTTTCCGCGATACGTTACCGGTAGACGTTGATGCTCTCCTCTCCCGCCTGCAGGATGCGTCGGCGAACGTGACACAGATGTTCCGAAAGTGATTTCGGTTTCCCACTGAGGCGACTCCTCGGTAACATAGGCGACGTGTCCACTCACGCCCAGCAACCCGCCCCGGAGAACGGCCTCCCCCTGTGGTCCGGCATGTCTATTCTTGCCGCCGCCCTCCTCACCGGGGCTCTCCTCTCGCTGTCGGCGGGACGGCTGGGAGGGACATTCCTCATCTGCTTCGGGCTCGGTGCCGCTGCGGTCATCGCCTTCATCCGGCCGACCCGCATGTTCCTCATGGTCGCACTGATCCCCATTATTTACGCGATCATCACCCCCCTCGGCGGATGGATTGTCACCGGCCAGGGACAGTTTTCCACCACCGCGTTCCTGGCCGGAGGATACCCCCTGTTCCAGTTCTTCCCCATCCTCATCCTCGTCAGCCTCGGCGCTCTCGCCCTCGGCTACCTGCGCGTGCGGCTCGTCCAGGCGAACCGGGTTTCTGCTGAGCGGCAGAGCACTGCTGCTAATCGACGCCGCCGCCAGGCGAACTCGGAAACCGTCGCCCGGAAGGTGACCGTCGATGAGCTTATCCGACAGGCCCGCGCCGACCGCGCCCAGCGCAGCTCCGACCGGTCGGTCGACTCCGACCTGTACTAGACCGTCCTAGTGAGCTGGCCGCAGATCCCGCGGCAGGGCAAACACCGTCTTCTCGCTCGTGGTGACAACCTCCTCCACATCGGTGTAGCCGTACCCGGCGAGCACATCCAACACGGTGCGGACGAGAATCTCCGGCACTGAAGCACCAGAGGTCACCCCGACCGTCTCGGCGGTGGCCAACCACTGGGGATCTATCTGCTCGGCGTAGTCGATGAGGTGGGCACTGCCCACACCCGCCCCGAGGGCGACCTCAACGAGGCGCTTCGAGTTCGACGAGTTCTGCGACCCGACGACAATGACGACATCACAGCGTTCGGCGATCGCCTTCACCGCGCTCTGGCGATTCTGAGTGGCATAGCAGATATCGTCGGACGGCGGATCCTCCAGGTGCGGGAATCGCGCGTGGAGCTCCGCGACGATCTCGCGGGTTTCATCCACCGACAGTGTCGTCTGCGAGAGCCACACGAGCTTGTCCGAGGGGCCAAACTCCGGCAACTGGGCGACACCATCGACACCGTCAACAAGAAACGTCTGCTCCGGGGCCTCCCCGGCCGTCCCCTCCACCTCTTCGTGGCCTTCGTGGCCAATGAGCAGAATGGTGTAGCCATCGCGGGCGAACCGCTTCACCTCGTTGTGGACCTTCGTCACTAGCGGGCAGGTAGCGTCGAGCGCGAGGAGGTTGCGCTGGGCTGCCCCCTCCCGCACGAGCGGGGACACCCCATGGGCGGAAAAGACCACATGGGCACCCTCGGGGACCTCGTCGGTCTCGGCGACGAAGACCGCCCCCTTCTGGGCGAGTGTGTCCACAACATAGCGATTGTGAACGATCTCTCCGCGCACATAGACGGGGCTTCCGTACTTGTCGAGGACACGTTCCACCGTCTCCACAGCGCGGTCGACTCCGGCGCAGTAGCCACGCGGCGAGGCAACAAGGACTTTCTTACTCATGGATACCCAGCCTAGCGTGTTGCTAAACTATGGGGGCGCCTGGGAGGCGAGAAGGAGGTTTGTCATGGTCAAAGAGTCCACCACACCGGACTCTCCGTTCTCCGTTGCACACCTCAATGACTTGGTGAAGGGGTACATTTCCCGCCTCGGTGAGGTGTGGGTGGAAGGCGAACTCGTGCAGGTGAAAATCAAACCCACGTGGAAGTGGTCCTATTGCACCCTGCGCGATACCGAGGCCGATGCCTCCGTCCAGGTGATGATCTCCTCTCGGCTGGCCACGAGCGCCGAACTGAGTGAGGGAGACCGCGTGCTCCTGTTGGCAAAGCCCGGCTACTACACGAAGAACGGGTCCTTCTCCCTGTGGGGGAAGGAAGTCCGGCATGTTGGAATGGGTGCTGAGCTCGCTCGCATTGAGCAGCTGCGGCGTGATCTCGCCGCAGAGGGACTCTTCCACCCCGAGCGCAAACTCCCGATCCCCATTCTGCCCACGACAATCGGGCTGATCACCGGGGCGCAGTCCCATGCTGAACGCGATGTGCTGACGGTGGCGACAGACCGCTGGCCACACGTCACCTTCCGCGTCATTCACGCCGCCGTCCAGGGCAGCCGGGCTGTCGATGAGGTGATTGCTGCACTGGCTCAATTGGACCGCGACCCCACCGTCGACGTCATCATCATCGCCCGTGGTGGCGGCTCGGTGGAGGATCTCTTCCCCTTCTCCCGGGAGCCGCTCATTCGCGCCGTCGCCGCCGCCCACACACCGGTGGTCTCCGCAATCGGCCACGAGCCCGACCACCCCATCCTCGATGATGTCGCCGACCTGGCTGCGAAAACCCCGACGGACGCCGCCAAGCAGGTGGTGCCCAGCCAGCTCGAGGAGGAGTTACTCATCCAGGAGGCGCGCACCCGTGCCCTGACAGCGGTGCACACCTTCCTCGACCAACAGGCAGCCTGGTTGGCGGACCTGCGCTCGCGACCCGTTCTCGCCTCCCCCCGCACGACGATCACCCGCTGGAGTGAGGAACTAGCCCAGCTCACCGTGCGCCTGCGTGCGGCGATCCGCCAACAGGTGTCCACCGAGTCCACCGTTATCTCCGGACTCACCCGCCAGCTGGCCAGTCTCGGCCCGGCGGCGACGTTGGCCCGCGGCTACGCCATCGTCCAGGTGGGCACTCCCCCACAGATTCTCACCAGTGTTGCCGATGCCCACCCGGGATCGCAGTTGCGCATCCGTCTCGGCGATGGCTCACTCGTCGCAGCCACCATGAGCGTTCACCCAGCCCCTACCCCGACGCAGGAGGAAACCGATGACCACCCCGCAGCCTGATGCCCTGCCCGATCCGAGCACACTCACCTACGAGCAAGCCCGCAGCGAGCTCCTCGAGGTGGTGAAAATCCTCGAACTCGGGCAGATGAATCTCGATGAATCCCTCTCCTACTGGGAGCGGGGTGAGGCACTCGCCGCCCGCTGTGATGAGCTGTTGGCCGGTGCCGCCGAACGGCTCGCTGCTACGGAGTCTGCTGCGCCCGAACCGCCGCAGCCGCCAGCTCAGTAAGCCGCCCCTCGTCGGTCGATCCCGTCACCACCACACGCACCGCCCCGAGGTCACCGATCCACAGCGGTCGCTCCCCCTCGGCCGCGTAGCGGGTAAAACTCACGCCGTCGATCTCGACCGTGTCCATGGGCTGATAGGCCACGTCCCCGCTGCGGACGATCGCGTCTGCTGGAGCTGCAGTTTGGGTGAGTTGGGCATAGAGGTCATCGTCAGTGACCCACCCGATTGTGGGGGCTGGGTGATCGCCAAAGCTGGACCGGCGGGCGGCATTGGGGATCCACCCCTCCGGAACCTGTGGAAGCACAACCGGGAAATCCATATTCGCCTCTTCCTGCTGAACGTAGGCGGCGGCATCGACCGCCTGGACTTCCCCTGGCTTCGGCCCATTCGGGGTGAACGAGACCATGCCCATGGCCGCCATGATGAGCAGAGTCACCAGCGCCATCCCCCCGAGGAGAACGAACATGGAGAGGAACCCGGATGCAATGCGTGTTTTCTTTTGCGCCATCTTTCCTAATCTACCCCCACGCAAGGTGGATGCGTGCAACAATAGGAGGTGCTAGACATCCATCTTCTTTCAGGAGGCATCAATTATGAGCGCTCAACACCCCGAGGCACCAGACCGTAACCTCGCCATGGAGCTCGTCCGCGTCACCGAAGCCGCAGCTCTCGCGAGTGGCCGATGGGTAGGCCGCGGACAGAAGAACTCCGGCGACGGAGCTGCCGTGGACGCGATGCGCACCCTCATCAACTCCGTCCACATGCGTGGCGTCGTGGTCATCGGTGAGGGCGAAAAGGATAAGGCTCCTATGCTGTTCAACGGTGAGGAAGTCGGCGACGGCACCGGCCCTGACCTCGACATCGCAGTGGACCCGATCGACGGCACGACGCTGATGGCCGAAGGCCGCCCGAACGCGATTTCGGTGATTGCCGCCGCTGAGCGCGGATCCATGTTCGATCCCTCCGCCGTTTTCTACATGAAGAAGATCGCCGTTGGCCCGAAGGCGAAGGATGCCATTGACATCACCAAGCCTGTCAAGGACAACATCGTCGCCGTCGCGAAGGCCCTGGACAAGCCGGTGGAGCAGATCACCGTCGTCGTCCTCGATCGGCCGCGCCACGAGCAGCTGATCAAGGACATTCACGAGGCCGGGGCCAAGGTCCGCCTCATCCACGATGGTGACGTCGCTGGCTCGGTCGCTGCCGCCCAACCCGCCCTGTTCAACTCCGTCGACCTGTGCATCGGCACCGGTGGCACTCCGGAGGGCATCATCACCGCCTGCGCCATGAAGTGCCTGGGTGGCGCGATTCAGGGCATCCTCCAGCCGTACGATGATGAGCAGCGCTCCAACGCCCTCGCTCTCGGCCTCGACCTCGATGCTGTCTACACCACCAACGAACTCGTCCGCTCAGATAACTGCTACTTCGCAGCCACCGGTGTTACCACCGGCGATATGCTCCGCGGTGTGTCCTACGACAAGGATGGCGCCATCACCCGGTCGCTGGTGATGCGGTCGAAGTCGGGCACGATCCGCTACGTCGATTCGATCCACTCGCTGGATAAGCTCCGCGACTACTCCGTCGTCGACTACTCCTAAGCCCTACACTTTCGTCAACATCACAAGGAGAAATATGTCCGAACAGCAATATCGCATTGAACACGACACCATGGGTGAAGTGAAGGTTCCGATTGACGCCCTGTGGCGTGCACAGACACAGCGTGCTGTGGAGAACTTCCCGATCTCCGGTCGTGGTCTCGAACCGAACCAGATTCGTGCCCTCGGGCTCCTCAAGCAGGCCTGCGCCATGGTCAACAAGGAGTCCGGTGCCCTCGACGGTACTCAGGCAGATGCGATTATCGCCGCCGCTCAGGAGATCGCTGACGGCAAGCACAATGACCAGTTCCCGATCGACGTGTTCCAGACCGGTTCCGGCACCTCGTCGAATATGAACACGAACGAGGTCATCGCCACGATCGCGCAGAAGAACGGCGTCGAGGTGCACCCGAATGACCATGTGAACATGGGCCAGTCCTCCAATGACACCTTCCCCACCGCCACCCACGTGGCGGCCACGGAAATGGCAGTGAAGGACCTCATTCCCGCCCTCGAAGTCCTGCACACCTCGCTGGCGGCAAAAGCCGCCGAGTGGGAGGAAGTGGTCAAGTCCGGCCGCACCCACCTCATGGATGCTGTCCCGCTCACGTTGGGCCAGGAGTTCTCCGGGTACGCCCGCCAGATTGAGGCCGGTATCGAGCGCGTCAAGGCTACCCTGCCTCGCCTCGGTGAGCTGCCGATCGGCGGCACTGCCGTGGGCACCGGCTTGAACACCTCCGCCGAATTCGGCGAGAAGGTCACTGCCAAGCTGGTTGAGCTCACCGGTGTGGAGGAGCTGCGTCCGTGCGTCAACCACTTCGAGGCTCAGGCCGCCCGCGACGGGCTCGTCGAGTTCTCCGGTGCCATGCGCACAATCGCTGTCTCGTTGACGAAGATCGCCAACGACATTCGCCTCATGGGTTCCGGCCCGCTGACCGGCTTCGCCGAGCTGCATCTGCCGGACCTGCAGCCGGGTTCCTCGATCATGCCCGGGAAGGTCAACCCGGTCATGTGCGAGACCGCGACCCAGGTGGCGGCGCAGGTGATCGGCAACGATGCGGCGATCGCCGTCGGCGGCCTGCAGGGCCACTTCGAGCTCAACGTGTTCATCCCCGTGATGGCTCGCAACGTGCTCGAATCGGCCAAGCTGCTGGCCAACACCTCCCGCGTGTTTGCCGAGAAGCTCATCGACGGTATCCAGCCCAATGTGGACCGGATGCGTGAACTCGCCGAGATGTCCCCGTCCATCGTCACCCCGCTCAACTCCGCCATCGGCTACGAGAATGCGGCGAAGGTGGCCAAGACGGCCGTCAAGGAGGGCAAGACCATCCGTCAGATGACCATTGATCTGGGCTTTGTCGATGGCGAGCGCCTCACCGAGGAAGAGCTGGATAAGCGCCTCAACGTGTTGGCGATGGCCAACACGGATCGTGACAAGCGCTAACCACAGTTCATCCGAACAGAGAAAACCCGCCCTCACCGGGCGGGTTTTTTTATATCTGGCGGTACTCTCCGGTCTATTTGCCGTTGATGCAGTCAATAACCTCCGAGCACGCCTGATCGAGGTAATCATGCAGCAGGGTTCGCGCACCGGCCACATCCTCGCGTGCGAGAGCATCGACAATCTTCCGATTCGTCTCCATGTAGCAGGGGAATCGGTTGACAATCTCAGGGAAACTGAGGGCGACAATCCACGACAGCACGATAATCTGCTCGAAGGAGCGACTGAGGGAGTGCGATCCGACGGAATCGACAATGCACTGATGGAAATCCGCAATCGTGTACGAGATCGGCTCCTCCACGGTGATCAGCTCCTCGAGCTTCTCCATCGCCGGTGATCCCGGGTGGACATAGTCGAGAGCCCCCACCTCAACGACCTTGCGGTAGGTGTAGTAGTCATTCGCCCGTTTGACGGTCGGGCGAATGACAAACACTCCCCGGTTGGGTATGTGCTCCACAACGCCTGCGAAGGCCAGCACGCGGAAGGCTTCGCGGAGGCTGTTGCGTGACAGCCCCAGCGAGGTGGACAATTCCACCTCAGGGAGCCGATCCCCAGGAGCAATTCTCCCGTCTCTGATGCGCTCGATGATGTCCTGCGCTGCCAATCCAGGTGTTGTAAAAACCATATCTACTATGTCTCCCAAACACTTCTCGATGAGGGCGTAGATGCCGTCATACCGTCTGATACGCAATCACGGGGAGGCTACCACATACCGGAGATGTGAGACCAGACTAGCTGGCCGCGAAATCGGCAACATTCGTCGCCGGATCCCAGGTGATCACACCGTTCTCGAACTGCTGGGTGAAGCTGTCGGCACCTTCGATCTCTTCGGCCAACGGCAGACCAGCCGGGGAGTTCACCCCACCCAGGTTCTGCCAGTAGTTGCCGATTTCACCGTGGACTGCGACGGCCTGCGTCTGCGGCGAGTAGACGATGTAGTGGGTGTACCCGTTCTGCTGGAAGCGGGCAACCCACACCCCATCCCCCATGTCGGCGGCATTGGTGAGAATACCCACGCCCTCACCGGTGGCGGCCAGCTGATCGTACTTAGTAGCAATCGCCTGCGGCACGGTGTACTCGGCGCCGGACTCATCGGTCAGGGTCCCCAAGGTGGTTCCCGCCGCATCCGTGGCTGCAGCCGTGGTCGTCGTCGTGGCCATTGCCCCGGTGGAGCTGGCATCCGGCATGCCCGGAGCACCCGTGGTGAGGGTGGACAGGACGGAGCTGGCTGCGGCCTGTGCCTCAGACATGGCTGCTTCCGTGGAGTCCTTCTGGCGGGCCGGAGAGCACGCGCCGAGGGACAGTGCAACGACAGCGATGGTGAGACCAGCGACAAACTTCTTCATGGGATACCTTCCTTCGGAATCTCGGCTTGAGCTATCGCGCCGCCAAACTGTGAGGCGACACGTAGTAGTAGTTAATCTAGCATCTTCCAGTCTTCGAGACCCTCATAGAGGGGGTAATTCTCTGTGAGAGCACTCACACGCTGGCGCAAACTCTCCACGTCCGCATCCTTCCCAGCAACAAGAGCGGTCGCAATAATATCGGCCACCTCACTGAAGGCCGCATCATCAAAACCACGGGTGGCCAGGGCGGGAGTGCCGATGCGCAGGCCGGAGGAAATCTTCGGCGGACGCGGATCGAACGGAACCGTGTTGCGGTTGACGGTGATCCCCACGGTGTGGAGGAGATCCTCCCCCTGCTGGCCGTCCATCGCCGAGTTGCGCAGATCGACGAGCACGAGATGCACATCCGTGCCGCCGGTAAGGACCTGAATACCCTGGTCTGCACAGTCCTTCTGGAGCAGGCGTTCAGCGAGGATCTGCGCGCCACGGACAGTGCGCTCCTGGCGGGCCTTGAACTGGTCCGTGCCGGCGATCTTCAACGCCACGGCCTTCGCCGCAATGACATGCATGAGGGGGCCACCCTGCTGGCCCGGGAAGACGGCCGAATTGATCTTCTTGGCCCACTCCTCCTTCGCCATAATCATGCCCGAGCGCGGCCCGCCCAAGGTCTTGTGCACGGTGGACGAGACGATGTCGGCGTACGGGACAGGGCTCGGATGCAATCCGGCGGCAACGAGGCCAGCAAAGTGAGCCATGTCCACCCACAGGACCGCCCCCACCTCATCGGCGATGGAGCGGAAGGCTGCAAAGTCGAGCTGACGCGGGTAGGCGGACCAGCCGGCAACAATGACCTGCGGGCGTTCAGCAAGGGCGATCTCGCGCACCTGGTCCATGTCGAGCCGGAAGGTCTGCTCGTCCACCCCGTAGGCGACGGCGTTGTAGTTGTGTCCGGAGAAGTTGATCTTCATCCCGTGGGTGAGGTGTCCACCGTGGTCAAGCTTGAGCCCCATGAGGGTGTCGCCCACCTCGGCGGCGGCGAACATGACGGCCGCGTTCGCCTGCGCACCCGAGTGCGGCTGCACGTTGACAAACTCGGCCCCAAAGAGCTTCTTCGCCCGCTCAATGGCGAGGTTCTCGACGACGTCGACATACTCGCAGCCGCCGTAGTAACGGCGACCGGGATACCCCTCCGCATACTTGTTGGTGAGCACGGATCCCTGGGCTTCGAGCACTGCGCGGGGAACGAAGTTCTCCGAGGCAATCATCTCCAGGGTGTTGCGCTGCCGGCCCAGCTCATCGGTCATTGCCCGGAACACTTCCGGGTCGATGCTGGACAGGGACTGGGAGCGGATGTCCTCCGTCATCGTTGTTGCCGTTTCCTTTCATCCATGGCTGTGAACGGTTCCCCCACAGTGTAGTAAGCGAACAATAATGGCACAATTAAACCTATGGTTGCCTCACCGTACATCCGATTTGACCGCCAGCAGTGGCGTACGCTGCGCAAAACGATGCCTCAGGTGCTCACCGAGGCGGAGCTCGACCAATTGCGCGGCCTCGGTGAATCAATCCAGCTCGACGAGGTGTCCGACGTCTACCTGCCCCTGTCCCGCCTCATCTATCTCCAGGTTCTCGCCGCACAGAAGCGGGTCGAATCGACCGCCCAATTCCTCGGACGCCCGGTGAAGAAGGTGCCGTTTGTCATCGGGGTGGCCGGTTCAGTGGCCGTCGGCAAGTCCACCACCGCCCGTATCCTGCAGGTTCTCCTCCAACGGTGGAACACCACCCCGAATGTGGACCTCATCACCACGGACGGCTTCCTCTACCCCACCGCAACCCTGGCGGAAATGGGGTTGACGGACCGCAAAGGGTTCCCCGAGTCCTACGACCGGCGCAGTCTACTGCGGTTCGTATCCAGTGTAAAGAGCGGGAAGAGCCCAGTCACCGCCCCCGTGTACTCCCACAAGGCCTACGATATTGTCCCGGAACTGTCCCATGTTGTCGCCTCCCCCGACATCCTCATCATCGAAGGGCTCAACGTTCTCCAGACCGGCCCCACCCTCATGGTCAGTGATTTCATCGACTTTTCCATCTACGTCGACGCCCCCGCCGCCGACATTGAGACGTGGTACATCGACCGCTTCTTGACGCTGCGCTCGACGGTATTCCGCGAGCCCGACAGCCACTTCGCCGCCTATGCTGGCCTCACCGACGCGGAGGCGACGGCAACGGCGCGGGAGATCTGGCAGTCGGTGAACCTGCCCAACCTCGTGGAGAATATTCTGCCCACCCGGGTGCGGGCCTCCCTCGTGTTAACGAAGCAGTCCGACCATACCGTCGGGTCAGTGAGCATGCGCAGAATGTAGGCGGCAGGAAGGCTGCCCTGCTCCCGCCGACTATTTGCCGAAGCGACGAGACCGGTTGGAGTAGTCGCGCAACGCGCGGAGGAAGTCGATGCGGCGGAAGGCCGGCCAATACGTATCGGTAAACCAAATCTCCGAGTACGCGGACTGCCACAACAGGAACCCACTGAGGCGCTGCTCCCCCGAGGTGCGAATGACGAGGTCGGGATCGGGCTGATCGGAAGTGTAAAGGTGATCAGAAATCGCCTCGACGGTGACCTTGTCGGCGAGTTCGGCGATGGTGGTGCCGCGTCCGGCCTCCTCCTCAATAAAGGCGGCGACAGCGTCGACGATTTCCTGGCGCCCCCCGTAACCGACCGCGATGTTGACCTCGATGCCCGTATGGTCGGCGGTGAGCGCAGCATAGTCGCGCATCGTCGTGGCCATTTTCTCCGGCAACAGGTCAAGGTGACCCACCAGGCGCACCTGGCAGTTGATATCTGGGGCAGATAGTTCTTTCACCACGTCTTCGATGATGTTGAAGAGCAGTTCAAGCTCGGTGTGGGAGCGATTGAGATTCTCCGTCGACAGCAAATAGACGGTGACGATCTCCACGTCGGTGTCCCCGCACCAGGAAACCAATTCGCCGATTTTCTTCGCACCGACCCGGTGCCCGTGGGCGACATCGGCAAAGCCCGCTTCCCGCGCCCACCGGCGGTTGCCATCGGCAACCACCGCCACATGGCGCGGTTGCTTTCCCCCGCGAACGACCTTCTTGAGGTGGTTCTCATACAGCGGGTACAGGAGAGTTGGCAGAAGGTTCACGTGACCAGTCTACAGGCATTTCAGAGGAACGGCGTCCGTTCCGGAACGTTGATTCCCGCCTCCCGCATGGCCTTATCCAGGGTCTCAACATCGAAGGGATCGATGCCATGATCCTGAGCGAAGGCACGCCGCTGATTCATCCGCCGCACCCGCAGTGAGAGCCGCCACCCGAGGAAGAGAACAACGACGGCCATCGCGAGGACCACAAAGACACCGACTGGTGAGGCCTTCCCGAATTCTTCGCCCATGGGCCCCGTGGGCGGCGACTGCGCGAGCAACTGAACAAGCATGTGAAACTCCTTATGTCAATCCGGCAAACAGATCATCTTCGGGGAGGTGGGTGGTTACTCGCGTAGCAGCGAGCTCAAATTCCTCCGTAGGCCATACCCTACGCTGAATTTCCAGGGGAATCGAAAAGAACCGCCCCTGCGGATCAATTTGCGTCGCGTGGGCGCGCAACGCCGCATCGCGGATGTCGAAGTATGCTGCGCATTCGACGCGGGTGGTGACGCGATTGTCAATATCTTCGCGGTGCGGCGGCAGCTCGTCGACCGTATCCCGCAGACCCTGCCGCACCATTTCCTCCTGCAGGATGCGCAGGCGGCGGAAGAGGAAACCGTGCACATAGTAGAGTTTCTTCGGCTCCCACGCGACCCCGAGGTCGGGCCGGTAGGCACGGTCCCCGGCCAATTCCCACGCCCGCAGGGAAATCTTGTGCGTCATGATGTGGTCAGGATGCGGATATCCACCCTGCTCATCATAGGTAATGAGGACATCGGGGCGGACCTCACGGATGACGGAAACGAGCGCGTTGACCGGAACGTCAAGGGGCTGTGTGGCAAAACAACCCTCCGGGAGAGGCGGCAGCGGATCGCCCTCCGGCAAACCCGAGTCGACGAAGCCGAGCCACGTGTGATCGACCCCGAGGATGCGGGCCGATTCGGCCATTTCCTGCCGGCGAATAGCGGTGATGTTCTCGAGCACCCCCGGCCGATCCATGCCCGGGTTCAGGATGTCCCCGCGTTCCCCACCCGTGCAGGTCACGACATGGACACGGTGACCGGCTGCGGCGTATTTCGCCAGTGTCGCAGCAGCCTTACTGGCCTCGTCGTCGGGGTGGGCGTGGATCGCCATCAAACTAAACACGCGCCTCACCTTAACACACCGCTCACACGCCGGTTAAGATGAACGCTATGACATCTCGGACCTCTCGTGCTGCCACTCCGGCAAGCCCATCAAGCTCGGCAACCGGCAAAGTTCTCGCAGTGATTTTCTTCTTCCTCCTCCTCGCCGCTGTGGTCGTTGTCTTCCAATTCACCCAAAAGCAGCAGCAGACCCCGGTCACCGCCACCCGCATCACCCATCAGCGGTTGACGGACAACACCTTGCGGTTGACCTACGATGTGCACCGCCGCGATGTCACCCAACCCTCCTACTGCATCATTTTGGCGTGGGACTATGACAAGAATGAGATCGGCCGCCGGGAGATTCTCAACCCCGTCGGCGGGGAGGAGTACACGCGCATCGTCGCCGACATTCCCACCCGCGGGGTTCCGATTGTCGGTGAAACCTACGGCTGCTCGGATAAGGTACCCGCCTACCTCACCGAACCGCCGATGCCGCTGGCTGACACCCCCGTTGATCCCACGTCGATGGGCTAGGTTGTATAATTGCTCCGCTAATGTTCGTCGGGAAGGAAACTCATGGCAGATCGCCCCAAGACCTATATCACGCCGGAATCGAAAGCCGCCCTCGAGCGGGAGATGAAGGCCCTCATCGATAACCGCCCGGTCATCGCCGCCGAGATCAACGAGCGGCGCGAAGAGGGCGACCTCAAGGAGAACGCCGGCTACGATGCCGCTCGCGACCAGCAGGCCCAGGAAGAGGCCCGCATCCGTGAGATCGAGGAGATGTTGAAGAACTCCACCACGGAGCGCTCCGCGCTGCGCGAGGGTGAAGCCCAGGCCGGTTCGGTTCTCCACGTCTACTACAACGGTGATGAGAACGATCGGGAGACCTTCCTCATTGGTACCCGCGCCACCGCGTCGGAGAACCCCGACCTGGAGACCTACTCGGAGGAGTCCCCGCTCGGTGCCGCTCTCATCGGTGCACAGGAGGGTGAGACCCGCACCTACACCGCCCCCAACGGGACGGAGATCTCGGTGACGCTGGTTTCCGCCGAGCCCTACGACTCAAACAAGGCGGCCACCCTGCGCGCTGAGCGCTTGGCCAACGAAAAGAAGTAGCTACAGCGCAACGCGCCACACAGCGCAACGAGAGCCCGACGAGAATGATCTCGTCGGGTTCTCGCACTACCTAGCTATGTACCGAGCTCCTTAGCTGCGGCGGGTAACCTCCACTGGCCGCCGACCGCGCTCTACCCTCAGTCTAGTCGCGGAAGTAGCTGAGGAAACGGAGAATCTCCGTGTACAGCCACACGACTGTGACGGCCAGCCCCAGTGCAATCCCCCATGCGTAGCGGGCGGGTACTCCGGCGCGCACCATCCGGTCTGCCTCGTCAAAGTCGAGGAGGAACGTGAACGCCCCGATGACGATGACCACGAGGGAGAACACGATGGACAGCAGGCCCCCATCCCGGAGCAGGTTGAGTCCAAAGAAGCTGGTGATGAGGTTGACAATGACCATCGCCAACACACCGAAGAGGGCACCGGTGATCACACGGCGGAACTTCCCGGTAACCTTGACCGCCCCCGACTTGTACACGTAGAGCATGCCAGCGAATACACCGAAGGTGCCGATGACCGACTGGGCGATGAGGATACCGATGTCCGTGTTCGCGGCGGTGAAACCGGTCATGAGGAAGGAGAATCCGCCCACAAACAGGCCTTCAAAGACGGCGTAGATGAGGGTGACCGCCGCCGATCCCCCACCCTTGGCGGAGAAGGAGGAGACGAGCACGGCGATAAGCCCGCCGATCGCCCCGAGGAACGTGAGCCCCATCGTTGCCCCGGCGTTACCGGTCAGTGCGAGGGCGAAGTTCGCCATCGCCGCCACGACGATGACGGCGAGGGTGATCCCCGTCTTCGCGATGATATCGTCCACGGTGATCGCCCGTTCACCGGTCGGCTGCACCGCCGGGAGGGTGAAGGGGGTTGTCCCCATGGTGTCCGCTGACCCGAACGGGTCGCGTGAGGTGGAGTATCGGGCAGCGGCGGAGCGCTCAAGAGTTCCGATAACCGGATTGTTACTACGCACTGTGCTTCACTGTCTCTTTCTGGGTTCGTAGTGACTCTGTCACCGGTTCTAACGCACCACACGGCGAAAGAGTTCCCCCGCATGGTCCCCCTGGTGGGACTCGAACCCCCATGGGTCGAATATTTGTGCAGTTGTTAACCTTTGTTTTTGCTGGTCTTCGTGTTTTTGATTAATGGGAACATAAGGTTAAATACAGTCAAATATGGCGGTTTTTGGTGGGTTGCGTCCCCTAGAGTGGTGTCATGTTGTACCGCGGTGTGATTGTTGCTGATAAGTGAGGCGGCCACCGCGAGTATCCTTTCGCCTGACTACTACATCTCAACGAAAAGGAGACCCACGATGGCCACCGCGCCTTATTCTATCGGTTCAACTGCACTATTGATGTGGCGGTACCAAAATTGCGGGAAGGAACCTATTTCCCGCATGGCTGAAGACTTAGACCAACTGGTTGATGATTTCCTCACCCGCCCCCTGACAGACGGCCTCTGCCTGTATGTGTCCTGTGATGCGTTGGTGATGAAAGTACGCGAGGGAGGACGAGTCAATAGAACCTCCGTGTTGGTGGCCACCGGCG
Source organism: Corynebacterium sp. (assembly GCA_034179945.1). Taxonomy (GTDB): domain Bacteria; phylum Actinomycetota; class Actinomycetes; order Mycobacteriales; family Mycobacteriaceae; genus Corynebacterium. The sequence continues at coordinate 917 of JAXFPD010000016.1, read as the reverse complement.
TCAACAATGAGGGCTTTAGAGAAATACTGGGTATGCACATCGCCACCAGTGAATCCAAAACCTCCTGGCTTGAATTCTTCCGTACCCTCCACCAGCGAGGACTCACCGATATTTTCATGCTCACCAGTGATGCCCACCTCGGTATCCAACACGCTTCCGGAGTCGTCTACCCAACCGCATACTGGCAACGCTGCCGCACCCACTTCACCAAGAACCTCTCCTCCATGGTGCCGAAAACCCAATGGCCGATGGTGTCAGCGATCTTCCACACCATCTTCAAACAACCAGACTCCGAATCCGTCAAAAACCAGGCCACAGAAACGATCACCTACCTGGAGAAAGCCTTTCCCACCGCTGCCGACTACATTCGTGAGAACCTGGATGATCCTCTCGCGTTCACCAATGCCCCGAAAGCAGTCTGAAAACAGATCTGGCCAAACAACTCCACAGAACGCCTCAACAAGGAAACCCGCAGGCGCACCAACATTGTCGGCATCTTCCCCAACAGGGAATCCATCACCCGCCTCATCGGTACTGTACTCGCCGAACAATCAGAAGACTGGACACAACAAAAACGCTACATGTCACTAACTAGCCTGACGCAGGTCAAAGAGATCATCGCCGCTGCGGTCATCGACGAGGACCCCAACAACAAACAGGAAACCGCCGCGTGAAAACCATCACCCCACAACCCCGCGACGGCCCCTAAACCACCGCCGTGAAACTAACCCTAGATTCGAAAGACAGATACGCCACTGAAGCGTCCTGGGTTTAGTTCTGAAGTGTCCCGGGTTTTGTTCCTAGGCATTTGCCTTGATTTCTATTATTCCTTGGGTCGGGTTGGTTTCCCAAAACTCTTCCTCGACCTCAGCTGGTGTGCGATAGCCGAGACTTTGGTGAAGCCGTATCTCGTTCCA
>JAXFPD010000025.1:0-209020 GCA_034179945.1 Corynebacterium sp. | reverse complement strand
ATGTGCACGGTTCTTAAGATCAATCGCCGCGAGTTTGAAAGAAGACAAAGACCTTATTTGAAAGAAGACAAAGACCTTGACCGAGCCGGTCAATCACAAAAGAGTTGCCCGGATCATGAAAGCGATGAACGTGAAAGGCTTTAGTAAGAAACGCCGGTGTGTGACCACCAAGCGCACCCCAGGCCACCGGGTCATGCCGGACTTGGTCAGCCGCAACTTCACCTCCTCTGGCCCCAACAACGTCTATGTGGGCGATATCACGTACCTGCCGTGTAAAGGCGGGAAGAATATGTATCTAGCTTTGCTTTGGCAGATCATATGAGAACCTCGCTGGTCATCGAGGCTTACTGTCAGTCGCTCGGGGTTGTCCAGTCCATGGGGGCAGTGGGCACCAGCGCGGACAATGCGCTAGCGGAGTCATTTAACGCCCCCCTCAATCCAGAAGTGCTCAAGGATAGGAAAGCCTTTGACACCCCGTTGGCCTGCCGGCAGGAGGTGTTTCGGTGCTGCACGCGCTACAACACGCCCAGGCGGCACACCTGGTGCCACCACCTCACCCCCGACATGTTTGAAACCCTCACATCAGCTACAATGACCCACGCAGCATAACCACCCCCGATGCGTCCACTATCCGGGGGTCAGGCCCCTTGTTCATCCCGGGCCGTTTCTCAGCTAGTTGTCGAGGGCCTCGTAGGCGGCGGCGTCGAGGAGCTCGCCGAGCTCGGTGACCTCGACCTCAAAGAGCCAACCAGCCTCATAGGCGTCCGAGTTGATGATCGAGGGATCATCCTCGAGGGCATCGTTGACAGCGGTGACGGTGCCGGAAACCGGAGCGTAGATGTCCGAAACCGACTTCGTCGACTCCACCTCACCGCACGATTCCCCGGCGGTGATCTCATCGCCCACCTGCGGCAGATCAACAAAGACGATCTCTCCGAGAGCGTTCGTGGCAACCTCAGTGATGCCCACCTTGACGGTGGAACCGACAGCACTGTCAGCAGCGGCGTTGATCCACTCGTGGTCCGAGGTGAAGGAGTAGTTGTCAGGCAGAGCCATGGGAGGCCTTTCTCTTGGTGGGCTTCACCCGTGTTGGGTGTAACCCTGGTTGGTGTAACTGTGGTCATTATGCCCTATCGGCTGGGGAAATAGGTACTCCAGCCGGTGCAGGCGGTATTGTTCGCGCGCAGTGGTGTTGCACTGCTCGCGCGCGGTGAGCTTACTGCTCGCGCGTGTAGAACGGCGGCTTCACCACCGTCATTGGGTAGCGCTTGCCGCGAATATCGGCCTCAATGACCGTGCCGAGCTCACTGTGGGTGCGATCCACATAGGCCAAGGCAATCGGGTAGCCGAGCGTGGGGGAGAGTAGCCCGCTCGTGACGTGGCCAATCGGAGCGGCGGCGTCAGCTCCTGGGGCGGCGGCATCAGCGGGAACGTAGAGCTCCGTACCATGGCGGGCAGCACGGCGGCCCGTGCCGTTCAAGCCCACCAGCTTGCGGTCAGACACGGGGAGATTAAGGAGGGCCCGGCCATAAAAATCGCCGACCTTCTCCTTGCCTACAATGCCGCGCATCCCCGCATCCACCGTGGTCAACTCCGCAGTCAGCTCATCGCCATACAGTGGCATCCCGGCCTCCAGGCGCAGGGAGTCACGGGATGCGAGACCTGCCGGGATGAGTCCCTCCGGTTGACCTGCCTCCATGAGGGCATCCCACAGCTGTGTAGCATTTGGGAACGGCGCGTAGATTTCAAACCCATCCTCGCCCGTGTAGCCGGTGCGGCCCACCAGCAGGCGCATCCCGGCCACATCGAACCACTCGGCAGCGTAGTACTTGAGAGCGCTGAGCTGCTCATGCTGGGCGGCGGGGATGAGCCGGGAGAGGATCGCCTCCGACTGCGGACCCTGGATGGCGATGTTGCTCAACTCATCGGACTGGTTGACCACCCGCACATCAAAAGCGGCGCCCGGGTCGGGATAGCCCTCCGGTTGGGGCTCTGCGGCACGGGCAGACAGTGTCTCCCAATCCACAGCGGTGTTTGCCGCATTCGGAACAATGAAGAACTCCTGCTCCCCAAGCCGGTAGATGATGAGATCATCGATGATCGTGCCGTCGGCATTGACCAGGTGCGTGTACTTGGCCCGGCCCACGGAGAGCTTGTTCGCATCGAGGAGGAACACGTAGTTGAGCAGGGCTGCTGCATCCACCCCAGCAACCGTAAACTCGCCCATGTGTGAGAGATCAAACAGGCCGGCCACCTCACGGACAGCCCGGTGCTCCTCCAAATCCGAGGTGTACTTCAACGGCATATTCCAGCCGGCAAACTCCACCATCGTGGCCCCTAGCCCAACGTGAGTGGACTCCAACGGCGAGTGCTTGATCTCGTGTGCTGTGTTGTCAGTCATATTTCTTCCTACTTTCCCGTTTCTTCTTACTTTCCCGTCAGCTCGGTGTAGGTATCGGCCCAGTTCGTGGTGTTCCATGCCGTCAGCGGGGGCACGGTGACATAGAGGTGGCGGTCGCCGTAGGCGTCGTCGATACGCCGCACCGGCGGGAAATACATACGGTGGGCGAGGGCATCAATCGGATAGCCGGCGGTGGTGCGGGAAAACGCGTGATCCCAATCATCGGCGATGAGGCTCGCCGCAGTGAACGGGGCATGGGTGAGCACGGACTCCTCCTTGCTCACAGTGCCCTCCTTCACCTCCATGATCTCCGCATGAATCGCCTTCATCGCAGTGATGAACCGATCCATCTCCGCCTTGTCCTCCGACTCAGTCGGCTCAAACATGAGGGTGCCATGAACCGGGAACGCGAGCGTTGGGGCGTGAATGCCGTAGTCCTGGAGACGCTTCGCCACATCGGTGGCGGTGATCCCCGTCGCCTTCTCCAGCGGGCGCAGGTCAAAGATCGTCTCGTGGCCAACCAGACCATTCTCCCGGTACAGGACCGGGAAGTAGGCGTCGAGCTCATGGGCCACATAGTTGGCGTTGAGCACTGCCATCGCGGTGGCCTCTGTCAACCCGGGGGCGCCGAGCATGGAAATGTACATCCACGTAATCGGAGTCACACCAGCGGAGCCGTACTTCGTGTTCACCATCGGGATCCCCGCCCCCTCCGGAATCGGCTGGTGCGGGTCACTGGCCAGCGGATCAGCTGGAAGGAACGGAACGAGGTGCTCCGCCACCGCCACCGGGCCGACACCGGGGCCGCCACCGCCGTGCGGGATGGCGAAGGTCTTGTGCAGGTTGAGGTGGGACACATCCCCGCCGAAGCGGCCCGGACGAGACCACCCCACCTGGGCGTTCATGTTGGCGCCGTCAATATAGACCTGGCCACCCACCGCGTGCACCCGGTTGCACACCTCCCGCACCGTGTTCTCATAGATGCCGTGCGTGGAGGGGTAGGTGATCATGATGCCGGCGACCTGATCGCCGTGCTTGGCCAACTTCGCATCCAAATCCTCCAGGGAAATGGTGCCGTCATCGGCGCTGGCCACCGTCACCACCGTCAATCCCGCCAGGGTGGAGCTGGCGGCATTCGTCCCGTGGGCGGAGACCGGAATGAGGATGATCGTGCGCTGCGTTTCCCCCCGTGAGGCGTGGTAGCGGCGAATCGCCACCAGGCCTGCCAGCTCACCCATCGAGCCGCCGTTTGGCTGCAGGCTCGTCGCCGCATAACCGGTGATCGTGCTCAACCACGATTCCAGGTCGGCGAGGATCTTGCGCCACCCACGGGTCTGTGAATCCGGGGCATACGGGTGAATATTCGCCAGTTCAGGCCACGTAATCGGCTCCATTGCCGCTGCCGGATTGAGCTTCATGGTGCATGAGCCGAGCGGAATCATCGTCCGGTCGAGAGCCAAGTCCTTATCGGAGAGCTGACGCAAGTAGCGCATCATCTGGGACTCCGAGTGGATGCGGTGGAAAATCTCATGGCTCAGTGGAGCAGACGAGCGCGGGGTGGAGTAGGAGTAGCGCTCGAGGGCATCGGCGCCGGTGCTGGCGTTGACCACCCGGTCGAGCCCAAACGCCTGCAGGAGCAGGTCAATGTCCTCGCTTGTGGCGGACTCGCCGAAGGAAACACACACCGTGTGGGTATCCAGTGGCCGCAAGAGCAGGCCTAACTCGGCGGCCTTATCCACAACCACTTGGGCTTCCCCGGGGACGGTCACGGCCACCGTGTCAAAGAAATCGCGGTGCTCAATGTCCACCCCTTGGGCGACCAGGTTTACCGCGAACTCAGCGGCCAACTCGTGGACGCGCCGGGCGATCCGCGTCAGGCCCGCCGCCCCGTGCCAGACGGCGTACATGGCGGCGATGTTGGCGAGGAGAGCTTGGGCGGTGCAGATATTACTCGTTGCCTTCTCGCGGCGAATATGCTGCTCGCGGGTCTGGAGAGTGAGGCGCAGGGCGGGATTGCCGTCCATATCCTTGCTCACCCCGACAAGCCGTCCCGGCATCTGCCGCACAAGGTTTTCCCGCACAGCCATGAACGCCGCATGCGGGCCGCCGAAGAAGAGGGGTACACCGAACCGCTGCGCCGAGCCGACGGCAATGTCGGCACCGAGGGCACCGGGAGATTCGAGCACGAGGAGGGCGAGCGGATCTGCGACGACGGTGGCCAACGCGCCCACCGAGTGGGCCTGCTCAATAATCGGGGCCGGGTCGACGATATCGCCGGCCGTGCCCGGGTAGGCGATGACAACGCCGGTGAGCCCCTCCTGGGCAATTCCGGCGGTGACGTCGCCGACACTCACCTCGAGGCCGAGGGTGCGGGCGCGCTCCACGGCGACGGAGAGATCCTGCGGGTGGAGGCGCTCGTCAAAGAGTACATGGTTGGTCTTCTTCTGGGACCGGCTCATCAGCCCGACGGCTTCGGCCACAGCGGTGGCCTCGTCGAGCAGTGACGCGTTGGCGATGGGCAGCCCAGTGAGGTCACTGATGAGGGTTTGGAAGATGAGGAGTGCCTCGAGCCGGCCCTGCGAGATCTCGGCCTGGTAGGGGGTGTAAGCGGTGTACCAGGCGGGGTTTTCTACCATGTTGCGGCGGATCACTGCCGGGGTAATTGTGTCAGAGAACCCCTGGCCGTACAGGGATTTGAGGGCGATGTTCTCGCTGGCGTAGGCGCGAAGCTTCGCCTGGGCATCCTCCTCGGACAGCGGTGCAGGCAGCTCGGCGAGCGGGTTGTCTTCCATGATCTCGGCGGGCATCGCCGCCCGCATCAGTTCCGTCAGGTTGGAAAAACCGAGAATCTCCAGCATGGAGGCGGTATCTGTGCTGGTCGGGCCGATGTGGCGGGTGGAGAAGGGCAGGGGTGTCGAAGGGGACGTCATGGGTGGCATTATACGCGGGTGAGATGCGCGAAGTCCCGCCACCCTCAGTGACGGGACTCACACTCGAAATACTGTTTTAACCAGCAAGTTTAGAGGTCAAGATCGGCCTCGAAGTTGCCGGTCTCCAGCCGATCGCGCACGGTGGTCATGAACCGACCCGCATCGGCACCATCGACAACCTGGTGATCGTAGGTCATGGGCAGGAACACCATGTTGCGAATGGCGATGCCATCCACGCCGTTCTCATTGACCACAACCGGGCGCTTCGTGATCGCACCGGTGCCGATCATCGCCGCCTGCGGCGGGACGAGGATCGGGGTGTCCGTGAGCGCCCCATTGGAGCCGATGTTGGTGATGGTGAACGTGCCGCCGACGAGATCGTTCGGCTTCAGCTTGCTCGTCCGGGCGCGATCTGCGATATCGACGATGGCCTGGGCCAACTCCGGCAGAGACAGGTCCTGGGCGTTGTGGATGACCGGGGAGAGCAGACCCTGCTCGGTGTCCACAGCGATGGCCAGGTTGACCTGACCGTGGTAGGTCATCTCCGTGGTCTCCGGGTTGTAGGAGGCGTTGACGTTGGGGTGAGCGACGAGCGCTTCCACCGCAGCCTTGGCGAAGAACGGCAGGAAGGTGAGGTTGATGCCGTACTTCTCCTTGAATGCCTCCTTGGTCTGAGCGCGCAGGTCCCACACCTTCGTCATGTCCACCTCGTGAACCTGGGTGAGCTGGGCGGTCGTGGCAAGGGACTCGCGGGTCTTCGCAGCGGTGATCTGGCGGATCCGGTTCACCTTCTGGGTAGTTCCACGCAGCGCCGCCTTTGCCGGATCGACGCCCTTCGCGGACTCCCGTGCCGCAGGTGCTGCAGCAGCGGTGCCGTCACCGTTGACCACGGCCATGACATCCTGCTTGCGGATGCGCCCACCGATGCCGGTGCCAGAAACCTGGGAGAGGTCGACGTTGTACTCGCGGGCGAGCTTGCGCACGAGCGGGGTGACGTACTGGCCGGAGTTGGCCGTCGCCGGGGCGGGGGCAGCAGCGGGCTTCGGGGCCGGGGCGGCTGGGGCAGGTTCCGCCTTCGGCTCGGGGGCCGGGGCGGCTGGGGCTTCCTGCTTCGGCTCGGGGGCCGGGGCGGCAGAGCCGTCGCCGATGCGGGCGATGACGGTTCCGACGTCGACGGTCTCATCTTCCTGGGCGAGGATTTCCACGACGGTGCCTGCGACCGGGGAGGGGATTTCCGTGTCTACCTTGTCGGTGGAGACCTCGAGGAGCGGCTCGTCCATGTCGACGTGGTCGCCGACCTTCTTCAGCCATGTGGTGATGGTGCCCTCGGTGACGGATTCGCCGAGTTCCGGCATTTCCACGTCAGTGGCGGCTCCGCCGCCAGCCGGGGCGGCCTGCTGCGGCTCAGGGGCCGGGGCTTCTGCGGCAGCCGGGGCGGCCTGCTGCGGCTCAGGGGCCGGGGCTTCTGCGGCAGCCGGGGCGGGCGCTTCCTGGGCGGGGGCGCTGGCTGCAGGGGTCTCACCGGCCTCGCCGATCACCGCGATGACGGTGCCGACATCGACGGTCTCATCCTCCTCGGCGCGGATCTCGAGGATCGTTCCAGCCACGGGGGAGGGGATTTCGGTGTCAACCTTGTCCGTTGATACCTCCAGTAACGGTTCATCAACCTCAACGGTGTCCCCGACCTTCTTGAGCCACGTGGTGATCGTGCCTTCGGTGACGGATTCGCCCAGTTCAGGCATCTCAACGGATGTTGACATTAGCGCTTAACTCCTTGAGTCTGTTTAGATGCAATACGCGTCCATTCTATTACGTTTGTCCCATTTTGGGCCGGAAGTTGAGAAAATAGCTGGATGCGAGGCTGGACTCTCGCGCACGCTATACTGAGGCACTGATGTTTAACTGGTTGAAAAGGTCGCACGGTTCCGGCGGTGCCACACGCCGCAGCGGTGGTGCCTCCCGCGCCGCCGGTGCCACCGTGCGGGAGAGTGACCTCGCCGATTTGGTTGCCTGGGCAGGCAACACCACTGGGGTGGAGGGCTACGTCGAGCCAGAGACCTTTGTCAATGAGATGTCCATTCTCCTCGTCGATGCCACCGGTGCCTACCTGCGCCGCCCGATCGGCGGGCCGAAGGGGATTGACGTCATTGCCAACCGGTTGTCCATCCCCATCTATGACGTGGAGGAGACCGGGTATCCGCCCCGGATGCGGGCGAGAATTGAGACGGACCGCATCATTCGCCGCCGCCTCGAGCAGATGGAGCGGCGCGCGAAATTCGAGTCGGAGCATCCGGACCAGTAGCGCTCACTGTGCTTTACCAGTAGCGCTCACTGTAGTTTTGCGGACAACGGTGTACCTTAAGAGCCATGGCACAACTTGAGTACACCATTCATCCCAGCGACAGCCCTGCCAGCGACTCCGAACGCGAGGCTATATTGGCAAATCCCGGCTTTGGGAAGCACTTCACCGACCACATGGTCACCATCGAGTGGAACGAGGAGGAGGGCTGGCACAACGCGCAGGTGCGCAAGTTCGAGCCGATCCCGCTCTCCCCAGCATTGACCACCCTCCACTACGGTCAATCCATCTTCGAGGGCATCAAGGCCTATCGGCAGCCCGACGGCCATATCAAGAGCTTCCGTCCGGAACAAAACGCCGCCCGTTTTGCCCGCTCCGCCCACCGGCTGGCGATGCCGGCCCTTCCGGAGGAGGAATTCCTCGAATCCATCCGCCAGTTGGTGACCATCGACCAAGCCTGGGTTCCCCAGCCCGGTGAGGAATCCCTCTACCTGCGCCCGCTCATGTTCGCCACCGATGAGACCCTCGGCGTGCACCCCGGCCACACGTACCTCTACATCCTTATGGCCTCCCCGGCCGGGGCTTACTTTGCCAACGGGGTGAAGCCGGTGACCGTGTGGATCACCGATGACTACGTTCGCGCCGCCCCCGGTGGCACCGGTGCGGCCAAGTGCGCTGGCAACTATGCGGCCTCCCTCCTCGCGCAGGAACAGGCCGAGGAGAAGGGCTGCGACCAGGTCGTCTGGCTCGACGCCATCGAGCGCAACTACATCGAGGAGATGGGCGGCATGAACATCATGTTCGTCTACGGCTCCGGTGCCGATGCCGAGGTGGTCACCCCCGCCCTGTCTGGATCCCTCCTGCCCGGTGTGACCCGCGATTCCATCCTTCAGGTCGCCCGCGATCTCGGCTACGGTGCCTCGGAGAAGAAGGTGACTAAGCAGCAGTGGGCCGACGATGTGGCCAGCGGTGCGATGACGGAGTCCCTCGCCTGCGGGACCGCCGCCGTCATCACCCCGATCGGGCACGTCAAGGGCAACGGGCTCGACTTCGTGGTCAACAACGCTGAACCCGGCACGATCACCATGCAGCTGCGCGAGCACCTCACCGGGATTCAGCGCGGCACCGTGGAGGATACACACGGCTGGCTTTACACCCTCGTGTAGGCCGCCGGGTCTGGTCGCTGCGGTGACCAGACCCGTCCCCGTAGTGGCTAATTGCCGTCGCGGTCGGTGCGCCGGCCAAGAAAGGCAATGATCTGGCGCAGATAACCGCCGATAAAGAAAATCACCAGGAGGCGAATCACTTGGATGGTGACCACCTCCGGGCCCGCACCCCCGACGTCGGAAAGCGCAAGGACCGTATCGAGCGCGCCGGGGGTGGTGGCCAAATACCCCTCGAAGTAGCTCACATCGAGCACCGCCGCCAGCGGCCACGCGGTGGCCGCGCACGCCCCCATGAGGATGGCGATGACGGCGAGGGTGGCAGGCAACTCGTGGGCGAACTGCTTGAGGGCAGTCGCCGACATGGAACCACCGGCCATCCAGCCCACCATGAGAAACGCTGCGATCCGGAACAGCAGGGGCGGATAGAGGGTCCACGGATCGGGGAGGGCGAGTTCGACCACCACCCCGAGGAGGAGCGAACCGAGAATTGACGGGGCGGGCAGATGGATCAGTTTCCCCAACGGTTCTGCCACCGCCACCACGATGAGGAGGGCGAGGACCCCAACTACAGTCGGCGGGGCATGGGTGACCGGATGCGTCTCCACGTGCCCGAGCATCGCCCCAGCGATGAGCGGGAGGGAGAAGGACACCGCTAAGACCCGCAGGTATTGGCTCAAGGAGACGTAGCGGTAGTCGGCACCGAGCTCCTTCGCCATCACCGGCATCGCCCCAGCCCCACCGGGCAGCATGGACAAGATCGATGTTTCCACCCCGAGTTCGCGGTGGTGGCGGTAGAGGAGGAAACCGGCGACGAGGGTGATGGCCACCGTAATCGCCGTCACTGCAAGCCCGGGCACAATGAAGCGGGCCAGGGTAGCCACTCCGACGGTGGTGAGCGGGATACCCGCGAGCACACCGATTGTGGAGCGCCCGAATCGGAAGACAACGTCGTTGAGGCGCAATTCCTCCCCGGTGAGCAGAGCACAGGCAGCCGCCGGGAGGATTCCGGCGATGATCCAACCGGCGGGCAGATGGACCCAATCGAGGAGAAGGCCGAGCCCGATGGAAGCCGGAACCACCAGCGCCCAGCGTTGCAGTGCTCTCGGCATAGGCTCCAGCTTAGGACAGATTAGCTAACCTGGGTCAGCAGGAGAGCCTGTCGCACCAGCGGGAGCACCGCCAAAGATGCGGTTCCCTCCACCCCGCGCAGTCCCAGCTCGGTGAGCGGGGTGCACTCGAGGGCGGAGTAGGCACTGTTCTCCGCCGGCTCGTGCGAGGTCGAGGCAGCACTGAGATAGGCCCGGGTACCTGGGGCGAGGCGATCCGCCCACAGGGCTGCTGCGGCGGCGGTGGGGCCGTCGAGAAGTACCGGGAGGCTGCGGGAGGCGCAGTGCGCAACGGTGGAGGCGAAGGTGATGAGGGCGGGTTGGCCGGAGAATTCTGCGACGGTGCGCAGAACAGCGAGGGGATCGGTGTGGACCTCCCGCGCGGCGAACATGCCGTCGCGGATGAGGGCAACCTTGCGGTTCCACTGCTCGTCAGTGATGGGGGCACCCAGGCCCACACCGGTGATACGGACGGGCTCGGTGTGGGTGGCGACCCCGGTGAGGATCGCCCCCCACGTTGAGGATCCTGGGCCCGCGACGGCGGGAATGACCACGTCGGGGTGGTCGGCGGCGATTCCCTCTGCGATGGTCTCCCCCTCGCGCAGGCACGCGGCCACGACCTCATCGGTGACCTCGTCGACGGCGGTGGGGGGATGGTCACGGATGGTGCATTCGATACCCGGTTGGGTGGTCAGCTGAGCGGGCAGTTCACTTGCCGGGTGGCTGGTAATGCCACTGATCAGTGGCGACGGTGCGAGGTGGGTGAGGCTGACATGGGCGCGGAGCGTCTGCGGCAGCGACGAGCTGGCGCCCGTGCGCGCGGTCATGGCCGCGAATCGCTGCGCCAGCACCGCCAGACCACCCCAGTGGGTGCCGGTTGGGGCGAGCCGGTCGCGCACAGCGAGGGCCGCCTCCGGGTCCGGGGTGGGAATGCGGTCGAAGAAATCGCTGGTCTGCATACTTAAACCGAGTCCCCGACGGAGACCTGAGGGCGGGGGGTGCGCAGGCGGCGGATCTGGGAAGCTCGGCTCCACGCGTAGAACCCGAGGGAGAAGCCAGTCTCGGCGGCATGCTCGGGAAACACCGCACGAACATCGCGGTTGACCTTCCGCGAGATGACGAACCCGTCAATAAAGAAGAAGATGATGATAATGAACGCCGCCAGCGACAGGGTGGTTCCCACAGTGGGGAAGAACTGGCCGATGAGCAGAATGATGAGCAGCGCCAGAGCGACGGGCATGACCAGCTCGGAGAAGAAGCGGCGCGAATCCACCCAGTCGCGCACATACCGCTTGACGGGGCCACGGTCGCGCTCGAGGAGGTAGTTCTCATCACCGGCATCCATGCGGGCACGAGCCTGCTTGCTTTCGGCGATGCGTTCCTCCTTTTGCTTCGCCTTGTATGCCTTGTACTCCTCCTTGGTCATGGAGTTCTTGAGTTCCTTCTTCCTGCGGCGTGCCTCAGCGGCGGTCTCGGGGGCTTGCACCGGTGGCAGGTTGACGCCGTGTGCTCGCTCAACATCGCGGCGCTTCGGGGTCGCTTTCCCCTTCTTTGGCGTGTAGGCGGCCGGATTGGGTTGGGGCCGGTCGGGGGTCTCAGGAGCGGTGTTTGTCGCAGTCACAGCCCCTAGGGTAGACCACGGTTGAGGACGGTGACAACCTGGTTCAAACTGCTCGCTGCCGGGGTGGGGCGATCTAGTGCTATTGTGGTGACACGTCAACGACCTACTACTGACATAAGGAGAAGAAGCCCGTGAGTGCTCCCGTCACTGAAACCACAGGTGTCACCCTCACCGCTGCTGCCGCTGCGAAGGCGAAGGCCCTCATTGAGCAGGAGGGGCGCGACGACCTCGCCCTGCGCATTGCCGTCCAGCCCGGTGGCTGCTCGGGGTTGCGCTACCAGCTCTTTTTTGATGACACCACCCGTGACGGGGATGTCGTCACGGAATTTGACGGTGTGAAGCTGGCGGTGGACAAAATGAGCATGCCCTACCTGGCTGGGGCGACCATCGACTTCGCCGACACGATCTCCTCGCAGGGGTTCACCATTGACAACCCGAATGCGGTGAGCACCTGCGCCTGCGGAGATTCCTTCCACTAAATCCAGAGCGGATAGTCCTTCTGCTCGATCTGGGGGTCGATCCGCTTTTCCACAAAAATGCCGTGCCAGATCATGAACGCAATGACCGTCCACAGGCGGCGGGAGTGTTCGGCCTCACCACGGCGATGTTCCTCGAGCATTTCGAGGACAGCCTGTGAATCAAAGAGATGATCGGTGCCCGCCTCAGTAATTTGGGTGCGGGCCCAGTCATAGAGCTCCTCGCCTTGGAGCCAGAACTTGAGGGGGACGGGGAAGCCCAGCTTGCGCCGGTGGAGCACATGGGCGGGGACAATGTCTTTCAGCGCCTCACGGAGGGCATACTTTGTCGTGCCGTGGGCAGTCTTGAGGTCATAGGGGATCGTCTGGGCGACGTTGAACACCTCCCGGTCGAGGAACGGCACCCGCAACTCCAAGGAGTTGGCCATGGTGATCTTGTCCGCCTTGACGAGGATATCGCCGCGCAGCCAGGTGAACATGTCCAGATGCTGCATCCGGGCCACCGGATCCATGTGTGTGGACTGCGCGTAGATGGGGGCGGTGTAGTCGGAGTGATCCCACTCCGGAACCGCCCACGGGATGACTCGCTTCATCTGTTCAAAGTCGAACGACCGGGCATTGCCGTAATAGCGCTGCTCCATCGGGGTGGTGCCGCGCAGCAGGAGGGACTTGCCACGGACGCCGTCGGGAAGCGCCTCGCCCACCTTGTGGAGTGCCCTGAGCAGGGGGGAGGGCAGGTAGTCGAACGGCTTGAGGGAGAGCGGCTCCTTGTAGATGGTGTAGCCGCCGAAGAGCTCATCGGAGCCCTCTCCGGAGAGCACGACCTTGACATGCTTGCGCGCCTCGGCGGCGACATAGTAGAGCGGGACGAGCGACGGATCGGCCACCGGATCATCCAAGTACCAGATGATTCTTGGGAATGCGGAGGAGAATTCCTCGGGGGAGACGACCTTGACGATGTGCTCCACGCCGATCGCCGCTGCCGACTCGGCAGCCACATCCACCTCGGAATAGCCCTCCCGCTCAAAGCCGGTGGTGAAGGTGAGGAGGTTCGGGTTGTGGCGCTTGGCCAGGGCAGCAATGGCGGTGGAGTCGATGCCGCCGGAGAGGAAGGAGCCGACGGTCACATCGGCGCGCATGTGCTTGGCCACGGAATCCTCCATCGCCGCGGCGATCCTGTCGAAGAGCTTCTGCTCCTCGCCCTTCGCCACCGGTTGAATGGGGAAGGTGGGCGTGAAGTAGCGCGACACCGTGAGCTCACCGCCGGGGGTGAGGGTGGCGCAGGTGCCCGATTCGAGGCGGCGAATCTGGGTGTGGAGGGACTCCGGCTCGGGCACATACTGCAGATCTACGTAGTGCTCGATGGCCCGCTTGTCCAACTCCAAGTCGAGGTTGAGCTCGGGGGCAAGTTCGAGGATGACCTTTTTCTCGGAGCTGAAGACGGTGCCGACCGGTGTCGTTGCCATGTAGAGGGGCTTGATACCGAAGGGGTCGCGGGCGACGAAGGCGGTGTGAGTATAGGTATCCCAGATGACAAAGGCGAACATGCCGCGGAGGTGATTGACCACGTCGGTGCCCCAGTGGTGGTAGCCAACAATAATCGGTTCCCCGTCGCCCTCGGTGTAGAACTCGTACCCGGCGGCCTGCAGTTCCTCGCGCAGCTCCACGTAGTTGTAGATCTCCCCGTTAAAGGTGAGGCTGTAGCGGGAGGGTTGACCGATGGGGCCCCATTGGAGGGGTTGGTGGGAGTGGGCAATATCAATGATTGAGAGCCGATTGAACCCGAAGATCATGTGGTCGTCGTGCCAGGTGCCGGCCGCATCGGGGCCGCGGTGGCGCATACAGGGTAGGGCCCGGTTGATGGCATCGGCGAAGGTGCCTGCGGTGGGGGTGGATGCGAGCAGGCCGACGAGACCGCACATATAACGTCCTTACTGTGTTCGAGTCGCTTGTAGTTCACTGTGGTTGTTCACTGTGAAGGCTGAGTGTAGCCCTTGCCGTTAGCGTACACACGCCGGTGGGGAGGGTGGGAAGCCAGATAGCGTTATCCCAGCAATAGTCGCGGTTACACCTTCGGGTTAGCCCCGTTTATGGGTAGTCGATAGGTGACAGTTTCCATCCCTCACACGGTGAGCTTTTGCGTGAAATGTGGACTGACTCTGCAAATGCGCTGGTAGTAGGCTCTGTTGATGCGGGATGGGGACTGGTGCTGGGATTGTCGCGGTGGAGAAAAGACATGGAATATCGGCCACTTTGCGATAGTCTGCGGAGTTAGGAATGAACTTAAGAGTTCGTTAGGTAACTAGTGTGCACAGGAAGGCAGACACACGTGAATCAGCGAAACAAGCGCGGTTTCGGCCGCAAAGCTCTGCTTGCTGGGATGCTCGCTCTCGGCGGATTGGCGCTGGCAGGCTGTGAAGTACAAGGTCCTGGTGGCTTGATTGGTGCGTGGCTCCAAATGGGTGAGCCCGAGCCGATTACCCCGGAAGCCCAGGAGCTGCAGAATTTCTGGGTGTGGACCTGGTTGACCGCATGGGTCATCGGTATCATCATGTGGGTTCTCATGCTCTACCACGCATTCTTCTCCACCGCGAAGCGCGCGCAGAAGAAGGGTAAGGGCGAGTTCCCGAACCAGCTCCAGTACAACATCCCGCTGGAGATCATCCTCACCTTTATTCCGATCGCCATCACCATGACGCTGTTCTTCAACACCGTCCGTGCTGAGGATGCCGCGACGGCGCTGGACAAGGACCCGCAGGTCGTTGTCGACGTCACCGCGTTCCAGTGGAACTGGAAGTTCGGTTACCAGCAGATCGCCCAGGATCTCATTCCTGCCGAGGCGCTCGCTGGCCAGACCGTGGAGAATGGTTTCTATCAGGGTAAGGACGAGGCCCGCACGGAGCAGGCCGAGTACACCTCGAAGAACCGTGACGCGGAGGGCAATGTCCTCACCAAGGAAGTTCATGGCGAAGAATACGAGTGGGGTGGCCCGATTCACGGTAACTCCATCTCCGATCACAGCTACCTTCACTACAACGACATTGAGACCCTCGGTTCCTCTGATGAGATCCCGGTGCTCGTGCTCCCGTCGAACACGGCTATCGAGTTCCAGCTCGCCTCTGCTGACGTGAGCCACGCTTTCTGGGTCCCGCAGTTCATGTACAAGCATGACGCGTACGCTCACCCGGAGATGAACAACTCGCAGCGTGCCTTCCAGGTCGCCAGCATTGATCAAGAGGGTGCCTTCGTCGGGCGCTGTGCTGAGATGTGCGGTACCTACCACGCCATGATGAACTTCGAGCTCCGTGTCGTGAGCCCGGAGGCCTTCCGCGAGTACATCGGCTACCGCCTCGCTAACCCGAATGCGACGAACGCCCAGGCGCTCGAGTCCATCGGTGAGGCTGGCTACGCCACTTCCACCCACCCGTTCGTTACCAGTCGCATTGACACTCGCAATGGCGAGAACGTCATCGACCAGAACGCCTAAGTAGGAGAGAGGACACAATCATGAAAATCACCTCGCGTATTTTCTACTCGCTGGCTTTCTATCTGGCGATCATGACCGTCATCTACTTCTGGTCGGTCACCCACATTGAGGATGCTGGCTATCTCCCTCCGGAGGTTGAGTGGGGCGGCGGTGTTGCCCTTCTCCTCTCGGCGGTCATGTGCCTCATGCTTGCCGGGTACTTCCACTTCACCGAGGTCCGCCAGGACGTTGTCCCGGAGGATTGGGAGGATGCTGAGATCGCTGATGCCGCCGGTAACTACGGTTGGTTCTCCCCGAGCTCCATTTGGCCGCTGGCTATGTCGGGTTCGATCCTCGTGCTCGGTCTCGGTGTTATCTACTGGCAGTACTGGCTCATCGTGCTCGGTGCGGTTCTCCTCATCTTCACGACGACGAAGCTCAACCTCCAGTACGGTCAGCCGAAGCAGCGCCACTAAGTCTATAGCGGCCACCTTCGGTGGCAGGATCCTAACGAGGCCCACTCTTAAGATCGGTGGGTTGCTCTGAGAGTGACCCACCGGCTCCGAATCGGGCCACACAAGCTCCACGTGAATCGCAGAGATTCATGTGGAGCTTTTTTGTGCGTCGGAGAGTGGCGGCAAATAGTTCCCGGCGGAATGTGGAGCGGAAAACGGGGGGAGATTTTGGGAATTAGTCCAGAAAGGCCCCGGTAGAGGAGGGGCATACGAAAGTTGGAAGTGGGAGAAGTGCGTAAAATCCATGCTGTGAGATATATCACAGAGAAATGCCGGGGTGTTGAGGAAGGAAAGGGGGAAATGCGCCAGAAATCTCCCCGTGGCGGTAAGTCTTCTCCGTTATCACATGGTGTCACGGCCCGAATAGCTGGGGAAACGTTGGGGCTTAGGAAATCGGGCCACGGGCGAGGGAACCGGTTGTGAAATAGGGAGTGAAAAATCCCATAATCATCCCTCATACTTTCGATAGAAAGGGGCCGTGGGGGCGGGTGAAGCGGGGTGAATTACGGCCTGTAATCGACCATACTGGCATACGTGACAAGCGCAGTAAACACAGATATGGCAGCACCACGTCGTGTCACGCTGAACCGTCCGAATATGGTCAGCGTGGGCACGATCGTGTTCCTGTCCCAAGAGTTGATGTTCTTCGCCGGCTTGTTTGCCATGTACTTTGTGACAAGGGCAAATGGCCTGCAGAACGACAGTTGGCATTGGGGACCGGATCATCTCAATGTTCCGTTGTCCCTCTCGGTAACAGTCATCCTGGTCGCGAGCTCCTTCACAGCTCAGATGGGTGTCTTTGCAGCAGAGCGTGGTGACGTATTCGGACTACGTCGCTGGTATCTCATTTCCGCCCTCATGGGAACGATCTTCCTTGTGGGACAAATGTATGAGTACACGAACCTCGTTCTCGAGGGTCTGACCCTTCAGAACAGCGTGTACGGCTCGGTCTTCTACATCACGACTGGTTTCCACGCCGCCCACGTGCTGGCTGGTGTGTTGGCCTTCGTTGTGGTCTTGATCCGTGTCACGTTGGCAAAGTTCACGCCTGCACAGGCGACGGCAGCAATGGTGGTGTCCTACTACTGGCACTTCGTTGACGTCGTGTGGATTGGCCTCTTTATCACTATCTACTTCATTCAGTAAGGGAAATGATGGATACCACACCTCGTACCGCTACCACCACCGCAACTGCGGTTGGTGCTGCGAAGAAGGTCAAGAGTGCGAGAAAGGTGAAGCGCACCGTCGCCGGTACACTCGCCCTCGGTCTTGGCCTTTCTGGCGCTGGTTTTCTGGCCAGCGCCCTGACCCCGAATGCTCAGGTAGCTACCGCTCAGGATGATGAGCAGTCGCTGATCATTGAGGGAAAGTCCCTCTATGAAACCACCTGTGTGTATTGCCACGGTGTGGCGCTGGAAGGCGTAACCGACCGTGGTCCTTCGCTCGTTGGTGTTGGTGAAGGCGCCGTCTACTTCCAAGTGCACTCCGGCCGTATGCCGATGCTGCGCAACGAAGCTCAGGCCAACCGGAAGCCAGCCAAGTTCAACGAAACCCAGACCCTTGCCCTCTCTGCCTACGTGGCAGCCAATGGCGGCGGGCCGAAGCTCGTCCGCGATGAGGACGGGACGGTTGCTCTCGAATCCCTGCGCGGTGCCAGCTACACCGAGGGTGCTGAGCTCGTTCCCGCCGATGTCGCCCGTGGCTCGGAACTGTTCCGTATGAACTGTGCCTCCTGCCACAACTTCACTGGCCGTGGCGGGGCACTGTCGTCCGGTAAGTTCGCTCCTGGCCTCGACCCTGCCAATGAGCAGGAAATCTACCAGGCGATGCTGACGGGTCCGCAGAATATGCCGCGGTTCTCCGATCGCACGCTGACTCCGGACCAGAAGAAGGACATCATTGCCTACATCAAGTCCGCCAAGGAAACTCCGAACCCCGGTGGTTGGACCATCGGCGGCCTCGGCCCGGTGACTGAGGGCATGATGATGTGGATCTTCGGCATCTCCATTCTGGTGTGTGTCGCTATGTGGATTGGAACACGCTCATGACCAATAATTTGAAGACTGACTACACGGCCGAAGAAATCAACGCCATGTCCAATGAGGAACTGGCGCAGCTCGGTCTCGCGACAGACGGTGTGACGCTGGCTTACCGTAAGGAGCGTTTCCCGTTTGCCAATGATCCTGAAGAGAAGCGCGCCTCCTTCAAGGTTGGCCTCTGGCTTCTCCTGTCCATCGTGTTTGCACTGGCGTTCATCGTTGTGTACATCTGGTGGCCTTGGCAGTTCTCCTACAAGGAAGGTGTCGGCAGCACTCTGCTCTATACCTTCTATACCCCGCTGCTCGGTGTGACCATGGGCCTGGCGATTCTCTCGCTCGCCTTCGCCATGATTATCTACATCAAGCGCTTCATCCCCGAGGAGATCGCGGTTCAGGATCGTCACGATGGTGGCGATGACCTCAACCGGCGCACTCTCACCGCTCTGGTGAATGATTCGCTCGAGACCTCCATGATCAAGCGTCGTCCGATGCTCAAGGGCATGCTTGGTGTGGCCGGTACTCTCGCTGGCATTGCCATCATCCTGCCTCTCGGTGGCATGATTAAGAACCCGTGGAAGCCGGCTGGCCCCACTGGTATTCAGGGCAATGGCACGCTGTGGACGTCCGGCTGGACCCTGCTGGAAGAGGGCGCGGTGGAGAAGCTCTACCTCGCTCGCGACACCGGCATCCTCGCGGAGAAGAACGCCGAGGGCGAGTACGAGACCGCTGGTCTCTCCCGTCTCCAGCGTGTCCGTCCGGAGGACCTCTACGCCGGCTCCATGGAGACCGTCTTCCCGCTGCGTCCGGAAGATGTGCTCGAGCCCGGTGAAGAGCGTGATGTGTACGAGAAGCACATGGAGTCCATCCATGGGCCTCGAAACGCCGTGATGCTCATCCGGTTGCGCTCCGCTGATGCTGCCCAGGTGGTTCAGCGTGAGGGCCAGGAGGACTTCCACTTCGGCGACTATTACGCCTATTCCAAGATTTGCACGCACATTGGCTGCCCCACCTCCCTCTATGAGGCTCAGACGAACCGCATCCTGTGCCCGTGCCACCAGTCCCAATTCGATGCCCTTCACTACGGCAAGCCGGTCTTCGGTCCTGCCGCCCGTGCTCTGCCGCAGCTGCCCATTACGGTGGATGAAGAGGGCTACCTCGTGGCTACGAGGAACTTTATTGAGCCTCTGGGCCCGGCTTTCTGGGAGCGTAGATCATGAGCAACAAGCTAGATACACGGATCGAGGCACTCGATACCCGTACTGGGTCTGCAGGATTCCTCCGCACCCAGATCAACAAGGTTTTCCCGACCCACTGGTCCTTCATGCTCGGCGAGATTGCGCTGTACGCGTTCGTCGTGCTGCTGCTGACCGGTATTTACCTCGCGCTCTTCTTCGAGCCGTCCGCTGCGAAGGTCATCTACGATGGTGCCTACTCGCCGCTCAACGGTATCGAGATGTCGCGCGCCTACGAGACCGCCCTCAACCTCTCCTTCGAGGTGCGCGGTGGCCTCTTCCTCCGCCAGATGCACCACTGGGCAGCCCTGCTGTTCTCGGTGGCGATTATGGTTCACATGTTCCGTATCTTCTTCACCGGTGCGTTCCGTCGCCCGCGTGAGGCCAACTGGATTATCGGTTGCTTCCTCCTGCTCCTCTGCATGGCTGAGGGCTTCTTCGGTTACTCCCTCCCGGATGATCTTCTCTCCGGTGTTGGTCTGCGGATTATGTCCGCCATCATCATGTCGGTGCCGGTGATCGGCACGTGGATTCACTGGTTCATGTTCGGTGGGGACTTCCCGTCCGACATCATGCTGAGCCGCTTCTACATCCTCCACGTCCTGCTCTTGCCGGGCATCATTCTCGCCCTCGTCGGCGCTCACCTCGCTCTCGTGTGGTTCCAGAAGCACACCCAGTACCCGGGTCCTGGCCGCACCGAGAAGAACGTCGTCGGCGTGCGGATTCTCCCGCTGTTCGGCCTCAAGGCTTCTGCCTTCGGCCTGGCTACCTTTGGCATCCTGGCGCTTATGGCCGGTGTTTTCACCATCAACCCGATTTGGGCGATGGGTCCGTACAACCCCGCACAAGTTTCCGCTGGTTCCCAGCCGGATATCTACATGCTGTGGACGGACGGTCTGGCCCGTATTATGCCGGCTTGGGAGCTCTACTTCGGTAACTACACCATTCCGGCTGTGTTCTGGGTTGCCCTCGTGGCCCTCGTCTTTGTCGGCATGGCCGTTGGCTATCCGTGGATTGAGAAGGCCTGGACCGGTGACGATGCTCACCACAACATCCTGCAGCGTCCTCGCGATGTGCCGGTGCGTACCTCGCTCGGTGTTGTTGCCCTCGGTGCGTTCTTCCTGTTGACCCTCTCTGGTGCCAACGACCTGTTTGCGCACTTCGCCTACATCTCGCTGAACGCAATGACCTGGTTCGGTCGCATCGGTATCGCTGTGCTTCCTCCGGTTATCTACTTCGTGACCTACCGTCTCTGCATTGGTTTGCAGCGCTCCGACCGTGAGGTCCTCGAGCATGGTGTGGCCACTGGTCAGATCGTTCAGACCCCGGAGGGTGGCTTCCTGGAGATCCACCAGCCGATCGGTCCGGTCGATGAGCACGGGCACCAGATTCCGCTCGAGTACCAGGGTGCTCGGGTGCCGAAGAAAGCCAACGATATCGGATTCGCTGGTCGCGCTGGCCGCGGTTCGTGGCTGAAGGCCGATCCGGACTCCGTTGCTCAGAAGGCGTACGAGATTGAAGAGGCTAACGAGCGTGAGAAGTTCGCCGTTTTGTCCAAGCTCAACGCTGACAACCGTGAGGCTGATCGTCAGGCTGGTCTGACGGACTAGTCCGCAACGCTGTCACACTAACTCAATATATATAGTGAACGGGTTGTCTCCCCATGTGCGGAGGCGGCCCGTTCACTCATTTGGTTGTCACTCCACTCGTGCGACTCATCAGCGCCTCAATTGCGGCCATCCCGTACGCTGTTGCGCCCACGCCGGCTGTTTCGCCCACATCGCCGCACCAGCTCACCCATCCGCCACTGAGGCAGCTCGTACCGCCCGATCGCGCCCGGCGCGGCTCGGTGAGTCAGAGACCGTCAGGCGGTAGGCGATTCCAGGGTGCGGTTGTGTTGGCGCCAAGGTTCGGTTTTGTGCGGGTCGCGGCCGAGCCTTTGTCCCGGCCCGCCCCTCTTTGCGGCTATTCGGTTCGGTATTCCTCGCGTACCTGGGGGCATTACAGATTCTGCCGCAGATTTGAGCCTGATGGGCCGTGGGAATCCGCAGAGATCGGCTGCAGAGGAACCGGAGAGGGGCCAGAGAAGGGTTGGGGAGGGGCTCGAGAAGGGTGTTGGATAAAGCCGGAAATTCGGGGTGGAAGCAAGCGCGTGGAGGGCGCGATCGGGACGGAATGACCAGAATGTGACCAACGTCATATAGACTTAGTAGAGTGCCGCCGGACACAGTACAGTTGTCATAACCAGCGCTGAAGTTGAGGTTTATAGTTTGGGGGAAACGGCAAGGTCAGCCACTGTAACGAATCTGCCTGAGAGGAGCCTTAAGAAGTTACTAAAAAGTCGTTAAGGTTGGCGTTAATGAAAAACATTCCCAGATTACGGAATGATAACAATCGCTGTTCTGGACAATATCGTGACTGTTTCGTAATCTAACCGCAACGAAATTGTTTCTTTTCGTTACGGCAGCCCGAAAAGACGGGGCCGTGAGAACTGAAATAGAAACCAAGTAAGGCCATAACCGGTCACGCGGCGATATTTCGCTGATAACCGGGCCGAGAAGGTAACAGGCGAATCCTCGTCGGCCACCCGGTAGGCATCAATGGAAGAATTTGGAGAACTTTCGTGGGAAAGCACACTCGTCAGACGGATAACAAAATCAAGGCAGGCGCTGCTGCCTCCGCACTCGCGGTCGGCGCTGTGTCGATCATCGCACAGCCGGCTTCTGCTGCCACAGTAACCGTCCCCAACACTGACTTCTCGTTTGAGGTTCAGGGCTTGGAGGATGTGCCCAACATCAAGACCGTGCCGGGCATCGGAGAATGGGTGCCGGAGTTCGAGCAGCAGGCCGACGTTGTCACCTATGAGGCCCCGGTGGAGCCGGAGAAGACCGTCGGTGAGCAGATCGTCGAGTTCGCGGAGAGCCGGAAGGGTGCCCCGTACTCCTGGGGTGCCACGGGCCCGGATGCCTTCGACTGCTCTGGCCTGACCACCTGGGCCTACGCGCAGGTTGGCAAGTCTATTCCGCGTACCTCATATGCGCAGGCTGCGCAGGGTGCCCCGGTTGCGCGCCAGGACCTGCAGCCCGGTGACATCATTGCGTTCTACTCGGGTGCTTCCCATGTCGGTATCTACACCGGCCACGGCACCGTTGTGCACGCGGTCAACTATGGCACTCCGCTCGGCGAGAATGCCCTTGAGTACATGCCGTATCACTCGGCTGTGCGCTTCTAATAGCTCATGCACGTAGTCGGGGGAAGGCTGCGAGGACATTGTCCTCGTAGCCTTTGTGGTTTCTGGTCTGGGGTGTCCGTGTGGTTTCCTGGGGGCATCCGTGTGATGCCGCGCGTCCCTCATACACGTAAGATAACTTGCGTAACATCAGCCTCATCTGTCGCATAACCGCTGGTCGGTGCATTTTTCCGGACCGCAATGATGGTATAGAATGGCGCCGATGCCCTCGCGCGACCGGTATACTCGCGCGATCGCGCCAGCACCGCCGATGATGTGAGGAGACAACTGTGAGGAAGCAGCACACGCCTGCGACAACGAAGGTCATGGCCAGTATGCTTGCCGTCACCTCCGCAATCACCGCAGTTGCCGTTCCCCAACTCGTCGCCGCACCGCTCCTCACAGCACTCGCCCAAGAGGCTCAACCGGACGTGGCGGCGGCTCGGCCGAATGTGGCAATGATGAGCATCGATGACATCATCGCCGAATTGGACGGAATCTCCCGCGACGCCGAGGCAAAGCAGGAGGAACTCAACGACCTCATCTCCCAGCTCGATGCCAAGCATGCCGAGATCGATGAGCTCAACGGGCAACTCCAGCAGCAACGCGAGCGCGCGGAGGCGATGAAAGCACAGTCCGATGCGGAGCACGAGAGGGTCAACACCCTCGCTGTGGCAAAGTTCCGTGCCTCCAACATCGATCCGAT
Organism: Corynebacterium sp.; assembly: GCA_034179945.1. Taxonomy (GTDB): domain Bacteria; phylum Actinomycetota; class Actinomycetes; order Mycobacteriales; family Mycobacteriaceae; genus Corynebacterium. The sequence continues at coordinate 185,834 of JAXFPD010000025.1, read as the reverse complement.
CTCTACGATCGCCTCCTCGGTAAACCCGCAGCAGGCTATCGACCGGTCGGCGTACCTCAATGCCCTCAACCGCGCCTCCGAGGCGCAGGCCCTCCACTCCCGCCAGATCGCCCGCCAGGCAGCCGAGGAGTTCGCTGCTGTCGCCTCCCGTGAGGCCTTGGCTGAGTTTCAGGCCCAGGAACTGGAGAAGCAGAAAGCGGAGGTGGAGGCCCAGCAGGAGGAGATGACCGCCCGCACGGAGGAAATCCGCGCCCGCGTTGATGGTTTCTCCCCGGACGAGCAGGCCGAGTGGATCGCCAAGGACGGGCCTGTTACCGAGTACTCCCTCGAGGGTGTGGTCGGGGCCAATGAGATGGGGATGACGGCACTTGCAGCGGCGATGACGAAGCTGGGCTCACCCTACTCGTGGGGGGCTGCTGGTCCGGATGCGTTTGACTGCTCTGGGCTCGTCTACTGGGCGTATCAGCAGGCCGGTATCACCCTTCCGCGCACGTCCATGGCGATGATGCAGTCGGGGATTCCGGTGAGCCGTGAGCAGCTCCAGCCCGGCGACGTTGTCGGCTACTATGCCGGGGCGTCCCACGTGGGCATGTATGCGGGCAACGGCCTCATTGTTCACGCCTCTGATTACGGTATTCCGGTGCAGGTTGTGCCGCTCGACAATGCCCCGATCTACGGTATTCGCCGTTACCAGTAACTAGCGGAACTCTCCCAGGCGGCACCGTGAGTTGGCACAGCGTCCTCTGCGTCACCAATGACTTTCCCCCGGCAATCGGTGGCATCCAAACCTATGTGTATGACTACTGCCTGGGCCTTGCTGCAGCGGGGATCGCCGTGCACGTCCTCGCGAGTATCCCCCGTGATCGCACCCTCGCCGCCGCTGCGGCACAGTGGGATCGCGCACAACCGTTCACGGTCCACCGGCACCATCTCGCCCCGCTACTGCCCACACCTGCGGTGGGGTGGACGATGCGCCGGCTCATCCGCGCCTATGGCATCGATACCGTGTGGTTCGGCGCTGCCGCCCCGCTCGGGCTGCTCGCCGAGCAAGCACGCGAGGCCGGAGCATCCCAGATCATCGCCTCAACGCACGGGCATGAAGTGGGATGGCTCACCGTCCCCCGGGCGGGAGCACTGATTTCGCGGATCACCCAATCCTGCGATGTGGTCACCTACATTTCCGAGTTCACGCGGCAACGTCTCGAGCCGCTCGTGGGAACCGCCTCACTCGTGCACCTGCCGGGGGCGGTGACTGTGCCGGACTCCGAGCCCGCGCGGCTGGATCACGAGGAGCTGTGGGTGACATGTGTGTCCCGGCTTGTGCGGAGAAAGGGGCAGGACTGGCTCATCCGCGCAGTCAGCGAGCTCGATGGAGTGCAGCTCAACCTCGTCGGGGAGGGCCCCGATGAGCGCTATCTGCGCAGACTGGCGCGCCGGACCGGTGCGCATGTGACCTGGTGGGGGCACTGCAGTGACGAGAGCGTCGACAGTATTTTGTCCTCCTCTGACATCTTTGCCATGCCCGCCCGCACCCGCTGGGGTGGGATTGACGTGGAGGGATTGGGAATCGTGTACCTCCAGGCGCAGGCGTGGGGCCTGCCGGTCATTGCGGGCAGTTCCGGAGGGGCGCCGGAGACGGTGGCACCACAGTCGGGAATTGTCGTGGCCACCTACCCGGAACTCGTCGCCGCCCTGCAGGCCCTGGTGGCCGATCCCGAGCGTCGACAGGCGATGGGGCGGGCTGGCCGCGAGCATGTTGCCGAGCACTGGGATCGGGAGCGCCTCCGTGCCCGGTTTGTTGCCACAGTAGGAGGTACACAGTGACCAGCTATACCCTTGGCTTTGATATCGGTGGAACCAACCTGCGGGGCGCGGTGGTCGATGCATCCGGCCACATCTGCGCCCACCTCTCCGTACCCACCCCGCTGCAGGAGGAGGCTCTCGAGGCGGCGATCGGCGATCTCGCGCACACCCTGTGTGGCCAGTGGTCGGTGATAGGCGTCGGTGTCGCCATCGCCGGTTTCCTCGATCGACAGCGCGCCACGGTGCGTTTTGCCCCGCACCTGGCGTGGCGGAATGCGCCGGTGCGAGCGCGCCTGGAGGAGCTCTTGGGCCTGCCTGTGGTGCTCTCCCACGATGCGGATGCGGCCGGGTGGGCGGAGTACCGGTTTGGGGCGGTACGTGGGGAACCGGACTGGGTGTACCTGAGCCTGGGCACTGGGATTGGCGGTGCGGCGATGATTGCCGGTGAGCTGTTTCGGGGCGGCAACGGGGTGAGCCTCGAGTTCGGGCACCTTCCGGTGGCGCGCGGGGGTCAGGCCCGGCCGTGCCCGTGTGGGAAACGAGGCTGCTTGGAACAGTACTGTTCAGGCACAGCTCTCGTGGACACCGCCCGCGAACTCGGTTTCGTTTCCGTGACCGGGGAGACGTCGGGGCGGGCGGTCACCGAGGCAGCGCGCCGGGGTGAGCAGGGTGCTGTGGCAGCTGTTGGCGAGGTGGCGACGTGGCTGGGCTACGCCTTGGCGATGGTAGCCGATATCATCGATCCGCCGGTCATCGTGGTCGGCGGGGGGCTCGCCGGGGAGGGGGACCTCTTGCTTCCGCGCGCTCGCGCCGTGTTGGCTGAGCAGATGGTGGGCAGCGGGTTCCGGCCGGTGCCTGCGGTTGTGACCGCGCAGTTGCGTGGCGACGCCGGGGTCATCGGTGCTGCAGATCTGGCGCGGACGATGGGGCGCGAATATGGCGTGGACACGGCATCAATGCACTAAGGTGAGAACACATGGACAACAAGACCTACGCACTGTTCAAGAACGTCATCTTCGGACCATTCCTGCGTATCTATAATCGTCCAGAAATCGCCCACCTTGAGCGGATTCCCGCCACCGGCCCGGCGATCTTGGCCTCCTCGCACCAGTCGGTGCTCGATTCCTTCTTCCTGCCGCTGCTGTCACCTCGCCAGATCACGTTCTTGGCCAAGAAAGAGTATTTCGAGGGCAAAACGCTCGTGGGCAAGCTGCAGAAGTGGTTCTTCACCTCGGTGGGCCAGGTGCCGGTGGACCGCGAGTCCGCCACTGCCTCGGATGCGGCGATTGTCGCGGCCACACGGGTGATTGACAAGGGGGACCTGTTCGGGATCTACCCGGAGGGCACCCGCAGCCCGGATGGGCGGGTCTACCGTGGACATTCCGGGGTGGCGCGGATCGCCTACCGGGTCAACGCTTCCCGCACCCCGGACACCGCAGTCGCCATCATCCCCATTGCGATGATCGGGTCGCGCGATGCCAACCCCATCGGGTCATGGATTCTCCGTCCGGCGAAGGTGCGCATTGTTGTCTGTGAGCCGATCAACCCGCTCGTCTTCGCCGCTGAGCGTGGACTTGAGGTGGGCACGTATGAGACGGAACGGGCGTTGACGGACCATATCATGGCTGTGTTGGCGGAGGCTGTCGGCGCGGAGTACGTTGACGTGTATGCCTCCACTGTGAAGAAGTCATTGGCCGCCGGTGAGGGATATCCGCCGGGGGCTGAGCCGGGTGCTGGTGCACGAAGCGAGGGGTGATTGTGCGCTACTTCTATGACACCGAGTTTATCGAGGATGGGGCGACAATCACCCTTATCTCGATTGGGATCGTCGCCGAGGATGGGCGCGAGTATTACGCGGTGTCGACGGACTTTGATCCGGGGCAAGCTGGCCCGTGGGTGACCACCCATGTGTTGCCGAAACTGCCGAATCCCGGGTCGCACGAGTGGAAGAGTCAGCGCCAGATCTGCCGGGAAGTCCACGACTTTGTGCATGCCGACGGCCACGTGCCGCAGCTGTGGGCGTGGGCGGGAGACTACGACCATGTGGTGCTGGCGCAGCTGTTTGGTGCGATGACCGACTACCCATCGGACATGCCACGGTTCACCTATGAGCTGCGGCAATACTGGGAGATGGCGGGCAGGCCGAGCCTGCCGCCGATCCCCACTGGCAACCATGACGCACTCGTCGATGCTCGACACAACCGCGCGAAGTTTGCCGTGTGTATGCGCGTCTTGCCGCTCACTGCCGCCAACCGGGTTAGCGATTTGTGAAACTCCTCAAAACCGACTAGAAAGATACCATGAGCTGGACTATCGATATTGATGCCGACGAGCTGCCCGATCTGCCTCCGCTGCCGGAGGGAATCGAGGAAACCTTCCAGGATGTCCTCACCCGCCCCGCCTATCAGCAGCCGGACTGGGATCAGACCCAGGCCAACTCGGTGCGCAAGATCCTCGAACTTGCACCACCGGTAGTGGTGGCGGCGGAGATCCGCGATCTGAAGCAGCGGATGGCCGAGGTGGCCGAGGGGCGTGCGTTCCTGCTCCAGGGGGGAGACTGTGCGGAAACGTTTGAAACGAACACGGAGCCGCACATTGAGGCGAATATGAAAACCCTGCTCCAGATGGCGGTGGTGTTGACGTACGGGGCATCGATGCCGGTGATTAAGGTGGGCCGGATTGCCGGCCAGTACGCCAAACCGCGCTCGGCACCCACCGATGAAAACGGGTTGCCCAGTTACCGGGGGGACATCGTCAACGGCATGGACCCCAACGAGCCCGCCCGTGTGCACGATCCTGCACGCATGGTCCGCGCCTACGCAAACAGTTCTGCGGCGATGGGGCTGGTGCGGGCGTTGACATCGTCGGGGATGGCGGATCTGCACTCCCTGCACGAGTGGAACCGCGAGTTTGTGCACTCGTCGAAGGCGGGTGCGCGCTATGAGTCCCTCGCCCGCGAGATCGATCACGGTCTCAAATTCATGGACGCCTGCGGTGTTGTCGATTCCACCCTCCACCATGCGACGATCTTCTCCTCCCATGAGGCGCTGCTGCGCGACTATGAGCGCGCATTCCTGCGCTTGTCCGAGGATCCGGATGGGGTGACCCGCCTCTATGACCTGTCTGCTCACCAGGTGTGGATTGGTGAGCGCACGCGCGGGTTGGAGGACTTCCACGTCAACTTCGCCGCGATGATCGCCAACCCGGTGGGCATCAAGCTGGGGCCGACGACAACGCCGCAGGAGGCGGTGGAGTACGCCGACCGGATCGATCCGAACTTCGAGCCGGGACGTCTCACCTTCATCTCCCGGATGGGCTATGACAAGATCCGCGATATTCTGCCCCCGATTGTAGAGGCTGTCGAGGCCAGTGGGCATAAGGTCATTTGGCAGACCGACCCGATGCACGGGAACACGTTCAAGGCCTCCAACGGGTATAAGACCCGCCACTTTGACAAGATCATCGATGAAGTCCAGGGCTTCTTTGAGGTGCACCGTCAGCTGGGAACCCACCCCGGTGGCATCCATGTGGAGTTGACCGGTGAGAATGTCACCGAGTGCCTCGGAGGGGCAGAGGATGTGACGGAGGTGGATCTGCCGGGCCGCTACGAGTCCGCGATGGATCCCCGGTTGAACACCCAGCAGTCCCTCGAGCTCAGCTTCCTCGTGGCCGAGATGCTGCGCAATCAGCACCACAACGAGTTCTAGCGAGCTTTCCGCGCTGCTGCCTCTACCGGGTGAACAGGCGCACGGAGGCGCCGGTGCTGGCAGCGGTTCCCGCCGCCGGGGACTGCCGGGTAACCTGCCCAGTCTGCCCACTGGCCACGTCCACCCGATAGCCGCGGTCGGTGAGAAACGCCCGGGCATCCTCGACACGCATGCCGCGCACATCCGGCACCTCCTGGCGGCCCGCAATGGTCAGGGTGATCGTCGTGGTATCCCCGTCCGGGTCGAGGGTTGAACCAGCGGCCGGTTTTTGGGCCACCACCTCGCGGTTGTGTGTGCCGATGGCGGTGGCACTCGTGGTGACGGTGGCGGAGAGGCCGGCGGCGCGGAGGGCATCCTCGGCCTCACTCTGGCTCATCCCCGTCACATCCGGGACTGTCAGTGCCGTGGAGACGGTGAGGTCCACCGTGTCGGTGCGGTTCGCGGCACTGCCCGCTGGTGGGTCGGTGGAGATCACCGCGTCGCCGGGTACGGCAGCGTCGAATTCCTTGGTCACCGTTCCCACGCGCAACCCCGCCTCCTGCAGGGCGGCTTCGGCCTCGCTGCGGGATTTGCCGTGCACGTCGGGCACCGTGGTGGGGGCGGGACCGGCGGAGAGCACCATGCTGACCTGGCTGCCCACGGTCACCGTGGTGCCCGGTTCCGGGGATACCCGGAGGATGCGGCCTGCCGCCACGTCGTCGGAGTGTTCCGGTGGGGCGTGGGTGGCAGTGAGGGTGCGTTCGGTGGCTGCTGCGGTGAAGGCGGCGGGATCCCCGTTCGTGGGCACCACCGGTACGGTGGGGGCACCGAGGGAAATGAGCACGGTCACCGACTGCCCGCGCGGAATGCGCGAACCAGACGGTGGATCGGTGTTGATTGCCGCCCCGGCTGCCACTGTGTCATCGTAGGTTTCCCACAGTTGGGTGGTGTATCCGGCGTTTTCCACCTCGAGGACCGCCTGCTGTTGGCTCAGCCCAGTGATCGTGGGCAGTTCCCCGTACCGGCCCGAGCCGAACCACCAGCCCCCCACGCCGACACCGGCCACGAGGAGGATCACCACGATCAGCCAGGCGATGATGGAACCGGCCCGCCGATTGGTCACCGGCCGCTGGGGAGGGGTGCGGGTTGGCGCTGGGGCCGGGGCTCCCGGTGTCGCTGGGGCGGGCACAAGGGGGCCGTTGAAGACGGCAGTGTCCGTGGGGCGTGGGGCCACAGGCCGTTCATCGCCGAGGACAGTAGTGGCCGGTTCGAGCTGGGAGGTGTGGCCGACACGCTCGGTCGGGGTGATGCGGGTGAGTACATCGGTGGCGGTTTCCGCGTCGGCGGCAGCGCGTTGCGCAGCCGCGTTGCGGGGCACTGGCACCTGAAATTCGGGCAGGTGGAGGGAGGCGGCAACGTCGGAAAGCGCATCGAGGAACTCGTGGGCATCGCGGAAGCGCTCGGCGGGGTCGAGGGCGGTCGCGGTGGCGACGAGGTGGTCAAAGAGTGGTGGCACACCGGAAATCTGACTACTCGGTGGGGGCGCAATGGTGGTGAGGCGGGCTTGTGCCCGAGCCAGTGGCGTCGGCCCAGTAAAGGGAGTGGTTCCGGTGAGGAGCTCATAGAGCACGATGCCAGCGGAGTACACGTCGGAGGCTGGTCCAATGCCGTGCCCGGTGACTTGCTCGGGGGAGAGGTAGGCGACGGTGCCGGTGATCGTGCCGGTGGTTTCCGCACCCCCAGCGGCGCGGACGAGCCCGAAATCGCCGAGTTTTACCTGATGATCTGCATCGATAAGAATGTTGTCCGGCTTAATGTCCAGGTGGACGATGCCGCGATCGTGGGCGACGGCGAGCCCGGTGAGCATCGGCATCATCACCGCCGTCGCCGCATGCGGGGGCATCGGGCCGCGTTCGGCCAGAAGTTCCCGCAGTGTGCCGCCGGTGATCAATTCCATGATGAGGAAGACGATGTCGCCCTCAGGGCGGACATCCACGCCGGTGTCGTACACGTTGACCAGGCAGCGGTTATTCATCTGCGCCATGGCGCGGGCTTCCCGCTTGAAGTGCGAGCGGGCGGCGGGGTCGAGGGCGTGCTCATCGGAGAGGACCTTTGCGGCGACGGATCGGCCGAGCCGGAGATCGATGCAGCGGTACACGGTGGACATGCCGCCGCGCCCGATGGATCGCTCCACACGGTAGCGGTTTTCTAGCACGTCACCGGGGTGTAGCCGGGGCATGGATGTCACCTCGCTCTCATGAACTCTTGCCGCTATTCTATGTTACTCATTGTTTCCATCGTGTCCCTGCGCTACATTGGTGTGTGTGAGTTCGTTAGCTATCTCTCCGAACATCCTTCCTGCCGATGAGCCCCTCATTTCCCTTGCTGCAGCTGCTGATCAGATGCATGTTCCGGTGTCTCGGGTCAAGCAAATGCTGCGCGAGCACAAGATGATCGCTATCAAGGATGGCGGTAAGCTGAAGCTCCCCGAGAAGTACTTCGATGCCGATGGCAGCCTCATCAAGTTTGTTTCCGGGGTGATCACGTTGCTTGCCGACGGCGGCTATTCCGACGAGGAAATTGTCCGGCACCTCTACACCGAGGATACGTCCCTGCCGGGGAAGCCCATCGATGCCCTCCGTGGGCATCTGGCTCGGGAAGTCCTCCGCCGCGCACAGGCGATGGCATTCTAGATATCCCCCACGCGTGCCTGCGACTGGGACGGGTGGGGCACGATGATCCGTGCTGCCCCGTACCCGACGAGCGCGAGGAGGGTGACCAGCGGTACCACGTAGAGTTTGTGGTTCCCGGAGCCGGTAAAGGTCAACGCCACCACGACGCTCAGTGTGATCGCGACCCGCCTGGCCCACACGGGCAGCTCGACAGTGCCGGCGAGGCTGAGCGGGGAGGCGAAGTACCACGGGAGGGTGACGGAATTGAAGAAGAGGGCGACACAGTAGGCGACGACGATGCCGCGGACGTGGTCGGCGGGGCGGCGGCGGAAGATCCACCACACGGCGATAAGTCCGAGGAGCATGATGATTGTACAGACGGTCCGGAGCGTGCCGAGCAGCTGATTGTAGGAGAAGGTCGGGTCGAGGAGGAGCCCGAGAGGTGTGATCAGTCCGGCCAGGAGGGAGGGGATGGACAGGGGGTTGATGACCTTGGAGTTGCCACTGAGTTCGCCCACCCAGCCCCAGCTCGATCCGGTGAGAGTGGTGAGGGCGACGATGATGAGGCCGAGCAGACCGGTCATTGTCGTGCCAGCGATGAGGAATCGGGGGATGGGACGGCGGTAGTAGGGGGTGAGGGCGGCAGTGGCAATCCACACGAGGAAGGGCATGGCGATGACGGCGGTGGCCTTGAGGGCGATGGCGATACCGGTGAGGATCACCGCTGCACCCATCCGCAGTGCGATGGTGGTGCGAGGAACGGTGGAGGTGCACGAGAGTGCGAGGACAAGGGCGAGGGAAACAAGGCCGACCATGAGTGCCTCATTGTGCATCCCGCCAACCATGTGCAGCAGGACAACCGGATTGGCCACCCCGAGCCACAGGGCCCAGGCGGGTGAGGAGTGCAATCGGGTGGCGATGCGGGGCACCGCCCACACGATGGCGGCAAATCCGAGGAGGGAAACCACCTTGTAGCAGATCACCCCGGCGGTGACGTGGTCGCCGGTGAGGGTGGTGATGACACGACCGAGGAAAAGGTGAATCGGCCCGTACGGGGTGGTGGTGTTGCGCCAGTCGTGGGAGACCTCGAGGAGGAACGGGCCCGGGTTGACAGCAGCGCCTTCACTGTAGGGGTCGAACCCGTCGCGGACCATCGCCCCCTGCATGAGATAGGAGTAGACGTCGCGGGAGAGGATGGGGCCTGCGAATATGAGCGGAGTGGTCCAGGCGAGGAGGAGAGCGCGGCAGCGGGGCACCCAGTCGGATTCTCGTGCCGGTTGCCGGGTCAGTTCGCTGCCGAGGAGCAGCCACGCTGCGGTGACCAGGATGAGTCCAGCCCAGAAAACGGCGTTGGAGATCCCACCCCCGTGGCCGTAGGCGAGGAAGTCCCACCCGATGAGGCGGAGTGGTCCTCCCTCATAGCGCACTGCTCCTGCACCATAGGATCCGCAGGTGATGAGGATCGTTCCGAGGCAACCGAGCCAGCCCGGGGAGACGGAAGGTGTGCGGGCAGTCATCGTTACCGGATTCGCTTCGTGGCTTTTTCGGCGAGAGCGCGCAACATCTCGGCGGCGTCGTCGGCGATGGGGGCATCGGTCAGTCCAGCCAAACCGGTTTCCGTCAGCTCGGTGATGCGCTGTTCGATCTCGTCGACGGCACCGCAGTCGAGGAGGATCTGTGAGAGGTGGGCAATGTCATCCGGGGCGGTGACGGTGCCGAGCCCTGCTGTGAGCTCATCGGCAGCCGGTGTGCCGGTGAGACGGTCCAGCGCTGCTGCGACCAGTTCTGTGCGTTTGCCCTCGCGCAGATCATCGCCGATGGGTTTGCCGGTGATGGCGGGATCGCCGAAGACGCCGAGGAGGTCGTCGCGAAGCTGGAACGCCACGCCGACATGGTTACCAAAGGTGGTGTAGGCGTCGATGACGGCGGCGGGCGCATTGGCAATGGCCGCCCCGAGGTGGAGGGGGCGGGTGATAGTGTAGGCGGCCGTCTTGAAGGTGTTGACCTGGCGGGCGGCGGCAAAATCGGTCCGGTTGAGAGCTTCGGCGGTGATGTCGAGGATCTGGCCGCCGATCACCTCGGTGCGCATCGCCTGCCACGGCTCGCGGGTGCGGTGCAGGGCTGCATCGCTGAGTCCGGAGGTGGTGAGCATATCCTCCGCCCACGCCAGAGCGAGATCGCCGATGAGGAGGGCGATGGAGGTGCCGAATTCGGTGGCATGGGTGGATTGGGGGTTGTGGGCAAGGAGGTCGGCCTCGATCTTCTTGTGCACGGTGGGCTTGCCGCGCCGGGTGTCGGAGGAGTCGATGATGTCGTCGTGGATGAGCGCACACGCCTGGATGAGTTCGAGAGAAGCGAGTGCGGTGAGGACGGCGTGCTCGTCTTCGCCGCTGCGGTGTGGTCCGTGTGCGCCGAGGTAGCCGGCCCAGGCGAAGGTGGGGCGGAGGCGTTTTCCTCCAGTGAGGGTGAAGTCGCGCAGGGCCTGCATGGCCATGTCGACGGGCTGTCCGATGGTGCGTGTGCGGGGCTCGACATCGGCGAAGAACGCCTCGAGGGCCGTGGTTGTGGCGGCGGGAATCTCGCTGATTTCGGGCATGAATTCACAATACAATGAGTTGCTGCTCAACGGGGCGAGGGGCCTGGGTGGGGTTCGGTGAGGGGGAGCGGACGGACGAGGATGGCGAAGTCTCGGTGATCACTGGAGAAGCGGAAGTTGCGGATGAGGTCGCGGAATCCCAGTGCCCGGTAGAGGTGGAAGGCGTGGTTATTCTCATCGGGGACTTCGGGGGTGGAGAGCAGTGCGTGGGGGCACGAGGTGGCCGCGAGGAGGGCGGTGAGCAGGCGGCGGCCGAGGCCACGGCCGCGCCACGGGGTGGCGACGTGGATTTCGGCGACTTCAAAGTAGGTGGTGAGCAGGTGGTGGAGGTCCTGGGTGAGCAGCAGGCGGGCTCGCACACCGCGATAGACCTGTCCGTGCCACCATCCGTCGAGGCGGGCGGGGAAGCCGTAGGCGATGCCGACGATGGTCTCGGTGGCGGTGTCCACGGCTGCGTAGGCGGCGAAACCGGGGAGGTGGGAGTCCTCCTCCCAGGCGGTGATGCGCTGTGCGCGCAGTGCTGTGTCGTAGCCCATGGCAGCGATGTAGAGATCGACGAGGTGGGGCAGTTCGGCGCGGAACTGCAGGCGGGTGAGTGGGGTGATGGTGATGGGGGGCGCTGCTGGTTCATGCACGTGTTCAGTCTCTCACGGGGAAGGCGGTGGCGGGGGAGAATCACGCGAGAGGCGAACAAGCGTTCGAATTGTGGGCGGTGGGGTGTGACGGTGGGAGGTTATGGTCGGGGCATGAATGAAAACAACATTGTGTCAGCCACCACCCGTTTCCTGCGCCACCGCGATCCGATGGCAGAGTACTTAGATAAGGCAACTGTGCTCCTCGGGGTGGCCACCGAGCGGTTGGCTGCCGGAGACTGTGAGGGCAGCCTTGAGGCAGGCTATCAGGCGGCGTTGCGCACGGCTGGAGCCCGTGTGGCGGCGGCCACGGGTCCGGTGCGTTCGGCACGAGGCCGCCCGCAGGGCAGCGTGTGGGAGCGATTGCGAAAACTCGACCCGTGTGGCGCTGCGCAAGCGGAGCAGTTTGCGGCCTGTTCTCGGCTGCGCTCACGGGTGATTATGGGGTTGCCGGTGGACATCACCCCGGAGCAGGTACGTGCACTGTTGGTAGATGTCGATGACTTCATTGGCTGGGTTGAGGAGGACAATCGAGAACTGCCTGCAGCCGCGTGAGCAGAATCGGGTAGACTGTGGGTACCGATTCGTTGTCCAACAGGTATGTGGAGGTCACCGTGGCGCTCAGTGAGCACGAACAGCAGATGCTGCGAGAGATTGAACAGTCGCTGCTCGCAGAGGACCCGAAGTTTGGTGCCTCGGTACGCCGGGAAGTCCGCCAGGCTACCGCCGCTGGTGCCTCGCTGCGCGGCATTGCTCTCATCGTCGTCGGGCTGCTGCTCCTCCTCGGTGGAGTGGCTCTGGCGCAGCAGAACATGTGGTTTGTCGCCCTCAGTGTGGTTGGTTTCATTGTCATGTTTGGTGCCAGTGTGTGGATGCTCAACGGGGGCGGAAAAAAGAATGCCCCCGCAGCGGTCGCGTCGGCGCGTCGGCGCCCGCAACCAGCTGCGGAAGGCAAGGGGCTGAGTGGGCGCATGGAGGACAATTTCCGGCGCCGTTTTGAGCAGTAGGTTTAGCGACATCTGCACCGAAAAACTCATGCGCTGAAAAGATGTGTATGTGAGTTCCAAAGCCTGTAGAGTGTGACGGTGTGGACACTACTGTGACAAGTGATGAAGTTTCGATCGAGCGGCGTCGCCTGCTCGAACAAGCGGCCATAATCGTCTCCAAGACCTCCCTTTTGCAGCTCAATCTCGAGGCTCTTGCCACGAGTGCAGAGGTGACCGTTGCCGATCTGCGCAGTGAGTTCGGCGACGAGGCAGGTCTCATCCAGGCCCTCAAGCGATTTCTCATCTCCCGGTTCCACTACTTCATCAACGCGGAGTTGGCGAAGCTGGACCCCGCAGCCAGTCCCGCAGATCGGCTCAATGCAGCAAGCCTTGGCTACTTCGCGTTTGCGCAGTCCGAAAGCCAGAACTATGGCGCCTATATCAAGCTCCCGATGGACTATCGGAAGCTGACAGACTTCGATGCTGAGCTCCCCGACGATGTCGATGAGCCCTCGTTAAACCTCTTCACCCGGCTCACCCGCGATGTCATTGTTGCCGGTGGGGGAGAAAAGGACACGACAGCACTCGCGATCAAAGCGCTTGGCGTGTTCTCGACGGTACAGGGGGTCTCCCATCTCGCCACGATTGGTATTCTCCGGCACCTGTCCCCGGCGGCGAAGAGGCAGACCGTGCGTGGTGTGTTCTCGACGATCTGGTCCGGTGTGAAGACCTCCCTGGTGCGCGGGGCGCGCTCGTTCTATCCGGAGGCATTCCGCGGCGATGCGATCTACAACCCGGTGCCGCAGGCCAAGGAGTTGGCCCGGGGCAATGATGAACAGAAGGTCGAAGCAATCTTCCGCGGCGCGATCGATGCCTACGCACACGGCGGATTGGAAGCGATCACCGTGGAGCGCGGTGCAGAATTTGCCGGAATGGCCCACTCGGAGGCGGCCGCCCTCATCGATGGTGATGCGCGTCTGCTCCAGCAGTTGGAGACCTACCTCGACAACCGCGATCAGGCGATGATCGGTTCGCAGTGCTTTGTGCTGCCCGAGGAACACCAAAACGCCATTAACTTTGTGAAGGCCACCGGCTTCGGCTACGTTGCCTTCGCCGTCAACGATCCGATCGGCTTCGATGCCCTCATCGCCATGGCCTCCGGTTCGATCGTCCCCTCCTCCTTCGACGTCAACAGCGATGACTTTGACATGGGTGTGGCGTTCAGCTTCCTGCTCGATCTGGCGCGCAATGCCATTCAGGAATCCGGATCCCAGGAGTCCTCGTGGAACCTGTACACGGTGGCTATTGCCGTGTGGGCTGCCGGCCACGGCCTTGCCGTCTTGCTCTCTGTCGGGGCGTTGCGCAACCTCCCGATCGAGGAGAAGATCGCCATCATGAGTCCGGTGCTCGACGTCGTCGTCGAAGGGCTCATCGTCCAGCTCGGCATCACGGACGTGAAGAACTAAGCGGGCGCTTAGTGGAATTAACTTCTCGGCTGCAGGTTAGGTAGAGTCGTTGCCGTTGCATGGAATGAGGAGAGGTGTATGGATTCAGCAGCACCGGAGCTAGATTCGTCCCGTCGGAATGGCGGTGGAGGAACCAATCACACCTCGTTGCGGTGGCAATTGACGTTTCTCACCTCCGTTGTCATGATCGTCACGGTGACCTTGCTGTCCATCACCGGCTACTGGATGCTTTCCTCCTCGCTGAAGCGAACCATTGACGCGGACTTGCGGGATGTGGCGGCAGTAGTTGTCGCTGAGGTTTCCGATCCGGCGGTTAGTGCCGATCCGGCCCTGGTAGTGGCGCACTTCAAGCAGTTCAATCCGAAGATGCGGATTGCCTATTATCCGATGCCGTCGGCCGAGCCACTCGGCGATGATATCGCAACATCTGCAGCTCAGGGTGTCTTCTCGGGGGCTGTCGATGCGGTCACCTACAGTGACGGTTCCGAGCGCATCCTCGCGCAGCGAGCTGAATCGGGTGCCGTGGTCATTGCGGCGAAGGATGCCGGATACATCTATGCGATGATTCGCTCCCTCGTCTTTATCCTCGTCCTCATCGCCTTTGCTGGGGTCGTGGTCGCCGTCATCACCGGTCGGATCGTCTCAGCGACGGCACTGCGGCCGCTGGAGCGGCTGCAGGAGGCGGTTGACCACGTCACCGAGACCGACGACCTCAAACAGATTGCGCCGTCGGGCAATGATGAGCTCTCGCAGCTGACGCAGAAGTTCAATGACATGCTCGCCGCCCTGCAGGCATCGCGGCAGCGCCAGTCGCAGTTGGTGGCCGACGCTGGCCATGAGCTAAAAACCCCGTTGACCTCCCTGCGCACCAACATTGAGCTGTTGATGATGATCACGCGTTCCCCGGATGCCGTGCTCAGTGAGGAGGACCGCTTCGACCTCGAGCGCGACGTTGTGGGCCAGATTGAAGAGATGTCCAACCTCATCGGGGACCTCGTGGATCTTGCCCGCGAAGACGGTCCGCAGATGGTGTCGGAGGTTGTGTCGATTCCGGATATCCTCGAGCAATCCCTCGATCGGGTGAAGCGGCGTCGACCGGATGTGAAGTTCAGCATGGAGCTGAAACCGTGGTTTTTGGAAGGCGATGCCGCCGCGTTGGGGCGGGCGACCCTCAATCTCATGGACAATGCCGCGAAATGGTCTCCCTCCACCGGTGTTGTGCGGGTGAAGATGGTGCCGATTTCGCCGCAGGAGATGGAGATCAGCTTCTCCGACTCGGGCCCCGGCATTCCCCTCGAGGATCGGGAAAAGGTCTTCGAACGGTTCTATCGCTCGGCTGCGGCGCGCGCGATGCCCGGTTCGGGCCTCGGGTTGGCCATTGTCAAGCAGGTTATTCTGCGCCACCACGGCACCATCGAGGTCGGCGACTCTGACGACAATGGCGCGAAGATGACGGTGGTGTTGCCGGGGGCAACTACGCCGGATGGTCTGCTCGGTGTCGATTCTGGTGGATACCAGGATGGCCGGGGGGGGGGCGAGATCTACGCCAACGATGACAAGACCGTTGTGGCCAACCGGGATACGTCAGGGTCGGCGTCGGTGACATCGACGGCCTCCCGCAATGAGCTCTTTGGGCGGATGTGGGATGACAATATCGCCGAGAATAGCTAAGTCTGCGGCGAGCCCCGGTTTCATTGTCTGCTCCCCCATTTTCCCCCACGCCGCGCGTGGGGGTTTTATTCTGCCATGTTGAAAGGGGTGGCGAGGGGAGGTTACCCCCTCTCGGTGGAGTTTTTTGCTTTTGTAGTTGGTGTTCTGAACTGGCGAAATGGGAGCAATTGTGACATGCGTGGGGGAATATGGGTTGAAAGTGGGGGAAAGTGGGGTAAAGTGGGTTTCACTGGTTGACGGGGTGTGGTCACTGCACCATCCCCACAGGAGTTTCTGTAAGGACAGTGAGACAGCTCAGACGGAGAGCGAAAGGAGTGCCCGATGTTTCTTGGCACCTACACTCCCAAACTCGATGACAAGGGGCGACTGACACTTCCCGCCAAGTTCCGTGAGGAACTCGCGGGCGGACTCGTCGTCACAAAGGGGCAGGATCACTCCCTTGCGGTCTATCCGAAGGACGTCTTTGAAGCGCGCCTGACCAAGGCGGCGGAAATCACGCGCACCCGGCCCGAGGCTCGCGCCTTTATCCGCAACCTCGCGGCAAGCGCTGACGAGCAACGTCCCGATGGGCAAGGGCGAATCAGTTTGCCCGCCGCCCTCCGCGAGTACGCGCACCTGACCAAGGACTGTGTCGTTCTCGGCTCGGTAGACAACCTGGAAATCTGGGACGCCCAGTCCTGGCAGACGTACCAGCAGGAGACGGAGGCTGCTTTCTCCGCAGCCGAAGACCCCGACCTGGCCGGTTTGCTGTAATCGCACACCGCCACCCATTTACAACTACAACTTGATAGCGAGAAAGCGCGTGCAGGAACTCTGCCCGAGGGGAGCCAGTTCTGGTGTACTTCCCCGACATCAGAGCGGCCCTCGGGCAGAGCTCTGTACGCACCTTCTCCCACCACACCCACCACAGCGACACAAGGAAAGGGGACGTTGTGCCATCACCTGCCCACAGCCACAGCGAGCACGGTCACGTCCCCGTCGGACTGGAGCGGGTGGCGCAGCTCCTCGATACGGCCATCACCTCCCTGCCGGAGCCGATACTCATCGATATGACCCTCGGCGCCGGTGGTCACAGCGAGTATCTGCTGTCCCTGTACCCGCAGCTCTCGATCATCGGTGTGGACCGCGATGGGGTGTCCCTGCAGCATGCACGCGAGCGGTTGGCGCCCTTTGGTGACCGCTTCTGTGGACTCCACACCCGGTTCGACCACTTCTGGGATGTCATCGCTGAGACAGCGGCACACACAGAAGCCGACCGAGCACTGTGTGCGCGGGCGCTGCGCGATGGAATCGCCGGTGCCCTCTTTGACCTCGGTGTCTCCTCTATGCAGCTGGATCAGACCGAGCGCGGCTTCGCCTACAAGGCCGACGCCCCCCTCGACATGCGCATGGATCCCACCCAACCGCTGCGGGCAGCCGACATCCTCAACACGTACAGTGCGAACCAGTTGGCGCGGATCCTGCGCGACTACGGAGACGAGCGCTTCGCGGATAAGATCGCCCGCGCCATCGTCACCGAGCGGGAGGAACACCCCTTTACCTCGTCCGGTCGGCTCGTGGAACTGCTCTACCGGGTCATCCCAGCTCCGACGCGCCGCACCGGAGGGCATCCGGCAAAACGGACCTTCCAGGCCCTCCGCGTTGAGGTCAACCAGGAACTGGCAGCCCTCGCCGCCGTGATCCCCGTCGCCTGTACTCATACTCGGGTCGGCGGCACTGTGGTCTTTTTGAGCTACCAATCCCTCGAGGACAAAATCGTCAAAGCAGCGCTGCGCCAGCTCACCACCTCAACGAACCCCCCGGGCCTGCCCGTTGACCTGCCGGGAACGCAACCCGACTTCGCCCTGCTCACGCGCGGAGCAGAGAAAGCCAGCGCAGCCGAGATTGAGACCAATCCACGGGCCCAATCCGTGCGCATCCGCGCTGCCACCCGGTTGCGCGCCGAGACCAGCCCGCACCACACCCATCCACAAACTGAGGAGACGAACCCATGACCACCCCAGTGCGCACTCGCCCGCCCCTCCGCGAGACCGAACGTGTGCGGCGGGAGGATCGGCCTGTCTCCCCACCGGTGAATCCGAGTGCCTTCCGGCGGCGGCAACAGCCGCTCCCCGGGCATGCCCCGGGGCGTCCGGCCCGCGAGCGGCGAGTGACCCCCGGCGGGTGGCGTTCCCACGTCGCCGAGTTGGGAGCCAACCTCGACGAGCAGATGGGCAGTGGGCGCAGGCGCGGTTCGCGGCAGGTCACCGCATACCGGGGGCGGCGCATCGCCCCGCAGGCGGCGAACCCGACGAAGGTGCGGTTCGCCCTGACAATTGTGCTCTTACTCGCTATGGCGACGGTGGTGAGCCTGTTCCTGTCAGGTGTGGCGACCAAACAGGCCTTCATCATCGAGGACTTGACCACGCGGGAGACCGCGCAATCCCGGGAGTTGGAGACATTACACCGTAACCTAGAGGACGTGAAGAGCGCGGCGGAGATTGCGAATGCGGCGGTTGCCTCCGGCAGTGTGGTGCCCGTCCAATCGGGCATTCTCACTGTGGACCCGACCGGCGCCGTCATTGAGCAGCGCCCCGCCGATCCCGCCGCCGTACTGCCGCTTATTGACGTCAACGGGGAACCCGTGCGCACCCCCGGTGCGAGCAGTGACCCGAAGGACACGGACACTGCCGCCCAGGCTGTTGTCGCTGTCCCGCGCAACGCGAGTGGTTCCGTCCCGCAGGGGATGAGCGGGATCGCCCCCTACGCTGTGAATTCTGCGAAGAAACCGGCGGAATAGGAACGAGAGATGGACGTACGTGAGCGACAGGTGAGCATAGCGCACATGCGAGGACGCATGCGCCTGCTCTCGCTCATTGCCATCCTCCTCTCCGTGGTCCTTGTCGCCCGCCTCGCGTGGGTGCAAATCGTGTGGGGGCCGGCGAAAGCCGAGGAAGCACAGTCCCAGCGCGAATTTGTCTACATTGAACCCGCCCGCCGCGGCGAGGTCACCGACCGGACCGGCAAGACCCTCGCCTATACGATGCAGGCGAGCTCGCTGACTATTTCTCCGCTCTACTTCAACAAGGAACTGCCCGATCACGAATACCAGCTGCTCCTCGAGGAGGATGCGGACAAGAAGTACACCGAACCTCAGCTGCGTGAACTCGCCAATCAGCGCGCCGAGGAAACGAAGAAGCGCATGGCTGAGCAGATCCCGGAGATGGTGCGCGGCAAGGCGATCGGCGCCGACAACATTAAACCATCTCAGTTGTTGGAGAAGATCCAGCGCACTGAATCCGGCTACGAGATCCTCGTCGCCAATGTGGACCCCGACGTGGCCGCCGAGGTCGCCGCGACATTCTGGGGTGTGGCCAATGACCGGCAGGAGATCCGCCAATACCCGAACGGGGCGATCGGGGAGAACGTCATTGGCAAGGTGAAAGCCGATGGGGCCGGACAGTTCGGCCTCGAGGAGAAGTGGGATGCCACCCTCGGTGGCCGCGACGGCAGCTACACGGTGGACACGTCCCGGCGGGGCGAAGTCATCCCCGGCACCACCCGTGACCGGCGGGCCGTCATCGATGGTTCGGACATTCAGCTCACCCTCGACCTCGACTTGCAAGCATACGTTCAGGCCCAGGTCCAGCAGGCGAAGGATAAGTCGCTGGCGGAATCGGCCTCAGCCGTCGTCCTCGACGCAAAGACCGCGAAGGTGCTGGCGATGGCCAATTCGGACACCGCCGATCCGACGAAGGACCTGGGCGAGCAGGTAAAGAAGAACCGGTCAGTGGAAAACAGTCCCATTACCGCACCGTTTGAACCGGGCTCGGTGGCGAAGATCATCACCGCCGCCGCCGCCATCGAGGAGGGTGTGACCACCCCCGATGAGGTGCACACCGTGCCCGGGACCATCTCCATGGCCGGGGTGAATGTGCACGATGCGTGGGATCACGGTGACGTCCGCTACACCACCACGGGTATCTTCGGGAAGAGTTCCAACGTGGGCACCTTGCAGTTGGCGCAGCGCCTCGGGGAGGACACGTACGCCCGCTACCTCACTCTCTTCGGTCTCGGCCAGGCCACCGGGGTGGAGTTGCCCACGGAATCGGACGGGCTCGTCCCCGACCGCAGCCAGTGGTCGGGCGGAACCTTCGCCAACCTGCCCATCGGGCAGGGGATGAGCTGGACACTACTGCAGATGGCTGGGGTGTATCAGACGATCGCCAACGGTGGTGTGCGGATCCAGCCGCGCATTGTCGAGCAGGTGACCACTCCCACCGGGGACCCAGTTGCCGACCAGGTCACTGCTCCCGAGTCGGTGCAGGTGATTTCCCCAGAGACGGCGGCCACCCTGTTGCGGATGTTCCAATCGGTCATCCAGAACGATCCGACGGGTGTGAACTCAGGCACCGGGCCGGGGGCGGCGATTTCTGGCTATCAGGTGGCAGGCAAGACGGGAACGGCCCAGCAGGTGGACCCGCAGACAGGGGCCTACTCCAATTCGATGTACTGGATCACCTTCGCCGGCATTGCTCCGGCCGATGATCCGCGCTTTGTTGTGGCCATCATGCTAGACAATCCGCAGCGCGGTGTGCATGGGGAGGGGGGACAATCCGCAGCCCCGCTGTTCCACGACATCGCCTCCTGGCTGCTCGATCGAGACAATGTGCCCCTGTCCCCGGACCCGTCACAACTGCAACCTCTGCAGGTGCCGTAGCATAGTGGGGTGATCAACGTGTGGAAGGATAACGCCAACGATTCCGCCGGTGTACAACCGGTTGCGCTCAGTGATCTGGTCGACTCGTTTGACCTCGTCGCACACGGGACAGTAGAGGGGGTGAGTGTGGATTCCGTCTCCATCTCCGCCCAGGACACCCCGCCGACGGGCCTGTTCGTGGCCGTGCCTGGCACCCGCGCCCACGGTGCGCGCTATGCAGATCAGTCATCGGCGGCAGCCATTCTCACCGATTCCGCCGGGTGGGCCCAGTTGGCCGAGCGCGGCGAGGAGCGCCCGGTGCTCGTCGCCGACGATGTGCGCGCTGTGATGGGAGTGGTCAGCTCCCGCGTCTACGGTGATCCCTCAGCAGACCTCGTCATCATTGGGGTGACGGGGACATCCGGGAAGACGACGACGAGCTATATGGTGGAGGCCGGGCTCGCCGCCACCGGTGCGGTTGTCGGGCTCATCGGAACCACCGGGACGCGGGTGGCGGGGCGGAAAATCCCCACCCAGTTGACCACACCAGAGGCCCCGGTGCTGCACTCGCTGTTTGCGCAGATGAAAACCGCTGGGGTGACTCATGTGGTGATGGAGGTGTCCTCCCATGCGCTCTCGCTCGGGCGGGTCAATGGCACGCACTTTGATGTCGCTCTGTTCACGAACCTGTCGCAGGACCACCTCGATTTCCACCCCACGATGGAGGAGTACTTCGCGGCCAAGTCCGCGCTCTTCGTGCCCGGCTCCCCAGTGCGGGCAGCCACCTCGATCATCTGTATCGACGATGAGTGGGGAGCAACGTTGACCCGGCTGGCTGGTCCGGCTGCCCAGACGGTATCGACGGCCGGTGCGGTGGCGACGTATTCCGCCACCATCGATGCCACCGCCGACGATGGTTCGCAGCAGTTCACCGTGCACGGCCCGAAAGCGCTCGCCCAGTCGGTGTGTTTGCCGGTGCCGGGCCGGTTCAACGTGGCCAATGCCACGCTGGCGCTCGCCGCTGGAATTGCCGTGGGTGCAGATCCTGCCCAGTTTGCGGCGGGGCTCGCCACCGTGAGCGTTCCCGGCCGGATGGAAACCGTGCCCAATGACGCTGGCATCGTGGCCATTGTCGATTACGCCCACAAGCCCGCTGCGGTTGCCGCCATGCTGGAAACCGTCCGGGCCTCGGTGACCGGCGACATTGCTGTGGTCGTCGGGGCCGGTGGAGACCGCGATTCAGGGAAGCGGGAACTCATGGGGGCGGCTGCGGCCGCCACCGCTGACCTCGTTATCGTCACCGATGACAATCCGCGCACGGAGGACCCCGCCGAGATTCGAGCCCATGTGCTCGCCGGTGCGCGCGAGTACATCGCCTCCCACCCGGGGCGGCGGGGCGTGCAGGTGGTGGAGGAGGGGGACCGCCGGGCAGCGATCGAGCGCGCGGTGGCGTGGGCGAAACCCGCCGATGCGGTGATTGTTGCCGGGAAAGGCCACGAGCAGGGGCAGATCATTGGGGATACAGTGGTCGAATTTGATGATCGCGAGGAGTTGCGCCGGGCGCTGCTCGGTCGCGAGAAGGATGGTAATTAGCCATGATGGACTTCACGTTGGGCGAGATCGCAGCCGCTGTCGGCGGTGAACTCGTCGATGGTGCCGACCCGGCCGCCATGGTGACTGGCAGTGTCGAATTCGACTCCCGCAACGTCACGGAGGGCGGACTCTTCCTCTGCTTGCCGGGTTTGCGTGTCGACGGGCACGATTTCGCCGAGATCGCCCAAGCTCAGGGAGCAGTGGCTGTAATAGAGGCCCATCGCACCGGGGTGCCGGGTATTCTCGTTCCCCCGGTCACCGATGGGGCTGCCGATACCCACGCCTATGTGCTCGCCGGCGATTCCACGGGAGAGGGGGCAGCCGTGCTCACTGCTCTCGCCGCTCTTGCCCGCTATAACACCGATACTGCTGTGCAGCGTGCCGGGCTCACTGTCATCGGGATTACCGGGTCGGCGGGGAAGACCTCGACGAAGGATATGGTGGCCAGTGTGGTCTCCCGGGCCGGCACCACGGTTGCCCCACCCGGGTCCTTCAACAATGAGCTCGGGCACCCCTATACGGCATTGAAAGCCAGTGCGGACACCCGCTTTCTGGTCCTCGAGTTGTCGGCCCGATCGGTCGGCAACATCGCCCACCTGGCCGAGGTGGCACCGCCCCAGATCGGTGTCGAACTCAACGTGGGCACCGCCCACCTCGGCGAGTTCGGTTCCCAGGAGGTCATCGCCGCAGCGAAGGGCGAGCTCGTCGAGGCCCTCCCGGCGAGCGGTGTGGCCATCCTCAATGCCGATGATCCGCGCGTTGCCGCGATGGCCGAGCGCACGCCGGCCCACGTCATTCGCTACGGTACCGAGGGCGGGGACACGGGTTCCCGCGATGTGTACGCCACCGATATTCACCTCGATGAGATGGCGCGACCGAACTTTCTCCTCCACATCGGCGAGGAAACCCCCGAGCCGGTACAACTGGCGGTCTTCGGCCTCCACCAGGTGCACAACGCCCTGGCGGCAGCTGCCGTCGGCCACGCTGTGGGGATGAGCAGCAGCGAGATCGCCCGGGGCTTGCGTGACCATGTTGCCGTGTCCTCGTTCCGGATGGATGTGCAGACCCGCGCGGACTCAGTGACCATCATCAACGATTCCTACAATGCCAATCCCGATTCCATGCGCGCTGGGCTCGATGCCCTCGCCTACACCACGAGTGGACGCTCCGGTGCCCGGTCGTGGGCGGTGTTGGGCACAATGGGCGAACTCGGCGCTGATGCGCAGCAGGCCCACGCGGACCTCGGTGGGCAGGTGGCGGATCGGCACATTGACTACCTCGTTGCCGTCGGCACGAATGCGTCCGTCCGCGCCCTCGCCGATGCGGCGAAGCGACGCGGGGTGGCGGTGACCACTGTGAACACAGCTGCTGCAGCCGCCGACTACGTCAGTGCGCATCTGCACCCTGGCGATGTAGTCTTGGTGAAAGCATCGAATGCTGACCACTTGTGGACGGTGGCGCAGCACCTGGTGGAGGAAGGGACACACCAATCATGACCCAGATTATTCTCTCCGGCGTGGTGGCATTTCTTGTCGCCATCCTGCTCACTCCGATGCTCATCCGGAAATTCTCCACCGAGGGAATCGGCCAGGAGATCCGCGAAGAAGGACCTCAGTCGCATCAGCGCAAGCGCGGCACCCCGACGATGGGTGGTATCGCCATCCTCGTCGGTATTGTCATCGCCTACATTGCCGCGAACCTCGTCGCCCTCGTCCAGGGCCGCCAGGCCTTCACCGCCACCGGGCTCATTGTCCTCGGGCTGACGGTGGTCACCGGGCTCCTCGGGTTTGCCGATGACTTCATCAAGCTCTACCTCAATCGCAACCTCGGCCTGAACAAGACCGCGAAGTTGGTGGGGCAGTTCGCTGCAGCGATCCTCTTCGGTGTGCTCATTGTTCTCTTCCCCGATGACAATGGGATCACCCCAGGCTCGACAAAGCTGAGCTTCCTCCGCGATATTGAGGTGTTGGACATCGCCTTTGGCCAGACGGGGTTTGTTGCCGCCCTCGGCTTTATCGTCTTCTTGTTCTTCATCTATATCCTCGTGGCCGCCTGGTCCAATGCGGTGAACCTGACCGATGGTTTGGATGGGCTCGCTGCCGGCTCGACGGCGATGGCGATGGGTGCCTACACGATCATCACGTTCTGGCAGTTCCGCAACTCGTGTGTGGAAGCCTCCGTCCCCGCCTGCTACACGGTGCGCGACCCCCTCGACTTGGCCATTCTGGCTGCGGCCGGGTTGGGTGCATGCCTCGGTTTCCTCTGGTGGAATGCTGCCCCGGCAAAGATCTTCATGGGCGATACCGGTTCCCTCGGCCTCGGTGGCCTGGTTGCCGGTCTCTCGGTGGCCTCCCGCACGGAGCTGCTCATGGTGGTCATTGGGGCCCTGTTTGTGGTGGAGGCAGCCAGTGTGGTGATCCAGGTAGCCAGCTATCAAACCACCGGTAAGCGCGTGTTTCGGATGGCCCCCTTCCATCACCACTTCGAGCAGGGCGGCTGGAAAGAGACGACGGTTGTGGTGCGCTTCTGGCTGCTCAGTGCGATGGCCTGCATCGCCGGGTTGGCCGTGTTCTACAACGATTGGCTGCAGTCAGCTGCTATGTAATGACTAAGAGAGGTTGAAAGGAGAAGAGGATGGTCGATCGAAACAGGCTTCCGGAGTTTTTCGCCGGGCCGATCCTCGTAGCCGGTGCAGGTGTGTCGGGTGCGGGAATGGCGCACCTGCTCATGGACCTGCACGCCGATGTCACCGTTGCCGACGATGACGAGATTCGCCGCGATCGGGTCACTGAGGCGACCGGCGCCCACGCCATCACGGTCAGTGATGCGATCGACCAGCTCTCGCGATTCCGTGTGGTGGTCACCTCGCCGGGGTGGAATCCGCAGACCGCGCTCCTCGTCACCGCCGCCGAGTTGGGCATTCCCGTGCTCGGCGATGTCGAATTGGCCTGGCAGATCGATCAGTCCGGAGCGTTCGGCCCGCCGCGCATGTGGATTGCCATCACTGGCACCAATGGCAAGACGACGACAACGGCCATGGTGGCGGCGATGCTCACCTCCCTCGACCCGGAGGCCCCGCACGCTGTCGCTGTGGGCAACATTGGGCTGGCGGTGGGGGAGGCCCTGACCCAGATGAACCCGCGGGCGGAGATCCTTGTCGCAGAGTTGTCCTCCTTCCAGCTGTATTGGTCTTCAACACTGCATCCGCATGTGGGTACCGTTCTCAACCTTGCCGACGATCACATCGATTGGCACGGCAGCTTCACCGCCTACGCCGATGCGAAGGCGAAGGTCCTCAACGCGGATATTGCGTTGGTCAACCGCGACGATCCTCGGGTGGTTGCCTACGCACCCGAGTCCCTCAGTTACACACTGGCCCCACCGCAGCCCGGGGAAGTCGGAGTGCGCGACGGGTTCATTGTGGACCGTGCGTTCGCCGGGGAGGACTACCCGGACGGCGAGCCCATCGCCCCGATCGATTCCATCTCACCGCCGGGCATCGCCGGTCTCTCCGATGCGGTTGCCGCCACAGCGGTTGCCCGCGCGATCGGTACTCCAGCCGCGCAGATCGCCCGCGCCCTGCGCCACTTTACCGTCGCTGTCCACCGGGGTGGGGTGGTGTGGGAATCCCAGAGCCTCAGTTTTGTGGATAATTCCAAGGCCACAAACCCCCATGCCGCCCACACCGTGCTCCAAGGGCTCGACCACTACGTATGGATCGGCGGCGGGCAGCTCAAGGGGGCGGATGTCACCGACCTCATCAGTGAGCACGGTCCGCACATGCGGGCGGCGGTGCTGATGGGGGTGGATCGCCACGTGTTGGCCGATGCCTTCGCCCGTTTGAGCCCGACAACCCCGGTGGAGATCGTCGACACGACCGACGGGGTGGCGGCAATGGAGGAGGTTGTCGCCTGTGCTGTTGACTACGCCCAGCCCGGTGACCGGATTGTGCTGGCACCGGCCGGTGCCTCCTTGGACATGTACGCGGGAATGAGCGAGCGGGGTAACCTCTTTGCTCAGGCCGCCCGAGCGCTGGTGCCTCTACCGGCGGAGGGGAGCTAGAGCAGATGGCCATGACAACTCAGCCTGCAGATAACCTCGCCGGGGTGGCGGCGGAAGGCCCCCTCGTCACCGCGTGGCGCCGACTGCACCGCAAACCCCTGCTCGATTACGCCGTTATCGTCGTCTGCGCCGGACTGTTGACCGCGATCGGCCTCGTCATCTCCTACTCCACCTCGACGACCCTGTCCATCGATCCGACTGCGGAGGACCCCACCGTGTGGGGGAAGGCGCTCAAGCAGACACTCTTTGTCATCCTTGGGCTGGTAGTGGCGTGGATTGCCCTGCGGATCCGGTTGGATACGGTGCGCAAACTGGCCCTGCCACTGTTGCTCGTGGCGCTGGCAACCCTCGTCATCGTGCTTATCCCGGGTATTGGTACCGGTGGTGAACAGGTGGGTTCCCAGTCGTGGATTGCGCTCGGCCCCGTCCAATTCCAGCCCTCTGAGCTCGCCCGTGTCACCCTCATCATCTGGGGTGCCCACTTCCTCGCCGGAACGGCACGCCCGGGTGTGCGGATCACCCGTGAACAGATGATCTTCCTCGGGGTCGCCGCACTTGTCTGCGTCCTCATCATGGCGGAGGGCGATATGGGGATGACGGCGACGACGTTCCTGTCGGCGGCGACCCTCATGTTCTTCACCGGTGTCAGCTGGTCGCTCATCCTGGCCACGCTCTCCTCCTTTGCGGTCTTCGGCTTCATTCTCATCATGTTCGTCTCCTCCGGCTACCGGGCGCAGCGCTTCCACGTGTACTTCGATGCCCTCATCGGTCGCATCACGGACACGCAGGGTAGCGGCTACCAGACGTACCAGGGCTTCCTCTCGCTTGCCGACGGCGGGGCCACCGGTGTTGGCCTCGGCCAGTCCCGCGCCAAGTGGTACTACCTGCCGGAATCGCAGAATGACTTTGTCTTCGCCATCATCGGTGAGGAGCTCGGCCTGTGGGGCGGTGCCCTTGTCATCGTGCTCTTCCTCGCCCTCGGTGTGTACGGAATCCGGGCGGCGATTCGCTCCTCCAAGGAGTTTTCCGCCCTCCTCGCCTCCACTCTCACCGCCGGTATCATCTTTCAGGCGTTCTTCAACGTGGGCTACGTCATCGGCCTGTTCCCGGTGACGGGCATTCAGCTGCCGCTGTTGTCCTCCGGTGGCACCGCCATGGTGATTACGCTCGGTGTCATCGGGCTCATCGCCAGTGTCGCCCGGCACGAGCCGGAGGCAATTTCCCAGATCCAATACAACGGTTTCCCGGCGTTCGACCGGCTGATCATGCTCCCGGAGCCCGATCCCGACGACGGTCTCCTCGGTGCTCACGCGCGGGCAGGTGAACCCGCCGGGTACCCACAGCGCAGCCACGTCCGTCGCCCACAACCGCAGCCGCGCGATGAGCGCAGAAGGGTGGTACGCCGGTGACTGGCTCCTTTTCCGTGGTCGTGGCCGGTGGTGGCACGGCTGGACACATTGAACCGGCGCTCGCCGTCGGTGAGATCCTCCGCGATGATTACGGTGCGACAGTGACAGCGCTGGGCACTACGAAGGGGTTGGACTGCGATCTCATCCCCGCCCGCGGTTTTGATCTGCGCCTCATCGACCCAGTCCCGGTGCCGCGAAAAGTCAACGCGAAGCTCTTTGCCCTGCCCGCCAACGTGCGCCGCGCTGTGCACCAGACCCGCACGATCCTCACCGACGTGCAGGCGGATGTGCTCATCGGGTTCGGCGGCTACGTCTCGGCCCCCGCCTATCTTGCGGCGCGGCAGGAGCACCTGCCATTCTTTGTCCATGAAGCCAATGCACGCGCCGGGTTGGCCAACAAGCTCGGGGTGCGCCTCGGCGGGATTGGGCTCACCGCTGTGGCCGGTAGCGGGCTGAAGGGGGAGGTTGTTGGGGTGCCGATCTCGCGTCGCCTCACCGCCCAACTCGCCCCCGACACGGTCGCCGCCACCCGGGCCGAAGCGGTCGAGATGTGGGGGTTGGATCCCTCCCGCCGCACCGTTCTCATCACCGGTGGGTCCCAGGGGGCGGCGAGTCTCAACCGGGCCCTCGCCGGTGCCGTACAGCGCATTGTCGAGGCCGGGTTCCAGGTGCTCCACGCCTATGGGCCGAAGAATGAGGCACCGCAGACCTTCCCGGGCTATGTTGCTGTGCCGTATATTGACCGCATGGCAGCGGCGTATTCCCTCGCCAACCTGGTGGTGTGCCGGGCGGGGGCGATGACGGTTGCCGAGGTAACAGCGGCGGGCATCCCCGCCATCTATGTGCCGTTGCCGCACGGCAATGGGGAGCAGGAACTCAACGCCCGCTCGGTCATTGACGCGGGTGGGGCTAGCCTCATTCACGACGATGCCCTCACCGCTGATGAGTTGGCAACCCAGGTCATTGGGGTGCTCAGTGATGAGCAGATTCTCGATTCCATGCGGGCCCAAACCCGGAGTAACTCGCTCGGCCATGCGGCGGAGGAAATTGCGCGTCGCGTTGCCGCGCGAGTGGGTGTATAAGCGAAAGGACACTGACAACGATGGCTATTTTTGGTTCGACAATGATTGCCGGGCGGCCCGTCACTCGGGTGCACATGGTGGGCATCGGTGGAGCCGGGATGAGTGGCTTGGCCCGCATTCTCCTCGCCCGTGGGGTGACGGTGACCGGCTCCGACGCCAAGGAGTCCCGGGTCGTGTTGGCGCTGCGTGCGATGGGGGCCCAGATTGCGGAGGGGCACCGCACGGAGAATCTTCAACTCTCCGGTGCGCTTCCCGATGTCGTGGTGACGAGTTTTGCTGCGATCCCGAAGACCAATCCGGAGCTCGTCGGTGCGGTCGCGCACAACATCCCGGTGATTCGCCGCTCGGATCTGCTCGCCGCCCTCATGGATGAGCACATCCAGGTGCTCATTGCTGGCACCCATGGGAAGACATCGACGACATCGATGACCGTCGTGGGGATGCAGCAGGCCGGCCTTGACCCGAGTTTCGCCATCGGCGGCCAGTTGAACAAAGCCGGGACGAATGCCCACGATGGGTCGGGGCGAGCGTTCGTCGCAGAGGCCGATGAGTCCGACGCCTCCCTGTTGACATATCGGCCCGATGTGGCGGTGGTCACCAATGTGGAGCCCGATCACCTCGACTTTTTCAAGACCCCGGAGAAGTACTACGCCGTCTTCGACGAGTTTTCCGACCGGGTCGGTGCCGCCGGCGGGGTCCTCATCGTCTGCCTCAACGATCCGCATGCTGCGGCGATGGGGGAGCGGGCACGAGCCCGTGGTATCGAGGTACGTGGCTATGGTACCGAGGCAGAAGTAGCTGCCCACCCGGAGATCAGCCCGCTGGTGAGTGTGCTCGATCACACGGACACCTCGTACGGTTCCCTCGCCCACGTGCGCCTCCACGCCGATACTCCGATCGATCTCGAGCTGACTGTGCACATTCCGGGTGCCCACATGGTGCTCAACGCGGCCGCGAGCCTGGCCGCGAGCTACGTCGCCGCCGCGCGCGAGCTCGGGGCAGTCAGCCGCGAGGTGATTGACAGCATTGCCCTCGGTATCTCCGATTTTACCGGGGTGCGTCGCCGCTTTGAACTGAAGGGAACCGTCGTCGAGGGGCCGTTCGCGGGGGTGCGGGTCTATGACGATTACGCCCACCATCCCACGGAGGTGCGCGCGGTGCTGTCGGCGGCGCGGAACCAGGTCACCGCCGAGGGGAAGGGGGCCTCGGTGATTGTCTGCTTCCAACCGCACCTGTTCTCGCGCACCCAGGAGTTTGCCGCAGAGTTTGGGGCAGCCCTCTCCCTGGCTGACCATGTCATCGTGCTCGATATCTACGCTGCTCGGGAGGACCCGATTGAGGGGGTCACCGGCGAGATCATCGTCCCGTCCGTCACCAGTGATGTCGCGTTTATTCCCTCCTTTGCTGAGGTCGGTCCGGCGGTGGCGGAGCGGGCCCAGCCGAACGATATCGTTGTGACGATGGGGGCGGGGTCGGTGACGATGCTCGGCAATGAAATCCTGCGCACCCTCGAGGAGTACTGATGCGGCGGTGGCTCTTCGGCACCCTGGCCGCGCTCGTCGTGGTCGTGTGTGCTCTCGCTGTGGTCTACGTCGTTCCCGTGGTCAAGGTGGGGACGATCGCGGTGGAGGGGGCGGTGCATGCCGATGTGGCGGCCGTGCAATCCGCCACCGGGGTGAGCCTCGGTGAGAATCTCATGCGGGTGGATACGGCGCGCGCTGCCGACGGGGTCATTGGGGTGCCGTGGGTGAAGCGGGCGACGGTGTCGCGGGCGTTTCCGTCCACCCTTCGGGTGGTCGTTGAGGAGCAGGAGGCGGTTGCCTTTGTCACGCGGGGGGATGGGACGCATCTCATCAACGAGCTCGGGCAGGAGTTTGTCATTGCGCCGGCTGAGATCGGGATGATTGAGATTCAGGATACGCCGGAGGGGGTGGATAACTCCGCCCTGTATGGGGATGTGCTCGCCGTCGTGGCGGCCTTGGGAGAGGATGTGCTGGGGAATGTGGCGCGGGTGCACGCCCCGGGCCGGTATCAGATTTCGCTTGAGCTTCTCGACGGTCGCACCGTGTACTGGGGCTCGGCGGAGCAGGCGGCGGCGAAGGCGGCGGCGACCTCCATTGTGCTGACGCGGGAGGGGACGGTCTTCAACGTGTCCGCGCCGGACTTGGTGACGGTCTCGTGAAAACTCTAAACCTCAACTAAAGGGTGCAGACACGCCGGTCATCGGGGTCATCGAAAATTTTTGCCGGGTGCATCACAATCAGACACGGATGCACAATCGACCCCCACAACCTGACAGAAAGGCTGCACCCATGACCTCTCCGGAAAACTACCTCGCCGTCATCAAAGTCGTTGGTGTTGGCGGTGGCGGTGTCAACGCCGTCAACCGCATGATTGAGGAGGGGCTCAAGGGTGTTGAGTTCATCGCCATCAACACCGATTCCCAGGCGCTCATGTTCTCCGATGCTGACGTCAAGCTGGAAATCGGCCGGGCCGCCACCCGAGGCCTCGGTGCTGGAGCGAATCCTGAGGTGGGGCGCGCTTCTGCGGAGGATCACAAGAATGAGATTGAGGAGATCCTCAAGGGTGCAGACATGGTCTTCGTCACCGCCGGTGAGGGCGGTGGCACCGGTACCGGTGCGGCACCGGTGGTGGCCAACATTGCCAAGCGTCAGGGGGCACTCACCGTCGGCGTGGTCACCCGCCCCTTCAACTTTGAGGGCAAGGCGCGGACGAACCAGGCGATGGAGGGCATTGAGAAGCTGCGCGAGGTGTGCGACACGCTCATCGTGATCCCCAACGATCGCCTCCTCCAGCTCGGGGATGCGAACCTCTCCATGCTCGAGGCCTTCCGCGCCGCCGATGAGGTGCTCTACAACGGTGTGGAGGGCATCACGCGGATCATCACCACGCCGGGTATTGTGAACCAGGACTTTGCCGATGTGAAGACGGTGATGACCGATGCCGGTACCGCCCTCATGGGCGTGGGTACGGCCCGCGGTGAGGATCGCGCGGTCAATGCGGTCAAGCAGGCGGTCAACTCCCCCCTGCTCGAATCGACGATCGACGGCGCCTCCGGGGTGCTCCTCTCCTTCGCCGGTGGCTCCGACCTCGGTCTTGGTGAGATCAACGATGCCGCTGAGCTCGTGTCCTCGCTCGCCGATGAGAACGTCAACCTCATCTTCGGTGCGATTATCGATGACAACCTCGGCGATGAGGTGCGGGTGACGGTTATTGCCACCGGCTTTGACAATACGAACAACGTGAAGGCTCCCGAGCAGGCGCAGGCCTCGCCGGCGGCGGAGGCGTTGCACCTCGGTGCCTCCGCTGAGGCGGGTGCACACCGCGACTCCCTCTTCGGTTCCGAGCATCGCCCCGATCCGAACGTGGCGAGTGGGGATGCCCCGCGCCACAGTTCGTCTCGCGCCACTGCGGGGGACGACGATGACGATGACCTCGACGTCCCGAGCTTCCTCTAAGTAGTCCATGAACTCGTACACGGTCAGCTCCTGGTTCACCGACCGCACCGGTGGAGTCTCCCGAGCTCCCTACACGGGGCTCAACCTCGCTGCTCACGTCGGCGATGACGCGAGTGCTGTTGAGGCGAATCGGCAGCTTCTCGCCGACCGGATCGGTGTGCCCCTCGAGCGTTTCCGCTTCATGGATCAGGTTCACTCGGCGCGCGTTGCCGTTGTCGACGGGTCCTCCCCGCTCACAACACCGGCCACCGATGCCCTCGTGACCAGTGAGACGGACCTGCCGCTGGTGGTTCTCGTCGCTGACTGTGTGCCCGTGATCCTCGCCGATGTCACCGCCGGGGTTGTCGGGGTTGCCCACGCCGGGCGGCGAGGCGCTGCTGCCGGGATCGTTCCAGCCACTGTCGAGGCGATGACCCGCCTTGGGGCCAGTGTGGAGAGGATCGTAGCCGAGCTCGGTCCAGCAGCGGCTGGTGCCGATTACGAGCTGCCCCAGGAGTTGGTCGATGAGGTGGAGGCCAGCTTGCCGGGATCGGCATCGAGCACCTGCCACGGCACCCCGAGTGTGCACCTGCATGCCGGCCTCGAACGGCAGCTGCGCGATCTTGGGGTCACCACCATTCACCGCGATGAGCGGTCCACTGTGACAACCGAGGCGTTGTACTCGTACCGGCGTGAGGGGACCACCGGCCGGTTTGCCGGGGTTGTTGTTCTCAAGGAGGCATCATGAGCAGGCGCGATGAGATTGCGGCTGGGCTTGCCCAGGTCACCGCGCGTATCGACGCTGCAGTGGCGGCAGCCGGCCGCAGCAGTGACGTCCAGTTGCTGCCGGTGACGAAGTTCCATCCGGTCACTGATGTCGAGATCCTCTACGAGCTGGGGATCCGTGAGGTGGGGGAGAACCGTGAGCAGGAGGCCCGCAGCAAGCACGAGGTGTTTGCGCAGATGGGTTACCACATGATCGGCCAGATCCAGTCGAAGAAGGTCAATTCCGTCGCTCGCTGGGCGCACGCTGTTGAATCGGTCGATTCGGTCGCACTCGCCGAGGCTCTCGACCGTGGTGTCGGGTTGGCGATAGAGCGCGGGGATCGGCCGGAGGCCCCGCTCGGTGTCTTCGTTCAACTCAGTCTCGACGGCGATCCCGATCGGGGCGGGTGCCCGGAACCGGAGATTGGTCTTCTCGCCGAGACGGTCGGCGCGTGTGCGCATCTGCGCCTCGACGGGCTCATGTGTGTGCCCCCGGTGGGGGCGGATCCGGATGCTAGTTATGCTGCCGCACATGCGGTAGTGATGGGGCTGGAGAAACAGATGGGACACGAGTTGCAATTCTCCGCCGGAATGTCCCATGACCTGGAATTTGCCATTGCCCATGGCGCCACAATCGTGCGTGTCGGAACCGATATTCTCGGACCCCGTCCGTTAGCCTGAAACCCAAACAACCCCGATGTTGAGGAGGAATTACAGATGACAGCAATCCAAAAAGCCAAGGAATTCTTCGGGTTCGTGCCCCTCGAGGAGGAGCCGTACTACGACGAGTCCGGTGCCTACGAGCGCCCGTACGCCCGTGCGGAGCGGACCACGGAGCGGGAGAGCAGCTACTCGGATTCGCCCTACCGGCGCCGTGACTACGCTGCCACCATCGTCCCGGTGACGATCTCCAGCTACAAGGATGCGGCCCGCATTGGTGAGCCCTACCGCGACGGGGATGCCGTCGTGTTCAACATGAGCTCGATGTCGAAGGACGATGCGAAGCGCCTCATCGACTTCTCGGCCGGTCTCGTCTTTGTCACCCGTGGCAAGATGGAGAAGCTGTCCTCTCGCGTGTTCGCGGTGATCCCGGAGAACGCTCGGGTGAGCCGGTCAGAGCTGGAGCAGGCTGCCGGACTGTAAGGCTACAATCGTTGACTATGAGCCTTGTTGTCGGAGTCCTCGTATTCCTCCTCCAGCTGTACCTGTACATCCTGGTCGCGCGGATCCTCATTGAAATGATCGGCTCGTTTTCCCGCCAGTTTAGGCCACCCCGGTGGTTCAGTGTGATCTCCGAACCGCTCTTTGTGGTTACCGATCCGCCTGTGAAGGCACTCCGGAAAATAATCCCGCCGCTCTCGTTTGGGGGAGTCGGCCTGGATGTCTCCGTGATCGTCCTCTTTCTCCTCATTGAGGTGGCGATTATGCTGGTGAGCTCACTGGCATAGGGGCGCATGTGAGCCGTGCGCCAGGGTGTATCTGGTGGGGCAATGTGACACAGTTGAGAATATTTTTAACGTTTTAACTTACTGTTTTGCGAAAAGACCAGTACACTGGTCGACGGACGTTTAAGATAAAGTAAAACTTCAACATTCGTTTATTTGAAGGGAATTGGTCCATGCCGCTGACACCCACTGACGTGCACAATGTCGCCTTTAGCAAGCCACCGATTGGCAAGCGAGGCTACAACGAGGACGAGGTAGATCAGTTCCTCGACCTCGTCGAGGATGAGCTTGCCAAGCTCAATGATGAGAACGAGAACCTGCGGGCGCAGGTCGCCGAGCTGCAGACGGAGCTCGAAGAAGCTCACTCCGGCAAGCCTGCGGCGGCTCCCGTTCCCACCGCGCCGAAGGGCGCCGATGTCGACGAAGCCGCCATCCGTGCGGAGGTCGAGGCGAAGCTGCGTCAGGAATACCAGGCGAAGCTCGATCAGGCCAACGCCCAGATCCAGCAGGCGCGCAAGGATGTCGACGAGGCCCGTCGCGAAGCAACAGCCGCCAAGCAGGCCAGTGCCGCAGCCGACAAGCAAGTTGCCGCCATTCCTTCCAGCCTCGCCGCCATCGATGGCTCGCAGGCGACCCCGGAGACCCACATGCAGGCCGCCCGCGTCCTCGGGCTGGCCCAGGAGATGGCCGACCGCCTCACCAACGATGCCCGCACCGAGTCGCAGTCCATGCTCTCGGAGGCACGTACCGCAGCCGAGAAGACCATCAGCGATGCCAACCAGCGTTCGACCACGACACTGACCCAGGCAAAGCAGGAGGCCGAGAAGCTCGTGGCCGATGCCACCAGCCGCCGCGACACGATACTCGCCGAGGCGACCCGCAAGTCCGAAGAGCAGGTGCGTGCCGCCCAGGAGCGCGCCGCCGTCCTCCAGCAGGATGCCGAGCGCAAGCACTCGGAGATCATGGCCACCGTGAAGAAGCAGGAAGCTGCCCTCCAGGCCCGCATCGAGGAACTGCGCACCTTCGAGCGCGAATACCGCACCCGGTTGAAGACGCTGCTCGAATCCCAGCTCGAAGAGCTCCAGTCCCGGAGCTCCTCCGCCCCGCGCGGCGGCGATGCGATGAAGACCGACGGGAACCCCGCAAACAGCTAACACTGTTTGGTGGTTTCCGAACCCCTCGCAGGAGAGTAATAGGGCCCAACACCGTCCACCAGTACATGGTGGGGCACGGTGGGATGGGCCTTATTCTTTTGGTCCGCCCGCCATGTGGTGTAGAGTGGGCGGTATTGCGATGACCCGGCCATCACCGGCGAGCTCCCGGAAGAACAGGCCCCTTTGCCCCAGTAGAACCGGGCGGTCACATGGAAACATGTGCATCAAGTCACCGACATGGGCTTCCAATTGAGCGGGATGCGCTGAGCATCCACGCGGGGTGGTACCGCGAGCGGCCACATTCACGGCGAATGTGAACGCGCGTCCCCGCACGAGAACGAGCCGCTCAATGGAAGTGAAGAGGACTATGTCAGAAGAACAGACCCAGGTTGGTTCCGTCTATCCGCGCGTCGATATGTCCGCCGGATCCACCGAGTTCCCCGAGATGGAGCAGGAGGTGCTCGCCTACTGGAAGGACGATGCCACCTTCCAGCAATCCATCACCAACCGCGACGGCGCACCCGAATACGTCTTCTACGATGGCCCGCCCTTCGCCAACGGTCTGCCCCACTACGGGCACCTGCTCACCGGCTACGTCAAGGACATCGTGCCCCGCTTCCAAACCATGCGCGGCAAGAAGGTACAGCGCGTCTTCGGCTGGGATTGCCACGGGCTTCCCGCAGAACTGGAAGCCGAAAAACAGCTCGGCATCAAGGACAAGGGCCAGATCGAGGAGATGGGGCTGGCAGCCTTCAACGACTACTGTGCAACGAGCGTCCTCGAATACACCGAGGAGTGGAAGGACTACGTCACCCGCCAGGCCCGCTGGGTGGACTTTGACAACGGCTACAAGACCATGGACATGACGTTCATGGAGTCGGTCATGTGGGCGTTCAAAACCCTGTGGGACAAGGGGCTCATCTACCAAGGCTTCCGGGTATTGCCGTACTCCTGGGCTGAGCACACACCGCTGTCCAACCAGGAAACCCACCTCGACGATGCCTACAAGGAACGCCAGGATCCAGCAGTCACCATCACCTTCCCGCTCACCGGTGCAACAGACGGGTCCGCAGGGGAGAAGGTGCTCGCCGAACTCACCGCCCTGGCCACGGACACCGCCCCCGTCTCCTTCCTCGCCTGGACAACCACACCGTGGACCCTGCCGTCCAACCTCGCGTTGGCGGTCAACCCCGCCTACACCTATGTGGTGGTTGAGGTCGGCGAGGACGGCCTCGAGGAGTTCCGGGGCCGCCGCTTCCTCCTCGGGCAGGAGCGCCTCGCCGCCTACGCCAAGGAACTGGGCAGTGGGGCTGAAGTGCTGGCCACCTTCACCGGCACCCAGCTCGAGGGACTGACCTATGAGCCGATCTTCGGCTACTTCCCCGATGTGGACAACGCCTACCAGGTCCTCCTCGCCGACTACGTCACCACAGAAGACGGTACCGGTGTTGTCCACCAGGCCCCCGCCTTCGGTGAAGACGACATGAACACGTGCAACAAGTACGGGGTCGGCCTGGTCATCCCCGTCAATGAGGATGGTCAATTCACCGAGCAGGTGCCCGACTATGCGGGCATGCTCGTCTTCGACGCAAACAAGCCCATCATCAAGGACCTTAAGGCTCGGATGCGCATCGTGCGCCACGAGACGATCGTCCACTCCTACCCGCACTCGTGGCGCTCCGGCGAGCCACTCATCTACATGGCTCTGCCCAGCTGGTTCGTCTCCGTCACCAAGTTCCGTGACCGGATGGTGGAGCTCAATAAGACCGAGATCAACTGGGTGCCCGGCCACATCCGGGACGGCCAGTTTGGCAAGTGGCTTGAGGGTGCGCGCGACTGGAACATCTCCCGCTCACGCTACTGGGGATCGCCCATCCCGGTGTGGGTCTCCGACAACCCGGAGTATCCGCGCATGGATGTCTACGGCTCCCTTGATGAGCTCGAAGCTGACTTCGGCGTGCGCCCCACCACTCTCCACCGCCCCGCCATCGATGAACTGACCCGCCCGAACCCGGACGATCCGACCGGAAAGTCCACGATGCGGCGCGTCCCGGACGTGTTGGACTGCTGGTTTGAGTCCGGCTCCATGCCGTTTGCCCAGAAACACTACCCGTTTGAGAACCGTGAGTGGTTTGACACCCACTCGCCGGCCGACTTCATCGTTGAATACTCCGGGCAGACCCGCGGCTGGTTCTACACCCTCCATGTGCTCGCCACCGCCCTCTTTGACCGTCCGGCCTCGAAGAACATCGTCGCCCACGGCATCGTGCTCGGCAACGACGGGCTGAAGATGAGTAAGTCCAAGGGCAACTACCCCAACGTCTTCGAGGTCTTTGACCGCGACGGCTCCGATGCGATGCGCTGGTTCCTCATGAGCTCGCCAATTCTGCGCGGCGGCAACCTTGTGGTCACGGAGGAGGGCATCCGGGAGGGCGTGCGCCAGGCGATCCTGCCGCTGTGGAATGCGTACATGTTCCTCAAGCTGTACTCCTCCCAGCCAGCTCAGTGGGATACCAGCTCCACCAACGTGCTCGACCGCTACATTCTGGCGAAGGCCCACGATCTGGTGGGTGCACTGGCCGAGGACCTGGAGAAGGTCGCCATTGCCGATGCCTGCGATGAGGTACGCGTCTTTTGCGACGTGCTCACCAACTGGTATGTGCGCCGCTCCCGCGACCGCTTCTGGGCGGGCTCGGAGAAGTATCCGGAGGCCTTCAACACCCTTTACACCGTCCTGGAAACCGTTTCGCGGGCTGTTGCCCCGCTGCTGCCCATGGTCAGTGAGGTGATCTGGCGCGGACTCACCGGAGAGCGCTCAGTCCACCTCACCGACTATCCGCAGCCGAGCGATTTCCCCGCCGACGATGATCTCGTCGCTTCCATGGATACTGTGCGCGCGGTGTGCTCTGCGGCTAGTTCCCTGCGCAAGGCCAATCACCTGCGCAACCGGCTGCCGCTCAACCAGCTCACCGTTGCCGTCCATGACACGAGTGTGCTCGCTGACTTCGCCGACATCATCCGCGATGAGGTGAATGTGAAGAGCGTCAACCTCACCGACGATGTCGATGCCATCGGTTCCTTTGAGGTGGTTGTCAACGCGAAGGTGGCCGGGCCCGCCCTGGGGAAGGATGTGCAGCGCGCCATCAAGAACGCGAAGGCTGGCAACTACACCCGCGACGGTGAGAACGTGGTGGTGGATGGGGATATCACCCTCACCCCGGACATGTACACCGAGAAGCTCGTGGCCCAGGATCCTGACTCCACCGCCCAGATCCCCGGCTACAACGGCCTCGTCGTTCTGGATATGGAGGTCACCGAACAGCTGGAAGCTGAGGGTTGGGCTGCTGACGTGGTCCGTGGCCTCCAGGATGGGCGGAAGAAGGAGGACTTTGCTGTCTCCGACCGGATCACCGTCACCCTCGCCGTCCCCGCTGACAAGCTCGAGTGGGCGCGTCGGCACCAGGACTTCATCGCTGGGGAGACCCTGGCGACGACGCTCACCCTGGTCACCGACGCAGCGGAGCTGCCGACAGACCGCACCGCCCATGACATTGTGGATGGGGTGAGCGCCACCCTCGTGCGGGCGTAGGCCACGCGCCCACATCACCACGGCGCTATCGACTTGCTCACTCGCCATAACCTAGAGTTGTGGCGAGTAGGCAAGTCATTAAAGTGGGAACCGTTGAAGGAGGTGGCGTCGTGGCCGGATACCGCATCGATCGGGAGCTCGCTGAATTGGGCGAGAACATTCGCGGCTGGAGCGTGGTCCTCCACCTCACCGCTCAACAGGTGTGCGAGCGCGCGAACATCTCCCGGGATACCCTCCGCAAGATCGAGCGCGGAGATGCCACCGTGGGGTTCTCCGCTGTCACCCCCGCCAGCTATCGCCCCGACCTCCTCGTTCGCTCTGATCTTGGCTATCTCCTCACAGAATACGCACGTTTCTCGCAGCACCCGTTGGTGCGAGCCTGCGCCGAACGCATCCACCCCTGTGCCGATGGCGATGGGCGTCCAGCGGCAACTGGAACTGTTGGCCCCCAATGAGTAACCGCCTCATCCTGCTCATCCCCGTGGTCGTGCTGGTCACCTCGGGGATATCCATGTACTCCGGGGCAGCACTGGCGATTGAACTATTCAGCGCCTTGCCGCCGTGGATCGTCGCCTGGCTGCGCATCAGTGTCGGCGCGCTACTGCTACTCCTCATCGCCCGACCCCACCGGGATATGTGGACTGGCCGGGCCGGGGTCATGGCGCTCATCTATGGGCTCACCACATTGGGCATGAACACCGTGTTCTATGAGGCCATTGCCCGCATCCCCTTGGGTACGGCGGTGGCCATCGAGTTCCTGGGGCCGGTGGCAGTGGCTGCGTGGGGGAGTAAAACCGCCCGCGATTGGCTCTCCCTTCTCCTCGCCGCCATCGGGGTAGTAGTGATGAGCGAGGTGCAGTGGCAGGTCAGTCCCGTTGGAGTGGTGTTTATTCTCCTGTCCGCTCTCCTGTGGGCAGGCTATCTCATTGTTTCCGCGCGGGTTGCGCTCTCCTTGGAATCTGGCTCACTACGCCGGGCCCTGGCACCCCTCGCGGTCGGCTTCACCTATGCCGGGGTGCTCGCGGTTCCCCTCATCATCATCTTCTGGCCGGAGGGGGCGGTGACATCGGTGGGTGGTGGGGGAGCGTTTGCCCTGTGGGCGCTCGGACTCGGATTCTTCTCTTCGGTGGTGCCCTACGGGCTCGACCAACTCGCGCTGACCATCGCGTCGAAAAGCTACTACGCCGTCTTGAGTGCCATCTTGCCGCTCACTGCCCTCCTCGTCGGGGCTCTCCTGCTCCAGCAGATGCTCTCCGTGCCGGAGCTCATCGGTGTTATTCTCATCGTTATTGCGGTCGTGCTGCGCAAGCCGGTAGCGGCTGAGGAGTAGGGTGCACCGTGTGAGAAACATCCTCAACCAGCCGCGCTCAGTGAAAGCCATCACCTTCGCCTGTGTGGTCAGCTACATGGGCATCGGATTGGTGGACCCAATCCTCCCTGAAATTGCCTCCTCCCTCCACGCCACCCCGGGCCAAACTGAGTTGCTCTTCACCACCTACCTGTTCACCACAGCGGTGATGATGTTCTTCAGCCCGTGGATATCCACTCGCATCGGGGCCAAACGCAGACTCCTCACAGGTCTTGGACTTGTTGTTGCCTTCGCGTTGGCCTGCTCGCTGGCCGGATCGGTCAACCAGATCATCGGGTTCCGCGCCGGTTGGGGTGTTGGCAACGCCCTCTTTGTCTCCACAGCCTTGGCGGCCATCGTCGGGGCAAGTCAAACACCCGCTCAGCGGTGGTCCTCTACGAGGCGGCATTGGGGCCGACGATGACTGGGCCACTACGCGTTCCATCCGCCGGCGGTGCGGGCCTCTTTGCCCGCCTGCACGATGAGTCCGTGGAGGTGCGGGATGCTCCATCGCCCATTTGTGCACGGCAGGCGGTTCGAGCTAAGGTGGAGGGTCGGTACACCGAGTATTTGTGACCATGTGTGTGAGTCACGCTGGGAATGTGTGTTAGTGGCATGTGTGTGTAGATGAATGGTGTGGGTGTACCGGGTTTTTTCGGCGGAGCTTTGTCGATCCCCGCACGGTTGGTCAGAAACCAGCCAGGGCTGCGGAAACATTGTCAGGGATCCGGTTAGCGAGAGAGCTGAAATGTTTTCACAACAGTGTTGCTGTTGTTACGTCTATCAACTGTGTAAGGGAAAAAATGAACATCGATTACGACGAGCAGGGCGACATCGCCCAGGGACAGGGCGACATCGCCCAGGGACAGGGCGATTTTGCCACCGATCTCGAGGCACCGATTGGGCTCGAGGAGATCATGGAGGCCGATGAGGACGAGGACATCTACGTCGACTTCGGCGATGGCACGTCTTCAGAGAACGTCGCTGCGGAGGAGCTAACCTTCGACGATCTCGGGTTGCCCGCAGATGTCGCCGCATCGGTGAAGCAGGTGGGCTACGAAACCCCTTCGCCAATTCAAGCCCGGACCATCCCCGCCCTCATGGAAGGCCGCGATGTGGTGGGCTTGGCGGCCACCGGAACCGGCAAGACCGCAGCGTTCGCCCTGCCCATCCTCGCCAACCTGGACCGGCACTCCCGCACCCCGCAAGCCCTCATCCTCGCACCCACCCGAGAACTGGCACTGCAGGTTGCTGACGCGTTCCAAGAGTTTGCGGACAACCTCCCCGGCATCAGCATTCTTCCCATCTACGGGGGGCAAGCATACGGAATCCAACTGTCCGGCCTGCGCCGCGGGGCACAGGTCATCGTCGGTACCCCGGGGCGCATCATTGACCACCTGGAAAAGGGCTCACTGGACATTTCCGAGCTGGAATACCTTGTGCTGGATGAGGCCGACGAGATGCTCAACATGGGCTTCCAAGACGACGTTGAGCGCATCCTCGAGGACACCCCCGACGACAAGCAAGTGGCACTGTTCTCTGCAACGATGCCCCCGGCAATTCGCCGCATCTCCCAGGACTACCTCGACGATCCGGTGGAAGTGAAGGTACAGTCCGCCACCCGCACCAACACCAACATCACCCAGCGCTATTTGAGTGTTGCCCACCGCAACAAGCTTGACGCGCTCACCCGTATCCTCGAGGTCACCGAATTTGACGGAATGATCATCTTCGTGCGCACGAAGTACGAGACCGAAGAATTGGCCGAGAAACTGCGCGGACGCGGGTTCTCCGCGCAGGCGATCAACGGAGATCTCGTCCAAGCCCAGCGCGAACGCACCGTCGAACAGATCAAGGATGGGCGGCTTGATATCCTCGTCGCCACCGACGTGGCTGCCCGTGGGCTCGACGTGGAGCGGGTGTCCCATGTGCTCAACTATGACATTCCCCACGATACGGAGAGCTATATTCACCGCATCGGGCGCAC
Source organism: Corynebacterium sp. (assembly GCA_034179945.1). Lineage (GTDB taxonomy): Bacteria > Actinomycetota > Actinomycetes > Mycobacteriales > Mycobacteriaceae > Corynebacterium. The sequence goes on along the minus strand of JAXFPD010000025.1, from coordinate 143,752 downwards.
CGGCCGGGCCGGGCGCTCCGGGGAGGCGATCCTCTTTGTCACCCCGCGTGAGCGGCGGATGCTGCGCTCCATTGAAAAGGTGACCAACGCCACCATTGAGGAGATGGAGCTGCCCACCGTCGAGGAGGTCAACGAGTCGCGGCGGATGAAATTCGCCGACTCTATCACCACCGCCCTTGAGGATTCCCAGCTGGAAACATTTAAGAAGCTGGTGCGGGAGTACTCAGAAGCACACGACACCCCGATGGAGGATATTGCTGCGGCACTGGCCACTCGGGCCGAGTCCGGCGACGAGTTCTACATGACCGAACGCGAGGAGCGGCGGGAGCGGCGCGTGCGCGAGGACCGTCGCTCCCAGCAGGGCGACGGTGACCGCCGCCGTCGTGACGGGGAATCGCGTGGGAAGCGCGATGATCTGGCTGTGTACCGGCTGGATGTGGGGCGCCGCCAGAACGTCCGCCCCGGTGCTATCGTCGGCGCCATCGCCAACGAAGGTGGTTTGAGTTCCAGGGACTTTGGGCGCATTGAAATCCACGGTGACCACACCTTTGTGGAACTGCCGAAGGACCTGTCCGAGGAGGTGTTCGACCGGCTGGAAGATACCCGCATTTCCGGGCAACTGATCAACATGGTCCGCGATGACAATGCCATCATCAGCGAGGAACGCCGTGGAGGCCGGGGCGGCGGTGGTCGCAGTGGCTACCGCGGACGCGATGGCCACCGGGGCCGGGGTGGACGCGACCAGCGCCACCACGATAACGGTGGGCGCGACTGGTACGACCGGGGCTACCGCAGTGGTGGTGGACGCGACCGCCGTGGTGGGTACCGTGGACACCGGGATCGGGACCGCTACTAGAGTTCCTTGAGCAGGCAGGCCCGCCGCATCGTCGAAAGATCGGCGGCCGGGAGGGGCAACTCGTAGGCGGCGGCGACAGCGGCGACGCGCCGGGCGTACCAGCAGTGGGCGCGCCGATTCGACGGCATCCACTGGCTGGGTAGCTGGTCCGATTTGGCCTGGTTTTCCCGCTGCGAGGCGAGGATGAGGTTGAGCGGATCGTTGGCGAACTGCCGCCGCCGGGACGCAGGCCAGGCGGCTGCCCCAAGGTCCCACGCCGCAGACAGGGGGATGACGTGGTCCAATTCCAGTTCACTGTCGGCGGTGATCGGCTCCCCGGAGTAGGGGTCGCGGCTGTGTCCACCAGAGATCGTGCAGTCAGAAGATTGTCGCACCTGTGCCTCGGGCAGTGAGTTGTACACCATGACATCGCGCACCGTGCACCCGGGGGTGGCACTTGGAGCCCACGTGGTGAGGAACTCGTCGCGCTCATAGCCGGGGAGGGAAGGCCGGCTCGCCAGGCGCGCAATTGTGGGCACTGTGGCCGAGAGGTGGGGTGGGCTCATGGCGGGAAGCCCCCGCGTCGGCGGCGGAGAGTAGGGGGTGATCGCCGGGTAGATCGTGGTGAGCAGCATGATGGCGGTGGCGACGATGAGGACGGCTGTGAAGCGGCGGAAGGGTGCGCGGGTGTTCATACTCACTTAGATGTTTTTGCGCGTGTTTTCGTTCCCTGCGTCGGGGGGAGGGGATTCCGCGTCGGCGGAACATTTGTGCGAAAACGGTGGGAGCGGTAGAATTATCGGTCACATTCTGTGAGGAAGGACTGATAGAACAGCGTCATGGCGGATTTCATTCTCCACGCCCTCTTCCACCGCGAAGCGGGTATTCAACTGTGGATTGAGCAGGTAGCTGGCCACCGTGTCGTGCTCCCCGCGCAAGTCCCAGCCGGGGAGTTTCCACCCGCCATCACCGAGCTTTTGGCCACCACCCACTTCCGGCACACTCAGCGGGTAACCTTGCGCACCCCGAAGGGGCGGGAGGCAAAACTGACCATTCCGGTGGCTGCCCTCACTCCCACCGAGGCGCTCACCTACCTGGCCACGGTCGATGCGCTCGCAGGCACCCACCCCCCGGTGGCCGCCGATCTGGTGTGGCTGGCCCGCCTGTATGCCGGTGTCCGTCAGTTTGTGCGCGCTGGACGGGTGATCCCACGGGTGAAGTGGATCGACGGTGCCTGGTATCCGCAGTGGGAACTGGTGAGCCAACTGGCCATTACGACGTGGCTTGCCCAGATGCAGCAGGCCGCCCCCGGGGTGCTCATTGTCAACGCAGGTGGCCAGCTGGTGGCCGATGCCGCCGAATATCTCGCGCACTGGACGGCGTCCGCCCAGCTCACCGGGGTTCTCGATGGTGATGCGGGCACGGTGTGGCACCCGTTTGTGCGCGCCCTGGTCAGCTCCTCACCGGTGCGTCGAGTCTCGCCGACGGTGATCAGCGCACTCAATGAGTGGAAGACAACGGTGACGGCGGCGCGGGTGCGGATGGTGCTCGTCGTCGAGGAACCCACAGAACTGCCCGACTTTCCCCGCTGGGTCATTCGGTCCCAGGTCGTTGTCGACGATCAACCCCCGCAGCCGATCCGCCGCGAACTCGTTGATCCGAAGCTCTACGCACAGCTGCGCGACATCCACGACACGGCAGTGGGGGTGAGCGCGCTCCTCGATCCGCAGCTGCACTCCTTCCGCGACATCGACGTTGCCGAGGGCGGGAGCACGGCCTCGTTTGCCGAGCGCCGTGGCGATTTCGATGTCAGCCTCTCCGATGAGGAATTCCTCGATTTTATCGAGCACGCCGTGGACAAACTGACCAAGAAATCCATCGAAGTGCTCCTCCCGGTCGGGTTAGCCCGTGCCGGAGTCCATGCCAGTGTGGCCGCTGACCCGAACCCGCCCACCGGCCCCTCGAAGGTGGGTTTGGATCAGCTCATCTCCTTCGATTGGACGGTCTCGGTGGGTGATACTGAGCTCACGAGCGCCCAGATGGAGGAGCTCGTCACCTCGGCCTCCCGCCTCATCAAAATCCGCGACCGGTGGGTACATGTGGATGCGGCGTCGCTGACGCGCGTGCGCCAGTATATGGAGCAGTTGTCCAAGGACACGGTCGCTGAACTGACCCGCCAGCTGACGAGCGTGGGCGAGGAGCTCACCAGTGCCCAACGCCGAGGCGACGCTGACGAGCTCGCCCGGCTCACGGACCTGCAGGCCCGCCTGGAACAGGAGCTCGCTGCCGCCACTGAGGCAGATTACGTCCCCACTGTCACCTCTCTGCGCAGCTTGCGGGCCCTGGCGCTGACGGCGGCGGAGGATGAGTTGCTCAGCTTTGCAGGGGCACGTTGGGTGAGTGCGCTCACCTCCGGGGCCAGTGAGCTGCCGCCCCCGCAGCCTGTCCCGATCCCGGCCACCGTCCACGCCAATCTACGCGACTACCAGCGCCGGGGGGCGGACTGGTTGGTGTGGATGTCCGAGCAGGGGCTGGGGGCAGTCCTTGCTGACGACATGGGTCTCGGGAAAACCCTCCAGCTGCTCACCCTGCTCGCAGTGGAACACGAGCGCCGCACCGAGGTGCCCCCCACCCTCGTCGTTGCACCGACGAGTGTGGTGACCAACTGGCGGCGGGAGGCCGAGCGCTACGTCCCGAGTCTGCGCGTCCTGCTTTACCACGGCAGTTCGCGCCCGCACGGGGAGGAACTGGTGAAACGGGTGGCAGCCAGTGATCTCGTCATCACCTCCTACGGGACGTTCTCCCGCGACTTCGCCGAACTGCAGACCATCCAGTGGGATCACCTCGTCCTCGATGAGGCACAGGCGATTAAGAACACGGCGACGGCTGCGGCAGCAGCCGCCCGCATCGTCCCCGCCCGCCAGAAGATTGCCTTAACCGGCACCCCGGTGGAGAACCACCTGACGGAGTTCCGCGCCATTTTGGACTACGCCAACCCCGGTATCCTCGGCTCCGCCGCGTGGTTCCGGGCACACTTTGCCGCCCCCATCGAACGCGACCGCGACTCGGAGCTTGCGGCGAAGTTTCGGGAGCTGACCGCCCCCTTCGTGCTGCGGCGGCTGAAAACGGACCCGCACATTATCGACGATCTGCCGAGCAAAGAGGAGACCGTCGTCCCCGTCGAACTGACCGGGGAACAGGCCGCCCTGTACACCTCGTACGTGCGGCAGGTTGAGCAGATGCTGGCGGAGGCGAAGCAGGGGGATATGCACTACCGGGGCCTGGTGCTCAAGTCTCTGACCAAACTGAAACAGATCTGCAACCATCCTGCCCAGTTCCTTGGGGACGGCTCGGGAATCACCCGGCGTGGCCAGCACCGCTCGGGCAAGATGGCCCAGTTGGAAAAGATCGTGGTTCAGGCCCTGGCCGAACAGAAAAAGGTGCTTGTGTTCACCCAATATGTCCAGTTCGGTCAGATCATTCAGGACTATTTGAGCACGATCATCGGTGCCGAGGTTGCCTTCCTCTACGGCAGTCATTCGAAGACGAAGCGCGATGCCATGGTCGCCCAGTTCCAATCCGCCGCCGGCCCGGATGCGTTCGTCCTCTCCCTGAAAGCCGGTGGTACCGGTATCAATCTCACTGCCGCCTCGGTGGTGGTGCACATGGATCGGTGGTGGAATCCGGCGGTGGAGAATCAGGCGACGGACCGGGCGTACCGGATCGGCCAAACCCGCGATGTGGAAGTGTTCAAGCTGGTCACCCAGGGAACGTTGGAGGAGCGCATCGCGGCAATCCTCGACGGGAAGGTGGAGTTGGCCGATGCGGTCGTCGGCACCGGTGAGGGTTGGTTGACCAATCTCTCTCCGACCCAACTCGCCGAGCTCATCGAGTTCCGCAGTGAGGCCGAAAGGAGCCACCATGAGCAGTAAGGGACGCAACAAGCACCTCATTAACCGGGTCGACAACGTCATCTACGCCAACTTCGGCCAACCACAGGCTACGGCTGCCGGACGCGGCATCGAATTCCACTCCGGGGCGGCGAACCTCCTGTGGTGTGCGGCCGCTGGGGCTACTGACGACGGCCGCGTCAAACGCGGGCTCGATTATGCCCGCAAGGGGCATGTGATGCAGTGGCGTGCTGGCAATGGCCTCATCGTCGCCTTGGTCTCTGGCTCCCAACCGGAACCCTTTGAATTGCGAATTCTCCTGCCATACCGGTCCAGTGATGTGACGGGACAGCTCAGTGCCCGCATTGTTGCTTCCCCACAGTTGGCGGAAACAGGGGAGCTTCTGTCCGTGGTTGTCGCCGACTCGCCCGAGGAAATCCACTTTTCGTGCAGCTGTCCCGATCCGGTTGGCGTGTGCAAACATGCGGTCGCTGTGGCGTTTACGGTTGCCGAGGCGCTCGAGGCACAGCCGCGCCGGGTCTTTGAGCTGCGTTCGATCAACGCCGACGAGTTAGCCCGCGATGTGCAGGAGCGGGCTGCCGAAGACAGTGACCGGCAGGCGCGCACGCGCGGGCCGAGGTTTTGGGAGGGCACCCCCACCCCGCCGGTGCCGGATTTGCCGGTGGCTCCGGCGATTGTGGAGGGCGACGAGGTACTCCTCGAAACGGCGCTGCGGCACATGTCGTTTACCGCCCACGACGGGCTGGCTGGGTTCGCCCAGTTGCGGAAACTCTATACGGTTCTGACTCAGGAGGATTAGGTCATGCAGGTCAGGTTTATCCACACCTCGGATTGGCAGTTGGGCATGACCCGCTGGTTTTTGCGGGATGAGGCGCAGGCCCGCTTCAGCGATGACCGAATTCGCTGCATTGAGGCGATCGGTGCGCTGGCTACAGAGCGCGTCGCCGACTTCATCGTCTGTGCTGGGGATGTCTTTGATGACAACAACCTGTCCTTCCGTACCTTGGGGCGGGCCCGGGAGGTCCTGACTCGGCTGCCCGTCCCCATCTACCTGCTGCCCGGCAACCACGATCCGTTCGATGCCGCCTACAAGCTCGACGCGGTGGAAGCACCGGGGGTTCATGTGCTCACAGACACGGCGGTGCACCGGGTTGATGGCCGCGACGATGTGGAGATCGTCGGGGCACCGTGGACCTCGAAGAATCCCTTCGACGATCTCGCCGGGCGGGCGCTGGCGGACCTCGAACCGGTCGCCTCGGGGCGGGCGCGCATCCTCGTCGCTCATGGGCAGGTCGCCGCCCGCACGAGCGAGCCCACCGGGGATGTGATCGATCTGGCTGGTCTCGAGCATGCGTTGGCCGATCGGGTCATTGACTATGTCGCCCTCGGGGATACGCACTCGACGACGGACCTGTCGCCGACGGGCCGCGTGTGGTTTTCTGGGGCGCCGCTGGCCACAGATTTCCGGGAGGTGGCCACTGGGGGTGGGGAGGCCGATTCCGGTAACGTCCTCGTGGTCACGATCACCGTTGACGGCACACAGTCGTCGGTCGAGGTCGAACGGGTCCCGGTGGGGATGTGGCGGTTCGAGGCGTTGACCTGTGAGCTGACGAACACCGCCGAGGTGGATCGGTTCCTCCAGCAGTTGGCGGAGTATCCCGATAAGGCGCGCACGGTGGTGAAATACTGGCTGACGGGAGCGGTGTCGATGGTGGACTATGCGCGGTTGCAGGCGGGGCTGGAGAAGTACGAGAGCATTTTTGCCGCACTGTTTCCGCGTCAGCGCAGCGAGACAGTGACGGTGTATCCCACCGATGAGGAGATTGACAACCTGCGGTTGACTCCGTTCGCCCGGTCCGCCGTCGATACGCTGCGGGCCGGGGCGGGATCACGTGTGGATACGGATGCACTGCACCTGCTGTATCGCCTGGTGGAGAGGAGCTAGCCATGCACATCGATTCGATCACCCTCCGGCACGTCGCCGGTGTCGATTACCTGCACCTGGACAATCTTCCTGCCCGGGGAGTCATTGTGGTCAGTGGACCCAATGAGTCCGGAAAATCAACCCTCATGACGGCAGTGCAGACCGTCCTCAACCTCGACCGGAACACCCACCGCCGCTACACCTCAAACTCGAAGGACATTCGGCAGCTCGTCGATGTCACGAGCACTGAGCGCCCCGAAATTACCCTCGGGGCGACGATTGGGGGAGTGGAGTTGATCGTGTCCAAGAAGTACACGGGCACCAAATCCTCCACCGCTGACCTGCGGGAGCTGTCCCCGCAGGTGCGTACCACGCATGGGGATGCGGCCGAAGATCGGCTCGGTGAACTCGCCGGTGGGGTGGACGTGAACCTGGCCAACGAGCTGTTCATTGCCCAGGATGAGGCGACCTCGATCGTCTCTGGGGTGCAGATTCGCGCGCTCACCCGTGCCCTCGCCGACGAGGCGGGCAGTGACATCGATGCGGCCAGTGATCTCATGGAACTGGTGCGCACAGAGTATGAGACGTACTTCCAAAAGAACGGGAAGGAGCGGGCCGTGCTCACCACGGCCACGAAGGAGGCGTTGGAGGCCCGGGAGACGGTGGTGCAGCTGCAGCGCCGACGCGACGAGCTGGATCGGTTGACCACCCATGTGGCCGACCTCACCAGCCAGCTCGCCGCCGTCGAGGCCGGGTTGGGGGCAAAGCAGGAGGCCGTGCGGGCCGCAGAAGTAGCGGTAGACCAGTTGGCCTCTCTTGAAGCGGCCCATGAGCAGGCCCAACAGGCCGTGGATTTGCTGCGTGAACAGGGCACCTTCGCGGAATTCAAGGTGACCACCCGCCGCGATCTCTGTGCTGAGGTCACCGCCGCCGAGTCCGCGCACGCCGCTGCAGCCGCAGAAGTTGAGGCAATCGAGGCCCTCCTCGCCGCCGATGATGCCCGGATCACCGCTCTCACCGGCGAGATCGCCCGCGCGGAGGAGCAGCTCGCTCAGGCACACACTGCGGCCGCTGATGCCGAGTGGGCGCTGCGCAGGGCCCGGATCATCGTCGATTCGCAGCGGCTCACCCGGCTTGGGGCAATCACAGCACAGCTCACCGCCCTCGGGCGTGAGCGCGCCCGCGTGAACATCACCAAACAGCAGGTGGCTAAGCTGCGGGAGGCGCACACGGCGGTGGCTGCCGCCCGCGCCCAACGGGCAGCAGCGGCGGCGAAGGTGAGTTTTGCGCCAGCGGAGACGACCATCGGCATCGACGGCGCTGAGGTGGACCTCCGCACCGGGGCAACCTACGATCTCGTTGCCGAAACTGTCCTTGAGATCGGTGGGGTGACGGCGACGTTCACCCCGACGGCATCGGAGGCGATGGCTGCGCGCGAGGTGGAAAAAGCCGTTGCCGCCTATGAACGGTTGCTCGATGCGGCCGGCGTCGATTCTGTTGAGGAGGCGGAGGCCCGCCTCGACACCGTCGAGGAGATCGCCGCACAGGTGGCCGAATTGGAGCGCCAGCGCGCCGGCATCGTTGCCGGGGACAGTGAGGAAGACCTCGCGGCTGTGCAAGAGCAGTGGGGCGAGTATGACATCGACGCTTCCTGCGTGGAGGGACTGGATCCGGCGGAGGTCGAAGCAGCCCGCAGATTGGCTGAGACGACGCGGCAGGCCGTCGACACGTACCGCGAGCAGGTGGAGGCAGGAAAGGACGAGCTCGCGCGGTTGCGCATGTCCCCCCTGCGGGAACGGCTGGCCTCACAGCGCGCCCTCGCCGAGCGGGCACAGGAGGAGGCCACCGCCCGCCGTGCGCAGCTGGCCGAGGCGGAGGCGGAGAACCCGCTCGATGAGCTGGAGGCAGCGGTGGTACAGGCACGCCGAGGAGAAGAGGCCGCTCAGACAGTTCTCACAGAGGCGGCGGCAGCGCTCACAGAGGCGCAACCGCAGCTGCGCCACCAGGAGTTGGAGGGGGCGCGGCAAGCCGTAGAGCGAGCTCATCGCCGCCGCGGGGACCTGCAGCAGGATATCGCCCGCGACTTGGGCAGCCTCGACAGTGATGCGGGCCTTCACGAGGAGATTGAGAAAGCCGAGGTGGAGGCGGTCTATCGGGAGGAGGTTGCGGCAACTCTGCAGCGGAAGGCTGCGGCGGCGAAACGGCTGTGGGAGCTGTTGCGCGCCGAGCAGTTGGCCGCCCAGAGGGTGTACGTGCAGCCGTTGGAGGAGCGGATCAATGGGTTGGCCCGGTACGTGTTCGGGCCGCAGTTCACCGTCGAGGTGAATGAGAACCTGGCGATCTCCCAGCGGGAGGAGTCTGGGCATCGGCTGGCCATTGAGGCGCTCTCCCACGGTACCCAGGAACAGCTGGCGGTGATAACGCGCATTGCACTGGCCGATATTGCCTCGTCGTCCGGGGAGACCGATCCAGTACCGGTCTTCTTTGACGATCTCATGGGCCATTCGGACCCGGCGCGCCTGCAGCGGGTCTGCGCCATCCTCGCCCAGGCGGGTCGCAATCATCAGGTGTTTGTGTTAACTGCCGATGAGGATCGTTTCGCCGCCATCACGGGTGCGACGTTTGTGCAGATGGCCGACGCGTTACGGGAGACCGGACTTGGTATTTGCGGCGCCGTGGACTAGCCTGTGGAGGTTTTTATCTTAGGCAGACGAAGGGAACCCTAATGACTGAACCTCGCGCAGCCTCGTCGGTGTGGTTGGCGATGGTCGCTCTCATGCTCATCATGCTCATGAGCTCGCTCGGACAGATGATCTTTGCCACCGCACTGCCGACAATCGTCGGCGATCTCGGCGGGATCAGCCAGATGAGCTGGGTGATCACCGCCTTCCTGTTGGCGCAGACGATTTTTATGCCGATCTGTGGTGCTCTGGCCGATCAGATGTCGAAGAAGGTGTTGCTCATTGTCATCGTGGCCATCTTCATGGTGGGCTCGGCGATCGGTGGTTTTGCCAACTCGATGCTCGTGCTCATCGTCGCCCGCGCGATTCAAGGGGCGGCCGGTGGCGGACTCATGGTGGTTTCGCAGGCGCTGACGGCGGAGATCGTCTCCGCGCGCGATCGTGGCAAGTACATGGGTGTGATGGGGGCGGTGTTCGGCGTTTCCTCGGTGCTGGGGCCGGTGTTGGGTGGGTGGTTCACCGATGGCCCGGGGTGGCGCTGGGGGCTGTGGTTGAACATCCCCCTCGGGTTCATCGCCATCGGCGGGGTCGTGGCCAACATTCACGTTGTGTCGAAGGTGCAGGGGCGCCGCGTCGATGTCGGCGGTATCCTCACGATGGCGGTGGCGACCTCGAGTTTGATTCTGGCGACGACGTGGGGTGGCAACAACTACCCGTGGGGTTCGTGGCAGATTCTGTCCCTCTTTGCTCTTGCGGCCGTGTTCTTTGTGCTCTTCTTTGCCATTGAGGCGAAGGTGGCGGCACCGATTATTCCGCCGGCACTGTTCCGCGCACGGAACTTCAACTTCACCACCTGTGCGGGGATTGCGGTGGGGATTTTCATGTTCGGGGCGATGGGCTATATGCCCACGTTTATGCAGATGGTCCACGCTCTCACGCCGACGGTGGCGGGGCTGATGATGACGCCGATGATGGTGGGATTGCTCATGACATCCACACTCGTGGGCAATCTGGTCACCCGGTATGGGCGCTACAAGTGGTATCCGGTGGCGGGATTGGTGGGGACGACCGTGGCGCTCATCCTCATGGGTCTCCTCCATGCGGAGACCTCCCTGTGGATTGTCGGGGCTTTGTTGTTCTTCTTCGGTCTTGCCCTCGGTGCGGCGATGCAGATTCTCGTGCTCATTGTGCAGAACACGTTCCCGGTGGCGATGATTGGCAAGGCGACGGCGTCGAATAACTTCTTCCGGCAGATTGGTGCGACGTTGGGGGCTTCGCTCGTTGGTGGTCTGTTTACGGGCCGGTTGACCGACTTTATGGAGGAGCGGTTGCCTGCTGCGGTGATGTCGCTGCCGCCGGAGGAGGCGGCGCAGTTCGCCGGTGGTGTGGATATGTCGCACTTCACTCCGGCGGCTGTTGTTCTCCTGTCGGAGCCGTTGCAGCTGGCAATCGAGGGGGCCTACGCCGATGCGCTGTTGCCGATCTTCCTGTGGCTGTCGCCCCTGGCGCTCATCGCGGCGGGGTTGCTCGTGTTTATCCGGGAGGATCCGCTCAAGGACACGATCGAGTAGGCCCGGGGGGAGTTTACTGCTTGATGGCCGAGCCCTCGATGACGATGGTGACCTTTTCGCCGACGAGTGCGCCGCCGGTCTTCACCGGGGCATTGAAGTCGACGTTGTAGTCGAAGCGGTTGATCTGGGTGGTGGCTTCGAAGCCGAGGCGGGTGTTGCCGTAGGGGTCTTCGGCGATGCCAAGTACCTCGACGTCGAGGGTGACCGGCTTGGTCACGTCTTTGATGGTGAGGTCGCCGGTGATGGTGCCCTCGGTGCCGTCGCCAAGCTCGGCGGAGGTGGCGGTGAAGGTGACGGTCGGGTACTCCTCGGCAGCGAAAAAGTCGCCGGACTTGAGGTGCTCATCGCGCTGCTCGTTGCTGGTGGTGATGGAGTGGGAGGCGAGGGTGGCGTTGACGTCCACACCGGTCTCGTTCACCGTGAACTCGGCGGTGTACTCGCTGAAGTGGCCGTGAACCTTGGTCACCATGGCGTGGCGGACGGTGAAGCCCACGTTGGAGTGGACGTTGTCGAGGACCCAGGTGCCGGTGATGTCGTTGAGAGTAGTCATTGTTGTTGTCTCCTTTGTCTTATAGGGGGGCGGTGGCAACCCTACCGGAAACTAGGTGACGTGTCAACAAAATGGGTCGTCTTGGGTTTTTGGACGACGGGTTGTAAGTTTGTTGACACGGTCCCTGTCGCCGTGTCGGTGAAACCGTTGGGTACAACTGAGCGCCACCGCCGCTTATTCCGGCGGGGCTAACACGGGGGCAGTTACCTACCCCCGCCCATGGCGGATAAACAGCGACAATGCATATGGAAGGTAGATGTAGTGAGCGACGTTCGGTGGCTTTCAGATTCCCAACAGCGCCTGTGGCGGCTCATGCTCGACACAGACAGCGTCGTCCGGCGCGTCATTGAAGACACCCTCCAAGCCCCCCACAGCCTCACCAGCGCCGAATTCGCCGTCCTCGTCGCCCTCTCCGAGGCCCCCGACACGATGCTCCGCCTGCGCGAACTCTGCGCCGCCCTGCGCTGGGACCGCTCCCGCACCTCCCACCAGGTCACCCGCATGGAAAAGCGCGGACTGGTGACAAAATCACCGTGCGAGGGCGACGGGCGCGGCGTCCTCGTGCGCATTACCGAGGAGGGAATGAGCCGACTCACCCTCGCCGCCCCCGACCATGTGGAGAGCGTCCGCGCCGTCATCTTCGACCAGATCGCCACGATGAGCGAGTCAGAACTCGCCCATGTCACCGCCTTCTTCACCGCCATCGTCAACTCCCCGAAGGCACGGGCAGTCACTGCCGCGATCGGCGAGTAGAGTAGTCACACTATGACATCACCGTGTGTATCCGCGCTGCAGAACCTGCGTGAGAACCACCCTCTCATCCACTGCATCACCAACTACGTCACCGTCAATGACGTGGCCAACGCCCTGCTGGCAATCGGTGCCAGCCCTGTCATGGCCGACGAGGTCGATGACGCAGTGGCCATCACCGCCATCGCCAACGGGCTCGTCCTCAACATCGGCACCCTCAACCGCCGCACCATTGACGCCATGCGCGCCGCCGGCCACCGCGCCAGCGAACTCGGTCACCCGATCATCCTCGACCCGGTCGGTGCTGGCGCATCCCCCCTACGCACGGAGACCGCCGTCGCACTGGCCACCGACCTCCAACCCAGCGTCATCCGCGGCAACATCTCCGAAATCAAAGCCCTCATGGGGGCAGCCGCATCGACACAGGGAGTCGATGCCGCCCTCGCCGATGCCATCGACGAGGGCCACCTCGACGCAGCCATCGCTATCGCCCACACTGCCGCCTCCGCCTTCTCCACCATCGTGGCCATCACCGGCGCCATCGACATCGTCACCGATGCCCACACCACCTACCTCATCCGCGCAGGACGCAGAGAGATGGGGCTCATCACCGGCACCGGCTGTATGCTCTCCGGGCTCACCGGCGCCTTCGTCGCTGCCAACCCGGACCAGCCGCTCGCCGCCACCGCCAGTGCGGTAGCGACGATGGGGATCGCCGGGGAGCGCGGCTGGGCGCAGGCCGACGGGCGCGGCACAGGCTCATACCGGGTCGCGCTTATCGACGCTCTCTCCACCCTCACCCCGGACGACCTGGCTGGCAACAATATCTTTGAAATTCGAAAGTAGGCACCCCGAGATGGATCTCTCCACTGTCCTCACCATCGCCGGCTCAGACTCCTCCGGCGGCGCGGGCATCCAAGCAGACCTGAAAACGATGACCCTCAACGGGGTCTATGGGATGAGCGCAATCACCGCGCTGACCGCACAAAACACCACCGGGGTGCAGGCTGTCCACGATGTCCCCGCAGAATTCGTCGCCCAGCAGATCGACAGCGTCTTCTCCGACATTCGCCCGCAGGCCGTGAAAATCGGAATGGTCTCCCAGCCCGACATCATCGAGGCCATCGTCGATCGCCTCGTCGCCCACCGCGCCAGCAATATCGTCGTCGACCCGGTCATGGTCTCCACCGCCGGTTCCACCCTCATCAGCCAGGCGGCGATCGGTGTCCTCACCGAGAAACTGTTCCCGCTGGCCACCGCCATTACCCCGAATATCCTGGAGGCCCAGGAGATTCTCCACACCGCCGCCATCGACACCCCCGCCAAGATGGAGGCCGCCGCAGCCATCCTCGGCGAACAATTCGGGGTGGCAGTCCTCATCAAAGGCGGCCACAGCGTCGCCGACGCCAACGACGTCCTCTTCCAGCCCGCTGAGCACGCCGAGGACCGCCAGCTCACCTGGTTCCACGGTCAGCGCATTGATAACCACAATGCGCACGGCACGGGCTGCACGCTCTCCAGTGCCATAGCCGCGAATCTGGCGAAGAGGAAAGCCCTCCCCGACGCCATTGAGGCCGCCAAGGACTACCTCACCAGGGCACTTGCTGCCGGGCTCGATCTCGGTGCAGGCGACGGTCCTCTCGACCACGCCTGGGAGCTACGCACCCTCGGCAGCGCCTTTGCGGATTAGCTGAGCAGCTCGCGGGCCCCATCGGCGTTGGCAATGAGCCAGTTGATGTCGTCCTTCGTGGGCTTGCGCCACGCGTAGCCCTCCCCGTGCTTGTCCAGGAAGTGCTCGACGAAGGGACAGGTGGGTACGACCACCTGGGAGGTGGTGGCCACCTGGTCCATAGCCTCCCGCACGAGGATGGTGGCCAACCCCCGCCCCTCCAGCTCGTCGGGTACCACGGTGTGCCAGAAGATCCGCTCGCCGCCGTTGTCCTCGTACATGGTGAATCCGGCGACCTTCTGCTCGCTCGGGTAGACAATGATCGCCCGATGGAGTTCCGGCTGGTCGATGACCTCGACCGGGTCGCCGAGCTTATCTGTCAGTGTGTGTGCATCAGACATGCCCCCACCTTACACGGCAATGGGAAGGAAGGTTCTGGACCTCGCGCGGGAGAATGAGCCTGCGTGCAGCACGCCAGTAATACTCCCGATGCTCGAGAGGGGGGTTATTGGGACAGCCGTGCGTTCTCCTTGATGGTGTCGGAGATATGGACTCGTCTGGACGTTGCTCCGACGCTGACGCTGTCGATCCCTTTGTGACGACTAGCGTTGACGAGGTTCTGCGCATGAATGAGCGTTTGGCTGTTCCAGCCTTGCGGCATTGAAGCTGAACCGGTCAAGGTTTCAAGCCCACCAAGAATCGGCACCAACAGACATGAGCATGTGGGCCATTGCATCAAGTGCACCAGCCAATCCGAGCGCGGACATTGATCCAAGCTCGCCCTCTAATGTGATAGTCACGTCCGCCATAGCGGTCACCACCTTTCACCAATCATGGCAGAGTCAATTCTGCGAAATGAGAAGAACTGAGTGTGAACGTGATCACCCATGCCGCAGCACCCCGGGGGGACAGCAGGCGCAAGTGCGGTTGATGGGGGCACGATTACAGTTCTTTCTGGGGTTGGTGGTGGGTGAAAAACCGCAGGAATTGAGTCGAGCAAACTGCCCAAGGGGACACGTTTGGGATAAGCCCTTAAAAAGGATTGTGCCGAAAATGGGCGTTGACATGGGCTGTTAGGGCATAAAAAGTGCCCCCGACAGGGATCGAACCTGCGACCTTTGGTACCGGAAACCAACGCTCTAATCCGCTGAGCTACGGGGGCATCGAGGGGATAGTGTACGCCATCGGTGGGCGGTGCCCAAATCCCCAGTCGGCTGGGGTGCGCTCTACAGTGCCTCGCGGAGCGTCGTCACCACGCGTGGGGCCGGGAGGGGAACCTCCATGGCGGTGTCGGGGACCTCACCGGTGTCGAGGTAGTGGGCGACGGCGGCATCGATATTCGCATTACCCACCGCAAAATAGCCGTGATCCCACCCCTCAACCACAATCACTTGGGAGTTCATCGCTTGCGCCAATCCGCCCCACAGATGGAATGGGGTCTGTGGATCGTGGGTCCCCTGGATCTCTAAGGGACGCACCTGCAGGTTCGCGCCACTGAGTTCCGGGACACGGGCCACCGGGGGAGCTCCGGCACACTGGAGGCCGGAGCCCAGGGCATAGGCGCCCATCCAAAACACGTTCTGCGTGATCAGGGTCTCCCAGGCAAACGGGCCGATGAGCTCTGGTTTCGGCGGCACCTGATTCTCATTGCACTGCATGAGTACCCCCACGGCTGCCATGTCCACCAAGGATTCATCGGTCGAGAGCATCTCCTCGACTTTCTCCGGATTAAAGTCGGCGATCTGGCCGGACACAAGGCTGGCTACAAACGGCCATGAGGAGGTAGACGGCACAGCCATGCGGGTGAGTATCAGGGTCAGTGAGTTCGCCTGCGAGCCCTCTCGATGGATGAGGTTGGACCAGCTCGTTGAGGCACGTAGATATGCGTTGAACAGCTGCGGCGGAACACCGGCGGGGATTTCCTCACCCTCAGCAGCAGGTGGGGCCATCGAGGGGGGAGTGCCGGTCTCGTCGGCGATGCGTCGCGCCCATGCGTTGTACACCTGGAGGGGAGTTGTCCCCAGGTGGTAGGTTGCATCGTTGTCGGCCACCCAGCGGAAGAACCGGTTGAGATTGTCCAAATAGACCGGGGGTTGCGCGAGGAACGCGGTTGTCCACATGGCATGCGGGTCGATCCCGGAATCCAGGATCACCTTGTCGGTGTGCTGTGGATACAGGGTGGCGTAGGTGGAGGCGAGGATGGTGCCGTAGCTCATCCCGGCGGCGTTCACAGTGTTCAACCCGAGACTGCGGCGCACAGCCTCCCAGTCCGAGGCGAGGTTTGCCGTAGTCAAGGTGGACACATCATCCCAGCCGCATTCGGCGCGCATCGCCTTGCCGGGCTGTAGGAAGGCCT
Organism: Corynebacterium sp.; assembly: GCA_034179945.1. Classification (GTDB taxonomy): domain Bacteria; phylum Actinomycetota; class Actinomycetes; order Mycobacteriales; family Mycobacteriaceae; genus Corynebacterium. Next base: position 127,505 of record JAXFPD010000025.1, on the reverse strand, counting down.
CAACGTCGGCCTCGGTGAGAGTGGTTGAGGCCTGCGTGGCATCGTCGGCTGCGCTGTCGGCGGTGAGCTGCTCAACACAGGGGAGGGGAGTGGACCCGGTCATGCCGCGTGGTTGGATGCCAACAATGTCATAGTGGGCGCGCACCGCCTCCGGCCACTGGAGCGCTGAGCCCACATAGGCGTAGGCAGATCCGCCGGGGCCGCCCGGGTTGTAGAAGATTGTGCCCCGGCGTGCTCCGGTGGCGGGAAGCCTCACAAAACCGACGCTGATCCTCTCGCCGGTGGGATCCTCGGCCCGTTTAGGAGCATCCGTGCGACCGCACTGTGCCCCGGGGATACCGACAATTTCCGGGCACGCTTCCCACGTCACAGCTGGGCGGCTGACCGGTGCTGACTGCGCAGCCGCAGGTGGGACCGCCCCGGAGGTGAGCAGGGAAAGAACTCCGCACACGGTGAGTGCGGATGAAGCGAGCAGGTTACCTCGGGTGGTCCCTGTGCGTCGCGTGCTCACTGGCCGTCGCCTCCCGGTGCCGCAGCGATCAGGATCACCCCGAGAGTGCGGGGACCGTGCACGCCATTGACCCGCTCGAGCTCAATATCTGAGGTGGCCGAGGGGCCAGAGATCATGGTCACCGGTGCTGTCTGGCTCAGCTGTGCCATCATCTCCGGAACAGTACCGACGATGCTGGTTTCCTCGACAAGGCAGAGATGGATATCCGGGACCAAGCTGAGGGCGCGGCGGCCACCGAGAGGACCCGATTCCAGGCAAATCGTGCCGGTTTGAGAGCAGCTCACCGTCGAGCCAGTGACCACTGCGCTAGCCGTATCCAGAGTGCGCGGATCAGTGCTCGCATCATCGGCGGTGACGCTGAAACCGCGCTGTTCCAAAGGGCCGAAGAGGCGGGGATCGAGTCCGGGAGCGTAGACGATGCGTGCTGTGGTCTCCTCGGCTGCGCGCCCGCCGCCGACACTGATGCCGAGAACATCCACTAACTGCGCGATCGCCTCGGCCACACCGTCCGGTTTCGCCGCCGCGACGGTGACTCCATAGTCGGTGAGCCGGTCGATGAACTCGCTGCGCAGGCCCGCTGCATCGGCTGGACTCTTCTGCACATACCGTCGTGGTACCGGGTACGCGGTCTCCGGCTTCCCGGCCGCCGCGTTGGCAGCGTGAATGCGGCGGAGGATCTCCTGCTTCGCGGCCTCATTGCGGGACTGATCAGTTGCCATCACTTCTCCTCCTCGCTCGCGGACGCCGGTGGGCGATTCGCGGCAATGACCTGCTTCGCTTCCTCACTGGCCCACCACTGCCGAAACGACTGTGTCGGCGGCAGCGGCACATCGCGGGTTGTTGTCCACGCCCCCAGGGGCCCCGGCAGGCGGGTGATTGCCGTACCGTTGCCGCTCACCGGCACTTTGCCCAGCACACGCCCGAGGAACACCAGCCGGGTCACCTGCTTCCACAGTGCGGGTTTACCCCACATCAGCTCGGCGAGCCGCATGAGCGTTTTCTCCCCGAGGGCAGGATGCGATCGCACCTTCTGATAGCGCATCTCCACAAGGAGATCTGTGAGCGGAATCATCACCGGGCACACGGTATTACAGCGTCCACACAGGGTGGAGGCAAACGGCAAATACCCGTTCGGGTCACTGGCTGAATCAATCCCCGTCAACTGGGGGGACAGTACGGACCCAATGGGGCCCGGATAGGTCGACCCGTAGGCATGGCCCCCCACGCGCTCATAGACGGGGCACACGTTGAGGCAGCTTGCGCAGCGGATACATTTGAGCGCTTCGCGTCCGATCGGATTGGACAGGGTGGCAGTGCGCCCGTTGTCCACGAGAACGATATGGAAGCTGCCGGGGCCATCGTCGGCGCTGACACCGGTGAACAAGGAGGTGTACGGATTCATCCGCTCACCGGTGGCCGAGCGGGGCAACAGTTGGAGGAAGACCTCGAGGTCCCGGAATGTGGGAACGAGCTTTTCAATCCCCATAACAGTGATGAGTGTGTCGGGCAGAGTCAGGTTCATCCGCCCGTTGCCCTCGGATTCAACGATGCACACGGTGCCGGTTTCGGCCACCCCAAAGTTGGCCCCACTGATCGCGCACGTGGACTCCATAAACTGGTTGCGGAGGAAACGACGTGCAGCCTCCGCCAGATCAGCGGGGTTGTCGGAGAGAGTCGGATCCGCGCCGGGCATGTTGTCAATGAAGATGTCGCGCACCTCCGCGCGCCCCCGGTGGATCGCTGGGACCACAATGTGGGAGGGCGTGTCGTGGCCGAGCTGCACGATGAGTTCGGCGAGGTCGGTTTCCTGGGCGGAGATTCCGGCCTCCTCCAAGGCCTCATTCATCCCAATTTCCTGGGTGAGCATGGACTTCACCTTGGTCACATGCGTGGCCCCGGATTGGTTCACCAGATCTACGATGATCGCATTGGCTTCTTCTCCGTCGCGCGCCCAGTGGACGTGCCCACCGTGGGCCTCGACCTGGTCGGTGAATTCGACGAGGAGGTCCGCCAAGCGTTGGCCAACATCCAACTTGATCGCACTGGCCGCATTGCGCAGATCCTCCCAGTCCGGGGTTTCGCTCATCCGCTGCTCACGCTTGGAGCGGATCGTCGTCGTTGCCTTGTGCAGGTTGCGCCGCTGTGTTTCATTGGTCAGTTCCAGGCGGGCCTGCTGTGGGAACGGGCGCTTCCCGCGCAGGGCGCCGGGGGCGGCGTGGGGGAAAGGAGGTACCGTGGTGTCGTTCGGTGCTGTGGTCGCAGTCATCTCAGTGGGCTCCCTTCTGCGCCACGGGTCCAGTCAGCCAGTTCGGGTCATCACTCCACGGGTGCTCACGGGTGGAGGCCAAAATCTCGGCCACATGGATGGGGCGGATCGCACTGCCCGAACGCGACAGCGTGCCCCCGATGTTGAGCAGACACGACCCGTCCCCACCGGCGACGAACTCGGCCCCCGTCGCCGCAATGTTGGCCACCTTATCGGCCACCATCGCCGCGGAGACCTCCGGATTCTTCAGGGAGAACGTTCCGCCAAATCCGCAGCACTCCTCCGCCTGGGGCAGGTCCGCAAATTCCAGTGAGTCCACGTGTTTGAGCAGCCGATAGGGCCGGTCGCCCAAGCCCAAAAAGCGCAGCCCATGACAGGATGGGTGGTAGGTCACCCGGTGGGGGAAATATCCCCCCACATCTTCGACCCCAAGCACGTCAATGAGGAACTCGGGAAGGTCAAGCACTTTCATCGTGGTATCAAAAACGGCGTCGGCGCGGTCCTCCGCATCCTCACCCGTGGTGAAGCGCTCGGTGACGTGCACGTGGTAGTCACGGATTGCCCCGACACACGACCCGGAGGGGGAGACGATGTAGTCGAAGGGGCCGTCCAGGGAGGAATCGGAGAACGTCTCCACAAAGTTCTCCACCATCGGCATGATCTCTTCCTGGTAGCCCGAGTTCATGTGCATCTGCCCACAGCAGGTCTGCCTGTCGGGCACGACCACCTCACACCCGAGCCGGGTGAGCAGGACAGCGGTGGCTTGCACCACGCGCGGGTAGAGGGCATCTCCCAAGCAAGTGGTGAAGAGTGCAACGCGCACGGAAGTCTCCTTACTGTTCGATCGCTCCCGCACAAGTCTACCAATGTGGGCTTACCCGTGGCGACCGGCTACAATGAAGCGCCATGACACCGGCAGAACTCTCCCAGCTCATCAAAGAAACCGCCACCGCTGTGCTCACCACCCACACCGGAGATGACACCGTCGCCGCCTCCGTTCTCCCCGCCGAGGTGACCGTCGAACGCCCCCGCAACCCCGATCACGGAGACTATGCCACCAACCTTGCCCTCCAGGTAGCGGGCAAAGCTGGAATGGCACCGCGCGATTTTGCCAACCTCCTCGTCACCTCCCTCGCCGAGCACACAGCCATCGCCAGCGCTGAGGTCGCCGGCCCCGGGTTCATTAACATCCGCCTTGGCTCCGACGCCCAGGGCGCACTTGTTGCCGCCATTCTCTCCGCCGGTGCGACCTTCGGCCACAATGAGCTCTACGCAGGCAAAACTGTCAACCTCGAGTTCGTCTCGGCCAACCCCACCGGCCCTATCCACCTTGGAGGCACCCGCTGGGCGGCAGTCGGCGACGCCCTCGGGCGCGTCCTCACCGCGTCGGGAGCGGCCGTCACCCGCGAATACTACTTCAACGATCACGGCACCCAGATTGACCGCTTCACCAGCTCACTCATCGCCGCAGCACAGGGGGAACCGACACCGGAAGACGGCTACGGCGGAGCCTATATTCAGGAGATTGCCGCCGCGATCTGCGCCAGCCAACCCACCATCCTCACCCTGCCGGAAGCAGAGATGAACGAGGCCTTCCGGGCCGCCGGTGTGGAAATGATGTTCGCCCAGATCAAAGACTCCCTCAACAACTTCGGCACCCACTTCGACGTCTTCTTCCACGAGAACTCCCTCTTCGAGTCCGGTGCTGTGGACACGGCAGTGCAGTCGCTGAAGGACTCCGGCGAACTCTACTTCGCCGAGGGGGCGTGGTGGCTGAAATCCACCGACTTCGGCGATGACAAAGACCGCGTCGTCATCAAATCCGATGGCAACGCCGCCTACATCGCCGGCGATATCGCCTACGTCAAAGACAAGTTCGACCGGGGCTTCGATCGTGCCATCTACATGCTCGGGGCCGACCACCACGGCTACATCGCCCGCCTCAAGGCGGCTGCCGCCGCCCTCGGCTACGACCCCACCCACGTGGAGGTGATGATCGGACAGATGGTCAACCTCGTCCGCGACGGCAAGGCGGTGAAGATGAGCAAGCGCGCCGGGACGGTGATCACCCTTGAAGACATCGTCGATGCCCTCGGTGTGGATGCCGCACGCTATTCGCTCATCCGCTCCTCCGTGGACTCGTCGTTGGATATTGACCTGGGGCTGTGGCAGGCGCAGTCCTCGGACAACCCGGTGTACTACGTTCAGTATGCGCACGCCCGGTTGTGCTCTCTGCTGCGCAAGGGCGCCGATGCCGGGTTCACCCCCACCGCCGATGCGGACTTCTCCCTGCTCGTGGAGGAGAAAGAGGGCGACCTGATTCGCACACTCGGGGAATATCCGAGTGTTGTAGAGGCGGCAGCGACGCTGCGGGAGCCGCACCGGATCGCCCGCTATGTGGAGACCTTGGCGGCGAGCTTCCACAAGTTCTACGACACAGTACAGATCCTGCCCAAGGAGGGTGGGCCGCTCGCCCCCGAGCTCACCGGAGCGCGCCTGGGGCTGGCCGCTGCCACCCGCATCACCGTGGCCAATGCCCTCGGCCTGCTCGGGGTCTCCGCCCCGGAACGGATGTAGGGGGAGTCCACCACGATGGTTGAGCAGCGTCTAATACCGGAAACCTACCAGCGCGGGTTTACTGAGCCGGTGCACCGCAGTGCTGAGGAGTTCAATGATCTGCCCGCCAATGTTTGGCCGCGCAACGCCCGCCGCGAGCCCGACGGTACCGTCAGCATCGCCGGGGTTTCGCTCTCGCAGCTGGCTGCTGAGTATGGGACACCGCTCTACGTGGTGGATGAGGATGATTTCCGCTCCCGCTGCCGCGATATGGCTGCGGCGTTCGGAGCTGACAACGTCCACTACGCCTCCAAGGCGTTCCTCACCCGCCGCATCGCCACCTGGGTCGCCGAGGAGGGACTCCACCTCGACGTGGCCTCACTCGGCGAACTGGAGATCGCCCTCGCCGCCGGTTTTGACCCCGCCCATATCACCGCCCACGGCAATAACAAGACCCCGGCCTACATTGAGCGGATTGTCACCTGTGGGGTGGGCACGCTCGTTCTCGATGCTCCCGATGAGATTGCCATGGTCGCTGCGGCGGCAGCGGCTGCCGGACGCACCCAGCAGGTGATGGTGCGGGTGAAGCCGGGTATTTCCGCCCACACCCACGAGATGATCGCCACCGCCCATGAGGATCAGAAGTTCGGTTTCTCCCTCGCCAGTGGGTCCGCGTTCCGGGCCTGTGAGCAGGCGGTGGGATTTGACCACCTCGACCTCGTCGGGCTCCACTGCCATGTTGGCTCCCAGGTGTTCGATGCAGAGGGTTTCTCCCAGGCCGCCGAGCGCATCCTCAACCTCTTTGTGCAGGTGCACGCCGAGCTCGGGCAGACCCTAGACATCCTCGACCTCGGCGGTGGTTTCGGCATTTCCTATACGGCCCGTCGGCAGCCGCTCGACATCAGTTCCGTGGCCTCCGATATGCGGGCGCGGGTGGCACATCGCTGCGAGAAGCTGGGGATCACTCCGCCTAGGCTGATGGTGGAACCGGGCCGGGCAATCGTTGGCCCCTCCACCGTCACCATTTACACCGTCGGCCAGGTCAAGGATGTCCACGTCACCGATACGCAGATGCGGCGCTACGTGGCCGTCGACGGGGGCATGAGTGACAACATTCGCCCCGCCCTCTACCAGGCAGTCTACGATTTCCGGCTGGTGAACCGGTGGGCGCAGGCACCCAGTGTGCCCACCCGGGTGGTTGGTTCACACTGTGAGTCCGGGGACATTCTCGCGGAGAACGAGTCCTATCCCGCCGATATCGCCGCTGGTGACCTCCTCGCCACTGCGGCGACGGGAGCCTACTGCTATTCCATGTCCTCGCGCTACAACATGATGCTGCGGCCAGCGGTGGTGTCCGTGCGCGACGGGGCGGCCACACTCATGGTGCGCCGCGAAACAATCGACGATATTCTTGCCCTCGAGCCCTAGAGGTGAGCTGCTTGCGTGTGGGAGTCGGAGGACCACCATACGAGCAGAGATCCGGCGGCGATGACCAGCCCGCTGCGACGAGCACCACGGCCGTGAGGACGCGTGCCCGCGCGGAACTGGTGGTGTGCGCCTGGTCAGCGGGTGCGGTCATCGGGTGGTGTCAACGCTGACGGGGCCAGCGATGGGCAGCTCCATTACCGTGAGCCCGGCCTCCCGAGCGGCAGCGAGAATGGACTCCTCGATCGGCTCGGTGTGCAGTGTCATGATCGTCGGCCCCGCCCCGGAGAGGTAGGCAGCGTAGCCCCGGTTGCGCAAACGGTTCACCCACTCGGCGGTGACGGGAAGCACATCCGCACGATAGGGCTGGTGGAGCCGGTCGCGGGTGCCTTCCCACAGCAGTTCTGGGTGATTGTGGAGGGCTACGACCATGACGGCGACGCGGGAGACGTTGAAGCGCGCATCCACGTGGGTGACGTGGGAGGGGAGAACCTTCCGCACCTCCTCGGTGGAGGCGTGGAAGCTCGGAATGAGCACGGTCGCCCGAATTGACGGATCGATCCGGATCGGCACCGCATGGTATTGCGGCTTCGTCAGCCCATCGACGGGGGTGTCGGTCCAACTGACCACACCGTGGCCGAGCACACTGGCGCTGGCGTTGTCGGGGTGGCCCTCAAAGGCGCTGGACAACTGGACCACCTGTGCGGGGGTGAGGACGTTGCCGGCCAACCCATTGGCTGCCGCGACACCGGCCACTGCGGCGGCTGCTGAGGAACCGAGTCCGCGCGATTGGGGGATCACGTTGTGGCAGGTGACGTGGAGTCCGGGGGCGGTGGCATCGGCTGCCTCGAGGCCGGCGCGCAGAGCGCGAACGACGAGATGGGACTCATCGCGCGGCAGATCGTCCGCTCCCTCGCCGGTGATATCCACGGTCAACCCGCTCTCGGTTACCTCGACATCGACGTGGTCGTAGAGTCCGAGGGCGATCCCGAGGGTATCAAAACCGGGGCCCAGGTTGGCCGAGGATGCGGGGACCGTGACATGGGCGGTGGTGCCCACGGGAATTGTCGTGGTCATTGTTTACGACTCCAACCGGAGAACCGAGTTGACCGCATGCACCGTCTCCAGGGCCTTGAGCTGGGTGACCACGGCTTCTAGGTCGCGTTCGCGGGCGGAGTGGGTGACCACAACGAGCCGGGCCGCCCGCTGTGCATCCGGTGCCGAGGTCGGAGCAGCAGCCCGGTCGCCGGGGGCCTCCTCCTGCCGCAATGTGGACACGGAGATGTTGGACTGGGCGAACAGGCTCGCGATCTCGGCGAGGACACCGGCGCGGTCGGCGACGGTCATATCCACGTGGAAGCGGGTGACCACCTCGCCGAAGTTGGCGATGGGCAGGTTGGCATAGGAGGATTCCCCGGGGGCGCGACCGCCGAAGACCCGGTTGCGGGCGGCGGCGACGATATCGCCGACGACAGCGGAGGCGGTCGGGGCCCCGCCGGCACCGCGCCCGTAGAACATGAGGCGACCTGCGGCCTCGGCCTCGACAAAGACGGCGTTGAAGGATTCGCGGACCCCCGCGAGCGGATGATCCTGGTGGATGAGGGTCGGGTGGACGCGGGCCGAGACCTTCTCGGTGCCCTCCTCATCGGTGAAGCGCTCGCAGATGGCGAGCAGTTTGATGAGGTGGCCGGCTTCTCGGGCAGCAGCCATATCGGAGGCGGTGACGTGGGTGATGCCTTCGCGGTAGACATCCTTGGCGTAGACCCGGGTGTGGAAGGCCAGTGAGGCCAAGATGGCGGCCTTGCTCGCGGCATCGTAGCCTTCTACGTCGGCGGTCGGGTCGGCTTCGGCGTAGCCGAGCTGGGTGGCCTGGGCGAGCATCTCCTCGTAGGAGGCGCCCTGGGAGTCCATGCCGTCGAGAATGTAGTTGGTTGTGCCGTTGACAATGCCCATCACACGGCTCACCTTGTCCCCGGCAAGGGAGCGAATGAGCGGGCCGACGACAGGGATCGCGCCGGCCACGGCAGCCTCGAAGAAGAGGTCGACCTTCGCGGCGTCGGCGGCCTCCGAGAGCTCCCCCCAGTGGGCGGCGACGAGCGCCTTGTTCGCGGTGACCACACTCTTGCCGGAGTTGAGCGCCTTGAGAACGAGCTTGCGGGGGTAGTCGATCCCACCGATCACCTCGACGACGAGGTCGACATCGTCGCGGGTGACGAGGGCTTCAGCATCGTCGGTGAGCAGGTCTGCGGGAACGTCGTCTTGGTGCTTCTCCATGTCGGAGACGGCGACGCCGCGCAGTTCGAGCGGCCCTCCGACCCGTTCGGCCAGTTCATCTGCATAGTCGGCGAGGAGCCGACGCACCTGTGCGCCCACTGTGCCGTGTCCTAGCAGTGCAATACCTACGGGAGTGCCTTCCCCTTTGCCGGGGTTGTACAGGGGCCGTGGATTTCCAGTCATCGATCGTCACCTTTCGTGTGCGGAATTCACTTCACTTTAGACCACGGGAGACTATGTGGTCTAGTTCTGTGCATCGTTGTCTGTGGGCAGGTGGTGCGCTACGATGGCGAAAACGTTATATTCCGAACCGAAAGTTGAATTCCTATGCGTCGCCTTGTTGCCACCACTCTCACCTTGGCCACTCTCACCAGCTGCATTGTCGGTGGTGTGGGCACTGCCGCCTCCGCCCAGAACCTCGCCGATCTGGACAACCTGACGGAGGCGCAGAAGCAGAAGGTCCTCGACTCGTTCCTGCCCGAAGGGGACACGACGGGCAAGCAAATCCTCGGGGCGCTCTCCTCGGACGGGAAGGAGCAGCCGGTTGGCGGGCAGCTCCTCGACATCCTCCTCCAACGGGATCCGACGCAGGTGCCCGACTCGGAGACAACTAACAGCTCGACCAGTAACATTCCCGACGGTTACTCCAAGACCACCGATGACCTCAAGGCCTCGCTGACCTCCCTGGAAAAGGTCGGCATCGCCCTCGCGGTGATCCTCGGGATCTTCCTGCTTCTCGACGCGGCCGCCAACGTCATCACGATCGGCCAGGCGCTGCCCAGTTTCGGGTTGTAAGTTACACGCGCCCGGGGCCCTTCAGGGCGATCACCTCGAATTCCCCGTTGGCCAGGTGCTGACGCAGGTCCTTCTTGTCGTATTTGCCCACCGACGTCTCATCGATGCGGCTGACAAAGGTCCAGTACTCCGGGAGCATCCAGCTGGGGAGGAACTCCCGGAGAAAACCCCGCAGGTTTTCTGCAGTCTCCGCCGTCGGGGGAACATCCTCGTGGAGCACCGTCACAGACATCGGACGCTGCCCCCACTTGGAGTCCGGATAGCCGATGACTGCGGCGGCGACGACATCGGGATGGTTGGTGATGAGGTTTTCCAATTGGACGGAGTAGATCCACTCGCCCCCGGAGCGGATGACATCGCGGGCGCGGTCCTCGATCTGCAGATATCCGTCGGAGGTGACTGATCCGACATCCCCGGTCTTCAGCCAGCCATCGTCCGTGAAGGATTCGGGCGCATCGGTAAACGGGGCACCGCGAAATTCGCTCACCGCATCGGAGTGGTAGTAGGCGCCGGTGACCCAAGGTCCCCGCACCTGAATTTCGCCTTCGATGCGGTCGGAGCGCTTCATCTTTTCATCGCTATCGCCAACCACCCGATACTCCAACGATGCGGGGAATCGCCCTTGAGAGGTGCGATAGTGCCAGCGCTGTTCGCCACCGGCGCCGCGCGGTGGGCGCGCGACCGTTCCGATGGGGGAGGTTTCTGTCATTCCCCAGATGTGGATGACGTCGACCCCGTAGCGTTCCTCCCACACTTTGATAAGACTCTCCGGCACCGGAGAGCCGCCGGAGATGATCTCGCGCAAGCTCATCCGCTCCGGTGGATGGTGCATGTAGTGAACCATGAGGGCAATCCACAGGGTGGGGACTCCGGTGGCCACCCGTGGGTGGGTCTGCGCGATGATGGAGGCGAGGGTTTCCGGAGTGAGATCGGAGCCGGGGAGGACGAGGGGAGCACCGGACATGAGGGCGGCGAAGGGGACACCCCAGCTGAGAACGTGGTAGATGGGTACACAGCAGAGGAAGGCGCGACCGTGGCCGATGGCAAACGAGTCCGTCGTGCGCAGGCTCAGGGAGTGCAGGTAGATGGATCGGTGGGAGTAGAGGACTCCCTTCGGTGGCCCATCGGTGGACCCGGAGGAGTAGCACAGGGCGGCAGCGGTATCCTCCTCCACGTCGGGCCAGTCGAAGACGGTGGGCTTGGAGTTGAGGAGTGACTCGTAGCGCCACCCGTGCACTGTCGCCGGGAGGCCAGCGAGGGCGTCGGCCAGATCGCCGGCGCCGATGAGGATGACGTGTTTCACGCACGGGGTGTGCGGGAGGATCCGGGCCAGGCGGGGGACGAGGCTCGGATCGGCGATAATGACCGAGATCTCCGCATGGTTGATCACATGGGCGACCTGGTCAATTTGCAGCATCCGGTTGAGGGGGGTGAACACCGCACTCATGCAGGAGACGGCGAACATCACCTCGATATGCTCGCAGCAGTTGTACATGAAGGTGCCGACTCTCTCGTCGCCGGTGATGCCGATGTCCTCGCGCAGGGCGTGGGCGCAGGCTGCTGCCCGATGGGCCATTTCGGTGAAGGTGACCGTTTCGATGCTGCCGTCACGGGAAGTGGAGATGGTGGTTGTGCCGTGCACAGTGGCGCCGTATTCGAGGATTCGGCGGATCGAGAGCGGCACGTGCATCATCGTGGACTGCATAGTCACCAGCATACCCATTCGGTGTATCTCAACACGCCGGAGCGGTTGCGCAGTTTGGTGAATAACAGTATGTCGGTTAGAATCGTCGCAAAGCCGGGCGGTCTGCCCGCCAGTGGCGTCAAAGAAACCTCGTGAACATGAGCCCACCAGCTGCGTGTGGCTGTGGCATGTGGGGAATCCATTTGCATCCGGCCCCGTGTGTGATGGGCCGATCAACCTGACACGAAAGGACAGTGTCTGATGTCTGAAAACTCCGCGCACTCGACGGACTTGACATCCATGAAGTTGACTGAGCTGAAGAAGCTGGCTCAGGAACGGGGGATTAAAGGAATCTCTAACCTGCGCAAGCAGAACCTCATCGAGAAGCTCACGGCGGTCGAACCCGCCGCCGCACCGGCTGAGCCGAAGGCCGATGCTGAGGCCGCAGCGGGGGAGGGACGCCACTTTGAATCCCGTTCCGCAGCCCGACGGGCCCGGCGGAACAAGCAGCGCAACAATCAGCGCGCGAACCAGGACGCTCCGACCGCCGAGGGGGCAGCTGCGACCGAGGCTGCCGCTGAGGCCGCCACCGAACGCGCGGAGCAGGCGAGCGAGTCGGGCGAGCGCGGCGAGCGCCGGGGTGGCCGCAACGAGCGCGGGGAGCGCCGGGGTGGCCGCAATGAGCGCGGTCAGCGCAACCGCGCGCAGCAGAATCAGAACCAGCAGCAGGCTGAACCTCAGGAAGTGCCGCTGCAGCCAATCGCCGGCATTCTCGACATCATCGACTCCAACATCGCCTTCGTCCGCACCACCGGCTACCAGGCCGGCTCGCGTGATGTGTTCGTGCCGCAGAACTTCATCCACAAGTTCGGTCTGCGCCGGGGCGACCAGCTCGTCGGTGCCATCCGGGCCCCGAAGGAGGGGGAGAGTCCCGCTCAGCAGAACACCGGCCGGGGTCGGAACAACCGGGGCCGCAACAACAAGCAGTTGAAGGGCAACGCACTCGTCCGCCTTGACACGGTCAACGGGCTCGATCCGGAGGTTGCGAAGAAGCGCCCCGAGTTTGCCAAGCTCACTCCGCTGTATCCGAACCAGCGGTTGCGTTTGGAGACCGATCCGAACATCCTCACCACCCGCGTTATCGACCTCATCATGCCGATCGGCAAGGGGCAGCGCGCGCTCGTCGTCTCCCCGCCGAAGGCCGGTAAGACCACCCTGCTCAAGCAGGTGGCCAATGCGATTACGACGAACAATCCGGAATGCCACCTCATGGTTGTACTCGTTGACGAGCGGCCCGAGGAAGTCACCGACATGCAGCGCTCCGTCAAGGGTGAGGTCATCGCCTCCACCTTCGACCGTCCCCCGGCCGAGCACACGCAGGTTGCGGAGCTGGCCATTGAGCGGGCGAAGCGCCTCGTCGAGCTCGGCAATGATGTTGTTGTCCTGCTCGATTCGATCACCCGCTTGGGTCGCGCGTACAACAATGCCACCCCGGCGTCCGGGCGCATCCTCTCCGGTGGTGTCGACTCCTCGGCACTGTATCCGCCGAAGCGGTTCCTCGGCGCAGCCCGCAACATCGAAGAGGGCGGCTCCCTGACGATCATCGCCACCGCGATGGTGGAGACCGGCTCGGCCGGTGACACCGTCATCTTCGAGGAGTTCAAGGGCACCGGTAACGCGGAGATTAAGCTCGACCGCAAGATCTCCGAGCGGCGTACCTTCCCGGCTGTGGACATTGCCCCGTCCGGCACCCGTAAGGATGATCTGCTGCTCGGACCCGATGAGGCGAAGGTCATGCACAAGCTGCGCCGGATCCTCTCCGCGTTGGAGCCGCAGGCGGCCATCGATTCGCTCATCAAGCAGTTGAAGAAGACGAAGACGAACCGCGAGTTTCTCGCTCAGGTTACCACCTCTGCCCCGATGGCGGCAGGGGAGAACGAGGAGGACTACATCTAGTGGCTGTCTCTGCTGTCGACGATATCCTCGCCGAATACCAGGGGCTCCAGGCACAGATGTCCGACCCCGACTTTGCCAACGATGCGGCGCGGGTGAAGAAGGTGGGCAAGCGCTATGCGCAGCTCCAGCCCATCATAGACGTGTACAACGAGTTGGTTGCGGCGCGCAGCGAGTTGGCCGATGCGCTCGAACTCGCCCAGGAGGACTCGGAGTTTGCCGTTATGGCCGCCACGCTGGAGGGGCGGGTCGACGAGTTGGAGAACCAACTCGCCGATAAGCTCGCCCCGCGCGACCCGCACGACGGTGACGATATCTTCCTCGAAATCAAGGCCGGTGCCGGTGGGGAAGAGGCCGCTCTCTTCGCCGGTGATCTGCTGCGCATGTACCAGAAGTACGCGGATAAGCACGGTTTTGCCATCGATGTCCTCGATGAGCATTCGTCCGATCTCGGCGGAGTGAAGGACATCACCTTGTCCATCAAGTCGAAGAACCCCGGCGAAAATGGGGCGTGGGCGCACCTGAAGTTCGAGGGCGGCGTGCACCGTGTGCAGCGCATTCCTGTGACGGAGTCGAACGGGCGCATCCAGACCTCGGCGGCGGGTGTGCTCGTCTACCCGGAGCCCGATGAAGCCCCCGACGTGGAGATCGATGACAAGGACATCCGGGTCGATGTCTACCGCTCCTCCGGCAAGGGCGGCCAGGGGGTGAACACCACCGACTCGGCGGTGCGCATCACCCACCTGCCCACGGGCATCATCGTCACCATTCAAAATGAGCGCTCGCAGATTCAAAACCGGGCCCGGGCCATGGAGGTGTTGGCGGCGCGACTCCAGGCGATTGCCGATGAAGAGCGCGAAGCCGAAGCGGCAGCTGGCCGGAAGGCCCAGGTGCGCAACCTCGACCGCTCGGAGCGGATCCGCACCTATAACTGGCCGGAGAACCGCATCACCGACCACCGCATCGGGTATAAGGCCAATAACCTCGATTCCGTCCTCGATGGGGACATGGACGCGCTCATCAAGGCTCTCCAGGATGCCGAACGGGCGGAGCGGCTCGAGGAGTCGGGCGAGTAAGCCCAGACCAGTGTCCGATCCGTCTGAGATGTCTGCTGCGACCGGGGCCACCTGCGCTGACACCGTGGGCGCGCGCGGTGTCATCGCGGAGGCGATCACCCGGCTCACCGCCGCCGGGGTGGACACACCTGCGGTGGATGCCCGGCTTATCGCCGCCCACGTCCTCGCGGTGTCCGCACCGCAGCTCGTCCTCATCGACACGATCTCACCGCAGGAGGCCGCGACTATCAGTACCCTTGTGGAGCGGCGCGTCCGGCGCGAACCTCTCCAGTGGATTCTCGGCACCGCCGCCTTCGGGCCCCTCGACCTCGCCGTTGGGCCGGGTGTGTTTATTCCCCGACCGGAGACGGAGCTGCTCGCCGAGTGGGCTGTGGCGCATGCCGCCCCGGCCTCGCCAGCGTCCCCGCTGCGGGTGCTCGACATCTGTACCGGCTCGGGCGCACTGGCCGCCTACATCTCCCACGAACTCCCGCATGCGCACGTCATCGGGGTGGACGTGTCCCCCACGGCAGTGGAGTATGCGCGTAAGAACGCCCCCACCGCCCACATTCTCCGGGCGGACCTCGCGCAGCTGCCGTGTGCTGCAGACACGTTCGACTGCGTCGTCTGCAACCCGCCCTACGTTCCCGAGATCGATCCCGCCACCGGTCACCCCACCGTCGTCTCCGAGGAGGTCACCTGCGATCCACACGAGGCGGTCTTCGCCGGCGCCGATGGTATGGGCGTGATGGCACCGCTTGCCGCCTCGTGTTACCGCGTTCTCCGCCCCGGGGCAATTGTGGCAGTCGAGCACGATGATTCCCACCAAGCGCAGGTCATCGAGATTTTCCAGGAGGCCGGATTCGTCGACGTGGTGGGCCACACCGACTACGCGGGGCGGCCGCGCTTTATCACGGCACGTACGCAGTGATGCAGAGGAGGGGAGTACACTGCCAGAAGAAGTGCACGACACGGTGAACCGTCCAGCGGAAAGGACATTCGGTGGCCCGATTATTTGATTGCGCAGACTCCACGCAGCGCGAAGCGGGATTGGCGGCGGCAGTGGATGCCGTTGAAGCGGGACAGCTCGTGGTCATGCCCACCGATACGGTCTACGGCATCGGTGCCAACGCGTTCCAGCCAGCGGCGGTGACGAAGCTCCTCCAGGCCAAACATCGCGGTCCCGATATGCCGGTGGCGGTGCTCATCGGAAGTTGGGATACGGTGCGCGGACTCTCCCGCGACTACACGCGCCACATGCAACTGCTTATTGAGGCGTTCTGGCCGGGTGGGTTATCTATTGTCGTGCCGCAGGCGCCGAGTCTGGGGTGGAACCTCGGGGATACCCGGGGGACGGTGATGATTCGCATGCCACTGCAGAAGGTTGCCATCGAGTTGCTGCAGCGCACCGGTCCGATGGCGGTGTCGAGCGCCAACATCTCGGGGATGCCCCCGGCGACGACGGCACAGCAGGCTGAAAACCAGCTCGGCGAGGCGGTGTCCGTCTACCTCGATGCCGGTCCCGCGCAGATCGGGACGGCCTCCACCATCGTCGACCTGTCGCGGCCGACCCCGCAGATTTTGCGGGAGGGCGCTATCCCCGCCGAGCGCGTTTTCGCCGTGCTGGGCATCGATCCCCCTGCCGTCGGGTAGGCTTGTCGGTCAAGAGATCACTCCGGGTGAGCCCGGATCGACGGCAAAGGGTGTTGTTATGGGTGCAGGTGGTGCAGGCGTTCCCCTCCGGGAATTAGCTGTTGTGCTCCTCGTTGCCCTCCTCGTCACCTACCTGACCACCGGCATCGTCCGCTACGTGGTGATTCGTTCCGGGCAGATGGCCGAGATCCGGGCCCGCGATGTGCACACGATCCGGAAGCCGCAGATGGGCGGGGTGGCGATGTACACGGGGTTTCTCGCCGCCGTGTTCACCGCTGGCCAGTTGCCCGCTCTCACCCGCGGCTTCCAGCCCATCACCCCGGAGATGAATGCCGTCCTTGTGGCGGGTGCGGTCATCGTCTTTGTGGGCATCATCGATGATCTCTATGAGCTCGATGCCGTCACCAAACTCATTGGCCAGATCGCTGCTGCCATTGTCATGTGTGTCATGGGGTTGAGTTGGTCGATCATCTACGTCCCCGTCGGTGGGGGGACCACGCTCGTCCTCGATCAAGTCCAGTCAACACTGTTGACCACACTGTTCACCGTGGCGCTGATCAATGCGATCAACTTCGTCGACGGTCTCGATGGGCTCGCGGCGGGCATTGGTGCCATCGCCGCCGGTGCAACGCTCATCTATGCAGTCAGCATCCTCCACGACCAAGGCGGGACAGTGGCGGCATACCCACCGGCGATGATCGCGGCCGGGCTCATGGGAATCTGCGTTGGGTTCTTGCCCCATAATTTCCACCCGTCGCGTATCTTCATGGGCGATACGGGGGCGATGCTCATCGGCCTCCTCTTGGCTGCCGCCTCGACGAGCGCGTCCGGCAAGATCAACATGTCCATGTACGGCACTGCCGATATCGTCGCAGCGATGACTCCGTTGGCCGTGGTTGCGGCAACCATCGCGGTGCCGATGTTGGACCTCGTTCTTGCCATCACGCGCCGGTTAGCGGCGGGAAAATCCCCGTTTGAGGCCGATCGGCTGCACCTCCACCATCGCCTGTTGCGGCTCGGGCATTCGCAGCGGCAGGTGGTGTTGGTCCTCTATGCGTGGGTGCTGGCGGCGACGTTTGGGGCGATCAGTTACTCGATTTTCCCGACGCTGTGGGCGAGTGGGATCCTCCTTGTTTTGCTGCTTGGTGCCCTCATCTATACGATGATGCCAGCCCAGCGAATTGCTGCCTCGCGCCGGGATTCCGCGCCGGTATCAATCCCAACAGAAGTGGAGTATTCCCATGTCGACCGCACTGAGTGACCACCGTCGTCCCCTCCGCAAGGCACTTGCCTTGGGGGGGAGTGGACTGCTCATCGCCACCGTGGTGTTGGCCGTCATCTGGTGGTATGTGGCCGCGTGGGCGGGGGTGTGGGGTGTGCTCATCGGGGCGGGGCTCGGTGGTGGGTTCATGTTGGTGACTGCGATCTTGGTGTTGGCGACAGCGCGGACGACTCCGGCGACGACGGGGGCGGTTGTGCTCGGTGGGTGGCTCGTGAAGCTGGTCGTTCTCATGGGGGTGGTGCTGGCGATTAGGAACCTCACCTTCTATCACCACGGGGCCTTCTTTGTGACGATCATCGTCGTGCTCGTAGTCGTACTTTCGGCGGAGACCTGGGGTGTACTTTCGACGAAGGTCACCTACATTCAGTGAGCTATCTCCATTTGGGGGTAGTCAAACGCGACGCAATCGCAAAAAAAGGCAAAAACACTCTCGGTTACCTGCTAATCTGTTCAACGGGTTTGCGCCCGGAAGGGCCAGACTCCACGCGTTGCTGCGATGATGTGCGACGGAGTCCGCAGCAGCTGTGAAAATAATTCAGACGTCCATCGCACCGCCTGCCTCACGGCGGCTCAAACGTACGGGAGAGAACGCTGAGCGTTACATATTTGTCCTTTAAAGGCGAGTTTCATGCGCCGGACTTATACCATGAATTTTTCCCGGGGTTTATCGCTCCTGACGGTGAAGTCCACAACCTCTGGTTGTCCAACTTCGCTGGCGGAGTCTTTGCACTTGACCGTCTGATGCTTGTTCGCCTTCTGTGTGTGGTACTTGTATCACTGTTCTTCGTACTTGCCCTGCGCAACCCGAAGCTCATCCCCTCTGGTGCCCAGAGTGTGGCTGAGTGGTTCCTGGACTTCGTACGCATCAACATTGCAGAAGAAATCTTGGGGAAGAAGGAAGGTCGGAGGTTCCTGCCTCTGCTGGCCACCATCTTCATCCTGGTTCTGTCGATGAATCTTCCCTCGATCATCCCGTTCCTCAACATCTCGCCTAACGCGCGTATCGGCATGCCGTTCGTGCTGGCGATTGTCGGCTACCTCGCCATGATCTATGCAGGAGCCAAGAAGTACGGGTTCTTCAAGTACATGAAGAGTTCTCTGGTTGTTCCGAACATTCCGTGGGCCCTCCATATCCTTGTGGTTCCGATCGAATTCCTATCCACCTTCATCCTTCGCCCGGTCACGCTGACAATCCGTCTCATGGCCAATATGCTGTCTGGTCACTTGATCTTGGTGCTGCTGTTCTCGGCCACCAACTTCTTTATCATGCAGTTCAATGGGTGGAGCTTGGTCGGTGTGGTAACGATTCTCGGTGGTGTTGCATTCACAGCCTTCGAATTGTTGGTCATCTTCCTGCAGGCGTACATCTTCGCCATGCTGGTGGCTGTCTACGTCGAGCTGAGTTTGCACGCGGACGAACACTAACGGCTAACTGAATACACCCCAAAACTACAAACCATCTTCCGGTCCGGTCTCATCAACGGCAGACGCCACAACTGGGCCACCTAAGAAAGGGAACGAAGAAACAATGAACGAACTGATTCTGGCCCAAGCTGGAGAAATGGCTATCTCTGGTCTCGGCGCTGTCGGCTACGGCTTGGCCGCCATCGGCCCGGGCATCGGCATCGGTATCCTCGTCGGCAAGACCCTCGAGGGCATGGCACGTCAGCCGGAGATGGCTGGCCAGCTCCGCACCACGATGTTCCTCGGTATCGCGTTCACTGAGGCCCTCGCTCTGATCGGCCTCGTCGCTGGCTTCCTGTTCTAGTAGAACGGGAGAAACGACGGAATCATGATGGATGTCCTTTATCTCGCTGCCGAAGGGGCGGTGACTGCCGGTACGGAGGGTTCGACCCTGCCGCTGTCCGGTCAGCCCAATGCGCTCCTTCCGGCACTGTATGACATCGTCTGGTCTCTCGTCGCCTTCATCATCGTTTTGATCATTCTGTGGAAGTTCGGTCTCCCGGCTTTCCAGAAGATGTTGACCGAGCGCGAAGACCGGATCAAGGGCGGTATTCAACGCGCCGAGGCCGCACAGGCTGAGGCGAAGGCCGCTTTGGAAAAGTACAACGAACAGCTCTCCGATGCTCGGGCTGAAGCCGCGAAGATTCGCGACGATGCCCGTGAGAAGGGCAAGGTCATCATCGAGGAGATGAAGGCCAAGGCCGACGAAGAGTCGAATCGTATTATCGAGGCCGGTGAGCGTCAGCTCGCCGCACAGCGTGAGCAGGTTGTTACCGAGCTCCGCCGTGACATGGGCAAGAACTCGATTGACCTGGCAGAGAAGCTGCTGGGTGCTCAGCTCTCGAGCGACGTTGCGCGCTCCGAGACGATCGACAAGTTCCTGGCCGACCTCGACCACGTTGCTGAAGTTGGGAAGTGAGCCGATGCACGCAGCTAGCCGCGACGCACTGAAAAACGTGACCGAATCCCTGTGGGGAATCCTCGATGAGGGCGGTCAGCTGGTCGCACGCGCCTCACAGGCAGGCTCTGAGCTCTTTGAAGTTGCAAACTTCCTCGATCGCAACCGGGATGTCCGCGTCGCCCTCGGCGACCAAGCGGCTCCGGTTGACCAGCGTCTCCAACTTGTCCGCCAGCTCTTTGGCGGTAAGGTGTCCGACGCTGCGATGGCGATTCTGGAGAAGATTGCGTCTTCGAATTGGTCCACCACGGGCGAACTCCGACAGGGGATCGTGACGGTGGCCCGGCGAGCACTGTTGCAGTCTGCACAGTCCCAAGACCAATTGGCAACCGTGGAAGACGAGCTGTTCCGTTTGAGCAGACTCCTCGAGAGTGAGCCCAAGCTCACCCGGCTTCTCGCGGACAAAAACACCGATGCTGACCGGCGCCGGGGGCTCCTTGCCCAGGTGCTCTACGGCAAGGTGAGTGCGGTGACCGAAGCGCTTGCGCTTCAGGTGATCGACCGTCCCGAGAAGAATCCGATCGAGGATATGGCCACCTTGGCTGGGGAAGCCGCTCGTGCGGCTGGCAAGTCTATCGCTACTGTGACCTCCGCTCAGGAGCTCAACGATCAGCAGCGTGAGAACTTGGCCGCCAAGCTGAGGACCATCTACGGCACGGATGTGAGTATCCACACCGAGGTTGACACCAGCCTCCTCGGCGGGATGATTGTCCGCGTTGGTGACGAAGTCATTGACGGTTCCACTGCAGGTAAGCTGCAGAAACTGCGCGTAGCACTCGCTTAAACCAATGACAAAGATGTGAAGAAATTGCTGGAATTACTACCGAGAGCAGGAAAAACATGGCGGAGCTGACGATCTCCTCCGATGAGATCCGTAGCGCGATTGAGAACTACACCTCGAGTTACTCCCCGGGCGCATCCCGCGAGGAGGTCGGGCACATTATTTCGGCGGCTGACGGTATTGCCCAAGTATCGGGCCTCCCGTCGGTGATGTCGAATGAGTTGCTGGAGTTCCCAGGTGGCGTGATTGGCGTAGCCCAGAACCTGGACACCGACAAGATCGGTGTTGTGGTCTTGGGTGAGTTTGAAACCCTCCACGAGGGCGATGAAGTAAAGCGGACAGGCGAAGTTCTGTCCATCCCGGTCGGGGATGCCTTCCTCGGCCGCGTGATTAACCCGCTCGGCCAGCCGATTGATGGCCTGGGCGACATCGACGCAGAGACCGAGCGTGTGCTCGAACTGCAGGCACCGACGGTGCTGCAGCGCAAGCCGGTGGAAGAGCCGATGCAGACGGGCATCAAGGCGATTGACGCAATGACCCCGATTGGTCGTGGTCAGCGTCAGTTGATCATTGGTGACCGCAAGACTGGTAAGACGGCCGTGTGTATTGACACGATCCTGAACCAGAAGAAGAACTGGGAGTCTGGCGATAAGACCAAGCAGGTGCGCTGCATCTACGTGGCCATCGGTCAGAAGGGCTCCACGGTCGCCGGTGTCCGGCAGACCCTGGCTGATCAGGGCGCTCTGGATTACACCACGATCGTTGCCGCCCCGGCTTCTGATTCCGCTGGTTTCAAGTGGTTGGCCCCGTTTGCCGGTGCGGCCCTCGGCCAGCACTGGATGTACCAGGGTAATCACGTACTCATCATTTATGATGATTTGACCAAGCAGGCCGAGGCGTACCGCGCGATTTCGCTGTTGCTGCGCCGCCCGCCAGGACGTGAGGCTTATCCTGGCGACGTGTTCTACCTGCACTCCCGCCTCTTGGAGCGCGCCGCGAAGCTGTCCGACGATATGGGCGCTGGTTCGATGACTGCGCTCCCGATCATCGAGACGAAGGCGAACGACGTGTCCGCGTTCATCCCGACAAACGTGATCTCCATTACTGATGGTCAGGTGTTCTTGGAGTCCGACCTCTTCAACCAGGGTGTGCGCCCGGCCATTAACGTCGGTGTGTCCGTCTCCCGTGTGGGTGGCGCCGCGCAGACCAAGGGTATGAAGAAGGTGTCCGGCTCGCTGCGTCTGGACTTGGCTGCCTTCCGTGACCTCGAAGCGTTCGCTGCGTTCGCTTCCGATCTGGACCCGGCTTCCAAGGCTCAGCTGGAGCGTGGTGCTCGCCTCGTCGAGCTGCTCAAGCAGCCGGAGAACACTCCGATGTCTGTCGAAGAGCAGATTGTTTCCATCTGGCTCGGTTCGAACGGCCACCTCGACAACGTTCCCGTCGAGGACGTCCGTCGCTTCGAACGCGAGCTGCACGAGAACCTCCACAGCTCTGCTGCCGCAGTCTATGATCAGATTGCCGGTGGTCAGGTGCTCAGTGAGGACTCGCAGAAGGAACTTCTGGCCAAGACTGAGGAGTTCAAGCGTCAGTTCCAGACCTCCGACGGCACCCCGGTTATCAACGAGGCGCCGGTCGATCCGCTGGATGAGAAAGACCTGAAGAAGGAGCAGATTACGGTTTCCCGTAAGACTGCGAAGAAAGACTAACGGTCAATCCAGTAGAAAGATAAGGAGGCGTTGATTTAATGGCAAATCTTCGTGCATTGCGTTCCCGCATCAAGTCGGTGAACTCAACGAAAAAGATTACGAAGGCCCAGGAGCTCATCGCCACCTCGCGTATTACCAAAGCTCAGCAGAAGACCGCGGCGGCTGCACCGTACGCTGCTGAAATCACCAAGGTGATTTCGCAGCTGGCCAGTGCCAGCCACCTCGACCATCCGATGCTCAATGAGCGGCCGAACGCACAGCGTGCGGCGATCTTGGTAGTATCCAGCGACCGTGGTATGGCCGGTGGGTATAACCACAACGTGTTCAAAAAGGCTGCCGAGCTGAAGGAGATGCTCGAGGACAAGGGCCTCGAAGTCGTCCTGTATGCAACGGGCCGGAAGGCTGTCGGCTACTACGGGTTCCGTGGTGAGCACGTGGTCGGCGAGTGGACTGGCTTCAGCCAGGACCCCTCGTTCGTCGGGACGCACGACGTTCGCCACCACCTCATTGACGGCTTCATTGCCGGCAGTGACGGCACTGCCAAGTGGCGGAGTGGTCTGACCGGCCCCGAGGGCGAAGCCGTGCAAGGCTTCGACCAGGTACATGTGGTCTATACCGAGTTCAAGTCCATGCTCTCCCAGGTAGCTGTCGCCCACCAGATTCTTCCGGTGGAGACGGTTATCGAGGAAGACGAGCTGGAGATTGGCGAGGACATCGTTTCCGATACCTCGACGGAACTCCAACCGGACTACGAGTTTGAGCCCGATGCGGATACCCTTCTGGCGGCCTTGCTTCCGAAGTATGTCTCCCGCACGCTGTTCTCCATGTTCTTGGAGGCTGCGGCGAGTGAGTCTGCTTCGCGGCGTACCGCCATGAAGAGCGCTACGGACAATGCCGATGCGTTGGTCACCAACCTGTCGCGTATTGCCAACCAGGCCCGCCAGGCGCAAATTACCCAGGAAATCACAGAGATCGTCGGTGGCGCAGGCGCGCTCGCCGATAGCGGAGAAAGTGACTAAATTATGAGCACAGCTCTTGAAGAGCAGGCGACAGCAACCGCCACTGGTCGAGTTGTCCGCGTTATCGGCGCGGTCGTCGACGTCGAGTTTTCTCGTGGCGAGCTTCCTGCTTTGTACAACGCCCTTCACGTGGATGTCACGCTGGAGGCCGTTGCCAAAACCATTACTCTGGAGGTCGCGCAGCACTTGGGTGACAACCTCGTGCGCACGATCGCCATGGCACCGACGGATGGTCTCATCCGTGGTGCGGAGGTACGTGACACCGGCAACCCGATTCGGGTTCCCGTTGGCGATGTGGTCAAGGGCCATGTCTTCAATGTGCTCGGTGACTGCCTCGATGAGCCCGGACTGGGCCGCGACGGCCTGCAGTGGGGTATCCACCGCGATCCGCCGCCGTTCGACCAGTTGGAGGGCAAGACCGAGATCCTCGAAACCGGTATTAAGGTCATCGACCTTCTCACCCCCTATGTGAAGGGTGGCAAGATTGGTCTGTTCGGTGGTGCCGGTGTGGGCAAGACGGTGCTCATCCAGGAGATGATTACCCGTATTGCCCGTGAGTTCTCCGGTACGTCTGTGTTCGCCGGTGTGGGCGAGCGTACCCGTGAGGGCACCGACCTCTTCCTCGAGATGGAGGAGATGGGTGTGCTCCAGGACACCGCTCTTGTGTTCGGTCAGATGGATGAGCCTCCGGGAGTGCGTATGCGCGTCGCTCTGTCGGCTCTGACGATGGCGGAGTACTTCCGTGACGAGCAGCACCAGGACGTGCTGTTGTTCATCGACAACATCTTCCGTTTCACCCAGGCCGGTTCTGAGGTTTCCACCCTCCTCGGGCGTATGCCTTCGGCGGTGGGTTACCAGCCGACTCTGGCGGACGAGATGGGTCAGCTCCAGGAGCGAATCACCTCGACGCGCGGTCGTTCGATTACCTCTTTGCAGGCCGTTTATGTGCCTGCGGACGACTACACCGACCCGGCCCCGGCGACGACATTCGCCCACTTGGATGCGACGACGGAGCTCGACCGTGGTATTGCCTCGAAGGGTATTTATCCGGCCGTGAACCCGTTGACCTCCACCTCCCGTATTCTCGAGCCCGGTATCGTGGGCGAGCGTCACTACAATGTGGCTCAGCGCGTCATCGGTATCTTGCAGAAGAACAAGGAGCTGCAGGACATCATCGCCATTCTCGGTATGGATGAGCTCGGCGAAGAGGATAAGCTCACCGTGCACCGCGCACGTCGTATCGAGCGCTTCCTCGGCCAGAACTTCTTCGTTGCTGAGAAGTTCACCGGCATCCCCGGCTCGTACGTGCCGCTGGAGGAGACCATTACCGCCTTTGAGAAGCTCTGCAACGGCGACTTTGACGCCTACCCGGAGCAGGCCTTCAACGGCTTGGGTGGTCTCGACGATGTGGAAGCCGCCTACAAGAAGTTGAGTGGTGAAAATGGCTAGTGTCACCACGGAATTGGTCGCTGTCGAGGGCAAAATGTGGTCCGGTGAGGCCTCGTTGGTCACGGCACAAACCACCGAAGGTGAGATTGGCATCCTTCCAGGCCATGAGCCGATTCTCGGCCAGCTGGTGGAGACCGGTGTGGTGACTATCACGCCCGTCGATGGTGACAAGAAGGTCGCCGCCGTACACGGTGGCTTCCTCTCCGTCTCGAAGGACCGTGTGACTGTCTTGGCCGACTATGCAGTGTGGGCTGAAGACGTCGACGCGGCGGAGGCGGAGCGCATCCTCCAGTCCAGTGAGAGCGAGGACGAGCGGCAGCGCGCCCAGGCGCAGTTGCATGCAGTCCAGCGCGTCAGCACTGGGCTCTAACCGGTAGCTGTTACCGGTATAAGTGAATAGTCGGTGGGTCAGCCATGGCCCACCTCCACGTGGGAAGGCCCCCGTGGCTGTGTCCACGTTTCCTGCTTGAAGTGGTGCCCCGCTGACCGATTCTCGGTCGGCGGGGCACTGGCATAGAGGGGGTCACCGACCGGGGGTATCCGTGTGTTGGAATACGGGGGAATGGAGGTGTACCGCAAAGGGCGACCGCGTTGTACGATAAGTGGAACGCATCACAATGGACCGTGAGGAAGGAGTACTTCGGTGGGCGTAACCAGCGTCATTGTCGTCGTAGTAGCCCTCATCGTCCTCATCGCTTGTGCGTTTTACATCTCTCGGGCGGGTGATTATGGCCAAGTTGTGCAATTTCAGCGCCTCCCTGACGGACACTTGCGTCGCGGGCGCCTCAAGTACACCGATACGTCGGCAGATTTTTACCGCGTCCCCTCCTTTGTTCCGACCCCCCATTACTCCCTTGACCGGGTCAACCTCGAGGTCATAGACCGTTCTACGGGTCATCCTGGCTCGTTTTCCACGGTCCTCGTCGTCCGCTCAGGGGATCGCGAGTTCTCCATCGGCTTCCGTGCCGCCGGGGAGATGGCGTTCACCTCGTGGCTGGAGTCTGCATTCTCGAAACGTCAGGTCTCCCTCGACCGGGATGCGTTCAAACGCTTCATTTCCCAGGCGGATAACTAGGTCCACGCAATCAGGGCGACTACGATACCTACACATGCGTCTGATTCTCGCCTCGTGCACAGTTGACTATGTCGGTCGCCTCGATGCCCACTTGCCTCAGGCCGACCGTCTCATCCTGGTGAAGAATGACGGCTCGTATGCGGTCCATGCGGATGATCGCGCCTACAAACCACTCAACTGGATGAATCCGCCGTGCAGTCTGCAAGAGATGGAGATCGCCGATGCTGATGGCGAGCCCACCGGGGAGGTCCTCTGGGTGATTGAGAACAAGCAGGGCGAACAGCTGCGCATCACGGTCCACGAGATCTATGAGGACATCAACCGGGATCTTGGACCAGAACCCGGGTTGGAGAAGGACGGCGTGGAAGCCCACCTCCAGGAGCTGCTCGCCGAACACATCGATACCTTGGGGGAGGGCTACACCCTCGTGCGGCGGGAGTATCCCACCCCGATCGGCCCAATTGACATCCTCGCCCGGGATAAGAATGGGCAGACAATCGCCGTGGAGGTGAAGCGGCGCGGCGGCATCGATGGGGTGGAGCAGCTCTCCCGCTATGTGGAGCTGCTTGACCGGGATCCGTTGCTCAGCCCCGTTCATGGGGTCTTCGCCGCCCAGGAGATTAAACCACAGGCGCGCACGCTCGCCGCCGACCGGGGTTTTCGCTGTGTCACCCTCGACTACATGGAGTTGCGCGGGATTCCCTCCGATGCCATGACGCTGTTCTGACAGTCCTCACCCCAGCCCGCGGCCGCACTATACCGCACGTGCTGCGAGGTTGAAGGGGTCCGTGCAGATATCGATGACGATTGTTTCCACTCCCGTTGCCGCAGCTACCACGTCGGCAGCCTGGCGCACCCACGGGGATTCGCTAGCCCAGTGGGCGGTGTCAACCACACACATGGAGCTGTTGGCCAGGTGGTCATTAACGATGTGGTGTTTGAGATCGCTCGTGACCAGCACATCGGCGCCGAGCCGGTCGGCTGCCTCGAGGAAGGATCCCCCGGAGCCGGAGGCTACGGCAACCGTGGTGATGAGCCGGTCGGGATCACCTGCCCCCCGTACTCCCCAACTGGTGGCGGGCAGATGATTGGCAACATAGTGAACAAACTCAGCGAAGGGGAGCGGAGTGGCCAATTCACCGATCCGCCCAATGCCGAGCCCGCCGGGGTTATCGGCGGTGACGGTGCCGGGGATGGGTTCGAGGGCTACCCCGGGGATGATCTCGAGTGCCTCGAGGAGGGCATCATTGACCCCAGGACGGGCGGAATCGGCATTCGTGTGGGCGGCAAATTGGGCGATACCATTCCGGATGAGCGCGGTGACGAGTTTGCCCTTGCCGTCGGTCACCGGGAGGTAGTTGACACCGCGCAGCAACAGCGGGTGGTGGGTGATGAGCATCTGGCAACCACGCGCCGCTGCCTCCTCCACGACACTCCCCGTGGGGTCGAGGGCGAACGCGACGCTGGTTACCTCTGCTTGCGGGTCCCCCACAGCGAGCCCCACTTTGTCCCAGCTTTCTGCCAGATGAGGGGGATAGGCCGCCTCCATGGCAGCACAGATATCGACAACGGTGAGTGGCTGCGGCGCTACGTGAGTCATACGCACAAGTGTAGACCCCCGTCCCCTCCCCAACGGGGAGAAGCGGGGGCTACCACGCAGTGCTTAGTTCTGCGGTTCGGTGAGCTCGAGGAGCACGCCGCCGGCATCCTTTGGGTGGACGAAGTTGATCCGGGCTCCACCAGTGCCGCGCTTGGCCTCTGGGTAGAGCAGGCGCATGCCCTGCTCCTTGAGGTGCTCGGTGAGTGCATCGAGGTTGTTCACCCGCAGGCACATCTGCTGGATGCCGGGGCCCTTCTTCTCAATGAACTTGCCGATGGTGGACTCGGGGGAGAGCGGGGCGAGGAGCTGAATCATCGCCTCCTTGGTTTCCATGTTCTTCGGGCCGAGCATGGCCTCGGCAACGCCCTGCTCCTCGTTCTTTTCCACGTGGTGGCAGACGAAGCCGTACATCATGCGGTAGTGCTCGATGGCGTCGTCGAGGTTGGGGACAGCGATGCCGACATGGTCGACACAGTCGACATACTCGTGGGGGATCTCAATGGCAGAAACGTCAGTACTCATGGAAGATAGTCTAGCTTCACCACGTTGGTAATATGTGAGTTTTGGAACGGCAGATGCACGTACCAGATGAATACGAAGAACAGATCAAGATACACACAGGCAGAGGAGAGTGGCGATGGCAGCATACACAGGTGGCGTGGTTGATTTGGGTTCCCTGGTTCCACCAGCGGGGAGTGAATCCGGTGAAGTGCTGGTCACGATCGCCAACTTTGAGCAGGTGATTGGGCAGTCGACGCAGAAGCCGGTTGTGCTCATGGTGGGAACCTCCCGCAGCCCGGATTCAGAAACGCTGCGGACAACCTTTAAGGAGTTGTCGCGCCCGGAGTTTGTTTTTGCCTATGTCGATGCCGATACCGCTCCGGAGGTGGCGCAAGCTCTTGGAGTGCAGGCGCTGCCGACCACTTTGGCAGTTATGAATGGGCAGCCGGTGGCTAATTTCCCCGGTGTCCAGCCAAAGGATGCCCTGGAGAAGTTCCTCGAGCAGCTTGCCCCGGCACAGGGGCAGGCACCGGTCGATCCGCGCCTGGCCAATGCCGCCAGTCTTGCTGCTGCCGGTGACATCGACGGCGCCATCGCCGCCTACGAGAGGATTCTTGCGGAGGAGCCCACGAACACGGAGGCGAGGCGGCTTCTCGACGCTGCCCAACTCGCCCGCCGTGTGGCATCGAGTGGCACCTCTGCCGGGGAGGCGGTGACGTTGGCGAACGCCGATCCGCTGAATGCGGAGAAGGCCTTTGCGGCTGCCGATGCTGAGGCGCAGTCAGGTGAGCTGGAGGCCGCATTTGATCGGCTGCTTACGCTGATGGCTCAACTTACCGGCGCTGACCAGGCTGCTGACAAGGAGAGTGTGAAGGCGCGACTCCTCGAGCTCTTCCAGGCGTTCGCCGGAGCCCCTGAGGTGACAGCTGCCCGGCGCAGATTGGCATCCCTGCTGTACTGAGAACCGTGAGTGGCGCTGGAGTGGCGCTACAGTGAGTATCGCGGATAGTTCGTCTGGATCGATGCCATCGCCGACGAGCAGATCGTGGGCACGCGTGCGGCCTGCCTGTGAAATGCCCATATCGGCGGTCAGGGCGATTCAACCTCAATCTCCCACCGTGAGTGTCCGTGTGGTCATACATTGGACCTACCTCGACAAGGGCCCTGGGCCCACAGTTGGGGTCGTGTGTGGGGGAAGAGAGCGATCTAACCAACATTGGTATTCAATGCTAAGCCACTGTGTGGGCGTGCCGGTACATGTACACTACTGCTATCGAACTAGCTACGTTTTGGATGTAGGAGGGTGGACCAATATGGCAAAGGATTTGGTACAGACCATTTTGATAATGGTGCTAAGTGGGCTTACCGTCCTTGGTCTCGGCGGCGCTACGGCCATTGCAAGTGAGTTGGAGTATTCATCAACTGATGAATGGCTGAAGGGTCAAGAGCCGAGCAGGCTTCGTCAGAGCGAGGCAGCAGAACGATTTGTCACGTGGTTAGAGGTTGATACTGATGTGGCTTTGAAAGGCTATCTGGTTAGTGCGTTAACCGAGGATGGTAAGGCAGTAGTCGTAAGGTGGAAAGACATTCCTGAGCCAACGAAATTAGCAGTTAGTGAAGCTGCCCATAGATTTGGAGTGGAAGTTCGCTTTGAAAATGCACCGTTCTCTCTCGACGAATACCTGAGGGTCACGGATCGCGCATTGAGTTTCTCGAAGTCGTCGAGATCTTCTGGAATTATCTACGGAGGTGCGACAGGAATTGGAAGGGACACGAAGTCTATTGAGATCTTGTATTCGTACGTCGGAGATCGTGGGGAAAGAGCTTCTGCGCTCGCTCAGTTCGCAGATGCTGTAAAAGGTACGGATACTGTTCCCGTGACGTTGAGCGAAGGGGACCTGACTATTGGTGGATCGTCAAATTTGAGTTCCGGTCCGGTTGCAACGTCCCCGGTACCTACTCGTTCAAATGACACCGCCCCGTTTGCTGCGGGCGGGTATATGCGTTCGACGACATCAACGTCCGTGTGTTCCACTGGGTTTGCTATTGCCGTTGGCGGTATACGGTATGCGACTACTGCCCGCCATTGCGCTCAGAATTACGTGGCGCGAGATGGTTCCGCCACATATGGAACTGGTACCCGTGCGATGAGTAATATTGGTGCAGCTCGTGTGCTTAACGCAACTGGTCGTGGCTACATGTTTGACGGTAGGTGGGACAATTCTGTCGGCTACAACAAGAGAGTGTCGGGGCTCTGGGACGTTAAGGTTGGTGATCACGTGTGTACGAGTGGAGGAAATTCGGGAGTTCATTGTGGATTAGAGGTTACGAATCTCTGGGTTATGATTAACGACGGATATGGGGATCAAGTTCCCACTATCAAGGCCGAAACAGATACTCTTGGCGTTGCTGTAGTAGCTGGTGACAGTGGTGGACCAGTTTTGGTTCCATTGACTGACGGGACGGTTGGTGCAGTCGGCATGATTCAGGCCCATACGTCTCCAGCTTCAGGATATGTGTGGGATGCTCGTGATCCTAATAACCATGGAAAGTATGATGTCCTCTTCACGTCGACACGAACCATCGTGTCGTCAATTCCGGGTGCGACCCTGGTAACCAACTAGGAAATATGAGATGGAACAGGGAATGAAGACACAGCTCAAGGTTCCGTTACTCGTTGGCATTATCGCGGCTTTCACGGGTTTGGTGACGCAAATCGCTTCCCGGCGTCCATTTGCGCCTAGCCTCCTCCTGAACATCACAGAGGGTGATCCGATATCCTCTCTCGTGAAACAGGTGGATCCTAGTTTTCAGTTTTCGCCAGGAGCTGATCACTATGACGGGACATATCTGTGGGCAATGGCAGCTGACCCGTTCGCCCTTGGAGAAGCTCACAATTTGATTGATTTGGCGGGGTATCGCTATGGTCACCCCCTCTACGCCTGGATTGGCGGTCTGTTGGCGTTCGGGCAGAAGGGATTATTTGACCATTCCTTCTGGTTGCTGTCGATCGTGTCGATCTTCGCTGCGGGATTCTTCATCTCCCAGTTGGCTATCCAATTGGGCGTATCGGGGTGGTGGGGTCTCATCGTAGCTGCAAGCCCAGGCCTGCTGTTTAGCGTTTCAACGGACCTCACGGAGAGTTTCCAAGCGGCTCTCATTGCGGGCTTCCTTCTCGCTTGGGTAAGAGGCCGCTCCCCGGTAGTCATTGCGGTGTTAGGGATTGCTTTATGCTTAACAAAGGAGCAGCTGATTCTTGTCCCCTGCGCTGTTGGGCTGGCGCTCATTGTCGAGATGATCCGAGATCGGAAACTCTACATCGGTGATGTGCTCTCCCTACTTCCTGGCCCTGTAATGCTCGCGGTGTGGCTCATCTTTGTGCGCTCTCAATTCTCCGCCGATCAGCTCACATATGATGCTGGAAACATCGGTGTGCCGCTGAAGGGGTGGGGTGAGATATTCACCATCGCGTCGAGCATGCGCGGAGGAGATATGAACACCTCGCAAATCGGATCGACGGTTGCCCCCGTACTCATGGCATTGGCAGTAGTAATGCTCACGGGATTAGTTGTGGGTCTGGATCGTCGCGATGTGATCGGTTGGTTTGTGGTTACGCAAGCTCTACTGATCTCTGGGCTCGGTTGGCGGACCCTCATGTATCCACATGAGATGTACCGTATCCCAGCAGTGGCTGTCACCTTTACGGTTCTCCTTATTGCAGTAACCCTCACTCATGGTCGAGAGGCTCCCCGCCTGTGGAGACGTGATGGCTCAGTGATGCCGACGTTGACTACCGATGTGAGGTGATATTCATGCTTCCTTCCCATCCATGGAACGCCATCAACCCGGCTGCAGTCGTTGGTATCATCGTGGGTATCGTCTCTGTAGTCGCTCTCATCGTCGGACTGCTAGTTGGGGCAGGATCACTGTCAAGTGACTCGGATGCGACTCCTGTGGCACCAATGCCAGACACATCGACACTGAAACCAATCACTGAGGAGAACTTCTCCGAGCTTGTCGTTGGGCGGTGGCAAACTGGTGTCGCCTCCCAACCACCATCTGCTGGGTGGATTGAGTTTGCTCCACGCCACGGCGATCCTGCGTTTGACCTCACGCTGTTCCATGACGACCTGGAAGCGTTGTTTCCTGACGGGGTAATACCCGCCACACTCGAGACCGCTACGTATTCATTCGCTTGCAGCAGTGGATACACCTTGATCTGGATCGATCCTGACGGAACTGTGAGGACGGGAGGGGGATCCGAAACAGTGGTCGGATGCAGTGGCAGCGATGCCGCACAGGCAGTGCCAGCGGTGGTCTTTGCACGCGAGACGATGATGGCTGTCGATGATGCCGGGAACCTCTACTGGGGAACGGAGGGTGCCGCAGGAGAGTTCACCCGCATTCAGTAGAACCGGAACTGGGTGCGCCGCAGCAGCTTGCCCACGAGGTTGCCGATGAACTTCAACGGCAACCGGTTGGTGTGGTAATCGATGAGCTCAATGAGGTTGCCATCCGGGTCCTTGCCAAAGGCCCAGTGGGCACCACCGACGAACTGCACGTCGGTGATGAACTCCATGCCCTTCGCCTCCAGGGCCGCCTTCACCTCAGGAACATTCGTCACCGAGATCGCCGCATGGGAGTAGCCCGGCTTCGTCCACTCCGGGAGAGTGGCGTGCGGGTCACCGGGATCCGGATGTGGGGGAGTGAACTCGAAGATCTCCAGCATCGCCTCCGACTGGCCGGCGAGGAAGCCGAGCCGAGCGCTGAGCCCCTCCTCGCCGTAGAGCGAGACCAAGTGTTTGGTCTGCTCCGGGCCGAGGCGGAGATCGTTGACGAGGTGGAAGTTAAACATCTCCCGGTACCACCGGCAGGCGGCTTCAAAGTCGGAGACTGTCACCCCGACATGGTTGAGCCCGTGTAAGCGGCGGAAATGTGAACGAGTCCTGCCAATCATTTCGCGTAATCTCCCACAAGGAACATGAGGTCACCGAGTTCGGCGCCGTACTCGGGGGAGCCGCTCATGACGATCTTCTCCTGTGTCGTCGCCTCCACCATGTCATCGATGGAGAGCAAAATGCCCAGGGCGGAGCGCAGGGAATCAAACTGCATGGCAAAGAACGGTGTCGAGCGGGTGTAGGTGCCCCGCGCGGCCTTTGTCCGCCCATTCTTCACCCGGATGTAGGCATCCAATTCCTCCCAGCCGGTGACCGTCAGCTGATAGGCCCGGTCGGGTTGGTGGGCAGCCCACTTCTTCACCGTCGGATGCCCAGCCTTGTTGAGCTGTGAGATACCGGTGGTGAGCAGATAGAACATGCATCGAACCAGGAGGGCTTGTTCTTGCTCAGAGATCGGCGGCTCCGTCGCGCCGAGTACCTTCGACATCGTCAGTAGGGCGCGCACCGTGGCTACAAGCAGTTTCGGGTTGGACAGGCCGCCGCGAATCTTTGGCAGCCCAGTTGGGGAAATTGCGCCCAAGAAGAACCCGTTGAGTCCGGTGCGGGAGGGGAACTGTAGCTCCACATTCGGGGCGCGGTGGGCACCGAGTTTCACGGTGATCTCCCCGTCCTCCACCAGGAGGTGGACAGCGGTGCGCGGGGCGCGACCATCCACGCTCTGCGCGTCGGGGGAATCATCCTCGCCGGTGAGTGCAGAAATCTGGACCACACCGGTGAGTCCGGAAAAGGCAGCTTTCAGGCCTGGAGTTTCCTGGATAATCGGTTTGAGGACGGGGACGACAGCACGCAAGAACACGATAGTTTGGTAGCGCACTTCGTCGGGGTCAGTCATCAGTGGCATCGGGTATTCACCTCATTTCTTAGGTCAGGGGCGCCCTTAGACTTCATCGTCCCAGTCGTCGTCCTCTTCGATCTCCACCTTGAGCAGCTCGCGGGCGGTTTCGAGGATACCGTTCTCGTCATAGCCGTAGTGGGCGAAGAGGTCCTCGGGCTGACCGATCATTGCCCACTCATCGGGGATGCCGAGCTTGCGGAGGGCAAACGCCTTCCCAGTAGTCGCCCCAATCGCGGCGACTGCAGTACCCAAGCCCTGGACGGTGCCTGCGTCCTCGACGGTGATGATGCGCCGGGTTTCACGTACGGCAGCCTGGATGGTCTCCTCATCGAGCGGTTTGATGGAGTAGAGGTCAATGACGCGGGCGTGGATGCCGTCCTCGGATTCCAGGCGCTTCGCCGCCTGCCATGCCCGCCACACTCCGGAACCGGTGGCGAGAATCGCCAGATCAGTGCCCTCAGTGAGGGTGTGGGAGCCGCCGACATGGAAATCAGGGATCGGTTCGGTGTACACCTTCTGGTCGTAGCCGCGGTTGATGCGGATGTAGAAGGGGCCGTCGGTCTCATAGGCCAATTCCACCGCCTGCATCGTGGCCATGCCATCGGCTGGACACAGGGAGGTGAGGTTGGTGATGGACCGCAGGATTGCAATATCCTCCGGGGACTGGTGGGTCGAGCCGGCCTGACCAAAACTCAACCCCGAGTGGGTTGCAATGACCTTCACGTTGGCGTTGCCGTAGCAGATGTCATCGCGGAGGAACTCGATAGCACGGAGGGTGGCGAAGGCTGCGAAGGTGGACACGAACGGGGTGTAGCCGCACTTGGCCATGCCGGCGGCCATGCCAAACATGTTCTGTTCGGCGATGCCGGTGTTGAAGAAGCGATCCGGGTAGGCCTTCGCCAACATGCCGATCTTCGTGGACTTGGCCAAGTCGGCGGAGAAGCCGACGATGTCATCGTGCTGTTCAGCCAACTCAACGAGGGCGCGTCCATACACCTCGGCAGTGGCCATGTCTGCGCCGTCGAGGGCGGTATAGGTCAATCCAGCCATCTTAGTTCTCCTCTCCCTTCGCAGGGCGTGCAGTCAGGGCAGCAAGCCGCCTGTCATGATGCTCGGCGAGTGCCTTCTCGGCATCGACCGCCTTCTCCGGGGAGAAGGAACCGTAGTGCCACGTGTAATCACCGGCGATAAAGTCGATCCCCTCGCCCTTGACGGTGTCAGCGATGAGGACGGTGGGCATCCCGGTCTTCTCGTTGCCGTTGCGCTTCGCCTCGGCGAAGACGGCGACGAGGTCGGGGATGGAGTTGCCGTTGACATCGATGACCTTCCATCCGAAGGCAGTCCACTTGTCGGCGAAGGGTTCCAGACCCATGACATCCTCGGTGGGGCCGTCGATCATGGCATGGTTGCGGTCAACGATGGCAACGAGGTGGTCGAGGCCAAACTGGGAGGCGGCCATGGCGGCCTCCCACACCGAGCCCTCGTTGCATTCGCCATCGCCCAGCAGGCAATAGGTGAAGAAGTCGCGGCCGGAGATCTTCGATGCATTGGCCATCCCGGCAGCAACGGAAAGTCCGTGCCCGAGCGAACCGGTGGAGGCCTCCACACCGGGTACCTTCTTCGAATCCGGGTGCATGCCCAGCGGGGAGCCGGTCTTGTTGTAGTTGTGGAGCCACTCCTCGGGGAAGAAGCCGAGGTCGCTCAACACCGGGGCGAAGCCCACACCGATGTGGCCCTTGGACAAGATGAAGCGGTCCCGGTCAGGATCGGTAGCCTTCTCCACCGAGAAGTTCATGACGTGGTGGTAGAGAACGGTGAGAATATCCATGGCGGAGAGAGAGCCACCGATGTGTCCGCCGCCGGCCCATTGAACCGTTTTGAGGGTGAGCGTGCGCAGCTGGAAGGCCTTGTCCTCCAGCCGGGTGAGCTCTGAGATATCAACTGGTGTCATGGTTACATCTTTCTGCTCAGAAGTTTGTCTGCGCGGGTTGCGGTGACCCGATAGGCCTCGTGGGCGGCCTCGACGGTTTCGGCGATAACCTCGTCGGTGACAGCCGTGTTGAGGA
Organism: Corynebacterium sp.; assembly: GCA_034179945.1. Lineage (GTDB taxonomy): Bacteria > Actinomycetota > Actinomycetes > Mycobacteriales > Mycobacteriaceae > Corynebacterium. Next base: position 91,639 of record JAXFPD010000025.1, on the reverse strand, counting down.
AGTGGTTGTGGTGATTGGTCATAAACACTCCACGCTTCACCATCTCCCCGGCAAACGCCTGGTGGAGGAGGAAGTCTGGGTCCTCTGTGCCCTGGTAGCTGCTGGTGCGGAGGAACGGCATGGACGGTGCACCGGTGGCGGTGAGTACAAAGCCGTTCGCCTCGGCAGCCTCGGTGAGGCCGGCGATGAGTTTTTCGCCCTGGCTCCAGCAGGTCCGTGCCGAGTCCACCTCACGCAGTTTGGTCACACACGCAATTGCGGCGGCCATCGGAACCGCCGACAGCCAGTAGGAACCGGTGTAGAAGACTGAGGCAGCCGCCTCTTTGAGCGCTTCGCGGCCGACGAGAGCAGAGATGTTAAACCCGTTGGCCAGGGCCTTGCAGTAGCACGACAGGTCGGCTTTGATGCCGAAGAAGTGGTCGGAGCCAGCCACGTCGAGGCGGAACCCGCAGCGCACGTCGTCAAAGATGAGGACAACACCCTCCCGGTCACACAGGGCTCGCACCTTCTGCCAGTACTCAGCCGGTGGGATGACGTTGTCCTCAAAGATTGGATGGTGGTACGGGGTGGCGATGAGCGCGGCCACCTCACCCTTGTGGGTGGTGATCGCCTTCTCCACGGCGGCATAGTCGCCAAAGTCCACGACAATGTTGTTAGCCTGGTCGGCATCGGTGATGCCGGGGTAGCCGAGCTTCTGCATCCACTGGGCAACCCCGTGGTAGCCCCCCTTAAACATGAGGAGCTTGTCGCGTCCGGTGGCTGCGCGGGCGGTGAGGGCCGCGAGGTTGGTGACATCGCCGCCGTTCTTGGCAAAGAACGCCCAGTCGGCCGAGTCGATCGTGTCCACAAGGAGCTCCGCGAGATCGACCATCTTCGGAGATGGGAGCACCCCGCAGTCCACCTTCGTCATCTGTTCCTGGGCGGCGGCGGTGATATCTGGGTCGTTGTACCCCAAGATAATTGGCCCGTAGGCGCACATGTAGTCGATGTAGCGGTTTCCGTCAATGTCCCAGAAATAGGCTCCCTCTGCCTTCTCCATGTAGAGCGGGTAGGCATCCACCGGCATGAAGCAGCCCTCCCCGGGGCCGAGGTGACCGTAGACACCGGCGGGGATGGACTGCGTGGCGCGGAGGAAAAGCTCCTGACTCTTCTCGTGTGTATACGTTTCCATGGTGTTGCTTTCTGTCCTCTCTGCCAGGGTGGTTAACTCAGATACATGGGGACCAACCCCAGGAGCTTGTTCAGTTCATCGAGCATGGGAATCATCCCGCCGAGTTCAATGAGCCCCTTGCCAATGGCGGCATACGAACTCATCTCCCCGCGCAAGATCTCTCCAGCGGAGTCAATATCGGCAAAGACCATTTTCGCCCGCCAGTGGGCTGGCGCCTCCCGGCGTACGGAGAGCTTGCCGTCCTTGGCGCGGACGGTGAGTTGTGGGCCGTTGGTGACAGCGAGGAGGATATCGCCATCGGGGATCCGCGCTGCATTGAGTTTGCCCTGTGCATCGCTGTTGCCGATCTCGGCGAGGGCGTAGGCGGCCACATGGAGGGTCATCGCCGAGTTAGCTCGGGAGAACTCCTGGTTGGCCAGATCGTCAGCGGTGGGCCGCAGGTAGGCGGTGAGGCGGTCCGTCAACTCGGTGAAGGGGCCGGTGAGGAACTTGATCTTGGTGAGCCCCTTGATTGGGATCGGCGTGCCGGAGCCATCAAAGAGCTTGTTCACCGCCTTCGCTGAGGGCAGCACCAGGTTCATGGTGTTCGGTCCGCTACCAGGATGGAAGGAAATGGAGCCGTCCTGGAGGGCGAGCCGGATCGTGGCGACTGGGGTGGTGAATTGGATGATCTCACTGGCCCCAGCGAGCAGCCGGCGGGTCTGCTCGTCATAGTCGGGCAGGAGCTCCAGGGTGCGGAAGATCCCATTGAGATTGACTCGGGCGAGGGTAGTTTGGTCCACTTGTGCCTCCTTTGAGGGGCCGGTTGGTCACATCGGTGGTTCCGCTAGCATGGTTGTGTGAGCAATCACTCACTTCCTCCAGCGTAGCCTATCTTTGTCTCACCGGTTCGGGGTTTCGCTGTCCGATCGGTTCAGAGTTGGTTTTCTGGGGGGGTGTGAGCCACCGTGAAGACATCGGCTACGATGGGGCACAGGCAGTGAGTGCGAGTCGCACAGGTAGTGAGTGTGAGTCGCACAGGTAGTGAGTGTGAGTTGGAGGCGAAAGACCATGGCAGATCGGGCCCGGGCGGGGAGAATGGCGAAGCGAATCTTGACGATTGTGGCCACCGCATTGGAGTCGCGGATCAAAGATCCGCGGCTGAAGTTCATCACCGTCACCGATGTGACCATGACCGGAGATCTCCACGACGCAACCGTCTACTACACAGTGCGCGGGCGCACCCTCGAGGAGGCCCCCGATGAGGCAGGGGCTGCGGAAGCTCTCCACCGCTATCGGGGACAGATTCGCAAACTCGTCGGCGATGAGCTCTCCGTGCGCTTCACCCCGACCATCCGCTTCGAGTTGGACCCCCTCCCCGATTCGCGCGCCCACATGGAGGACCTCCTCGAGCGTGCCCGGCTGCGCGACGAGGCAATCCGCACCGCCGCAGCGGGCAAACAGTTCGCCGGAGATGCCAACCCGTACCGGGACACCGAGGAGCCGGGGGAGGAGTAGATCGTGGGCATCTTTCATTCCCCTACCGCCGCAGCTTTCGCCGGTGAGATGGATCGGCTCAAGCAGGCCCACCATGTGGCTGTGATCGGCCACATCCGCCCCGACGGGGATGCCATCGGGTCGGTCACCGGCTTAGTCACCATGCTCCGGCAGGCGGGAGTCACCGCCTACGGCTACATTGGCCAACCGGGGCAGTTCGCCGACGATCTGCTCACGATCCCCCACGCAGAGAAGGTGCGGTGTGCACATGGGCTCCCCAAAGCCGTCGATGCCGCCATCACCGTTGACTGTTCCACCCTCGACCGCACCGGCACGCTCCAGACCGGTCTGGAAAAACTGCTCAAGGCAAACCCGCAGGCGCTCATCAACGTGGACCACCATGCCTCCAACACCAACTTCGGGTCGCTCAACCTTGTCGAGGCGGAGCGCGAATCGGTCACTGCGATCCTGTTCGGTTACATTCAACCGCTGGCCAGCTATGGTGTCCACCTCAACCTCACCCTCGCCCACCAGCTCTACGCCGGACTCGTCACCGATACGGGCAGTTTCCGATGGGGTAATCCGGCCATGTTCTCCGTCGCCGCCGAGCTTGTTGCCGTCGGGTTGGATACGCAGAGTATCGCCTTTGACCTCATGGATCACGTCAGTGTGGACGACCTGAAATTCCGCGGGGAGGCGCTGTCGAGGATCCAGGTGATAGAGGTCGGGGCCCTCCGCCTCGCTCTCATCGCCGCCACCCACGATCTCATTGAGGGGCGAGCGGCAGGGGCTGTGGAATCCCTTGTGGAGTTTGTCCGCGCTGCCGATGAGACCGATATTGGCGTTGTGTTCAAGGAGCTAGCCCCGGGGTCCTGGACGGTCAGCCTGCGCTCGCGCACGGTTGATGTGGCCGCGATTGCCACTCGCCTCGGTGGTGGTGGTCACACCGCAGCAGCCGGTTACTCCGCCACGGGAACCGTCGCCGACCTCACCAACGCCCTAGTTGCGGCCATTGCGCAGTAACACGTCGGCGAACCGGCGAGAATCGGAGGACCACTACCCGGCCGATCGGTCTGGTGGTGTAGCGGTCGAACCGTCGGGTGGTGAGCCGACGGTCAGCGCGCGGACGATCCTCGCACTTGCTCTGCCCGCGCTCGGCGTTCTCGCCGCACCCCCGCTGTATCTGCTCCTCGATACCGCAGTCGTCGGACGGCTCGGAGCCATGGATCTTGCCGCCCTTGGAGTCGCAACAACCATTCAGGCGCAGGTCACGACCAACCTCACCTTCCTCTCGTACGGAACCACAGCCCGGGCTGCCCGCCTCTTCGGGGCCGGGCGCACGAGGGACGCTATCGCCGAGGGAGTACAGGCGACGTGGGTGGGGTGGGCTGTAGGGCTCGTGCTCGCCGTGACGATCTTCTGTGGTGCTCCCGCCTTCACCACGTGGCTGGCTGGGGACGCGACAATAGCGGCGCTGGCGACAACCTGGCTGCGCGTCGCCGGATGCGGAATTCCCCTCATTTTGGCCACGCTGGCCGGAAACGGGTGGCTGCGCGGGTTGAATAACACCCGACTGCCGCTCTACTTCACCCTCGCCGGGGTGATTCCCTCAGCAGTGTTGGTTCCCCTCCTCGTTGCCAGGTTCGGGATCGTCGGTTCGGCGTGGGCGAATCTCATCGGGGAGGCAATCACCTCCTTGTGCTTCCTCGCCTGTCTCGATCGCTTTCACCGGGATCGGGCAGGGCGGCGGCGCTCGTGGCGGCCGCAGTGGGGGATTATTGCCACACAACTGTCCCTCGGGCGCGACCTCATCCTTCGCTCCCTCGTCTTCCAGGTCGCGTTCCTCAGCGCAGCGTGGGTTGTCGCACGCAGTGGGGCCTCCGCGCTCGCCGCCCACCAAGTTCTCATTCAGGTGTGGAACTTCCTCGGCCTCGTGCTCGATTCCATCGCCATTGCCGCCCAAGCCCTCGTCGGACGCGCCCTCGGGGGAGGTTCCGTGCCCGCTGCGCGGGCGACCGGGCGGAAAGTGGTGGCCTACTCGCTCGGATTTGCCGCTGTTCTCGCCGTTGCGTGCGCGCTCGGGGCACGGGCGATCCCGCAGGTGTTTACCCCGGATTCAGCCGTTATCGGTGACATCAGGTCAGTGTGGCCGCTGCTGCTGGGGATGATTGTGCTCGGCGCGGTTGTCTTTGCCCTCGACGGTGTCCTTCTTGGGGCTGGAGATGCGGCCTTTTTACGCACGCTTAACATCACCGCCATGGTCGTGGGGTTCGCCCCGTTCTGCATCATCGCTACCCACCGTGAGCCCGGACTGTGGTGGGTGTGGGTGGGCTTGGCCTGCTTCATCGGCGTGCGGCTGATCGGGACCGTGTGGCGCTTCCGCTCCCTGCGTTGGGTGAAAACTGGCGTGTAGGAGCCCGCCTGTGTGTGGAAAACCCAGTAGGCTGGAGAGGATAAACGCCTGCGCGCAGACAAGGAGGTGACGCCCGTGGCTGACGGGGCTGAGCTCGGTCGCACCGAGATGACTGCCGCAGATGCGCCCCCGAGGCGGCGCACCCTGTGGGCAGTGTCGGATCTTCACGCTTCTGTGCGCGGCAATGCGGAGCGCATCGCCTCCCTTGTCCCGCCCAATCCGCGCGACTGGATCATCGTCGCCGGGGATGTGGCCGAACGCATTGAGGATATTATCGCCACCCTGCGCACCATCAAGTCCCACTATGAGGGTGTCATCTGGGTCCCCGGCAACCATGAGCTATTCTGTCGTTCCCAAGACGAGTTCACTGGACTGGCCAAGTATGAGGAGCTCGTGTGGCGCTGCCGCGACATTGGGGTGTTCACCCCGGAAGACCCCTATCCCCGGTTCGGTGATATGACGATTGTTGGGTTGTTCACCCTCTATGATTATTCCTTCCGCACCGCCGGGTATACGGTGGAGCAGGCCATCCAGGCCGCTCACGACCGTGAAATTGTCATGACGGATGAGTTTTCCATCGCCCCATTTGTCAACATTCGAGCCTGGTGCTGGGACCGGTTGGCCTATTCCGTCAAGCGCCTCTCCCGGGTGGAGGGGAAAACGATCTTGGTCAACCACTGGCCACTGGTGGTCGAACCTGTCCGGAAACTGGCGTGGCAGGAGTTGCAGTTGTGGTGTGGAAGTAGGCACACCCGCAACTGGGCGCACCGCTATGATGCGCAGGCCGTCATCTTCGGGCACCTGCACATTCCGGGAACGACATACGTCGACTCCATTCCCCACATTGAAGTCTCCCTCGGCTATCCCCGCGAGTGGTCCAACTACGGGTCTGACTATGTGTGGCCGTATCCGGTGATGGAGGTGGTCGACGATGCAGGAGCCTAGACTGTTCCCTGACTTTGCCAGCTACTGTTATATCCTCCGCCCGCATGGGCCGGACGACCCACTCAACCTGGACAATTACAACAATCTCCTGCCGTTGGAGAAGGCGCTCGTCGCCCACTCGGTCTCGATCCGCAAGGCCGAATTCGGGGATGGGCGCTGGTGTGCCCACCAAGCCCTCAAGGAACTCGGCCGCGATACGGGTAGCCCGATTTTACGTGGTGATCGCGGCATGCCCATGTGGCCGGCATCCGTGTCCGGATCCCTCACCCACACCAACGGCTACCGGGGGGCGGTTGTTGCTCCCCGCCTGCTCGTGCGCTCGCTCGGGCTCGACGCGGAGCCCGCCCAACCCCTTCCCCCGGAGGTGGTGCCCACGATCACGCTGTCCTCGGAACGGGAGTTTCTCGCCACTGTCGCCGCCGAGCTGCCCTACGCTGACCGGCTCATCTTCTGTGCGAAGGAAGCCACCTACAAGGCGTGGTTCCCGGTGACCCACCGCTGGTTGGGTTTTGAGCATGCGGAGGTGGAGATCCGGATGGATGGAACGTTCACCTCGCATTTGCTCATTCGTCCGACCCCGTTTGCGGCCATCGAGGGCCGGTGGATGGTCAGCGACGGGTTTATTATCACCTCAACCATGGTTGCCTGAGCGTGTTGGCGGCGGGGGGTAGTGGAGTGGCGTTAGGTGAGCGTACTGGGGCGGGCGACGAAGACGGTCTTCATTCCCGCCTGCGGGTTATGTTCGGCAACCGGGGCGATGAGGGCGATGACGTGACCGTTGGGGTCAACGGCGGCGTGGACTCCTGTGTCAATGCGACCGGGCAGTCGCTTGCCGTGGGAGAGCGCCGCAGCCTCGTCGGCGGTGACCGCCAGTGAGGGAAAGGATGTCAGAATGGCTTGGTCGAGGGGCAGGGACACCTGCGGGGTGCGTTCGAGCTCCTCGAGGCTGACCGCGTTGGCGACCTGGTAGGCGCCGACGCTTGTGCGGCGCAGGGAGGTGAGATGCCCCCCCACGTGGAGTAGTTCCCCGAGGTCACGGGCGATGGCGCGAATGTAGGTGCCGGAGGAACATTCGACATGGACGTCCACATCGATGACCGGGACGTCGGCGGTGTTCGGGGCTGGTTGGTTGGTGGCACGGCGGACTGCGGTGGCGGTGAGGGTGAAAACCGTCACCGGTCGCGCCGGTAGCTCCACGTCTTCACCGGCGCGGACCCGCGCGTAGGCGCGCTGGCCCTTGACTTTGATGGCACTCACGGCGGAGGGGCGCTGCTGAATCTCCCCGCGAAACTCGTTGAGTGCGGACTCGATGCGTGCGGCAACCTCTGTGTCACTGCCTGCGGTTAGTGCAGCCAGATCCGGTGCGGCTGCGACAGCTGTGATCTCTCCTTCCGCATCATCGGTGAGGGTGGCCACACCGAGGCGGATCGTCGCATCGTAGGCCTTGGTATTCGCAGACAGGTGGGCGAGGAACCTGGTTCCTCGTTCCACGCCGAGCACGAGGAGACCGGTTGCCATCGGGTCGAGGGTGCCGGCGTGGCCGACGTGCTTGGTGTGCAATATGCGGCGCACGCGCGCGACCACATCGTGAGAGGTGTAGCCAGCCGGTTTGTCAATGAGTACGAGGCCTCCGAAACGGTCCATGTCCATGTGCGCTACTCTAGTCGAGTGAGGATTTGGCATGGACTCGATACCGTTCCCGAGGGTTTTGGCCCGTGTGTGGTCACCATCGGCGTGTTCGATGGGGTTCACCGCGGCCACCAATCGCTGCTGCAGGCCACTGTTAATCGGGCTCGGGAGCTGGGAGTGAAGGCGGTGATGATCACCTTCGATCCGCACCCCATTCAGGTGATTCGGCCGCAGAACATGCTGCCACTGTTGTCCACGGTTCAGGAGCGGGCGGCGGTTGCTGCCGAGATCGGCATTGATGACATTGTCGTTCTCGTCTTCGACCGGGCCTTCTCGGGCATCATGCCCGAGCAGTATTTCACCGATATTCTCATGGGGACTCTCGGGGCGCGGGCAGTCCTCGTGGGGGAGAACTTCACCTTCGGGCACATGGCCACCGGGACGACGCAGATGCTCGAGGAATACGGGCGCACCTATGGGGTGGACGTGGAGATCGTCCCCCTCTTTGATGATGTTGATCCGCACGGTGAGACGGAGCGCGTCTGCTCCACACTCATCCGTACCGCACTGGCGGCCGGGGATGTCCGTGAGGCCGCCTGGGCGCTTGGCCGCACGTACGCGGTGACGTCTGTGGTGATGCGGGGCGCCGGGCGCGGTGGGCGAGAGCTGGGCTATCCCACGGCCAACATGTACGTCAACGAGAATGTGGCCTTGCCCGGCGATGGAGTCTATGCGGGGTGGTTTACCGTGCACTCCGATCCACCAGTGACCCAACCGATGACTGGGTCGATGCAAACGGATCGGCGGTATATGGCGGCGGTGTCCGTGGGCACCAACCCCACGTTTGGGGATGCTCGGCGGTCCATTGAATCGTATGTCCTCGACGAGGATGCGGACCTCTATGGGCGGGTCGCCACCGTCGAGTTTGTCGAGCGGGTGCGTGGGATGGAGAAATTCGACTCCGTCGAGGAGTTGTTGGCGGCGATGGCCCGCGATGTGGCGACGGTGCGCGAGATTTTGCAGCCCGGTTCCTAGCTGTTACACTTACCGAGCTTCCACCTGCGGTTCGCAGCAGATGGGGCTGGCTGACGGCCACAGCGGAATGTTATGCGGACTGAAATACTGAAAAGGAGAGGCCGAGATGGCACTTTCTACCCAAGAAAAGACCGAGATCCTCGCTGAATACGGGCTCCACGAGTCGGACACCGGATCTCCGGAGGCCCAGGTGGCTTTGCTCACCAAGCGCATCCAGGATCTGACGGAGCACCTCAAGACGCACAAGCACGATCATCACTCGCGTCGTGGCCTGCTGCTGCTCGTCGGTCGCCGCAAGGGCCTGCTGAAGTACCTCGCCGAGAAGGATATTGAGCGCTACCGTAGCTTGATTTCCCGCCTCGGGCTGCGCCGCTAGGGCCTGTCACACAGCGAGCTTTTCCCAGCATTCCAGTGAATATACTGGTGCTGGGAATTTTTTGTGCTAAAATATCCGCGACGGTTTTGAAATACACGAAAATTTTCAGAGAAATTCCGACCACTCGGAAGCATTTGGACGAAACCCGATCCTGGGCGGCACCGATGATCGCCCGCGAAGTTCATGAAGATTAACGGGAGTTACCTGTGGCGAGAAATTCAGCCAAGAAGAAGGACGTACAGTTTTACGTCGACGAAGAGTTCCATACCACCGAAGTCACCGCACTGATTGACAATGGGGATTTCGGTACCCGCACCATCCGCTTTGAAACCGGCCAGTTGGCCAAGCAGGCCGACGGTGCCGTTGTCACCTACCTTGATGATGACACCATGATGCTGGCGACGACGACGGCCAGTCACTCGCCGCGGGAGGGGTTCGATTTCTTCCCCCTCACTGTGGATGTGGAAGAGCGCATGTACGCTGCGGGGAAGATTCCCGGCTCGTTCTTCCGCCGGGAGGGTCGCCCCTCCACGGAGGCGATTCTCGCCTGCCGCGTCATTGACCGCCCGCTGCGCCCCACCTTTGTCAAGGGGCTGCGCAATGAGGTGCAGATCATCGTCACCGTCTTGTCGGTGGATCCGAAGGAACACTACGATGTCGTCGCCATCAACGGCGCCTCGGCAGCGACCCAGATTTCCGGTTTGCCGGTCGTCGGGGCGGTTGGTGGTGTCCGCATGGCGCTCGTCGCCGATGCGGATCATCCGCAGGGTCAGTGGGTGGCCTTCCCCGATGCAGAGCTCGATGAGAAGGCTCTGTTCGAGATCGTGGTTGCCGGTCGGCGCATCGATACCGAGCACGGCAAGGATGTGGCGATCATGATGGTCGAGGCTGGCGCGTCGGCTGGTGTCCTCGATCGGATCGCCGAGGGTGGGCCGGCTCCCACCGAGGAGGTTGTGGCCGAAGGCCTGGAGGCAGCGAAGCCGTTTATTGACGTGCTCTGCCGGGCGCAGGAGAAGTTGACAGAGCTGGCCGCGAAGCCGGTGCGTGACTTCCCGATTTTCGAGCCGTACACCGAGGATATCCTCGCCCGGGTGCGCAAGCTGGCGCAGAAGAAGATCGGACAAATCATGTCCATCGCCGACAAGCTCGAGCGCGAAGAGGCCTCCGCCGCCTACATTGAAGAGGTTGTCGATGCCCTCACTGACGAGTTCGTCTCCGCCGAGGAGGACGACACCGCCTCCGTGCAGGCGATGATTCGGGCCGCATTCACCTCGGTGACGAAGGAAGTGGTGCGCGGTCGGATTCTCACCTCCGGGAAGCGTATCGACGGGCGCGAGCTCACCTCGATTCGTGAACTCGAGGTTGAGGTGGAGTTGATTCCGCGCGCACACGGTTCCTCCCTCTTCCAGCGCGGTGAAACCCAGATCATGGGCGTGACCACCCTGGACAATCTCAAGATGGAGCAGTCCATCGATGCCCTCGTGCCCCAGACCTCGAAGCGGTACATGCACCACTACAACTTCCCGCCGTATTCCACCGGTGAGACTGGCCGCGTTGGTTCGCCGAAGCGCCGCGAGATCGGCCACGGCAATCTCGCCGAGCGTGCCCTCATTCCGGTGATCCCGTCCCGCGAGGACTTCCCCTACGCCATCCGTCAGGTCTCCGAGACGCTCGGGTCGAACGGTTCCTCCTCGATGGGCTCGGTGTGTGCCTCGACGCTGTCTCTGCTCAACGCGGGTGTGCCGCTGAAGGGGTCTGTCGCCGGTATTGCGATGGGGCTCATCTCCGGTGAGGTGAAGGGGAAGATGAAGTATGTCACCCTCACCGACATTCTCGGTGCTGAGGATGCCCTCGGTGACATGGACTTCAAGGTGGCGGGAACCCGTGAGTTTGTTACCGCCCTGCAGCTGGACACGAAGCTCGACGGCATCCCCTCCGATGTCCTCGCCAGCGCTCTCAAGCAGGCTCGTGAAGCTCGTTTTGAGATTCTGGATACGATGGCCCAGGTCATTGATGCTCCTGATGAGATGAGCCAGTTTGCTCCGCGGATCACCACGATCACCGTGCCGGTGTCGAAGATCGGTGAGGTCATTGGACCGAAGGGTAAGACCATCAACCAGATCACCGAGGAGACCGGTGTCGATGTGTCGATCGAGGAGGACGGTACCGTTTACATCTCCGCGTCGAGTGGTTCTGCGGCTGACCAGGCGATCGAAATGATCAACAACATTGCGAATCCGCAGATGCCGAAGGTGGGCGAACACTATGTGGGGACTGTCGTCAAGCTGGCAGCCTTCGGTGCGTTCGTCTCCATTCTGCCAGGCCGTGACGGCCTGGTTCACATCTCCGAGTTTGGCAAGATTCGCGGCGAGCGCCTTGCCGGTATGGAAGGTGTTGTTGAGGTGGGCGAGAAGCTCGAGGTGGAAGTGATCAAGGTGGATGACCGCGGCAAGTTGTCGCTGCGGCCGATCAACTGGGAGTAACTCCCGCCGACGCGACTGCCCCCTCCTGCACGTGCTGTGCGGGAGGGGGCAGTGCTTATGGGATGTTCCCTGACTCAACGGTAGGAGTCGGGGACGAGCGGGTCGAGGGCCGGCAGTGGGGCTGCCGCAATCGCGAGCGAGTGTGCAAGCCGGGAGATGAGGGCCTCGACGGAGGGGAAGTCGGAGGATTCTCCCCAGTCGAGCATTGCCTGGAGGGCACAGCTGGTAATGATGCGCACGTAGTAGATGATGTCCTCGCCGAGGATTTCCGGCAGTTTCTCCGTTACCGTGGTCACCCACACGTCCCAGTTGGACCACGCGGCGTGAAGGAGTGACTCGTACTGGTGGATGAGCTTGATCCGCCGGGGGAGGTTGTCCATCCACTCGGGAGCGACGCTGCTCGTGATGTTTTTCAGGGCGTCGGCGAGTTCTTTCTCCCCGTGGCTGAGGGCGGGCAGGAGGATAGGGAGGGGCTCCATGATATCCATCACGGGGAAGATTTCGACAACCGTCGCCTCCTTGGTGCCGAAGTATCGGTAGAAGGTCATGGCCGAGACATTGGCAGTCGCAGCGATCTGGTCGACGGTCGTATTGTTGAAACCGCGCTCTTCAAAGAGGTCGAGGGCGGCATCTTGGATGGCCTGATGGGTCTGCTTCTTTTTGCGCTCGCGCAGTCCTCCGGGATTAGTCATGCCCCAAGTATAGACGATAGTGGGCATCATATGTGACTAACCTCGCCTCAGTCTCACATTCAGATGTGATGGGGTTCGGAGTCAGGATCCGCATCCATCGGGCGTGGCAATGACTCCAGCACCCGGTGCGGGTGGTTAAACTGGTCGGAAGAACACGATCGGGCAGATATGAGGGAAGGTTGAGCGATGTCCACACAGGCACCATCATCACCGGCACGGCTACGAGTTGGCCTTTTGGGGGCCAAGGGGAAAGTGGGTGGCACACTCGTGCAGGCGCTGGCCCAGGAGGACGATCTCGAGCTCGTGGCCGCACTGGACGCCGGTGACGACCTCACCGCGCTGGTGGATGCCAACGTCGATGTCGTCATCGATTTCACCGCCCCGCAGGCGGTCATGGGCAACCTCAAATTCCTCATCGACCACGCCATTCCCGCAGTGGTTGGGACAACCGGTTTCACTGAGGAGCGGTACCAGCAGGTGGAGGAGTGGCTGGCTGCGGCGACACCTGCCGATGGGTCCGGCCCCACACCCGTGTTCATCGCCCCAAACTTTGCCATTTCCGCCGTCCTCTCGGCGGTCTTTGCCCGCCAGGCGGCCCGCTTCTTTGACACAGCTGAGGTGGTGGAGATGCACCATCCGATGAAGAAGGATGCGCCGAGCGGCACCGCCGTTGACACTGCCCGTGGTATCGCTGCCGCCCGCGCTGAGGCGCAGATGGGGCCGATGCCCGATGCCACAGAAACATCACTGGATGGGGCCCGGGGGGCCGTCGTCGACGGCGTTCCGGTGCATGCGGTGCGCACGCGCGGAGCCGTCGCCCACCAGCGGGTTATCTTCGGCGGGGAGGGACAGTCCCTGATCATTGAACAGAACTCCTACGACCGCTCCTCCTTCGTCCCCGGTGTTCTCCTCGCAGTGCGCACAGTGAACGATTATCCCGGGCTCACGGTGGGCCTCGACAAACTGTTGGGGTTGTAAATGGCCACGCGCGCTCCGCTTTCGGTCCAGCTGATCGCCCTCACAAAGTTCAGCCAGCCCACCGACATCGCCTGGGACAACGATGCGCCAAACCCGACCGGTCCGGAAGCGCTCATCGAATTTGCCGGGCGGGCTTGCTACGAGTCCTTCGACAAGCCCAACCCCCATACGGCGACCAACGACGCCTACCTGCGCCACATCATGGAGGTCGGCCACTTCAGCTTGCTCGAGCATGCCGTCGCCTCCGTCTACGTGCGCGGTATTTCCCGATCAGCCACCCATGAGCTGGTCCGGCATCGCCACTTCTCCTTCTCCCAACTCTCCCAGCGCTACATCAACCCGGATGACATGGCCGTGGTCGTTCCCGATGTCATTGCCGCAGACGAGGAACTGAGCCGCCTCTTCGTCGCCACCGTCGACGAGTCCCGGTTCGCCTTTGATGAGATCCTCCGCGAGTTGGAACTCAAACACGCCGAGGAACCCAATGCCCTGTTGCGGGTCAAACAGGCCCGTCAGGCCGCCCGTGCGGTTCTGCCCAACGCCCAGGAGTCCCGGATCGTGGTGACCGGTAATTTCCGAACCTGGCGCCACTTCATCGGGATGCGGGCAAGCGAACACGCGGATAAGGAAATTCGCACCCTCGCGGTGGCCTGCCTGAAGGTCCTCCTCCCCGAAGCCCCGACCGTCTTCGGCGACTTCGAGATCGCCACCCTCGACGACGGTTCAGAAATGGCAACGAGTCCGTATGTCACCGACTTCTGAGCACCCGCTGTAGAGTAAGATAACGGTGCAGTTTCATTTGTTACTGTGACGTGAGAAAACAAGGAGGCGAACCGCACATGGTTGACGGTGCACACACCTTCGGCACAGTGATTGTGGCCATGGTGACCCCGTTTACTGCTGAAGGAGCATTGGATGTCTCGGCGGCCAAGCGGCTCGCGGAACACCTCGTCTCCCATGGGGTCGATGGACTACTCCTGTCGGGAACCACTGGGGAGTCTCCGACCACCTCACTCGAAGAGAAGGTCAGACTCATCGAGGCTGTCCGCGCTGCCGTCGGTCCAGATATTCACCTCCTGGCTGGGGCATCGACGTACGATACAGCGTCCTCTGTGGAGCTGGCGGAAGCCTCCGCTGCTGCCGGTGCTAACGCGCTGCTCCTGGTCACGCCCTACTACTCCAAGCCCCCGCAGGCTGGGGTGGAAGCTCACTTCACGGCGATTGCCGATGCCACCGACCTCCCCTGTGTCCTCTATGACATCCCCGGGCGAGCCGGTATTGAGATCGCCCCGGATACCACTCGGCGCCTCGCGCAACACCCGCGCATCCAGGCGATGAAAGAGGCTAAGGGGAACTTGGAAGCTGCAGCATCACTGATCCCGGAGACAGGGTTGGCCTACTACTCTGGCGATGATTCCCTCAACCTGCCGTGGTTGGCAGTGGGGGCGACGGGATTCATCTCGGTGGCCGGACACATTGTGCCCGGCCTGCTGCGGGAAATGTATGATTGCTTCAAGGCTGGCGACCTTGCCCGATGTCGGGAAATCAACGCCACCATGGCTCCGCTCTATCAGGCGCAGAAGCGCCTCGGCGGGGTCACACTCAGTAAGGAAGCCCTCCGTATGCTCGGCATTGATGTTGGTGACCCGCGCCTTCCGCAGGTTGCAGCCACCGATCGCCAGCGGGAGGAGCTCCGCCACGATTTGATGACAGTTGGAGTCCTCTAATATGACACAACCTGCGAAGAGCAGACGCCGCGCGACACGGAAGAAGGGTGTACCCGAGGCGGGACAACAGGCCAAGCAGGCGCAGCAACAGCCGCAAAAGAAGGCGACGAATACGCTGACGAGCATGCAAGGTGCCGATTTAACCAAACGGCTTCCCGCACCCGGAAAATTGAAGAATGATGCCCTGCGTATCGTCGCGCTCGGCGGCATCTCCGAAATCGGGCGCAACATGACGGTCTTCGAATATCGGGGCAAACTCCTCATCATCGACTGCGGCGTTCTCTTCCCGTCCTCCGGCGAACCAGGAGTCGATCTCATCCTCCCCGATTTCTCCTACCTCGACGGGCGAGACAAGGACATCGTGGCGATGGTGGTCACCCACGGCCACGAGGACCACATCGGCGCCATTCCCTACCTGCTCAAGCGGGTTCCGGATCTGCCGATCTATGCGTCGAAGTTCACCTGTGCTCTCATCGCCGCCAAGTGCCAGGAACACCACCAGCGGCCCAAGCTCATTGAAGTGGACGAGAACTCCACCGTGGAAAAGTCCCCCTTCACGGTGCGGTTCTTCACTGTGGGGCACTCCATTCCGGATTGCCTCGGTGTCGTCCTCTCGACACCGGCGGGCACCATCATGCACACCGGCGACATCAAACTCGATCAAACCCCGCCGGACCACAAGCCCACCGATCTCCCGGCGATCTCCCGCTACGGCGACGAGGGGATCGATCTCCTCATGATCGACTCGACCAATGCGACGAGCCCCGGGGTCGCTCCCTCCGAGGCAATCGTCGGGCCGACCCTGAAGCGGCTCGTCGGAGAGGCGAAGCAGCGTGTCATTATCGCCGCCTTCGCCTCCAACGTGGCACGAGTCCAGGCCTGCGTCGATGCCGCCGTCTCGGCGGGGCGCAAGGTCGCCTTCAATGGGCGGTCCATGATCCGCAACATGGAGATTGCCCAGAAGATGGGCTACCTCGAGGCGCCGCGGGGCACCATTGTCACCATCGATGAAGCCTCGAAGATGGCTCCGTCCAAGGTGGTGCTCATCACCACCGGAACCCAGGGTGAGCCGATGGCCGCCCTGTCGCGCATGGCGCGCCGGGAACACCGGCAGATCACTGTCCGCGATGGCGACCTCATTATCTTGAGCTCGTCGTTGGTTCCGGGCAATGAGGAAGCCGTCTTTGGCGTGATTAACAACCTTGCCCAGATTGGTGCGCGGGTGGTCACGAGCAAAGACGATAAGGTGCATACCTCTGGCCACGGCTACTCGGGAGAGCTTCTGTTCATTTACAACGCGGCCCGTCCCGTCAACGCGATGCCGGTCCACGGCGAGTGGCGCCACCTGCGTGCTAATCGGGAGCTGGCGGTGTCCACTGGTGTGCTCCGGGAGAACACGGTGCTTGCGCAAAACGGTGTGGTGGTCGATCTTGTCGGCGGTCGCGTGCGCGTTGCCGGTCAGGTGCCGAACGGTCACCTCTACGTCGATGGGACAACCCTCGGTGACGTGGACGAGCATGTTCTGGCTGACCGCACAGAGATGGGGGAGGGTGGGCTCATCGCGCTCACCGCTGTCATCGATTCGCGCAGCGGGCGTCCCCTCGAGCGGCCGACCGTGCAGATGCGGGGGTTCTCCGAGGATGCGGCAGCAATGGTGCCCGAACTGGCGGATTTGGCGGGCAATATCCTGCTCGATCTGGCCGGGGAAGGTGAGAACGATACCTACCGCATGGTACAGCAATTGCGGCGGAGGATCCGCAAGTATGTGGATCACAAGTGGGGTCGCTCGCCGATGGTGGTGCCGACAGTGGTGCAAATGTCGCCGCTCTCCGACGATACCGACACCGGCCTCGACGATGCCGAATACACGAAGATCTCTCGTCCATCCCGGTAGCCGGGGTGGATGCAGTGGCTGGAAGGAGATCTCTGCGTTATGAGTTTTGCAGCTGTGGAACGGACCCGGCTCCGCGATCTCTTCCTCGAGGTCGGTCCGGATGCGCCCACCCTCTGTGAGGGGTGGGCAACCCGCGATCTTGCGGCACACCTGTTTATTCGGGAGCGGCGGCCCGATGCTGTGGCGGGGAACTGGCTTTCCGTATTCGCACCGCGGCTCGATGCGGTCACTGCAGAGGTGATGGCACGCCCCTTCGACGAGGTGGTCCACGGGTGGGGTGACCGGGCAGTGTTGCCCGGCCCGCTCGACAGTCTCATCAACACTGCCGAGCACTTTATCCATCACGAGGACGTGCGCCGCGCGGCGGCGGGGTGGGAACCGCGACAGCTTACCGGGGAGGAGACGTGGGAGCTGTACCGGGCGGTGCGGGCGATGTCTCGCTTCCTTGTGCGTGGTGCCCCCGTGCCCGTGGTCGTGGAGCCGGAAGGGTGTGCTCGGTTTGTCGTGTCCCGCCGCCATGGGGTGGCTGATTCCGGGGAGAACGTCATCCGAGTCTCGGGCCCCCTCGGTGAGGTCGCACTGTGGCTCTTTGGGCGGGAGTGTCGGGATGTGCGCGTCGTGGGAGAGGAAGAGGCTCTCGCATCCCTGGCGCGGAGTGTGTGAGGCGGCGGAGTTCGCCGAACATCACCCCTGTTACGTGAGTTACTAGCGTGATAGGTGGGTCGCATGTGACTTAAGTGACTGAAGCGACTACTGTGTTATGTATGACTGCCCTCAATTCGCGCTCCACCTCCCGCAGCCGAGGACCCCGCAACCGGTCGGCCCATGCCCCCGCCCAGCGGCCCCGGCCCACGGCCCTGCGAGCTGCAGATACAGCGAATGAACGAATGGGCAGTGCGGCGAAACACGTCGGGCGCACCGTCAGTACCTCCGCACGCACCGTCGTCGGCGGTCTGGTCCGAGGCGGAGGAAACCTCGTTCGCTCGGTTGCCCATCCCCGCATCAACCCCGGGGAGCTGTACGATGACACCGATTACCACGATCCCTACACCGAGGAGGAATCCACCCCCGTGACTCGCCGCGGCTCAGCTACTCGCCCCGCCCAACCTCGCACGTCCTCCGACGGGCTCGCACTCGTCCTCGTGGCGCTGGCGGTTATCGTCTCCGGCTCGGTGTGGTTTGGAATCGGCGGACCCGTCGGTCGAGGCATCGCCCTGGCCTGCTCGTACCTCGTTGGAGCCGGTGCCTACGTCGTACCGGTACTGCTCCTCATCTTTGCCGTCATCTTGTTCGTCGGAGTCCCCGCAGTGGTGGAGCGCGGGCCACGCATCGGTGCAGGAACGGTCATCGTCATCGTCGCCCTCCTTGGGCTCTTGCACATCTTCGCGGGTTTGCCTACCACGTGGGCAGGGCGTGCCCAGGCCGGCGGCGGTATTGGATACTTCATCGGTCAACCGCTGGCGATGGGGTTCTCCAACTATGTGGCGGTGCCCCTGCTCCTCCTCGTCATCGTCTACGGTGCCCTCCTCGTTATGGGGACGACGGTGCGCCAGTTTGTCTCCGCACTCGCCACCTACTTCGGTGCCGGCATCGACCGGATGGAGGCGGCTGCCAGTGAGGACGACACCACCGGCCGAGACCTCTATGCCGCAGCGGACGCAGATATCACAGCGATTGCAGACGGTGAGCCCGCCCGGCCCCGCCGTCGCACCACCCCGCTCGAGGCGTATCCGCTCGAGGAACCTTCTTCCCCTGCCGTCGACGATACGGTCACCCCGGGCAGCTCACCGACCGCAGAGACCGCAGTAATCGATGCCGTCCCACCGGCTCGGCCACGGCGTCGGCGCGCCGCGAACACGACTGCCCAGCTCAGCGAATCAGCGCCCGTGGCGCAGGAGCCAACCTCGACACCCACGTCCGCTGCGGCAACCCCCACCCCTGCCAGTGCCGTTGCAGACGATCAGGTGCCGGAGATGATCACCAGTGCACCCACCGGTGACTACCGTTTGCCCTCAACGAGTCTGCTTGTCAAGGGCAAGCCCCCGAAGAAACGGTCGGCCGCCAACGATCGCATGATCGATTCGATCGCTGGGGTCTTCAGCGAGTTCGGTGTGGACGCACAGGTCACTGGCTTCCAGCGTGGCCCAACCGTCACCCGCTATGAGGTGGAGCTCGGCCCCGGTGTCAAGGTCTCGAAGATCACCAACCTCCAAGCGGACCTCGCCTACGCGCTGGGTACGGACAACGTCCGCCTGCTCACCCCCATTCCCGGCAAGTCTGCCGTGGGTATCGAGGTGCCCAACGTGGACCGCGAAGTTGTTCGCCTCGCTGATGTCCTCAGCGCCCCGGAAGTGGAGGCCAACCGCGATCCGATGGTCATCGCCCTCGGCAAAGACATCGAAGGTGCCTTTGTCACCCACTCGCTGCAGAAGATGCCGCACCTGCTCGTCGCCGGTGCTACCGGCTCCGGTAAGTCGGCCTTTGTCAACTCGATGCTCGTGTCCATTCTTACCCGCGCCACCCCTGAGGAAGTGCGCCTCATCCTCGTCGACCCAAAGATGGTGGAGCTCACCCCCTACGAGGGGATTCCCCATCTCATCACCCCCATCATCACCCAACCGAAGAAGGCTGCGGCCGCCCTCCAATGGCTCGTCGAGGAGATGGAGCAGCGCTACCTTGATATGAAGGCAGCGCGGGTGCGCCACATCAAGGACTTCAACCGGAAGGTTATCTCCGGCGAGTACACGGCCCCGCCCGGCTCGCAGCGCGATCTCCAGCCGTACCCGTACATCGTTGCGGTCGTCGATGAGCTCGCCGACTTGATGATGACGGCGCCGAAGGAAATCGAGGACTCCATCGTCCGCATCACTCAGAAGGCGCGTGCCGCAGGTATTCACCTCGTACTCGCCACCCAACGGCCCTCGGTGGATGTGGTGACCGGCCTTATCAAGACGAACGTCCCCTCCCGGTTGGCCTTTGCCACGGCCTCCCAGACGGACTCTCGCGTCATCCTCGACACCGTCGGCGCGGAAAAACTCATCGGTATGGGCGATGCTCTGTTTATTCCCCAGGGTGGCAAGCCACGGCGCATCCAGGGTGCATTCGTCACTGACGAGGAAATCCAAGCCGTTGTCGATGCCGTGAAGAGTCAGAAGGAGGCCGACTACACCGAAGGCGTCACCGATGAGAAGGCCTCGGAGAAGAAACCACTCGACGACGAGATCGGCGACGACATGGACATTCTCCTCCAGGCCATCGAACTGGTGGTGACCAGCCAATTCGGCTCCACCTCCATGCTGCAACGCAAGCTGCGCGTCGGCTTTGCCAAGGCAGGACGGCTCATGGACATCATGGAATCCCACGACATCGTCGGCCCGTCCGAGGGCTCCAAGGCACGTCAGGTCCTGGTGAAGCCGGAGGAGCTGGAATCCACCCTGTGGCTTATCCAGGGGGCGGATCCGGCAACGGCTCCGCAGGCGGACGACGAGGAGACTGCAGACGCGGGCTCCGAGTCCCTCGAGCCGGCACCGCCGGACGCGACCGAGGAGAGCACTGGCGCGGCGGATACTGCGACAACCCGAATTGTGCGTGCGGACCCGCCATCCGGAGTGGTTTAGAATCCCGGTCCTTCCGAACTAGGCAGGTGCGCGCCGCCATGCTATAGTTGCCAGGACACAACGACAAGCGAGGGGAGTAACCCCAACGTGGCGCGGTACGTCATCACGATACCGCCGGTGTGCACGAGAACGTGCCGCCGGCACAGTATCCGGACGCGCCAACTGCACCTGACCAGACCGGTCGGACGCGGTGGGAGAGACCTCGTGTTTATTCGGCCCGCCCACCGTGGTGCGGACCCTGAACACGAATGGAGGCCCCAGCCGTGGAAGTAAATCTCGTCACCTGGATCATCACCGTGGTGGTGCTCATCGGTTTTATCGTCTTTGACTTTGTATCTCACGTCCGCAAACCCCATGCCCCCTCCATGAAGGAAGCAGCCGGGTGGATGGGATTCTACGTTGCTGTCGCGGTGATCTTCGGCATTTTCCTGTGGTGCAGCTGGACCCATGAACACGCCATCGAGTTCTTTTCCGGCTATATCACCGAGTTGTCCCTCTCAATCGACAACCTGTTCATCTTCGCCCTCATCATTGGCTCGTTCAAGATTCCCCGCGAGGATCAGCAGAAGGTGCTCCTCATCGGCATCGCCCTCGCACTTCTCATGCGGCTCGTCTTCATCCTCATCGGAGGGGCGGCGATTAACGCCTGGGCCTGGATCTTCTACATCTTCGGCGCGTTCCTCCTCTACACGGCGATCAAGCTCGTTGTTGACGAGGTGAAGGGCGAATCCGACACGGACATCGATGACATGTTCGTGGTCCGGATGGCGCGCAAGTTCATCCCCGTGTCCTCCCACTTCGACGGCGACAAGCTGTTTACCTTTGACAACGGGAAGAAGATGGTTACACCGATGATGCTCGCGCTCATCTCCATTGGCTTCATCGACTTGATGTTCGCCTTTGACTCCATTCCCGCTATCTTTGGTCTGACCCAGGAGCCGTACATCGTCTTTGCCGCGAACGCGTGTGCTCTCATGGGCCTGCGCCAAATGTTCTTCCTCCTCGATGGCCTCCTCAACCGGCTCGTGTACTTGCCCTACGGTCTCGCCGTCATCCTCGGGTTCATTGGCGTCAAGCTCGTGCTCCACGCGCTCCATGAGAACAACCTCCCGTTCATCCACGGCGGCGAGCCCTTCCACGTGGTGGATATCCCCAACCTCGTCTCGCTGGCAGTCATCGTCATCGTCTTGGCTATCACTGCGGTGGCCAGCTTCATCAAAACCTCCCGCGAGAGCGCGGTCGGGGCGATTGCCCCCGATTGGAATCCCGCTTCTCACACCGATCGGGACGGTGTGTAGCTCACCCGCACGTAGTTGCACGTTGTGACGTAACGACGAGGCCCCCACAGCATGCTGTGGGGGCCATTGTGGTGGGTACGAGCACGTGGTTTAGAACTCAGAGAGCGGCTTGCGCTCGGGAAGGACCACTGGGGCCGCACCGGCGAGCTTTTCGATGATCCGGATCACCTGGTTGGAGTAGCCGAACTCGTTGTCATACCAGACATAGAGGATGAGGTGATCATCCCCATTGGCAATGGTGGCCAAGCCGTCGACAATGCCTGGGTGGGTCGTGCCGATAAAGTCAGTCGACACAACCTCCGGGGACTGGATATAGTCGATCTGCTGGCGCAGCTCACTGGTCAGCGAGACCTGGCGGAGATACTCGTTGACCTCATCCTTGGTCACGTTGGTCTCCAAATCCAGCGTCAACACTGCAATCGAGACATCCGGGGTGGGGACGCGAATGGCATTGCCCGTCAACTTGCCCTCAAACTGGGGGAGAGCCTTCGACACAGCCTTCGCCGCACCGGTCTCGGTGAGTACGAGGTTGAGCGTCGCGCCACGGCCACGGCGCGGACCCTTGTGGAAGTTGTCGATGAGGTTCTGGTCATTCGTGTACGAGTGCACCGTCTCCACGTGGCCGCGCTTGACACCGTACTTCGCGTCGATAGCGGCAAGCACCGGCGTGATGCCGTTCGTCGTGCAACTGGCCGCCGAGATGAGGGTGTCCGAGTCCTCGATGATGTTGTCGTTCACACCGAAGACGATGTTCTTCATGTTGCCCTTGCCCGGAGCAGTGAGCACCACCTTGGACACACCCTTCGAGGCGAGGTGCTGGGACAGGCCATCGACATCGCGCCAGCGACCGGTGTTGTCCACCACGATGGCATCGTTGATGCCGTAGGCGGTGTAGTCCACAGTGGCCGGATCGTTGGAGTAGATCACCTGGATCGGGTTGCCGTTGGCCCAGATGATGTTGTTCTCCTGGTCGATGCTGATCGTGCCATCGAAGGAGCCATGGACCGAGTCGCGGCGCAGCAGGCTGGCGCGCTTGACCAGGTCCTGGTCGCCGTTCTTGCGCACGACGATGGCGGCGAGGCGGGGTCCGCCACCCTGGGAACGGTGGGCGATGAGAATCCGGGCGAGCAGGCGCCCGATGCGACCGAAGCCGTAGAGGACGATGTCGCGCTGCGGGGCGTCGGCATCCTTCCCGATGACCGGGGCGAGTTCGCGCTCGAGGAACGCGTGCAGATCGCCACCTTCCTGCTCGAACTGAGTGGCCAACGCACCCACGTCGATGGATGCCCGTCCGAGATCGAGCTTCTCCAGCTCCTGGAAGATCGGCAGGGTCTGCTTGAGGGACAGCTCATTGTCGGTGATCCGACGCGCGTACCGGTGCGCCTTGATGATGTCGGTCTCGGTGACATTGTCGAGAATACGACCGAAGATGGAGACGACAACATTCTTCTTCCGACGCAGACCACCGATGATCGGAATCATCTGAACGGCAAGTTCAACGCGTTCGTCAAAATCCTGCTGGAACTTTTGGATAGCTGATGGATCGGCAGTCATAGGCCACTTCCTTTGCTGTAGGTGGAATAGGTCGTCCTGAGTACAAGTCTACAGCCCAGATTAGTCACTATCGGGGAGAAATTCCGGGGAAAGCCTCATTTGTGTGCGCGGTGGGAACACGTAAACTGAAGACCGTGTCTGATACCTGGAATCTGCCGAACGTCTTGACGATGCTGCGCATCGTCGCAGTCCCCTTCTTTGTCTGGGCGTGCCTCGTCGGCGGGTTCAACGGGGCAGATTCTCTCGTCGCCGCGTGGGTCGCGTTCGCGCTCTTCGTCGCGGCGATGATTACGGACAAACTCGATGGGGATATCGCCCGCTCTCGCGGGCTGGTGACAAACTTCGGCAAGATCGCCGACCCGATCGCCGATAAATCCCTCATGATCGCCGCCCTCGTGTGTCTGAATATCATTGGCGAACTCTCCGTATGGGTGAGCGTTATCATCATCGTGCGGGAGCTCGGCATCACCGTGTGGCGGATGGTTCTGCTGCGCAGAGGGACGGTGGTCGCAGCATCGAAGGGCGGGAAAATTAAAACCACCCTCCAAGCCGTCGCAGTCGGCCTCTACCTCGCTGTTCTTCCCGGATGGATGGCCATTCCAACGGTCGTGGTGATGTGGTGTGCCGTCTTCGTGACGGTGGTGACGGGCATCCAATATATCGTCGATAATCAGCGCCTCCAGCGGCAAACAGGCGGCAGCGACACGAGCGCACTACACTAGAAGCGATGACGAACGACACGGAACTGGCAGCACACCGCGCGGCCGAGGCGCTGGTGGCCTACTTGAGTGACCACGGCCTGACAGTGGCCTGTGCTGAATCGCTGACCGCCGGGTTGGCGGCGGCCACCCTGGCCCACGTTCCGGGGGCATCGGCAGTGCTGCGCGGGGGAGTGGTCACCTACGCCACCGACACCAAGCACGATGTGCTCGCCGTCAGCGACGAGACTCTGGCCACAGTGGGCCCGATCTCCCGGCAGTGCGCCGAGGAGATGGCCAACAACGTCCGCGAGCTGTTTGGCGCCGACTGGGGGCTCTCCTTTACCGGGGTAGCAGGGCCGGACAGCCAAGACGGGCATCCGGTCGGGGAGGTCTGGATCGGACTGGCCGATCCGGACGGATGGTCCGTGGCGCTGCGCGCCTATCCACCCCGCCACCACCGGTGGGTGCTTCTTCCCGGAGAGCCGACCCCGACTCCACTGGTGGACGGAGATCGCAACACAATTCGCCTGGCATCCGTCGAATACGCGTTTACGGTCTTTGAATCGACGCTGCGGCAACTGCACGATGATGAGACGGGGAACAAATAACTCCCGTCGCCCGTTGGAGATAACGATGGTTACTACTCTGATTGATGCACACGAAACTCACCGTCCCGGTGTCGGTACAACCGCAGCTCCTGTGGCCCGCCAGCATCCGCGCCGTGCGCAGCTGCTCCTGCGAGAAGCGCTCGGCATTGCCCTGCGTGGATTCCGCGCTGATGTCGGTCTCACCCTCCGAGAACTCGCGGAAATGTCGCGCGTATCGCCGGGCTACCTGTCCGAGCTGGAACGCGGGCGCAAGGAGGTCTCCTCCGAACTGCTCGCCTCGGTATGCCGGGCCCTCCATGTTTCCGTCGCGGACGTGCTCATTGAGGCGGCGACGACGATGGCGTTGACCGAATCCGGCGGCGACCTCAATGCCGAATTGGACTCGGAATTGGCGCGCGAGTCTGCGGTCGGGCGTGTAGCCTGAACTGTAATCCTTGAATTTGACCACGAAATCTCTATTTGTTCACCGGAAAGGCTGGAATACCCCAATGGCTAACCCATTTGTCAAGGCGTGGAAGTACCTCATGGCTCTCTTTGATTCGAAGATCGAAGAAAACGCCGACCCGAAGGTACAGATCCAGCAGGCGATTGAGGACGCTCAGCGTCAGCACCAGGAACTCTCCCAACAAGCAGCTGCCGTCATTGGCAACCAGCGTCAGCTGGAAATGCAGCTCAATCGCCAGCTCGGTGACATTGAGAAGCTGCAGGGCAACGTCCGTCAGGCGATCCAGTTGGCGGACAAGGCGAAGGCCGACGGGGATGCAACAAAGGCGGCGGAGTACGAGAACGCCGCTGAGGCCTTCGCGGCGCAATTGGTCACCGCTGAGCAGTCTGTTGAGGAGCTCAAGGTGCTCCACGATCAGGCTCTCCAGCAGGCTCAGGCAGCAAAGCAGGCGGTTGAGCGCAACTCGATGACGCTGCAGCAGAAGGTCGCCGAGCGGACGAAGCTGCTGTCCCAGCTCGAGCAGGCAAAGATGCAGGAGAAGGTGGCAGACACCCTCAAGTCCATGGATCAGCTCACAGCTGGGACCTCTCCCAATCTCGATCAGGTCCGGGAGAAGATTGAACGCCGCTACGCCAACGCTCTCGGGGCAGCTGAGCTGGCCGAATCAAGTGTGCAGGGGCGGATGGCTGAGATCGAGGGTGCCGGAGTCCAGTTGGCTGGGCACTCCCGCTTGGAGGAGATTCGCGCCCAGATGCGTGGGGAGCTGACCGGCGGATCGAGCCAGACGCCGCAGTTGGAACAGGACAAGTAGGTCTGTCGGGGTGGGGGGATATTAGCGGGGACGGGGCTCGTCGCCATCGGCGAGCCCGCGGGCGATGAGCGCATCACCGGTGCGCTCTGCCCGGTGAAAGGCCGCAATGATAAAGGGGACTCCAAAAGACGCGGCCGTAAACCGGGCCCCGCGACAGGCTCGCGCGTCTGCCAGCCGGTAGGCCTCGGCGAGGAGCAGTGGAATCAGCCGAATCGTCAACATGATCGCCAGGGCGACTGCGTCGGCGTTGACCCCGACCACTCGGAGGGGGCGCAGGGCGGTCGTCACCGCCGACAGGAGCGCCTGCATGGTCGTGGTCAGGGTGAGGAGCGTCGCGGCACTGATTGCCGCATAGAGCGTGATGACGAGCGTGAGGGCATTCTCCCAACCGTTTTGCCACCACGAAAAGGCTGCGAAGAGCGCCACGATGGGCAGCGGTGGCAACAACTGTCCAGCGGCGACGCGCAGTGGGATGCGCGCAACGAGGTAGCCAAGGACGGGCAGGCACAGGGCGGCACAGGCCGCCGGGAGGTGAAGGGGGGTAGTGGCCACGATAAAGACAATGAGCAGGACCATCTTCGCCCCAGCGGGAATCCGGTGGATCAGTGATGTGCCGGGAATATATTCGCCGAGGGGAAGGGCACGGAGGCGGCGTACGGGTTTACGCATCCGCAGTCCCCGTCGCATCGGCCAGATAGCGGTCAACTACCTCGGGCGGGGCGCCATCGGCGACGACGCGTCCGTTGTTGATATAGAGGACCCGGTCAAAGTCTGTTAACAACTCGAGGTCATGGGTGGCCACAATGAGTTGCTGGCTGAGGGTGGCGAACTCGCTGGCGAGGCGGAGCCGGTTTTTCATGTCGAGGAGTGTTGTCGGCTCATCGGCGACGATGATCTCGGGTTCCACCGCCAGTACGGAGGCGAGGGCGAGCAGCTGTTTCTCCCCACCCGAGAGAGTATGTGGGGTTTGGTCGGCCTTGCCGTCGAGGCCGACTCGCTCCAGTAGTGCCTGGATACGCTCGGCGCGCTCATCAGTGCTGAGGCGAAACCGGGTCAGCGAGAAGCCGACGTCTTCGCCCACCGTGGGCATGATTATTTGGTCGTCGGCGTTGGAAAAGATAAACCCGACCGCGCGCCGGACGCTGCGGGGATCTCGGCGCACTGAAATCCCGTTTACAACCACGTCGCCGCTGGTCGGGGTGGATAAGCCATTGATGAGTCGCAGTAGGGTCGACTTCCCGCTCCCGTTCGGTCCGATGAGACCAATCCGCTGCTCAGTCAGTGTTGCAGTGAACGGTTCGAGGAGGACGGTGTCACCGGATGAGAGGGAGACGGCGTCGAAGCGAATCTCGGGCATGCATGTATTTTAGGCGAGAACCGGACGACGCAATTGCGGCAGTGCCCGGTGGACGGCGAGGGCGACGGTCACCATGACAACGGTCTCGGCGATGTCCGGGAGGATGAAGGCCCCCTGGGCGAGAATCGCCGCCGTCACCGACTGGCCAGCCCGCAGCACGAGCCCGACAACACCGGCTGCATACTCAATGAGGATGCCGGCCGCACCGGCGACGATGAATGTGCCGATGCGCGTGGGGGCGGTGGCGTCTGCAGACACCCGGTAGGCGATGGCGCCGGCGACAGCTGCGGCGAGGACGTAGCCGACGATGTAGCCGACAGTGGGGCCGGCCAGGGCGGCCCAGAGAGAGCGGCCACCGGCCATGACCGGCAGGCCAATGAGGCCCAGGGCGAGCCAGAGGAGCACGGCGAGCGTTCCCCGCTTGGCACCTATGAGCATGCCAATCGCGATGACCACGGTGTTCTGGAGAACCAGCGGCACGCCGAGTGCACCGATCGGGATGGCGACGAAGGCGAGGATGGTGATGATGGCAGCACACACTGCGATGAGCGTCAGGTTATAGACAGATGTCGCTTTCATGGAGGCTACTGTACTGGAGATGATGTGGCCCCACAGTGCCTAGAACTCCAACTTTCGAACGATTTATCTGGCATGATGAGCGGGTCTGTATAATCGGTGACATGCGTCAAACACACTTCTATGCGCTGGTAAACCACGAGTTTGGGGAAGAGCGGGGGGATTTTATTCTTCACCATCACCTCATCTCCGGTCGCAACAAAACGGCGAGTGAGTTGGAGCGCGAGGGGGTCGATCTGCGCGACGTGTGGGCTGGTCTGTGTGCAGATTTTGACGTTCCGCCGGATCGCCAGTTCGGTCCGTCGGACCTCGTATAGGTGCCGGTAGAGCGTGTGTGTCGGGGATGAATTCGAACACATGTACATGTATACTGTTGTTCTGTGAAGGCGGCCTCCTACGCTGGTGGCCAACACACGTACTCAAAACATGCTCCCACCTGTGTGGGAACGAAAATAACGTGGAAAAGCATCTAAGGGAGTGGAAGACAGTTTCCACCGTCCCCCGCAACAACGAAAGAGAAAGCTAAGGGTAATGGCAAAGAAATCAGCAGCTAAGTCGGCAAAAGTAACCAACGTAGACAAGGAGAAGCGCGGTGCCGCGTTGGCCTCGGCTCTCGAACAGATTGAGAAGAGCTTCGGTTCCGGTGCGGTGAAGCGTCTCGGTGAGGAGGTCTGGCAGCCCGTCGAGGTCATCTCCTCCGGTAACACCGCCATCGATGTTGCTCTCGGTGTTGGTGGCTTCCCGCGCGGGCGCGTCATTGAGGTGTACGGACCGGAGTCCTCCGGCAAGACCACGCTCGCCCTCCACGCCATTGCCCAAGCCCAGAAGAAGGGCGGAATCGCCGCCTTTGTCGATGCAGAGCACGCCCTCGATGTCGAATTCGCCCGCACCCTCGGGGTGGACACCGATCAGCTGCTGCTCTCCCAGCCAGACAGCGGGGAACAGGCCCTCGAGATCGCGGACATGCTGGTTCGCTCCGGGGCGATCGACATTATCGTCATCGACTCCGTCGCTGCCCTCGTGCCAAAGGCGGAGATCGAAGGCGAAATGGGCGATTCGCACGTTGGCCTGCAGGCCCGCCTCATGAGCCAGGCGCTGCGGAAGATGAGTGGGGCGCTCGCCCAGTCCGGAACTACCGCAATTTTTATCAACCAACTCCGCGAAAAGATCGGCGTCATGTTCGGTTCCCCGGAGACCACCACCGGCGGCAAGGCACTGAAGTTCTACGCCACAGT
This sequence comes from Corynebacterium sp., assembly GCA_034179945.1. Lineage (GTDB taxonomy): Bacteria > Actinomycetota > Actinomycetes > Mycobacteriales > Mycobacteriaceae > Corynebacterium. The sequence goes on along the minus strand of JAXFPD010000025.1, from coordinate 62,618 downwards.
CCGCTGCGATATTCGGCGCACCCAGGCGATCAAGGATGGCGATACCGTCATCGGCAACCACACCCGCCTGAAAGTGGTGAAGAACAAGGTTGCCCCGCCGTTCAAGACGGCAGAGTTCGACATCATCTTCGGGGAGGGAATCTCGCGGGAGGCCTCGATCATTGACCTCGGCGTGGCCAATGGCATCGTCTCCAAGTCCGGCGCGTGGTTCACCTACAACGATGACCAGCTCGGCCAGGGTAAGGAAAAGGCCCGCAAATTCCTCAAGGACAATCCGGACATCGCCGACGAGATCGAGGACAAGATCTTCCGGAAACTCCACGTGGGCACCTATGCGAGCACACACACTGCTGACGAAGATCTCACAGACGATCCCATCGACATGGTCCCCAATGTCGACTTTGACGATGAGGATATGGAGGAACTCGAGGCAGAATTGGACAAGGCACTCGGCAATGAGTGATAGGTCGGTGCCCGATCGCATCGCCGAGCTCTCCGCCGCCATCGCCGACCTGGAAGCAGGACGGTCCGGTAGGGGCGGCTTCGCCGACCAACTCCGCTGGGAAGAGCTGAAACTGCCGGTGCGCAATCGGGCGCTCACCCTCCTCGAACAGCGTCCGCGTTCGACGGCGGAGCTGACCCAACGCCTACTCGCCGCTGAATACCCGCGTGCCCTCGTCGAGGAAGTCATCGGCGATCTCACCCGCGTCGGGATGCTCGACGACGAGCGCTTCGCCCGCGAGTGGGTTCGCCAGCGTGCGGTAGCGCGGAAGAAATCCGCCCGCGCTCTCGACGCAGAACTGCGTGACAAGGGCATCGCCGAGGATCTGCGGCGGAGGGCACTGGAGCAGCTCACCGCTGCTGATGCCGCCGTCACCGTGCGCCAGTTGTGTGCAAAGAAGGCCCGGCAGCTGCGGACAATTCCCACCACGTGGCAGGAGAAGCAGAAGGCGCTCGCGAAAATCGCCGGTATGCCCGCCCGTCGCGGCTTCCCGCCGGACCTGTGCATGAATCTGGCCCGGGAGGCCCTCGCCGCCCGCGTCGCCGAGTTGGGCCCCGAGGAGCACTAGAAGCTCCTCACAGACGCCGAAACCCCCTGCCGCAGCAGGGGGTTTCCGTGGTTGTGGGGGAGTGCCCCACGCACACCTACATGAGAAGGGAGGCCTGAGCGGTCAAGGTGAGCACCGAACCCGGAACCACACCCATGAGGATCGTCAGAATCACCGTCACAATGACGATGAGGCTCACCGCAAAGTTCGGGGTGCGCACGTGCACGTCGCGGTCAGCGGCCGTGTCAGTGGGCTGGAAGAACATCACAGTCAGCCACCGCACATAGGCAAATGCCGCCACCGCAGACATGAGCAGGGCCACAAGGACAAGCCAGGGATACCCAGCCAGCCATGGCACAGCGAACGCCGCGAGCTTACCAATGAACCCACCGGTGAGGGGGATACCGGCGAAGCTGAGGAAGTAGACGGTGAAGACGACTCCGATGAACGGGTGTGTGCGCCCGATCGAGCGCCAATCCTCCATCGAGGTTGCCTCACTGCCATCACTATGGCGAACCATGCCCACGATGGCGAAGGCACCGATCGTGGCCAAGCCGTACGCCAGCAGGTACACGAGGACTGCGGAGGTCGCCGTCACCTTGGTGCCCCCGAGCAGGAATGTGCCACCGGTGGCTCCAACCAGAGCGGTGAGGATAAAACCGGCGTGGCCAACGGAGGAGTATGCAATGAGACGCTTAATATCGCGCTGTACCATTGCCATAATCGCACCAACGGCAATGGAGATCACCGCAACGATGGCAATGATGACCTGCCACACGGTATCCTCCTCAGCCGGAATCGTCATCGCCATGAGGCGGGCCAAGGTAGCCACCGCAGCGAGCTTCGTGGCAATCGCCATAAAGGCCGTGACGTGGGTCGGTGCACCCTGGTACACGTCTGGAACCCACGAGTGGAACGGGGCGGCACCGATCTTAAACAGCACACCGATGATGACGAAGAGCAAACCCAACGTGAAGAGGCTCTCCGTACCCAATTCCTGCACCTGGGCAGCGATCTCGCCGTAGGCCATCGACCCGCTCGCCGCGTAGAGGAGGACAATGCCGAAGAGCATGATTGCGGCAGCCAGCACGCCGAGGATGAAGTACTTCAGTGCTGCTTCCTGGCTGCGGGCCACACGGAAGCGGCCGAGCCCGGACAACACGTACAGCGGCAGTGACAGCACCTCGAGGGCCACGAACAGCATGATGAGATTGCCCGAGGAGAGGAAGAGCATCATGCCAAAGACGGAGAACAACCCCATCGGGAAAATCTCTGACTCGATGCGGAGGGCCCGGTTCGCCGGCTGGGCGCCCGCCTCCACCGAGTTGTGGTTGGTAAAGAGGAAGAACGCGAGCAGGCTGAAGAACAGCAGCGTGCTCATCATCAGCGACGATGCCTTGTCATAGATGAGGATCGACTCGCCGATCACCGAGAAGCGCGATTCATTCCAGTTCACGAGGAGCATGCCAAAGGTCGCGGCAATCGTGAGAAAGGCGATCACCTCTTGCACGAGGAGCCGTCCCCGACCCTTCATGAGCGCCTCAAACACGATGGCAATGAACGCCCCGGCAAACATGATGAGATAGGGGGCAAGGACCTGGTAGTCCAGGCTCGGAGCGGGAAGTAGATCATTCATGGTCGAAATCTCATTCATTTATCGAGCACCCCCCTCGGTGGTTGTCCCAGCAGCCCCTGCAGCGACATCACTGCCCTGTACACGCGCGGTCGAGACAACCGCCGTGACTGCTGCCTCCGCATCGGGATTGACCAGTGATGTGATCGGTGCGGGGAACAAGCCGAAGAAGATGAGGAGGGCAATGACCGGTGCAAGGATCCACCGCTCGGACTGCGTGATCTCCGGCACCTCGGAGATGATGACCGACGACGGTTGTCCGGTCATGGTCACCCGATAGATCCGGGTGACATATACCGCCGACAACACCATGGCGATGGCCGCAATTCCAGCTGCCCACGGGTGGACGGTGAAGGTTCCGGCGATCACCGCGAACTCTGAGATGAACGGTGCGAGACCAGGCAGAGACAATGCTGACAGGCCCGCGATGAGCAGGAAGCCTGCAAGCAGCGGGGCGACCTGCTGGACACCGCCGAAGGCGAAGATATCGCCGGTTCCGCGCCGCCGAATGAGGTAGCCGACGACGAAAAACAGCGCTGCTGTGGACAGGCCGTGGTTGAACATGTACAGGGCGGACCCCGCAAACGAGGTGGGGGTAAAAGCGAAAATGCCGAGCACAATGAAGCCAAAGTGGCTCACCGAGGTGTAGGCGACAAAACGCATGAGGTCGGTTTGTGCCAGGGCGGCGAACGCGCCCCACAGCACCGACACCACCGCCAGGATGATCATGAACTGGGTGGCCCAGGCGCTCGCCTCGGGGAAGAGCCCGAGGGCGAAGCGGATCATGCCGAAGGTACCGATCTTATCCATGATGGCAACCATCATGATGGCACCACCGGGGGTGGTGTTTTCGGCGGCATCCGGCAGCCAGGTGTGCAGCGGAACCATCGGTGCTTTGACGATGAAGGCGATCATGAAGCCCGCGAACAACCACCGTCCGGTTGAACCGGCAATCGGGGTAGCCATGAGATCGCGGAGCAAGAACGTACCCGCATCGTTGCCCTGCTGCGAGACCACGTAGACACCGATGACGGCGGCGAGCATGATCAGGCCGGAGGCCAGCGAATAGAGGAGGAACTTGATCGCCGCATAACGGCGCCGCTCACCGCCGAAGCCACCGATGAGGAAGAACATCGGAATCAAAGTCGCTTCGAAGAAGAGGTAGAACAGGAGCACATCCGTGGCCGTGAAGACGAACACGGACAGCCCCTCGATAGCGAGGACAAATCCGAGGAACGCCGCCTCGCCATACTGATCTTCCCGGTAGTGCTCCGTGAAGGAATAGGCGACGACGAGGGGAGTGAGGATGCCGGTCAGGATGAGCATGGACAAGCCGATGCCGTCGAGACCGACCGCATAGTAGGCGTTGATCGCCGGAATCCACAGGGTCTGCGCGGTGAACTGGAAGCCGTCGCCCGGAGTGAACTGGGCTGCCATGAGCAGCGCCAGAACGAGCGGGACGAGGGATGCCACGAGCGCGACACCGCGCGCCGCACCACCGCGGAGGACAGTCATGAGGAGTGCGCCGACGAGGGGCACGAGGGCAGTAATTGTAATAAGCACTGTGTGTTACCTCTTTCCTAGCCCACGAGTCCCGCCACGAAGGCAATGATCGCGAGTACGAGTACACCACCGACCATGAGCACCCCGTAGGTGCGAACCGCACCGTTTTGGAGTTTCGTGCCGATGAGGTGGCCAAGCCCAGCCAGACCAGCACCGGCATCGTCGACAGCCGTGTTGATACCGACATTGTCCAGGACAGCGAGGGTAGAACCCACTGCTGTCGTCGGTGCGACAACCGCCCAGTTGTTGATGGAGTCGCCATAGAACGCATTGTCGCCGACCTGAGTAAGCAGGCCTGGGGCGGTTCGCTCCGTCGGGATGTCTGACCGGAACAGGTACCAGCCCGAGAACACTCCGAGGGCCACCACAATAAGGGTCACTGCCGTCAGCCCGGTGATGTGGAACAGGGGGACGTTCTCCGCCTCGCCGCCAATCGCCGGGTTCAACCAGGTGGCGATGCCACCGGCGAGCACGAGGCCGCCGATGACCGAGAGGATACCGAGAATGATGAGGGCGACAGCCATTGTCGGGGAGGCGTCATGCGGGTGCATGTCCTCGCGCCAGCGACTGCGTCCGAAGTAGGTCATCATCATCAGGCGTGTCATATAGAACGCCGTTACCCCAGCGCCCACGAGGGTGGCTAGACCGATGAGGAAGGACTGCTCGAAGGCGATCTCGATGATCGCATCCTTTGAGTAGAATCCGGCGAAACCGGGGAAGCCGATGATCGCGAGGTAGCCGGCGGCAAAGGTGAGGAAGGTGATTGGCATCGCCGTGCGCAATGCACCGAAGAGGCGCATATTGACGGAGTCATTCATTGCGTGCATCACTGAACCGGCACCGAGGAACATATTCGCCTTGAAGAAGCCGTGGGTGACGAGGTGGAAGATGGCCAACGCGTAGCCGGCGGGGCCAATCCCGGCGGCGAGAATCATATAGCCGATCTGGGACATCGTCGAGCCGGCGAGCACCTTCTTGATATCGTCCTTCGCGCAGCCGATCCACGCACCGACGAGCAGCGTCACCGTGCCGACGATGACGACAGCGGTCTGTGCAACCTCGGAGAGCTGGTAGATCGAGCCTGCGCGAACCACGAGGTAAACACCAGCGGTCACCATCGTCGCAGCGTGAATGAGAGCTGAAACCGGTGTCGGGCCTTCCATGGCGTCAAGCAGCCAGGCTTGCAGCGGAACCTGCGCAGACTTGGCGCAGGCGCCAGCGAGCAGGAAGAAGCCGAGCAGCGTGACCCACCCGCCGGAAATTCCGGAGATGTTCTGGTTGACAATCTCAAAACTCGTCGTCCCAAACATCGCGAACATGGCTGAGATTCCCAGCACCATGCCGACGTCGCCGATGCGGTTCATGACAAAGGCCTTGACACCGGCGGCGGCTGCCGCAGGCCGCTCATTCCAGAAGCTGATGAGCAGGTAGGAGGCCAACCCCACCCCTTCCCAGCCGACAAACAGCACGAGGAAGCTGGAACCGAGGACGAGCGTGAGCATCGCCGCAAGGAACAGGTTCAAGTAGGCAAAGAGCTTCCGGCGATTCGGATCGTGGGCCATGTAGCCGACCGAATACAGGTGAATGAGGGAGCCCACACCGGTGATGAGTAGGACGAACACGATGGAGAGTTGATCAACGCGCAGACCCAGCTGCGTATCAATACCTGGAATCGTCATCCAGTCATACAGGGGAGCGTAGAACGCGCGCTCGCCCGCGGGGCGCCCGAGCATTGGAATGAAGGTGGCTAACCCGCAGGCAAACGCCGCAAACGCGGCGACAACGGCGAGCCAGTGTCCAATGGCATTGAGTGCCTTCCCTCCAACCAGGAGGACGGTAGCCCCCACCAGCGGGAGCATAATGATCAGCCACGCCAGGATCGTCGCCTGGGAAGACCCCGTCGCGAGATCGGCAGTGGACAGGTTGAGCATGGTTTCTTCCATCGTTTATCCCCTCAATTCCCGGGTCTCATCGAGCAGCACCGCATCGGAGGTGCGCCACAGCGCAACGACGATGGCGAGGCCGATAACCACCTCAGCGGCGGCAACAACGACAACGAAGAGAGCGCCAATGTGTCCGTCCAAGTTGCCATACTGGCGTGCCGCTGCGACCAACCCCAGGCCCGCCGAGTTGAGCATCAATTCGGCGCACATGAGGACGGTCAGAGTGGTGCGGCGGAGCAGAAAACCGAGCAATCCGATGGAGAAGAGGACGGCTGCGAGTCCGAGATAAAAACCGGTCGACATTACTCATCATCTCCTCTCTGAGCGTCAAACACCTCGTAGGTGTGACGCGTCTTTGCCACATTCTGCTCGGCATCGTGGACCTCGTGGGCCTCATAGAGGGTCTCCGCCACCGTGTAATCGAGGGGGGAGCCATCGGGAAGTAGGGCGGGAGTATCCATGGCATTCGATGTGGCATACACACCGGAACCGGCCATCGCTCCAACGTCAATTCCCTGATTCCGGTAGGTGGCGAAGCGCGCCCGGGACAGCTCGCGCTGCGAGGACCGGGGCAGTGGCCGGACCCGGAAGAGAATCATCATGGCGCCGACAGCGGCCACAATGAGCAGTGCCGAGAGGACCTCGAATCCGATAACGTACTTGTTAAAGATCATCGCGCCGAGGGAGGCGATATTGCCGTCGGCGACCGCATTCGCTTCCGCCAACCCGCGCGGGGTGGACCACGAGGTCATGACGACGGAGGCGACCATGATCCCAGCCAGGCACACGGACACGATAACGGCACCGGTGCGCTGTCCGGGCAGCGGATCGTCGTCGCGGGCGGTGGCCTTGGGGCCAATCATCATGACGATGAAGAGAATCATCACCATCACCGCCCCGGCATAGACAACGATTTGGACGACAAAGACGAAGGGCGCGCCGAGGGCTGCGTATTCGGCGGCGACGCCGATCATCACGAAGAGCAGGCACAGTGCCGCGTGGACGAGTTCCTTGGCAAAGATCAGCCCCAGTGCAGCGGCGACCAAGAGGATCGCCAGCAACCAGGCAAAGAACTGCCCCACTGGTCCCGCCATCTCCACAGCACTGGGGGCCAGTGCCGGGGAGAACGTGGTAGCTTGAGCTAACAGTGTGGTCATTGCTTACTCGGCCTCCTTTACGGCGCGGGTAACATCGGCCTCATCGGCGGAATCGGGGGGAAGGCCGAGGAAGTAGCCGCGTTCGTCGTCGGCAAGGCGACGCGGATGCGGTGGTGCTTCCATTCCCTCGGACAACGGGGCGAGGAGTTCCTCCTTGCCAAAGATGAGGGCTTCGCGGGAGGAATCAGCGAGCTCGAAGACGTTCGTCATCGTCAGCGCCCGGGTCGGGCACGCCTCGATACACATGCCGCAGAAGATGCAGCGCAGGTAATTGATCTCGTAAATCTTGCCGTAGCGTTCGCCGGGAGAGTAGCGCTCCTCCTCGGTGTTTTCGGCGGCTTCCACCCGGATTGCATCGGCAGGGCACGCCCACGCGCACAGCTCACAGCCCACGCACTTCTCAAGGCCATCCGGCCACCGATTCAACTGGTGGCGACCGTGGAAACGCGGGTGGGTTTCGGCTTCTGCCTGGGGGTATTCAATGGTGACCTTTTTGCGGAACATGGCGCCGAAGGTCACACCCATGCCCCTCCAACGGGAAATGAGACTCATGACTTATTCCTTCTTTCCGTCGGCGGACCCGGCCAGCGCCGCGCTGCTGCGTTCAGCACGGGTGGTAGCGATGAAGTCCAGATCGGGGAGCGGATAGTGGGACGGATCCAGTGCCTGCATGTTCGCAGAACGCTGGGCTGCACTGAGGAACCGTTCCGTATTCTGATTCCTCTGGTAGGCGAGGACACCGTAGCAGAGGGCGAGGTAGACCGCGACGAGAATGAGCAGACAGACATCGTCGCGGAGGAAGGACCCGGCGGCGGAGAGCTGGCGCGCCTTCATGTAAATACCTTCCAGCATGAGCCAGCCCAGGCCCAACGGCAGCAGCGTCTTCCAACCAATGTCCATCACCTGGTCATAGCGGTACCGGGGGATTGTGGCACGCACCCAGATGAAGAAGAACATCATCGCAAAGACCTTCACCATAAACCACAACAGGCCCCACCAGCCGCCGTCCACGACGGTGTTGTTGAGCGGCCACGGGGCGTTGAAGCCGCCGAGGAAGAGGGTGGAGCAGATCGCCGAGAGCGTCCCCATGTTGATATATTCGCCGAGGTAGTAGAGGGCAAATCGGAAGCCCGAGTAGTCGGTGGAGTAGCCGCCGACAAGTTCGGATTCACATTCAGGCATATCAAAGGGGGCACGGTTGGACTCGGCGAGCATCGTTACCGCATAGATGAGGAATGCCGGTGCGAGCACGAGGAAGTTCCACGCCGGGAACGGGGATTCCCACCCGAAGAGGACCAGGCCGCGGGCCTGCTGCTCCACGATGGACTGGGTGGACATAGTGCCAGCGAAGAGCACCACAGCCGCCACTCCGAGGCCCATGGAAATCTCATAAGAGATCATCTGTGCGCCGGCGCGCAACCCGCCGAGGAGCGAATACTGCGAGGTGGAGGCCCACCCGGCGAGGATCACACCGTAGGTGCCAACCGAGGCAATGGCGAGGATAAACAACACCGCCACCGGCAGGTCACCCATCTGAATCTGGGTCTGGTGGCCGGCGATGCTCACCGTTCCACCCAGCGGCAGGACCGCCCAGGTGGTGAAGGCCGCCACACCGGTGATGAGCGGGGCGAGCGAGAAGACGAACTTGTCCGAGCCGTCGGGCATGAAGTCCTCTTTGAAGATGGTCTTCACACCATCGCTCATCGGCTGCAGCAAACCGAGGGGACCGGCCATATTCGGCCCCTTGCGGGCCTGCATGAAGGCGAGCGCTCGGCGTTCGTACCACACGGTGATGATGGCCAAGGTCAAGGGGATGAGGAAGATGATGATCGCCTTGATGACCACCAGCCACCAGGGGTCACCCCACAGGCCAATTTCACTTTCTGTCATGATTCACTCTCCGTACTCTCGGTAGCAGCAGCATGAGGAGCTAGATGTGCGTTGTCAGTGGCTGGGCGTGCCGTCACGGTGGCGCCGACCCGGGCGCCTGCCGCAGGATTGAGCCGCTGACCCGGAATGTTCGTCGGCAGCCACACGACGTCCTCGGCCATCGTCTCGGTGACGTGGACCGGCACAGTAATCGCCGTCGAACCGGCGGTCACTGTCACCGAATCGTCGTCGCTGACGCCGATCCGGGCGGCGGTTGCCGCAGAGATCCGTGCGTGCGCCCGCCGGTGATCCGATCCGACAAACTGGGAGCCGGACAGGGCGAGGGACTCTCCCAGGAGCTCCGGCCACGAATCGAGGACGAGCTCACCGGACTGGGGTGTCTCCAGCCGAGTAGCGGTCGCAGTGACCGCGCCACCGGCAACGCCGGTTGCCGCCGCCTGGACGGTAGCGGCGATCTCAGCGTTCTTCGGCAGGGCGAAGGCGATCCCCATCGTGCGGGCGATTTCGCTGAGCACCTTGCGGTCACTCAGCCGCGTCACTGGGACTCCAGTGAGGGCGTGGACTGGCCGCCATCGGTTTTCCCAGTTGATGAAGTGGCCGTTCACCTCGGCGATGGTGCGCACCGGGAAGACCACGTCCGCATGCTCACTCACCCTCGTGCGCACCGGTGTGAGCTGGATTGTGAAGGCCTTCTCCTGAGCTGCGGCGAGGAGATCGCGGTCCGCGTAGTCAGCATCGTCAAACAGGCCGAGCACGAGGGCTTGCAGCTCACCGTGAGCTGCAGCCTGGAGGATCTCGGGCGTGGACTTTCCGGCCTCCGGCAGCAACCCAGCCTCGAGGGCACCCCGGTCGCCGGCATGAGCGGGAATCCACGCCACGCGGGCACCGGTGTAGGTGTGCTTCTCGGCGACAGCCTGGTACAAACCCGGAATATCGGTCGCGCGCGAGCCGACGAGAATGATCGTCTGCTCATCCACCCCCTCGAGGGCGGTGAGCGCCGCCGGTTCCCCACCCGGTTGGGTGAGTTCGACCGTTGCATGTAGCTTCGCTGAACCGAGCGAGGCATGGGAGGAAACCGTCACCACCTCGAGGCCGTTCTTCCGAACAGCGGAGCGCAGGCGGAGGAAGAAGACTCCCGCCTCATCCTCCGGTTCGAAGGCGACGAGCACAACCTTCTGTGCGGTATCGAGGTCAGCGAAGGCCACCGGATGATTGTCGCCAGCGACGAGCGCCCGCAGGAAGGCGGTCTCCTCGGCGGTGGCGTGATCGGTGCGGAAGTCATAGTCGGTAGAACCGAGGGTTCGAGCGAATTCGCCATAGGCGAAGGTGTTCTCCACTGTGTTCGTGTTCGGGGCGATGACCCCGACGGATTGTCCAGCAGTGGCGAGAGCCTCGGCAGCAATATTCAGTGCCTGGGTCCAGGTCACTTCCTGCAACTGACCGTCCACACGTGCCAGCGGTGCCGTGAGGGTCCGCTCGAGATACTTGAACCCAAAGCGCCCCTTATCGCAGCTCCATTCGAGGTTGACAGCATCGTCCTCCCCGGCGAGGCGGCGCGTGATGTGACCGTGGCGGTGGTCGACCCGCAGGGCACATCCGGTGGCACAGTTCTCACACGTGGAGTCCGTGGAGACGAGATCGAAGGGGCGCGCCTGGAACCGGTAATCGGAGCTGGTCAACGCGCCGACCGGGCAAATTTGCACGACGTTTCCGGAGAAGTAGCTCCCGGCTTCGGATTCAGTGACCGAAGAAATCTGCTGGCGAGCACCGCGCTGGGCGAGCGAGATGCAGTTATCACCGGCGATCTGCTCATCAAAGCGGGTGCAGCGGGTGCACAGGACACACCGTTCGCGGTCGAGGAGGATGTTGCCCACCAGATCAATCGGAGTGGGGAACTCCCGCTTCGGACCGTCGAACCGCGTCTGCCCGCGCCCAGCGGACATGGCCTGGTTCTGCAGCGGGCACTCCCCGCCCTTGTCACAGATCGGGCAGTCAAGCGGGTGGTTGATGAGCAGCAGCTCCATGATGCCAGCCTGCGTTTTGGCAACGTTCTCGCTGGTGTGCTGGGTTTCCACCACCATTCCGTTCATGGCCTCGAGTGAGCAGGAGTGCTGCGGCTTTGGGAAACCGCGACCGTTGCCGGCATCGGGGACATCGACGAGGCACTGCCGACAGGCGGCGACCGGCTCGAGGAGGGGGTGGTCACAGAAGCGTGGAATATCAATGCCGGCCTGCTCTGCGGCGCGGATGACCATGGTGCCCTTCGGGACGGAGACCTCGCGTCCATCAATAGTGAGGGTGACCATCTCCTGGTCAGCAGGGGTGTTAGTCATGGACCATCTCCTTCTCTGAGAAGATCACGGTGTTCTCGTATGGGAAGAGCTCCCAGGCGGGGGTGTGGTAACCGGCTTCGAACTCCTCGCGGAAGTGCTCGATCGCTGCAGTGACACAGGCCACCGCGCCGTCGGCGAGAGCACAGAAGCTCTTGCCGCCGATGTTGCCGGCCAGCTCGAGGAGCTTGTCAACATCCCCTGGTTGGCCCTCTCCGCGCTCCAAGCGTTGGAGCAGGTAGACCATCCAATAGGTGCCCTCCCGGCAGGGGGTGCACTTGCCGCACGACTCGTGCTTGTAGAACTCGATGAAGCGCGTCGTCGTGCGCACAACGGACACGGTGTCATCGAAGATCTGCAGGGCCTTCGTGCCGAGCAGGGAACCATTGTTGCGCACCTCTTCATAGTCGAGGGGAACGTCGAGGTGATCGGCTGTGAACATCTGCGTCGACGAGCCGCCAGGAGTCCAGAACTTCAGTTCATGGCCATCCCGGATACCGCCCGCCATCTCGAGCAGCTCCCGCAGCGTCACACCCATTTCGCACTCGTACTGGCCCGGATTTTTCACATGGCCGGACAGCGAGTAGATCGTCGCCCCCTTCGAGCCCTCCGTACCCATATTCTGGTACCACGCGGCACCGTGACGGACGATCGAGGGCACTGCGGAAATGGATTCCACATTGTTGATGACAGTGGGGGAGGAGTAGAGGCCTTCCACCGCCGGGAACGGCGGGCGCAGACGCGGGTGGCCGCGCTTGCCCTCCAACGCATTGAGGAGGGCGGTTTCCTCACCGCAGATGTAGGCACCAGCGCCCGAGTGGACGTGGATGTGCAGTCGCTTTCCAGTACCCATGACGTTGTCACCGGCCAAGCCTGCGGCATAGGCCTCCTCAATGGCCGCCTGCATTCGCCGGGCGACATGGACGACCTCGCCGCGGAGGAAGAGGAACGCCTCCTGTGCGCCGAAGGCGTAGCTGGCGATGAGGGCTCCCTCGATGAGCGTGTGTGGGGTGGCCATGAGCAGGGGGATGTCCTTGCACGTCCCCGGCTCGGATTCGTCACCGTTGATGACGAGGTACTTCGGCTTCGGGTTGTCCTGGGGGACAAACGACCACTTCATGCCGACGGGGAAGCCGGCACCACCGCGACCGCGCAGACCGGAGTCCTTGACCAGGGTGATGAGGTCGCCCGGCTCCATAGTGAGGGCCTTTTCCAGGGCCTTATAGCCACCGCGCTGGCGGTATCCTTCCAACGTCCACGGTTGGGCATCGCCCCAGTTGGTGGAGAGGATGGGGGTTAGTTTAAGAGCGGCAGTCATGAGTTGTGACTTCCTTCCGTCGACTCCGTGCTGGCCGATTCAGTGGCATGGACCTCGCCGTCGTCAGCATCGGCAATGCCGTGTTCGCGAGCGTAGTTGAGCCCGGCGAGCGAGGCCGGTCCGGCGGCGGGCCCGTCATTGGCCTTGCCGTCATAGAAACCGGCCAGTACTCGCTCGTTGTCCCGCCACGAGGTGATCGCGGGGCCCCGGGTGGAATGCACGGTCTTCCCGGCGCGGAGATCATCGACGATCTCGACGGCCTTCTTCGGGGTCATGTTGTCCATGAACTCCCAGTTGAGCATCATGACGGGGGCGAAGTCACAGGCGGCATTACATTCCACACGCTCGAGTGTGAAGGCACCGTCCGCGCTCGTGCCGTGGCGGTCGGGCTGGAGTTTCTTCTCCAATGTCTCGTAGATCATGTCGCCACCCATGACCGCACACAGTGATGTGGTGCACACCCCGACGAGGTGAGTGCCCACGCGATCGGCGTGGAACTGGGTGTAGAAGGTGGCGATACCAATGACCTTGGCTTCGGGCAGATCGAGAATGCGCGAAATATGGCGCACACCTTCCGCCGAGACCCGTCCATCCACCGACTGGACAAGATGGAGCATCGGCAACATCGCCGACTGTGGGTGGGGGTAGCGGGCCGCCAGCTCCTTCATCTCGGCAATGGTCTCTTCGGTGATGTTTGTCTCCGTATCGGTCATATCGATCCGGTCTTCATCGCCGAAGTGATTGTGAAATTCCTGTTCAATCACCGGTCAACACCTCCCAGCACGGGGTCAAGAGAACTAATGGCAACAACGACATCCGAGAGCATGCCGCCTTCGCAGAGGGCAGGCAGTGCCTGGAGGTTGTGGAAGCACGATTCGCGAATGTGCATTCGGTAGGGGCGGCTGCCGCCGTCGGAGACGACGTGGCACCCCGTGGTGCCCTTCGGGCCCTCGATCTCCACATACGCCTGTCCGGCGGGAACGGAGAAGCCTTCGGTGACGAGTTTGAAGTGGTGGATGAGGGACTCCATGTCCTGGCCCATCACCTTCTTCACGTGTTCGTAGCTGTTGCCCTGACCATCCTTGTGCACGGTGAGATAGGCCGGGCGGGCAATCTTCGGGTCCTCGATCATGAAGGGCTGACCCATCGTGTCGCGGAGTCGGTCGCGGCACTGTTTCGCGATCTTCAATGACTCAAAGATCTCCGCAATCCGCACCCGATACGTGCCGTAGGCATCGCAGGTATCCCAGACGGGGACGTCGAAGTCGTAGGTCTCGTAGTCACAGTAGGGCATCTCCTTGCGCAGATCCCAGCCCAGACCGGCGGCGCGCAGGCGCGGACCGGTGACCCCGAGGGTCATACAGCCGGTGAGGTCGAGGTAGGCGACATCGACAAAGCGCTTCTTGAAGACGGGATTGTCATTGAGCATCTTGGTGAAGTCGTAGAGGCGCACGTCGAGCCACTCGAGGACCTCGTCGAGCAGGGCCATTCCGTCCGCCCCCGCGAGCAGGTCGTTGGACACCCCGCCAACTCGGATGTAGGCGCTGTTCATGCGCAAACCGGAGACGGCCTCGAAGACGTCGAGGATGCGTTCGCGTTCGCGCAGTCCGTTCGTGAGCAGGGTGGTGCCGCCGAGCTCGTTGCCACCGGTACCGAGGGCCACGAGGTGGGAGGCGATGCGGTTGAGCTCCATCATGAGCACCCGCAGGATGCGGGCCCGTTCGGGGATCTCATCGGTGACACCCATGAGCTTTTCCACCGCCAGACAGTACACGGCCTCGTTGAACATCGGTGCGATGTAGTCCATGCGGGTGACGAGGGTGGAACCCTGCGTCCATGTGCGGTATTCGGCGGTCTTTTCAATGCCGGTGTGCAGGTAGCCGATGGCTGGGCGCAGATTGGTGACGATGTCACCGTCGAGCTCGAGGGCGAGCCGCAGAACACCGTGCGTGGACGGGTGCGCGGGGCCGAAGTTGATGACCATGCGCTCATCCCGATGGGCATGTTGTGCCTCGATGATGTCGAGCCAGCTGTCACCGTTGTCGAGGTACTCGGGTGCGTCAGTGATGCCAGTCTGTGTGTCAGACATTAGCGATACCTCCTTCTTTCCTGAACCGGCGGAACATCCGCGCCGTTGAACTCGACGGGAATGCCGCCGAGACTGTAGTCCTTGCGCTGGGGATGGCCGTCCCAATCGTCGGGCATGAGGATGCGAGTAAGGCCGGGGTGACCATCGAAGATGACTCCGAACATGTCCCAGACCTCCCGCTCGTGGTAGTTCATTCCCGGATAGACGGCAACCACGGAGGGGATGTGTGGATCGGCCTCCGGGGCGGCGACTTCAATGCGCAGCCGGTGCCGCATGGTCATGGAGAGCATGTGGTAGACGACATGGAGTTCGGCGTCGGTATCGTCGGGGAAGTGCACCCCCGACACGGAGCTGCAGACCTCATAGCGCAGCTGGGGATCATCGCGCAGGGCGTACATGACGGCGACGAGGTGTTCGCGGGGGATATAGATCGTTGCCATATCGTTGCCACCGACGACTGGGGCGTCGGCGATCGCCGGGACCAGCTCAATGAGGCGATCGACGATGGCATCGAGACCGTCACCGTAGGGCCGCTCAAGGGGTGTAATACGTTCGGGTAGGCGCACGACGTGGGAGAAGCCAGTGACGTCTCCGGTGCCGTCGGTCCACATGCCCGCGCGGGGTGCAAACGGGGAAAAGCCCTGTTCGTTCTGTTCTTGGTTAGGGGTTGTCACCTCGGTTGCCCTCACTTCTTCATCTTGATGAGTTTTTCGGGTGCGCGGCGGATGTCGCCCGCCAACGCCAACTCGTTGCGGAGCTGTTCATCTTCCATCTCGTGGACTTCACCGACCTTGGTCTGCTTGGCAATGATCGCGCGCAATTTGAAGGCGGCGTCGATGAGCATCTCCGGACGCGGGGGACAGCCGGGGACATAGATGTCCACGGGGACGATGTGGTCCGCGCCTTGAACGATGGCGTAGTTGTTGAAGATGCCGCCGGAGGAGGAACACGCGCCCATGGCGATGCACCACTTCGGCTCCGGCATTTGGTCATAGACGCGGCGCATGATGGGGGCCATTTTTTGGCTCACGCGACCGGAAATGATCATCAGATCGGACTGGCGGGGGGAGGCGCGGAAGACCTCCTGGCCCCACCGGGAGCCGTCGAAGCGCGGACCGGCGAAGCTCATCATTTCGAATGCGCAGCAGGCCAAACCGAAGGTGACCGGCCAGAGCGACCATTCGCGAGTCAGCCCGAACAGCGACTCGGTAGTGGTGGTGAGGAATCCACCCTTCAAATTGTTCTCAATACCCATTATGAGGTCACTTTCCTCTGTATTCGTTCTCTAGCAGGGGTTGGCAGGTGGGTGTTATTCCCAGGTGAGTCCACCGCGCCGCCACACGTATGCGTAGGCGGCGAGCAGAGTGATGACGAAGAGCAAGATCTCCACCACCATGAACCAGCCCATCCGGTTGAAGGACACGGCCCACGGATACAGGAAGATCGTCTCCACGTCGAACAAGATGAACATCATCGCGACCGTGAAGTACTTGGCGGAGAACTTCATGCCGGTTATCGGTTCTGCTGTAGTGTCGACACCGCACTCGTATTGGCCGAATTTCTGCCGGTTGTAGCGGTGCGGCCCCAAATATACCGAGACAATGATCATGACAATCACGAAGGCCAGCGCCACCGCGAAGAGGGCGAGAATCGGGATGTAGTAGTTCATTACTTCTCCTCGTGGTGGGCGGCGATCGCACTCCGCTGTGCCATGACGGTGCGGAGAATATCGGTGACTGCCCGTGCTAATTCAAAGGGGTGAACGGGGAGGGGGTAGACCGCCTCTGCGCGACTCCATGTTGCGATCCATGCGTCATCGCGGCGCTGGAGGAGGAGCAAGATGGGGGGTGGGGAGTCGACCTCCTCGTGGAGTTGATAGCTGAGGCCCATTCCGCCGAGTGGAGCTGTTTCCGCATCGAGAATGCACATGTCAATCTCGCCGTTGGCGACGGCGCGGGCAAGTGTGGGCCCCCATGCGTAATCGACGAGTTCAACCGGTGGAAGATCGTCCGCCAAACGCTCGCCCAGCGCAGCGTGAATATCTGCCCTCAGCTGTATCCGATCAGAGTAGACGGCAACCCGCAGGGCAGTGGAGTCACTGCGCCCACTGGCGGTGGTATGTTGCGGCGACGCTGGTGCCGCCACGCCAGTGCGAGCCTCGCCGGGATCGCCATTCTCCCTGTTCTGTTCAGTTGTGGTCGAAGCCACGGTATTAAGGGGCATGCCGCCTAGCCTAACTCTGAGTACCTCATTTTGCCGAAATTGGCGGGGCTCCTGGTGAAACGAATGAGGATATGAGCCTCCATTACATAGTTGGGGTTAACCCTTCCGGGGGTAATCGTGACTACTTGTGCAGATTGTGTGTCGGAATGTTGCACGAGCACCCGCCCGCGTCCGTTCCGGCACCCGTCACCGCTCACCGGGTGTGGGCACCTCCCGCCACTGCTCACCGGGCGCAGGGGAGGCAATGCGGCCTGTTAGGCAAACGGTTGGAGAATGAATACAATGCTCACGGTGACCAGTAGTACGACCGCAAAGACCTTTGAGGTGCGCACCTTCGGGTGCCAAATGAATGTCCACGATTCTGAACGGATCGCAGGGATGCTCGAGGCCGCCGGCTATCGGCCCTTCGTTGCCACCGGTGGCAACGAGAACACGCTGACCGCCGGACCCGATGAACCCGCACCGGATGTGGTCATCTTCAACACGTGCGCGGTGCGCGAGAACGCCGCCGAGCGGCTGTATGGAACCCTCGGCCTGTTGCGGCAGGTAAAGCAGACGCATCCGGGGATGCAGATTGCGGTCGGGGGGTGCTTGGCCCAAAAGGACAAGGATGACGTGCTGACGCATTCGCCGTGGGTGGATGTGGTCTTTGGGACGCACACCCTCGCCGCGCTGCCGGCCCTCCTCGAGCGGGCCCGCCATAATGGTCAGGCCCAGGTGGAGATCGCCGATTCCCTGCAGAACTTCCCCTCCGTCCTCCCGGCAAAGCGCGAATCCGCCTACTCCAGTTGGGTGAGTATCTCCGTCGGCTGCAACAATACGTGCACCTTCTGTATCGTGCCCCACCTGCGGGGTAAAGAAGTAGACCGGCGACCGGGCGACATCCTCGCCGAGGTGCAGGCTCTCGTTGACCAGGGGGTGGAGGAAATTACCCTGCTCGGTCAGAATGTGAACGCCTACGGGGTCCACTTTGCCGACCCGGCCATCCCGCGGGACCGCTTTGCCTTCTCAGCGCTGTTGAGTGAGGTTGCCCAGGTCCCCGGCCTGCGGCGGCTGCGTTTCACAAGCCCCCACCCGGCCGAGTTCACCTCGGATGTCATCGATGCGATGGCGGCGCACCCCACCATCTGCCCCTCGCTCCACATGCCACTGCAATCCGGGTCGGATGCAGTGCTGAAGAGGATGCGGCGGTCCTACCGTAGTGAAAAGTTCTTCTCCATCCTTGACGAGGTCCGCGCGAAGCTGCCCGATGCGGCGATCACCACCGACATCATCGTTGGCTTCCCCGGCGAGACAGAAGAGGAGTTTCAGCAGACCCTCGATGCCGTCGAGCGCGCCCGCTTCTCCAGTGCTTTCACCTTCCAGTACTCGCCCCGCCCGGCCACCCCTGCCGCAGAGTATGCCGATCAGGTGCCCGCCGACGTGGTGGCCGAGCGCTACGCCCGGCTCCATCAGCTCCAAGAGCGGATTTCCCAGGAGGAGAATGAGCGCCTCGTGGGCACGACGGTCGAACTGCTCGTGCAGGCTGATGCGGGCAAGAAGGGGGAGAAGACCCAGCGCCTGAGTGGTCGGGCTCGTGACGGTCGGCTCGTCCACTTTGCGCCGCATGCGCTCGACGCAGCCGCCACGGGGGAGGACATTCGCCCGGGCGACTATGTGACGGTCACGGTGACTGCTGCCCATCCGCACTTCCTCATTGCCGATTCTGGGTACTCCCACCATGAACGGACCCGGGCGGGTGACAATTGGGCGGCTGGTCAGGTACCGACGACTGCCCCCAACCCCGGTGAGGTCAACCTCGGGATACCAGGTGGATTATCGCTGCGACCGCGATCGCGCGACAATAGTGGCGAGGATGCACAGGAGGACCTCGCACGTGAGAGAAGGGACCCCAACAGTGAATAACATGGATGCTGCCCGGGCGGAACGTCAGATTGCTGGCAGGGTTGAGGTAGGCCGTTCAGCCTATGCCCTCATTGCCGCCATGATTGTGCTCATTGCCAGCCTCTTTTTCCCGCACACCGGTGAGCTCAAGGGGTGGGAGCTCCTCGTGGTGAACCAGCACGCCCGTGACTATCTGGTCACCCTCCCCGCCTACATTGCCCTCTACGCGGCGTTCCTCGGTGTGGTTGTGTTCTCCATTGTGGTTCTGACTGTGCGGGCGGCCTGGAGTACGGCACTGGCCTGGCTGTTTACCGTCGTCTCCCTGTTGTGCACCGTGTTGGTGGTGTGGGGGACACGCTTCGTCGCAGCCGGGGAAGCCACCGGCGTTGGCCCCGGACTTCTCCTCGAAGTTGCCGGCGTTCTCATCGCCGTGGTGGCGCTGACGGAGATCTTCTTCCACCGCACTGCTGAACAGGAAGCGGCTGCAGAGGCGCGCCGCAAGGACGACAACTCCGACGATGTTGCCCGCGCCCAGCGGGAGTTCTTCCGCCCTTACGCGGGTGCGCCGGAGGACAACCCCATTCTTATCGACGACCGGCGGGCCCGCGCCCACCGCCGTCACACGGGCCCGGAGACGCAGGCCTAGAGATTCTCGATTGCCCGCTCGGCTGCCTGAGCCCATTGACTCCACTGTGCAGCCTGCGCCCGCAGGTCCTCGGCCTGAGCCTGCTGCCCACGCTCCTCGGCGGCAGCGGCCTGGCGGAGTAACTCGGCGGCGCGTTCGACGAACTGGTCGGCTCGTGCCTTCGCCGCCGGATCCGAGCGACGCCACAGGTCATCGGCCGCATTGGCAACCCGGGACTCAATCTCCTGGAGCTTGTGATCAAACTCCTTCATCCGCTTGCGGGGCACGAACCCAATCTGCTCCCACTTGTCCTGGAGCTCGTGGAGCTTGTGGCGAGCACTCTCCAGATTCTTCGCGGGATCGATGAGGGGGCCGTACTCGTCGAGGAGGCGCTGCTTCGCCTCCGCGTTGGCTTCAAACTCCTCATCGCGCTGCCGGTTGACGTCGTCGCGGTGGCCGAAGAACACGTCTTGGGCGGCGCGGAAGCGGGCCCACAGCTTGTCATCGGTCTCCCGAGGGGCCCGGCCAGCCTGCTTCCACTCCTTCATGAGGTCCCGGTAGGTCGCTGCCGTCTCCGACCAGTCGGTGGAATCCTGGAGCGCCTCGGCGCGGGCGACGAGTTCCTCCTTCTTCGTGCGGGCACTGGCGCGATCGCGATCGAGCTGGGCGAAGTGGGACCCGCGCCGGCGCGTAAATGCGTCGCGGCCGCGCGCGTAGCGCTTCCACAGGGCATCATCGGTCTTGCGGTCAATGCCGCGAATCGTCTTCCATTCCTCGAGGATGGCGCGCAGCCGCTCGCCGGCTTCCTTCCAGTTCGTCGCCTCTTTGCCGATCTGTTCTGCCTCGGCGGCCAACTCTTCCTTGCGGGCGATGGCGGTGGCCCGCGCCTCCGCGCGCGCCTCCTTGGCCTTCTCGTGGGCGGCATCGGCCGAGCCGATAATGAACCCGAGGAGGGTATCGACGGCGCTCACATCGCCGATGACCGCCATCTCCGGCAGCTTTGTCCGGATGTCGGCAGCCTGGTGGGCGATTGCCGTGGCATTCTCCGGGTGGGTGGTGAGACGATCGGCCAACACCATGACTTCCGTGCGCAGGTCATCGAAGCGCTGTGCATAGTGGGCGAGCCCCTCACTGGGGTCGCCCGCCTGCCACTGTCCGATGACTCGTTCACCGGTCTCGCCGAGGCCTGCCGTCAGATAGACGGTGCCGTCGGGATCGACCCGACCCCACTGGGTGGGGTTGTCGGATGCTTCCTCCACGTGCGGGGCGCCGTCGACGGCAACCGGCGTCGCAGCCGGTTGCGGGGTGAGCGGTGCAGGCTTGCGACTGCGTGCGAACATCCCGGGGTTGGGTACTGCTGGGGGAGTAGTCATGGTGTTTCAAAATCCTTCTACCGCTCGCGGCGGTGTCATTGCCGCGCGTCACGGCTGCCATACATCCATCCCTGCCCATGTTAGCGGGGGTCAGGGTAGATTGTGCAGGTTTTCGTCGAGATTGTTTCCAGCGCCTACAATAGCGGCCATGGTTGCACCTTCACCGCGCTCTCCGATCGCCATCGTCGGACCGACTGCCGCCGGGAAGACGGCGCTGTCCTTGGCGGTGTGCCACCACATCGAGGAGGATACCGAGTGTCGTGCAGCGGTCGTCAATATGGATGCGATGCAGCAGTATCGGGGGATGGACATTGGGACGGCGAAGCTCTCAGTGGATGAGCGGGAGGGGATTGACCACTATCTGCTCGATATTCTCGAGGTCACCGAGAACGCTTCGGTGGCCGCCTACCAGCGGCGTGCCGTCGCCTGCGTGGAGCAGCTGCGTGAGGATGGAGTTGTTCCCGTCCTCGTGGGTGGGTCGATGCTCTACTACCAATCGCTCATTGATACGTGGGAGTTTCCCCCCACAGATCCGGAGATTCGGCGCCAGCTCGAAGCGGAGCGCGATGAGTCCGGCATTGACCTGCTCGCCGACCGGCTCCGCCAGCTCGACCCGGCTGCAGCGGCCACTATTGACGCTCACGATGAACGGCGGATCATTCGCGCGCTCGAGGTGATCGCAGTGACCGGACGCCCGTTTACGGCGACTCAACCGGATCGGACGGGCGAGCCGCGTTGGGGCACCACAATCATCGGTTTGGCCACCTCGGGCGACTGGCTCAATCCGCGCATTGACGAGCGCACGCGCACAATGTTCGAGGCGGGGCTGGTCGAGGAGACACGCGCTCTCGTCGCCCGTGGTCTGACCGCCGACTCGACAGCCGGTCGCGCCATTGGCTACGCGCAAGTGATGGCCATGGATGCCGGAGAGCTCACCGGTGATGAGGCCGTGACCGCGACGATCTTTGGCACCCGCCGCTACGTGCGCCGTCAGCGGGCCTGGTTCCGCCGTGATGGTCGCATTCGCTGGTGGAACGCCGAGGAGGTACACAGCAACCCCGCCGAGGCAGCCCGGGCAGCCGTGGCCGCAGCCCGTGGCGACGGTGTAGCATGACGGCACAGCAATGACCGAGAAAGAAAGACAGCACAGCAGTGGATGAGACAACAGAATTTGTCAAGGGGCATGGGACGGAAAATGACTTCATCATCGTTGACGATCCGACCGGTCGCACGAGCCTTGATGCGCAGACCGTGCGGCAGCTGTGTGACCGGCATGCCGGAATCGGGGCGGACGGGGTGCTTCGGGTGGTCCGCAGCAGCGAGCTGCAGGACGAATCTGCCCGAGCGGCTGCGACCGCCGGTGCGACCTGGTTCATGGACTACCGCAACGCCGATGGTTCGATCGCGGAGATGTGCGGCAATGGTTCGCGCGTGTTCGCCCACTATCTGACGGTGCGGGGCTATGAAACCGGGGCGGAATTCTCCATTGGAACGCGGGCGGGAGTGCGCCGGGTGCATCTCGGTTCTGTCACGCACTCCCATGCCGAGGTGAGCGTGGAGATGGGGCCAGTGCGGGTGGATGGGTTATCCACTGTTGTTGTCGGAGGGCGAACACTCGCTGGGCTCGCGATCAACGTGGGCAATCCGCACCTGGCGGCGATTGTGCCCGGGCTCACCACATCCCAGCTCGCTGAGCTCCCCGTCGACCAGCCCATCGACTACGATGCTGCGTTTTTCCCGGAGGGAGTCAATGTGGAGATTGCGACCGCACTCCACGACGGAGTCGTCCACATGCGGGTTCATGAACGCGGTGTGGGGGAGACCCGCTCGTGTGGGACCGGGACGGTGGCGACGGCAGTGGCCGCCCTCGCCGACGCTGGTGCGGGAGAGGGAACTGTTGGGGTGCACGTGCCTGGGGGTGTGGTGAGCGTGACCATCGCGGATGGGCAGGCCACCCTCACCGGGCCGTCCCAGCTGGTGTTCTCCGGGACAATCGCACTGTAACGAGGTTTCGCCTCGCGTTAGTGGTGGCCCCCACAGCCACACGATCCGCCGCATCCGCAGCCGCCTGCACCCACTGCCGGCTGGGCGACGGAGGCGGTGAGCATGAAGCGACCGGTTACCCACGTGCCCTCGGCGGGAAGCTGAGGAGCATCGGGCAGGCACAGATCCATCGGGAACGGGGCGTGGGTGACGGCGTGGATAAACCGTTGGCCGGTCAACTCCGTTGTCCGGTAGTCGGCGGTGACGATCTGGACAGCGAGCGTCGCAGCCGCATCGGGAACCTGGGACCCGTCGCCGGAGGCGATAATGTCCACACCGGGGGAGGAGACCGTGGCCGTTGCATCCGCCGGGGCCTCGCCGTAGGGGGTGTCCGTGAGGGCGATGGCGGTCAGCTCGACGGGGGTAAATTGCAGCGGTTCACCATCGGCAAGGAGGGGGCCTTGACTGAGGTTGGCGGTGACGCTTGCCATCTGGTAGCCGTTGTCGTCGATGATGTCGATGAGGGCGACGATATCGGTGACCATGGTGATGTGTCCGGTGGCCATGGTTTGCCCAGCGAATCCGGTAAACACGGAGTAGGGCTCCACGGTGAGGATGTTCATCACGGCGCCCGACGGATCGGCGAATTGGATGAGTTGTCCGTCGCGAACGAGTCCGGCCACGGCCAGGTTGGTGCTTCCCACGGCCGCCTCGACGGTGGAGGTCCAGTCGCCGAGGTCGAGTCCGAGGCTTGCAAGATCATTAGTCATGGGGGCAAGTCTAACGGTAGTGGGCTGGGAAAAGGAAAACCCTCGGCGTGCGAGCGGGGGTGGTTAGGGTATCCTCAGTAGGGGGTACTTAGGGTAGCCTTTGCGAAAGTGTGTAATAATGGACGCCATAGCGGCGAGCTATCCGTGTGACAGGCGGAACCAATCGGAAGAGATCGGAGACGAGAATGTGCTCATGTGGCTGTGCAGTTGAGGGTTCCATCAACCCTGCTACCTGCCTACTTGACAACCAGTTGGAGGATGGTACGGGCACCGTAGAACCCACCGCTATCTCTACCTCGTCCATCTGTGCGCTCGACCTCGATGTGCGCTCCCGGGGCGAGGGCCTCGTCACAGCCGTGGCCGGCCAGTGCACGCCGGCACTGTGCCGCCGCCTCGCTGAACTCGGCATCCGTCCCGGCGCCATGATCTCTGTGCATCAAAAGACCGCCGGGAACGGGCGGATTGTGGCCTGCGGTCCATCGCGGTACGCACTCGACTGTGCGCTCTGCTCGGCGATCATGGTCGAACCGGTGTCCGCCTAGCTGGATACACCGATGACAACTGTAGCCCTTGTCGGGAGCCCTAATGCGGGCAAGACCACCCTCTTTAACGCCCTCACCGGCGCCCATTCAGTGATGGGGAACTGGCCCGGAACCTCTGTCGAAACCTCGCGCGGCACGTGGGCGAGCCCATCCGGTGCGGTGGATCTCGTTGATTTCCCCGGCTCGTACTCCCTCGATCCCGTCAGTCCCGATGAGGCATTGACCCGGGCGATCCTCGTGGAGGCTCCGGTTTCTGAACGGCCCGATGTGGTGGTCGTCGTTGCCGATGCCTCTGCTCTGGGGCGCAGCCTCTATCTCGTCGCCCAGTTAGCTGAAGCCCCACAGCGGCTCGTCGTCGCGGTCACCAAACGCGATATCAGCGAGCGGTATGGGCAGACCGTGGACACGGCTGCCCTCGCCGCTGCGATCGGCGCACCTGTTGTCGGTATCGATCCACGCCGCAAAAACGGCCTCGATGAGCTCGCTCGCGCTGTTCATGAGCGGATGGCGCAGGAGCCCACGACGCTGCGGCCCCAGCCGTCCACCGTTCCGAGTGGCGTCGGGGACACGGGGGAGCAGGATGCTGCCGCACAGCGATTCCTCTGGGTCGATAGTGCGGTCAGTGCGGCACTGTTCACACACCGCGACGGTGACCATGAGTCCGCTGCGACGCTCACCGGCTCGCAGCGCATCGATCGGTGGGTCCTGCACCCGGTGTGGGGAGCAGTGATCTTCATCGCCGTCATGTTCGTCGTGTTCCAAATCACGACGACGGTAGCGGCCCCGCTGCAGGACGGACTTGATGCCCTCTTTGCCGGACCGGTTTCAACGTGGGCTCTCCGGCTGCTCGATCCGCTCGGACTGCCGATCCTCTCCGGCCTCATCGTCGACGGTGTCATCGCCGGAGTGGGGATGGTCTTGACATTCGCACCGCTCATGGCTCTGATGTTCCTGCTCCTGGCGGTCTTAGAGGACTCTGGCTATATGGCCCGGGCAGCCGTCGTTGCCAACCGGACGATGCGGCTCATCGGGCTGCCCGGGAAGGCGTTTATTCCTCTCATCGTCGGTTTCGGGTGCAACGTCCCCGCTGTCGCCTCGACACGTGTGCTGTCCCACTCCCGCCATCGCATTGCCACCGCCCTGCTCATCCCCTTCACCTCGTGCTCCGCGCGGTTGACCGTCTACGTCATGCTCGCGACAACCTTCTTCCCGGCTACCGCAGGTCTCGTCGTTTTTGCCATGTACCTCATCTCTATCGCCCTCGTTGTTGCCACGGGTCTGCTTCTGCGCACCACCCTGTGGCGGACGATGCCGGAGGAACCACTCATCATCGATCTCCCGCCGTATCAACTGCCCGGGGTTAAACTCGTTGCATCGGTGATGTGGATGCGGCTGCGCGGCTTCCTCAACACGGCGGGAGGAATCATCGTCGCCACCGTCGTCGTGGTCTTTATCCTGCAATCACTGCCGACGACGTCGGGCTATCGCTTCGCTGACGAATCGCTCCCGCCCGAGGACTCCGCCTATGGGGCTGTCGGGGAGGCGATCGCCCCCGTCTTCGCTCCCGCAGGGTTTGACTCGTGGTCCCTGACCAGCCCGTTGATTACTGGCTTCGTGGCCAAGGAGGCGGTGATCTCCTCGTGGGCGCAAACCTATGCGGTGCAGGAGCCGGACTCCTCGCGCGGGGCCGACGTGGT
This sequence comes from Corynebacterium sp., assembly GCA_034179945.1. Classification (GTDB taxonomy): domain Bacteria; phylum Actinomycetota; class Actinomycetes; order Mycobacteriales; family Mycobacteriaceae; genus Corynebacterium. The sequence goes on along the minus strand of JAXFPD010000025.1, from coordinate 36,549 downwards.
GGCGCAGTCGCCACTGGCACAGGCGATTCGCGATGACTTCACGCGGGCCTCGGGAGGTCACCCCGACGCGGCAGTGTGGGCGTTCATGCTGTTCATCTTGGCCTACACACCCTGCGTGGCCACCTTGGCGGCCCAGAAGCGCGAGATTGGGTGGCGTTGGACAGCACTCGGAATGGGGATTCAGCTCACGACCGCGTGGGTTCTAGCCGTCATTGTCTTCCAAGTATTGCGAGTATTCCTATGATGAATCCGATCGATGCAGTCACCGAAGCAATGGCGCGGGGGGCGATGACCGCTCCGGCGATTGCCCGAGCCACCGGCCTCCACGAGACGACCGTCGACGCCCTCCTCGGCTATCTCGAGTCCACCGGAACGCTCGTGCGGCGGGTCGAGGCGATGTGCACGGGCAGCTGCAGCCTGTGCGGAGTGGCCGGTGAATGCACTTCCAGCCGGTTGACACAGACCAGGACGCGGCACAACCAGCTGCACGTGGCCAGTGGGTTGACGACGCTGACGCTGTCGCCCCAGCCGCAATCCAGTGTGCAATAATAGAACTCAATGACTGAGCAATTCCCCACTGTCCGTCCCACCGGTTCCACCCCGACAACCGGGGAAATGGACCTGCAAGAACGCGATGATAAGCGAGATTACCGCGCGCTGACCGAAATCCAGCGAACCGAGCGCGAAGACGGCTATGATGTCGAGTACCGCCAACTCCGCCTCGAGCGGGTGGTGCTCGTCGGGGTGTGGACGGAGGGCAGTGCTGAAGAGATCACGGCAGGCCTTGCCGAGCTCACCGCCCTCGCGGAAACCGCCGGTGCGGAGGTTGTGGAAACGCTCTATCAGCGGCGCGATCGGCCCGATCCGGGCACGTTTATTGGGCACGGCAAGGTCGATGAGCTGCGGGGTATTGTCAATGCCACGGATGCGGATACGGTCATCGTCGATGGCGAATTGTCGCCGGGGCAGATGATCGCGTTGGAGAAAGCTCTCGATGTCAAGGTCATCGACCGGACGATGTTGATCCTCGATATCTTCGCCCAACATGCGAAGTCGAAAGAGGGCAAAGCCCAGGTTGCCCTGGCACAGATGGAGTACCTCATCACCCGCGTCCGTGGGTGGGGTGCGGCGCTGTCGCGGCAGGCAGGTGGCCGGGCCGGTTCGAACGGGGGTGTCGGTCTACGCGGTCCCGGTGAAACGAAGATCGAGGCCGATCGGCAGCGGTTGCGCAAGGAAATGGCCAAGCTGCGCCGGGAACTGGCGGGGATGAAGCTGTCTCGGGATGTGAAAGCACAGGTTCGCCGGTCTTCGGTGGTGCCGACCATTGCGATCGTCGGCTACACCAATGCGGGGAAGTCCTCGCTCCTCAACGCGTTGACTGGTGCCGGAGTGCTCGTGGAGGATGCCCTCTTTGCCACTCTCGATCCAACAACACGCAAAGCCGAGCTTGTTGACGGTCGCAGTGTCATCTTCTCCGACACGGTCGGCTTCGTGCGGCACCTGCCGACGCAGCTTGTGGAGGCGTTTCGCTCGACCTTGGAGGAGGTCTTCGATGCCGACCTGCTGCTCCACGTTGTCGATGGGTCCGACCACTATCCGCTCGGCCAGATTCAGGCGGTACACACGGTGTTGGCCGAGAGTGCAGGCAGTGAAGGAGCCCCCATCCCGCCGGAGATTATCGTCATCAACAAGATCGATGAGGCCGATCCGGTGGTCCTCGCCCAGGTCCGTCTCGACCTCGACGATGTGGTGTTCGTTTCCGCGAAGACCGGCGAGGGGATCGACGAACTGCAGGCGCGCATTGAGATGTTTCTCAACTCTCAGGACCGCCGGGTGCAGTTGCGCCTCCCGTTCACCCGCGGTGACCTCGTCGCCTACGTCCATGAGGTGGGGTCCGTTCTCGCCGAATCCTACGATGAGGCGGGCACCCGACTCGACGTTCGGCTGCCGGTCAGTGCTGCCGATCGGCTCGCAGAGTTCGTCGTGGACGACGAGCTTTTGGCGCAGGTCGCGCCAGAGCCCTAATAGGCGCGGAACACGGCGGTGATGACGCCGAGGATGTCGAGTTCGTCCACCTCGATAATCCCGTAGTTGTCATTCTCCGGCTGCAGCCACAGGCCCTTCTCATCGCGGTGCAGGGTCTTCACAGTGGCCTCCCCATCGATGAGAGCGGCAACAATGTCGCCGTGCTCGGCCGTGGAGCGGCGCTCGACGATGACATAGTCGCCGGGCAGGATCCCCGCGTTGATCATCGAATCCCCCTGCACCTCGAGCATGAACAGCTCGCCCGAGCCAACCAGCCGCTCGGGTAGCGGCAAGTATTCTTCGATGGATTCCTCGGCGGTGATCGGAACCCCGGCAGCGATCGTGCCCACGAGGGGGATGTAGGACGCTGCAGCGGTGATCTCCTCGGGCAGCGCCTTGCCGCCAGTGGTGGTGGGAGTGGGCTGGGGTGCAGTGCCGGTGGTGTTTCGGCTCGTTGCCAGTGTGTCGGATTGGCCGAGATGGCGGATATCAACGGCACGCGGCTTGTTGGGGGAGCGGCGAATAAACCCCTTCTTCTCCAACTCCTTGAGCTGATAGGCGACCGAGGAGCTGGAATGCAGCCCAGCTGCGGTGCCGATCTCGCGGATGGACGGAGGATAGCCGCGCAGAGAGACGGAATCGCGAATCACTTCGAGGATGCGGCGCTGCCGTTCGGTGAGGCCGGTGGTATCGAGGGGTTGTGTGCGGGGGCGGCGGGGTGCGGCCATGGGGTTTCTCCTTGCTGGCTGTATGGGGGATGCCGCCAGTCTAGCAAAAGATACAACGTATGTTCGACATTGCGGGGGGCATGTCGGTTTTGTTATGGCAGTGATGGGTATCGAACGAACGTTTGCACAACTCGAACAGCGGTGCTAAAGTGGGGGAAAATGACAGATGTGGGATTCGCACGAGGCGTGCACGAGCACGGTTGTGTGAGGGTCCCCGCCTACAGTGAAGAAAACGAGTCACAACGAAGGAGATGTCGCTATGGTTTTAGCACTGTCACAACCGGCACACTATGGCCGTTATTCGCGGAATTCCTCCCCGCGCTCCACGTCGGCATACTCGCCTACGCAGGTTGTCGAATCCGGTATCGTGTGGAACGGTGGGACCCCTCCTGTGGAGTCAGCGGGGCCCATTTCTCAGCATCGCGGGTTCTGTAGTGTTCGAACTCTCACTAGAACACCGTTGATCGCACCCATGCAGCCGTCGGACGCAGAGGTAGCGAACAGTACGACACCCGCTCCCCGGCGGATAGTGACATACGTTCGGGAAATCGCATCGGGTATCGTATTCGGGGCGGTAGGAGTCGGCGTCCTCGCCGCCGCCGGGTCTGTTGCGGATCCGGCCTCGATGGCAGATGCGATCGCGGCGCTCGTCGGTGGTCTCGGGATCCTTCCCTAGACGTCACTGCTTAGCACCGAGCGGAGAGGGAGTACTCTCAAGGGAGGCAGTCCGTGGAACCACGGTGGAACTATTGAAGGAGCCTGAGTGCGCTGTCCCTTTTGCTTTCATCCCACCTCGCGCGTCATCGATTCGCGGGTGATCGACGGCGGCTCGGCCATCCGGCGCCGCCGCGAGTGTCCCCAGTGCGGTGGGCGGTTTACCACATCCGAACAGGCAGTCCTCATGGTGGTCAAGCGCAATGGGACGATTGAACCCTTCAGCCGAGAGAAAGTAGTTGTCGGTGTGCGGCGGGCCTGTCAGGGGCGGGACGTCAGCGAAGACGCCCTGAAGAAGCTCGCCCAACAGGTCGAGGAGTCAGTCCGCCAAAAGGGATCCTCCCAGGTTCCCTCGGACACCATTGGGCGAGCGATTCTCGCACCGCTGCGAGACCTCGACGAGGTGGCCTATCTCCGCTTCGCCTCCGTGTACAAGGCATTCCAATCGGCCGATGACTTTGAACGGGAGATCCGCGCGATGCACCGCACACCCCGGCACTACACCGACCTGTAGGCCCACTCACCGCAGCTCCCGGATGGCCTGCCGGATTATCTTCTCAGAAATGCGGACAGCAGTACCCAGCTGCTGGGCAAACAGGGAAACCCGTAATTCCTCAATCATCCACACGATCTCCTTGGCTGGACGGCGATGCCGGTGGGCCTCCGGCAGCCGCTGGAGAGCAGCAGAGTAGTCGCCAATGAGACCATCGATAACGGCCTGGCGGCGAGCATCACGGTCGGGGTCGATGTCGATATCGCTGAGCCGTTGCCGCAGCGCCTGCATATACCGTGGCAGGTGCTTGAGGTGCGCCATCCCGAAAGTGGACAGCGCCTGTGGGGGGAGAATCGTCGCCAACTGGCGGCGCATGTCGTCGATCGCCGGTCCTTCCCACGCGGCAAGTTCGGAGGAGATTCTCTCATACTCGGCAAGGCCCGGGGCGAGGGCCACCATCCACTGGCGAATGCGGGCGGGAACACTCGTGGCGATGGTCGTTGCCAGGTGGGAAAACTCGGCTGGATCGCGGACCGGGCGCCCGTGGTCGAGAACACTGTCGCGGACTGCGGCGATCCGTGCATCGGCAATGAGGCCCTCCACACCGCCGTGTGGATAGTTCTCGATGGCCACCCGGGAGGACAAGGGCAGGCCCTTTGTCATCTGTCGGGTCGACACCTGCACCGTTCGTGCAATGAGAGCGATCATCGCCTGCAGCTGGGCCGCGTCGGCTGTGTTGCGCGTGGGGAAGACATGGACGGTGATCCCCTCCGCAGTGACGACGAGGGCGGGATAGGTGGTTACATCCTGCCCATCCACCTGTGTCGAAACCTCCTCGGCGAGTGGGCCGATGCTCGTGGCAGTCCACTCGGCAACAGGGGCGAGCCCATCCTGGCGCTGTGGTCCCGGCCGGTGCTGTCGCATCGCACGGCGGCCGGCATCTTTCAAAGAAGTGCGGATGGAACCAGCCTGCCGTTGTTGCAGGCGGGCGAGGTCCTTGTCGTGGTCAATAACCGTGCCCCGGCGATCGATTGCTGCAAAGGTAATGCGCAGGTGAGCGGGTAGCTTGTCGAGGTCGAAGTCGGTCGGGGAAACCTCACCCACCCCGAGATCGGTGAGGACGGTTGCCAACTGCGCGAGGAGCGAGTCCGAATCAGGGGTGAGGCGAGCGAGGATACGCGCCGCCCAGTCCGGCGCGGGCACCACCCTCACCCGCAGATGTTTAGGGAGAGAGCGCAGGAGGGCGGTGATCAGTTCGAGGCGCAGCCCCGGCACCAGCCACGTGAACGGTGCAGCAGACACGGAGGCGAGGAGGGGGACTGGAATGTGGACGGTGACACCGTCGAATTCGCTGCCCGGTTCGAAGGCGTAGCTGAGGGCAAAATCGAGACTGCCGCTCGCCCATGTCTGCGGATAGTCGGCCTCAGTGACCTGTGCGGAGGTGAGCATCGTGGGCGTGACGTCGAGGAGATGCGGATGCTCGGGCCGTGTCTTCTTCCACCACCGGTGCAGGTGCTGGACATTGGTGATGTGGGCTGGCAGGCGATTGTCATAGAACCGGAACAGCTCGTCCTCATCGGCGGCGATATCGCGGCGGCGGGCCCGGTCCTCCAGGCGGAGGGCCTCCTCATGGAGTTGCTGATTGCGGTCGTGGAAGTCAAACGAATGGTTCCACTCACCAGCAATGAGGCCGTGCCGAATGAGCAGCTCACGGGCCAGGGCAGGGTCGATGCGGTCGAGGCCGCGCACCCGGTCGGCGATGAGCGTTACCCCGTAGAGGGAGAGTTTCTCATGCACCATGGCCTGGGCCCGCTTTGTCGACCAAAACGGCTCCGAGTAGGTGTGGGTAAGTGCAGCGGGGGCGATCTCCTCGACCCAGCGGGGATCAATCGCCGCCACCCCTGAGGCCCACAGCCGAGATGTCTCAATGAGCTCGGCTGCCATCACGTAGTCCGGCGACTTCTTGGCCAACGCTGAGGACGGGAAGATGGCAAAGCGGGTGCCGCGAGCCCCGAGATACTCCCGGCTGCTCGCACGTCGTTGCCGCTTTTTCTTCTTCTCGTCCTCATTGACAATGAGCATTCCCACGTGCGAGAGCAACCCGGCGAGGAGAGCTTGGTGGATGGTATCGCTGTCACCGTAATAGCGGGGAGCTTCACTGAGCGGGACGGCCGTATCGGTCGCTGACACATTGGGGGCAAAGTGAGGCAGGTCTGCGCCGGAAATGAGCCGTTCATCCACGGTCCATGTGAGGTCGTCGGCGACGGTGGTGAGTTGGCGAATGAGGTCACGCCACTCCCGAATGCGCAAGTAGTGGAGGAATTCGGCGCGGACGCGTTTGCGGAACTGGTTGTGGGAGGTCTCGCGGTGTAGCTGACTGAGATAGGTCCACAGCTGGAGGTAGCTGGCGAAGTCAGACTGGGGATTGCGAAACCGCAGATGCAACTGGTCGGCCTGTTCGCGCGCCTCCATCGGGCGTTCACGCACGTCCTGAATACTCAGCGCGGCGACGATGATGATGACGGGGGTGAGGACACCGTGCGCTTCTGCGGCGATGAGCATCCGCGCCAACCGCGGGTCGATGGGAATCCGGGCAATGGTGCGACCGATCTGGGTCAATCGCAGGGGAGCTCCCGGCTCAATGGCGCTGAGCTCGTTGAGAAGCATCATCCCGTCTCGGATGGAGCGTTCCGAGGGGGGATCAATAAACGGGAAATCCCGAATATCGCCGAGTTTGAGTAACTCCATGCGGAGAATGACGGAGGCCAGATTCGTGCGCAGAATCTCGGGCTCGGTAAACGGATCGCGGGATTCGAAATCCGCCTCGGAGTAGAGGCGAATGGCAATACCTCCGGCCATGCGCCCGCAGCGCCCGGAGCGTTGGCGGGCCGATGCCTGGGAGATCGGTTCGATCGGCAACCGCTGAACCTTTGTGCGATTGGAGTAGCGGGAGATGCGCGCCAACCCGGTATCGATCACGTAGTTGATGCCGGGCACGGTCAGTGAGGTCTCCGCGATGTTCGTGGCCAGGACGATGCGGCGGCGGGAGTGGGAGGAAAAAATGCGGTGCTGTTCCTCGTTGGAGAGGCGCCCGAACAGGGGAGTGACCTCGACATCACGGAGATGGAGGTCGGCGATGACATCCATCGCATCGCGGATATCGCGCTCGCCGGGGAAGAAACAGAGCACATCCCCTGGCCCCTCGGCCATCAGTTCGGCGAGCGCGCCAGTGAAGTTCTCCCACTCGTCGCTCTCCTCGGCAGGCCGATAGCGGATTTCGACGGGGAAGGTGCGCCCGGAGACCTCGATAATCGGGGCAGGTACCGGGGCACCGGTGGTGGGATCGGGGGTGGAGAAGGCGCTGGCAAAGCGTTCCGGATCGATGGTGGCGGAGGTGATGATGACCTTGAGATCGGGCCGTCTGGGGAGGAGCTTCCGCAAGTATCCGAGGAGAAAGTCGACGTTAAGGGAGCGCTCGTGCGCTTCATCGATAATGATCGTGTCGTAGGCTGTGAGACGACGGTCATGCTGCAATTCGGCGAGGAGGATACCGTCCGTCATCAACTTGATCGCCGTGGATGGGCTCACCCGGTCGTCGAAGCGGATGGCGTAGCCCACCGATTCCCCGATCTCCTGGCCGAGCTCGGTAGCGATGCGTTCAGCGACCGAGCGGGCGGCAATTCGGCGTGGCTGGGTGTGGCCAATCATGCCGCGGACGCCGCGCCCTAACTCGAGGCAGATCTTGGGGATCTGTGTTGTCTTGCCCGAGCCTGTCTCGCCCGCGATGATGACCACCTGGTGGGAGGCGATGGCCGCTTTGATATCGTCGACACGGGCAGAAACCGGCAAGGCCGCCGGATAGGACACCGACGGCAGGTGTGCACGGCGAATCTGTGCGCGCGACTTACTTCGCTGCGGCATGGATGGTGGCAATCGTCGTGTCAAAGGCGCGGGTGAGAATCTCCCCAAGCCGGTCAAACTCGCTGCTGCGGGTAGTGGAGGTGCGGTAGACCAACCCCACGGTGCGTCCGGCGGTGACTGAATCGGTGAAATACGAGTACGCAGTGCCCGGATGGTGCGCCTCGATGAGGAGGGCGGATTCGGGAATAATGGAGGTTCCCATTCCGGCGGCCACGCATTGGACAACAGTGGTCAAGCTTGTAGCACGGGTCACCGGGTTGACTGTAGCCTGATTCGCCTCTCCCGCCTTGCACAGGTTAACCACCTGGTCGCGGAGGCAATTCCCCTTTGCCAACAGGAGGAGTTGGGTGTCCTGCAGATCCGAGAGTACGAGATCGGTGCGGCCGCCGAGCGGGTCGTCGGCGGGGGTGACGCAGACGAACCGTTCGTCGTACAGGGGACGCTTGATGAAGCCGGAGGAATCAGTGGGCAGGGCGATGAGGATAACATCGGCTTTTCCGTCCCGAAGCAGCTCCTCGAGGTTGTGGGTGTGGTCCTCGATAATGCGCGGGACCAGCTGCGGGTATTCGTCGTGGAGGAGTGCGAGGGCAGTGGGGAGGATATACGGGGCAATCGTGGGAATGATGCCGATGGTGAGCACGCCGGTGAGATCGCCGTCGGAACCGGCAGCGTGCGTGTAGAACGCCTCCGCCGCATCGAGGGTGGCCTTGGCGTAGGGGAGGAGATCGACACCGGCGGGGGTGACGAGGACGCGGCGGGTTGAGCGTTCAATGAGGTGGATACCGAGCCCATTCTCCAGAGCCGTGAGGGCTTGGGAGAGCGAGGGCTGGGAGATGTTGAGTTTAGCCGCAGCCGCCCCGAAGTGCTTCTGCTCCGCGATGGTGACAAATGTACGCAGTTGAGCAAGAGTGGGGCGGTATTCCTTCACAGTCATAGGCATAGCATATCGCAAAAGCTCAGCGCGATATATTCAGCCTGGAAGATCGTGTGATTAGCGCCGCGTGGCCTGTTCGATGAGGCCGATTGTTGCGGCCCGTAGATCGCGCTCGAGGGTGGCTGGATCGGCATCGACCTCGAGCATGTAGAAGCCCATTTCCAGAATCGACACCGTCAACAGGGCCCAGCGGCGCGCCTGATTGGGATTGGACAGGACCTCACTCCAGGCCTTCTCCAATGGTTCCGCCACCTGCCGGTGGGCATTCTCGGAAATCTTCTTCTCCGGCGACTCCGGGGCCGATCGGCCGCGCCCGACCTGCATGAGAAAGGCATGGCCGCCCGACCGTGCGATGGAGAAGTTCGTGGTCACCCAGGTGACGATGCGCTCGGCGGGGTCGGGGACATCGGCGAGGGCCGCAGAGAGTTGCTCCAGCCACGTCGGCAGGTAGCGGGCGACAACCATGGCCCGGAGATCGTTGATCGAGGCAACGTAGCGGTAGATGGAGTTGCGGGCGATGCCAACCTCCGTGGTGACTGCCCCTGCTGTCAGTGGAGCACCGCGCTTGAGCAACCCTTCCGCTGCGTCGATGAGGGAATTGGTGATTCGTTCGCGGTGTTCGGCAATGGTCGGCTCACTGATTCTCGGCATGGTCCCATTATGACATGCCTTTGCGTCAGGGTGTCGATAAAACCGAGGGTGTTGCCACCACGGCACTGAGGCTGGTCACGATAAAGACAATCCCCACCCCGGCAAAGATGAGTCCGGAAACAATATCGATGAGTGCGCCCCAGCTGAGCAGGCGGCGTTGGATCGCCGGAGTGGAGACGATCAGGGCAAGTGCGGAAAAGAAGACGAGCGCACTGGCAGGCATGGACACGATGAGAGCCACCGCCGCCCAGGGAGAGATATCTGGTGGGAGGAAGGGGGCAAACAGGGCCATGAGGAAGAGCACATACTTGGGGTTCGAGAGATTGGTGAGCAGCCCCGCCCTCCATGCCTGCAGCGGTGAGCCGAGGAGCTCGCCACCCGGCGGAACACCCGCAGCGGTGCGCTGGCCCGTACTGCGCAGGCCCGTCGAGAGCATCTGGTAGCCAAGCCAGGCCAACCATCCGCCACCGACGAGTTTGATCACCAGGATCACCGCCGGGTGGGTAGAAAACAAGGCAGCCACCCCGATGACAGTGATGGACACCCAGATGAGGTTGCCCACAGCGATACCAACTGCCGTGGCCACACCGTGGCGGCGGGAGCGGACTGCGGTGCGCATGACAAGGAGGACATCGGGGCCGGGGGTGATCATGCCTGCGAGGTTGATGAGCAAAATGGAGAGGATACTCGCCAGTGTCATGGCCGCCCCATCATGCGGCATCGATGTGCAGAGAGGAGAGGACCACCTCGCCTGCAGCGTCACTGGCATCGAGGTCAACGACACCGACGAAGGCAAAGGAGCGGTCATCGAGCGGGTCCTTCATCGTCTGGCGGACACTCCACTGGCGGGTGGTGTCGTCGGTGATGCGGAAGTATTCGGGGCCGCGTGCAGCAGGCGAAATATCCAGGTCATCATAGTCAGCGAAGTAGTCGTCGAGGCGGGCGGAGAAGTCGGGGCGTTCCGAGGGGAGGAAGTCCGCGACCACCGCCTCCAATCCGTCCTCGTCCTCCAGCGCGAACATCTCGACGAGGCGGAAGAAGAAGTTGCGGATCATAATGGTAAAGGCGCGCCGGTTCGCCGACAGTGCCGTGGGATCGACCACGCCGAAGACGCTCTCTCGTTCCACCGTTGCCGCATCGATCGGGGCATCCGGGTTGCTCATCGTCGCCCACTCGTCGATGAGTGAGGAGTCCACCTGTGCAATGAGTTCACCCAGCCAGACGACGATATCGTCCAACTCCTCGGTGTAGTAGGAGTCGGGGACTGAGCGGCGCAGGGTGCGCCACAGATCGGTGAGATAGCGCAGGAGTTCCCCCTCCGTCCGGGAGAGACCGAATTCGGCGATCATATCGGAGAACGTCAAGCCGTGTTCAACCATGTAGCGGACGACGGATTTGGGAGTCAGCTCGAACTCACGCACCCACGGGTGAGTGTGCGCGTACGTCTCAAAGGCGGTGTCGAGAAGCTCGCCGAGGGGGCGCGGCCAGGTCACCTCATCGAGGAGGATTTGGCGCTCGGTGTAGTCGACACCCTCATCCTTGAGGGCCTGGTTTTCGCGGTTGCGTTCGGCTTTCAGCTGGGCGGCGAGGAGGCGGCGAGGATTCTCACAAATCGCCTCAACAACGCTGAGCACATCAAGGGTGAAGGTGTCGGACTCCGGATCCAACAGTTCGAGGGCCGCGAGGGCGAACGGGCCGAGTGGTTGGTTGAGGGCGAAGTTTGGGGGGAGGTCCTCGGTGAGCTGATAATCACCAGCGGTGGCGGTGACCACTCCGGCCTCGATGAGGCCACGGAAGAGTTCGATGGCGGCCACAATGTCACGGTTTTGCCGGGTGCGCGAGTTGTGTGAGGTGCGCAACAGGTGGGCAAACGCCGGGTAGTGCGGCAGCGGTCGGGCCATCATCTCCAACATGAGGGAGGAGGTCACCCGGAACTGACTGGTCAGTCGCTCCGGCTGGGAGGTGGTGAGCTTTTCAAAGGTGGAATCCGTCCACGTCACCTCGCCGGGGCGAGCGTGGGCTTTCCGCTTCTTGGCCAGTTTCGCCTGGTCTGCTGCAGACCGGTTGCGTAGCCGGAAGTTCTCAATCTCGTGATCGGGCGCTTCGATGATAACCGTGCCTTCGGTGTCATATCCGGCACGGCCTGCTCGTCCGGCGATTTGGTGAAACTCCCGGGACGAGACAATGCGCTGGCGTTGGCCATCGTATTTGACGAGGGAGGTGAACAGAACTGTGCGGATGGGAACGTTGATGCCGACACCCAATGTGTCGGTGCCGCAGATCACCTTGAGCAGGCCCTCCTGGGAGAGCTTTTCCACGAGTAACCGGTACTTGGGCAACATGCCGGCGTGGTGGATGCCGATGCCCATGCGCAGCAGCCGGGAGAGGGTCTTCCCGAAGGTGGTGGTGAACCGGAATGAGCCGATGGCGGCGGCGATCGCCGCCTTTTCTTCGGGGGTGCATACGGTCATGGAGCTCAAGGCTTGGGCGCGTTCGGTGGCCTCACGCTGGGAGAAGTGCACAATGTAGACGGGAACAGTTCCCGCCTTGAGGAGGTTGTGCACCGTCTCATGGACGGGGGTGTAGACGTAGTGGAAATCGAGCGGAACCGGGCGGGTGAAACCAGAGACACGACTCGTCGGTCGACCGGTGCGCTCAGTCAGGTCCGCAGCGAGAGCGTCGGTATCACCGAGGGTGGCGGACATGAGGAGGAATTGGCACTGGGGGAGTTCCAACAGCGGCACCTGCCACGCCCAGCCGCGTTGCGGGTCCGCGTAGAAGTGGAACTCATCCATGATGACCTGATCGACCGGGGCGTTCGCGCCCGAGCGCAGGGCCATGTTGGCGACAATTTCTGCAGTGGCGCAGATGATCGGGGCGGAGGCGTTGACCGTGGCATCCCCGGTCATCATTCCCACCTTGTCGGGGCCGAAGATAGAGCAAAGGGCGAAGAATTTCTCCGACACGAGAGCCTTGATCGGGGCGGTATAGAAACTCCGCTGCTCACGGGCGAGGGCAATGAAGTGGGCGGCGGTGGCCACCAGGGATTTCCCGGACCCGGTGGGGGTGGACAGAATGATATTGTCCCCGGTGAGAATGCCGAGGGTGGCCTCCTCCTGGGCGGGGTAGAGGGAAATTCCCCGGCTCGCCGTCCACTGGGCGAAGGACTCGAAGATGGATTCATCGACGAGGTCGGCGGGGACCTCGGCGAGGTCGGGGAGCATCTCGGTGAGGGTGCGTGGGGAAAGGCTCATGGTCGTGTCCGCATGCAGGGTCCGCCTAGAACAGGCGGAAGCCGGGCCACCAGTGTCGGTGACCGCCGTCGTCGTCAGAGGCGGGCGGGGCGGTGTCGTCGTCGGTCGACGCAGAGGGTGCTGGTTCGTCGTCCTCGGAGGCCGCTGTGACCGGAGTATCGGTAACCGATGGGGCAATCCCGCGTGGGGAGTCCACCTGGGCCAAGAAGTTTTCAAACTCCGCGCCGAGCTCCTCGGCAGAGGGCACACCTGCTTCTCCTGGCAGCGCTGCGTCGGGGTGCTTGTGGTGGTACTCCTCAATGCGGTGGTCGTACTGCTCCTCCATGATCCCGACGATCTGCTGGACCTCGGTGGAGGCTTCCGTTTGAGCGGCGAGCTCGCGGGCGACGCGCTCCTCGTCCCGTTCCAGGGTGGTCATGGGAATATCCACCCGAGCTACCTGCTCCACGCTGCGGAGGAGGTTGATCACGGCCTCCGGATAGTAACTACCCGAGATGTAGTTGGGCACAAAGGCGGTAAATCCGCCAACAGTGCGTCCAGCCTGGTGCAGTGCCGCCTCGATGGTGAGGGCAGCGGAACCGGGCAGGTGCAGGGTTTCATCCAACCGAACGTGATTGCCCACGACGGAGGCATCGTTGCCGTGGCCGGTGACAATCATCGGACGGGTGTGGGGGACTGCCATCGGGGCCGAATAGAGGGCGACGGTGGTGGTAACCCCGAAGCGTTCGGTGAGATCCACTACTGCCTGGGTGAAGGATTCCCAGCGCATGTCCGGCTCTGGTCCGGAGAGGAGGAGAAATGGATTTCCGTCCTTGTCTCGGATGATGTGGAGGCCGAGCTCGAGTTCCTCCACCTCGTGGATTTGGCCGTTCTGGAGGGTCACCATCGGGCGGCGGGAACGGTAATCAATGAGCTCGTCTGCGTTGAACGAGGCGACGAGCCAGTGATCGAGACTGGAGAGGATATGGTCGGAGGTGGCCTCGATAGCGTGGCCAGCATCCGCGTAGCCCTGGAGGGCAATGACCATTGTGATCCCCGAAGCTGAGGTGTTCTGAGACATATCGGGGGAGGGGAATTCCAGTTCATACATCGGGCGGTTGTTTCCCTCGTTGTCGACCATCTTCTCCTCCTACTCTTGCTGCTCTCATGTGACGGGACCGTGTGGGCATCATATCACGGTGTCCGCACTACGTCCTATAACCGATGTGCCCGGCGGTCTATTCCCGTCGGTGGGGTGGGGAGAGTAAAAACGGGTGAAATGTAGCAGATTAGGGAGACATATGTAACCTAAAATCGTGGGTGTGAACTACGGTGGTGATGACCTGCTAAAACGGTAACCGGTCGGAGCAACTCCCCTGTGGATAACTAAAAAAACACCCCTCGAAAGCCGCCTTGTTCGCCGAGTTATCCACAGGCTGGGAAAAGTTGCTCCAGCCATGAGAGCCATTGGCGATGATGGTGTCTATGACACACAATCTCTCCTCCCCGGCGACCGTAATCGCCAACATTCCCGGCCTGTTGGGCTTCTATCCCGACGAATCCCTCGTCGTCATGACCTTCGAGCCCTCCAAGGCAACGGCCAACACCTTCGATCTCGACTACATTGCCCGCATCGACCTCGACGACGAGGCCGGCCGTCACGCGGCCTTCTCCCTCATTGGAGAGCGCGGCCCCGCCCTCGTATGGGTCTTCCTCGTCAGCGAGGACCATCGCTCCGACAGCTTCGCTGCCCTTGTCGATACCATCACCACCGATGCCCACGAGTGCGGGGTGACCATTGATGCCGGATGGTCACTCGGGCCGATTGCTACCGGGGCCGCCTACCGGTTAGTCATTGCCTCCGATGCCGTCGCTGCCCACGCGCCGGTGCAGCAGGGCTACGTCAGCGATATCGCCACCGCCTACTCCACACGCGCCTATGAGGAGTCGGGGGAGACCGTGTATGCAAGCCGCGCTGCTGTCTTCAACAACTTCGCCTACGGGAATGCTAACAACCACCAGTCGGAGGTGCGCCACCGTCACATCGAAGCGGATGCCAATGAGCTGGCGCGGTCCATCCGCCACGGCACCGGATACTACGCTGCCGTCGAGCAATTCGAGGACCTCATTGTCGCCATCACCATCGACGGTGACCGCCGCCACACGGTGGGGTTGAACTCCATCATGGGCAGCAAGCGGATCCTGCCCGCCCTCGCCGTCTTCTTCGGGGCGAAGACACCGCGCGATCTGGTGATGACGTTCATCCCCACCTATCCAGAGGCGGTCCGAGATATCAGCCTCGCAGTTGCCCGCAGTTACCACGGCTTCATTCGTGAAAACGCCCTGTGCATCTATGCGCTCGCGATGATTCAGCTCGGTGCCGTACACATGTCTGTTCCCGCCGTGCGCGTCGCCCTCTCGGAGAATCCCGGGCACCAACTCGCCGACATCCTCTCCCAGGGGTTCTTTGCAGGCCTGTACTCGCAGCTGCTCGCATCGTGCCTCGAAGGGGCAATGGGGCTGCAACAGAACAGCCTGAAGACCCGCGCCCGCCAACGGGAACTGAAGTTGGCGAGCTAATCGGGCAGGTTACGCCACCTTCGGGGCAACGAGCTCCACCTGGCGGGTGAACTCCCAGGCATCCTCAACGATCTGGCGCAGGGTGGTCCGCGTCGGATTCCACCCCAGCTCCCGCATGATCTTCTCGGAGGAAGCGACAAGGACGGCCGGGTCTCCGGCGCGCCGGGGAGTGACCTCAGCTGGGATCGGGTGGCCGGTGACACTGCGACACATCTCAATGACCTCCTTGACGGAGTACCCATCCCCGGAGCCGAGGTTGTAGATCCGATGCGTGCCCGGTGCATTCGTGGTCAGTGCGAGAATATGGGCATCGGCAAGATCGCGGATGTGAATGTAGTCGCGGATGCATGTGCCGTCCGGGGTTGGCCAATCATCGCCGTAGATTTTGATATTCGGCCGCCATCCGCGAGGGACCTGCAGGATGAGGGGAATAAGGTGGGTTTCCACGGCGCGATTCTCCCCGGTGTCGCCGTAGGCGCCTGCCACATTGAAGTAGCGCAGGCTCGTCGCACCGAGCCCGTATGCCCGGCAGTAGGATTCGATCGCGTAGTCCATGGCCAGCTTCGTCGCCCCGTACGCATTGGTGGGGCGGGTGGGGAAGTCCTCGGTGATCGGTGTCGTCGCCGGTTCCCCATAGGTGGCAGCAGAGGAGGAGAAGACGAGATTGGTCACATCGTGTTTCCGCATGGCGTTGAGCAACTGCAGGGTTTTCACCATGTTGTAGTGCCAGTACATTGCGGGATTCTCCACGGACTCACCGACCAGTGAGCGGGCGGCAAAGTGGATGACACCGTCAAAGTCCCCGGAGCCGAGTACCGTGTCAGCCATCTCGCCGACATCGCCTTCGACGAGGTGGACATCGGGATGGACAGTCGCGCGGTTCCCGGTGGAAAAATCATCGAGGACTGTGACGTCGTGGCCCTCTTCGCACAGAACCTTGACACAGACCCCACCAACGTATCCGGCACCGCCGGTCACAAGCAATTTCATGACTCTACGGTAACACGGATGGCATGGGCAAGGTGACCGGGAACGGTCACTGTATCGCCAGCACTATTGGTAAGGGTCGCCGTTGTTCCATTGAAGCGGACGGTGATGTGGGAGCCAGGACGCACGCCGAGCGCGTTGAGGCGGCGGAAGGTGGAGTGTTCCACCTGGGCGATCTCATTGATGAGGTTGACGGTTGCGGAAACCTCCTCATTTGCTGGCAGGTCCGAGAGGCGGATGCCGACGGTGTCGCCGGTGACAGCGGGGTTCGGCGGCAATCCAAGTTTCTCCAATCCGGGGATCGGGTTGCCGAAGGGGGAGGTGGTGATGGTATCGAGGATGCGGGCGACGTGCTGTTCCACCTCGTCGCTCATCACATGTTCCCACCGGCATGCTTCGTCGTGGACGTGGCCAATATCCATCCCGAGGATGTCAGTGAGGAGCCGTTCTGCCAGTCGGTGCTTGCGCATAACCGCGACGGCACGCTCCCGGCCGGTGTTCGTGAGCTGCAGTTCGCGGGATTCTGTCACCCGGAGGAGCCCGTCGCGTTCCATCCGCGACACTGTCTGGCTGACCGTCGGACCGGACTGGTCGAGGCGCTCGACGATGCGGGCGCGCAGCGGCGGGATCGCCTCCTCCTCGAGCTCGTAGATCGTGCGCAGGTACATCTCGGTGGTATCGACAAGGTCTTTCATGGGTTCCTCTCCGTAGGTCAGTGCCCATTCTAACCGGTCCGAGCTGTTCTCGAGCTGCTACTCTGCGTAGGCGCGCAGACGCTGGGCGTTCTTCTCCTCCCGGAACGTGGCCAGGACCTCCCGCTCGATGGTGCGGACACGCTCGCGGGAGAGGTGGAAGCGCTTGCTGATCTGCTCGAGTGTGTGGGGGACGCCGTCGTCCAGGCCGAAGCGCATGATAATGACCTCGCGCTGCTGCGGCTCCAACGTGTTGAGGATGGCACGGATATCGGAGTGGCGCAGGGAGACAATAACCGCCTCCTCCGCGTCGGCCGCTTCGGCATCCTCAATGAAATCCCCGAGGGGAGATTCCTCATCGGCACCTACCGGGGTGTCCAAGCTGACGGGTTCGCGGGACTGCCGCAGGAGTAGATCTACCTTCTTGAGAGGCAGGCCGGATTCCTCAGCCAACTCCTCGTTACTGACCTCTCGCCCGAGATTCTGGTACATCTCGCGGCGCAGGCGGGCCAGCTTGTTCACCTGTTCGACGAGGTGGACGGGCAGCCGGATGATGCGAGATTGGTCGGCCAAGCCGCGGGCTATGGCCTGCCGGATCCACCAGGTGGCATAGGTGGAAAACTTGAACCCCTTGGCGTAGTCGAACTTCTCCATCGCACGGATAAGCCCGAGATTTCCCTCTTGGATGAGATCGAGCAGGGGCATTCCGCGCCCGGTGTAGCGTTTTGCCAGTGAGACCACGAGGCGCAGATTGGCAGTAAGCATCTGGGTGCGGGCCTGTTCTCCCGCGCGGGCGACGTGGCGCAGGTCGCGCAGACGAGCTGGGGTGAGGGTACCGGAGGTGGTGAGTAGATGCTGGGCATAGAGGCCGGCTTCGATGGATTTGGCCAGTTCGACCTCTTCCTCTGCATTGAGTAGCGCGGTCTTTCCGATGCCGTTGAGATAGACGCGAACCAGGTCGGCGGTGGGATTCTCCCCGTTGCTGGAGCCCGGTGTGGACTCGCCGGCGTGGCCATCATCGACGAGTTGGAGTGTGCTAGTCATGATGTTTCTCCTCTCACTTGTGATGACAACGCTGGAGACTCCTGGGAAGTTCCCCCGCCCTCGCCGCATCGGAAGTCACGGGGGTAATCATCCAAAAGGTTGATGTGCTTTCCCCTGCTGAGCGCTCATCGCGGTCGCCTCGGGCGGGGGTAGTTTTGAGAGAGGTGTCGCACACTGTGTGTCGACAAGAACTGTAAACGGTCCCTCATTGCTAGACGAGACGGTCATCATCGCCCCAAAACGTCCCTCTGCCACCGTTAATCCACGCTCGCGAAGGTCGGCAACGACGACATCGATGAGCTCACGGGCGCTCTCGCCCGGGGCGGCATCGGACCACGACGGGCGACGCCCCTTCGCAGTCCGCCCCAGCAGCGTGAACTGGCTGACCACGAGAACCGGGGCGGCACACTCGGTGGCGGACTGTTCGTCGCCAAGGATCCGCAACTCCGCGATCTTGCGGGCCATGAGTGCGGCATCTTCACGAGTGTCCTCCCGTGCGACACCGACGAGGGCGAGGATACCGCCGGTTGCCGGAGCAGTGATCTGCCCGACAATCTCTCCCTCGACACGCACTGCTGCCTCGGAGACGCGCGTGAGAACAGCTTTCATGGGTTAGGCTCCTCCCGTCTCTGATGCGGTCATCCCCACCGGCTCAACGAGGCCGAGGCGGATCGCATCGACGATCATCCGCCCGGCAGCATCGAGTATGGCCGCCTCGTCGAGCCCCTGGGCTGCTGCATAGAGCTCACTGACCTCCCGCAACGTTAACCCGTCGGGGGAGAGCCCCGAGAGAATCGAGACCGTCGCCTCGTCGACACTGCGCGGCGGATAGGGCGCATCGAGTCGCCCCATCCGCACCGCAGCCGGAGTGAACCCGATCTGGGCCTTCGCATCCGCCGTAGCAACACGGTCGAGGAAGACCGCCGGATCGAGTCGATACCGGGCATCGAGCAGACTGTCCGCAGTCTGTGTGGCCAACCAATTCCGGCGGGTGAAGAACAACTCCACCTCGTCTCCCAGATGCGGCCCGAGATCGGTGAGAATCTCCTCCGCCTCGATGGCGGTGGGAACCGTTGGATCGGCACACCTGTGGATGTGCACATGTCCCAACCCAATCCGCGTGATCCCACATTCGTCCAGGTAATCAAGCCACCGCTGGATTTGCTCGATGACGGCAGGATCGTCGAGGTCGAGGTGCTCATCGAGCATCCACGTATTCACGTACGTTGCAGCATCGACCTCGTCGCGCTGAATCAGCCAACAACTCACCCCCGTCTCCGGCAACCACGCCGCGACGTGGTGCGCCCACTCCTCCCCGGGCTGCAAGGCCCACGCAGCCACGATATGTGCCGTTCCCCCGGGGTTCAGGTACTCACTGACCTGCGAAATCACCAACTCGCTGGCCCCATCGCGGTCGAGCTGACTCTGCCGATACTCGTGACCGGGGGTGGGTGGGGCGATGACAAAGGGAGGGTTTGCGATGATGCGATCAAACCTCCGTCCGGCCACCGGCTCAAACCAGGAACCCGCCAGCAGCTCCAGTGCTGGGCCCCGGTCCGCAGAGGCGAGCTCCGAGAGCGTCCAGCGGGCGCAGTCGAGGGCGCGCTCGGAGATATCGGTTCCCACCAGTACCTGGGCGCATTCGGCTTGGCCTAGAAGCTGCACCCCGGCACCGGTCCCCAGGTCGAGGACACTGTCCACCGGTGACGTCGGAGTCATCGCAAGCAGGGAGCGCGAAGCCTGGCCCACCCCCATCACATGATCGGCGGAGAGGCGGTGGTGACCGGAGAGTGGGTCAAGGTCGGAAAAAACCCAGTGGTCGCGCTCGCCCATGCGGAGGGGAACCACGTTGTAGGCGCTCACCCACCCGGCCGAGGTGTGGTCAAGCAGGCCCTCCTCTTCCAGCTCGCGGCACAGGGACGGTGGGAGGACAGTGTCCAGTGCACAGGGTTGATGGAGGAGGAAGGTCCGGATCGCACTGTTGAGAGTAGTCGGTTCGGCTGTCTTATACAGCAAGGATCCGAGTGATTTGGCGATGCGATCGGAGGCGATGAAGGCGAGGTTGTCCTCCGTGTAGCCGATCGCGCGAAAATGTTCTTTGAGGTGATCGATACCGGTCACTGCCACTGCGGCCCCTCTGTGTCGTGCCCCATGTCGGCGTACGGGCTCGTCGGTTCATACGGCAGCCCGCGCGTCGCCGCCGACTGAGCTGCCGCAAGTTCTGCCTGGTAACGCGCCTGAGCAGGCTTATAGACGTTCTGCTCGCGCTCCTCACGGGGCTCACCTGCCCCATTCGCCAGCACGACCGCCACCCACGGCAGAGGGACCGAGATAGCGAAGCAGATAATCGCCAGCGGGATGTTATTCCACACTAGGTAGGTCAGAGCACTGGCCAGTAGGAACGGGATACGCGAACCCTGCAGCCACATGTAGACCACCTTGCGGTGCTCGTAGTTCTCCTCCGGAGTGCGCTTCTGCGCATCCGTAATGAGATCGACCCGCCCCCGGTGCCGCAACCGGCGCAGCACAGAGCGTTTGCGCGGGGTCTCCTCGACCGGGTCTGCCTCAATAACCTCATTGACCACAGCAAAGCCGACATCGTCCGGCGATGTCTGTGCACTGTGATCACGAGGGCTCATACCAGACAGGGTAACCCCAAAGTGGGCAAAATGGGCAATGTGGGGCATGATAGGGGGCGTGGCTGATACGACGACGCAAACGATCGAACGTCCGGACATCGATGAACGGACAACGGACGATGATGGAACCCCACGTTTCTTTCACTACGTCAAGAAAGATCAGATCGTGGAATCTGCGGTGTCCGGTCGCGTTGTCGTCGCCCTGTGCGGGAAGACATTTCCAGTAACAAAACAGGCTAAACCCGGTTCACCGGTGTGTCCGGACTGCGAGCGGATCTACCGCAGCTTGCGCAAGAAATAGGGGCTATGGGCACGAACGATCAGGCACCCGTCGATCCGTTTGCAGGCCTGCGGGGATGGCAGCAACAGGCGTTGCGCACCTACCTCGAGCAGCAGCCGTCTGACTTTCTGGCGGTAGCAACTCCCGGGGCGGGGAAGACGACATTCGCGCTGCGTGTTGCCACGGAACTGCTGCGGCGCCGCACTGTTGAGCGCATCATTGTGGTGGTTCCCACCGAGCACCTGAAAACCCAGTGGGCGCAGGCCGCCGCGCGGGTAGGGGTGAGCTTGGACGATTCCTTCACCAACTCCAGCGCGCTCAACCCCGCCTTCGCCGGGGTGTGCGTCACCTACGCCCAGGTTGCGCTCCATCCCTACAAGCACTACCAACTCGCCGATACGAAGCGATCGCTGGTCATCCTCGATGAAGTTCACCACGGTGGGGATGCCAAGAGCTGGGGAGATGGGATCCGAACCGCTTACCAGGATGCCGAGCGGCGCCTCTGCCTCACCGGCACCCCGTTCCGTAGCGACGATGCCGCGATTCCCTTTGTCCGCTACGTCTCCGACGGTCTCGGCCACGAGGTCTCCCGCGCCGACTTTGAGTACGGGTACGGTCCAGCACTCGCCGATGGGGTCGTCCGACCGGTCGTCTTCCTGGCCTACTCCGGCGAAGCCCGCTGGCGTGACAGTGCCGGTGACGAATATGCAGCCCGCCTTGGCGAACCCCTCACCCCCGAGCAGACGGCCCGCGCCTGGCACACCGCCCTCGACCCGGCGGGAGAGTGGATTCGTGCCGTCCTCGCTGCCGCCCAGACCCGCCTTGAACAGCTCCGGCGGACCATCCCCGACGCGGGTGGTCTTGTCATTGCCACGAACAAGGAGACCGCCCGCGCCTACGCAAAAATTCTGCGGTCCGTTTCTCGTTCACCGGTCACCGTTGTCCTCTCGGATGAACCGCAGGCTTCGGAGAAGATTGCCGAGTTTTCACAATCCTTCGACGAGTGGCTCGTCGCGGTGCGCATGGTCTCCGAAGGCGTCGACGTGCCCCGGCTTGCCGTCGGCGTCTACGCCACCTCCGCCTCGACCCCACTCTTCTTTGCCCAGGCCATCGGGCGGTTTGTGCGCTCGCGCCGGGCCGGTGAATCGGCCTCGATTTTCCTTCCCTCCGTGCCCGTCCTGCTCGAGCTCGCCGCTCAGCTCGAGACCACGCGGGACCATGTACTCGGAAAACCACACCGCGAGCAGGGGTGGGATGATGCCGCCCTCGAGGCGGCAAACCGTGAAGCCACAGAACCCGACGCGACTCCGGCATACCAGTCGCTCGGGGCGGATGCCGAGTTGGATTCGCTCATCTATGACGGCTCGACCTACGGAACTGGCGCGTTCCGGGGCTCCCAGGAAGAGTTGGACTACCTCGGCTTGCCGGGCTTGCTCAATCCGGAGCAAATGCGGGCGCTGTTACGGCGCCGCCAAGATGAGCAGGTGGCCAAACAGCAGCGGGAAGCCGAGGAGGCGGCGAAGAAATCGGGCCAGGTGACATCCCATCAGCGGGCAGCGTCGGCAGCGGATCTCCCCGCTCTGCGCAAGGAGCTCAACGCATTGGTCAGTTTGGCTGCCGCGCGCAGTGGCACGCCCCATGCGCGCATTCACTCGCAGGTGCGGGCGGCGTGTGGGGGACCGCCGACGGCGCTCGCCTCAGCGGACCAACTCCGGGAGCGCATCGCCTATCTCCGCTCCTGGTAGCGGGCGGAGAGGGAATTAGTCGAGGTAGTCGCGCAGGACATGGGAGCGGGACGGGTGGCGCAGCTTGGACATCGTCTTTGATTCGATCTGACGGATCCGCTCGCGGGTCACCCCGTACACCTGGCCGATCTCATCGAGCGTGCGTGGCATTCCGTCGGTGAGGCCGAACCGCAGTTTCACCACCCCAGCCTCGCGCTCAGACAGGGTCTTGAGCACGTCGCGGAGCTGATCTTGAAGCAGGGTGAAGGAGACAGCGTCGACGGCGACGACAGCCTCCGAATCCTCGATGAAGTCTCCAAGTTGGCTGTCGCCCTCGTCGCCGATGGTCTGGTCGAGGGAGATGGGTTCGCGAGCATACTGCTGAATCTCCAGCACCTTATCCTCGGGGATGTCCATCTCCTTGGCCAGTTCCTTCGGCGTGGGCTCGCGCCCGAGGTCCTGGAGGAGCTCGCGTTGGATCCGACCGAGCTTGTTGATGACCTCGACCATGTGGACCGGAATGCGAATCGTGCGGGCCTGGTCGGCCATGGCGCGGGTGATCGCCTGCCGGATCCACCAAGTGGCGTAGGTAGAGAACTTGTAACCCTTGGTGTAGTCGAACTTCTCCACGGCGCGGATGAGGCCGAGGTTTCCCTCCTGGATGAGGTCGAGGAAGGCCATGCCGCGGCCCGTGTAGCGCTTTGCCAGGGACACGACGAGGCGGAGGTTGGCCTCCAGCAGGTGGTTCTTTGCCTTGCGTCCGTCGCGGGCGACCGCACGGAGGGCACGCTTGCGTGGCCCGGACATCCGTTCTGTCGACTCAGACTCGGCATCCCGCTCGTGTTCAAGCAGGTGCTGTGCGTAGAGTCCTGCCTCAATCCGCTTTGCTAGGATGACCTCCTGCTCGGCGTTGAGCAGTGCGACCTTGCCGATCTGCTTGAGGTAGGCGCGCACGGAGTCGGCGGAGGCTGCCAGCTCAGCGTCTTTCCGGGCCTGGCGCAGTGTTGCCGATTCCTCCTCATTCCAGGTGGAGGATCCGTCATCGGCATCGTCGGACTCCTCGTCATCGTCCTCATCGTGGAGGCCGAGGAGGTTGGCTTCGACCTCGGAGACATCGTCCTCGTCGAGTTCCTCGTTGGCCTCCTCGCTGGCGAGGTCATTCATGGCCTCGTTGAGAGCGTCGTCTGAATCGGTGGGGGATACCGATGTGGTGGCCAGGGCCTCCTCGGGCGCAGTGGCTGTCGCCTTCTTCGTTGATTTAGATGCGGCCTTCTTGGTCGCGGTGACCGCGGTCTTCTTCGTCGCCGAGGCCGCAGCCTTCTTGGAGGAGGTGGACGTCGACCCAGCCTTCTTGGTAGCCGTGGATGCGGCCTTCTTCGTTGCCGTGGTCTTCTTGGCGGCAGCAGTGCTGGTCTTCTTGGTAGCCGTCGACGCAGCCTTCTTCGCGGAGGTGGTTCCCTTCGTTGCGGCGGTGCGCGCCGACTTCCGTGCGGACTTCTTTGCCGACGTCGCTGTAGTGGGAGTAGCGGAGACAGGTGCGGCCTTCTTCGTGGCCTTCGTTGCCTTCTTGGCGGTTTTTGCTGCTGGCTTGGTGGCCCGAGAGGTCTTCTTCGTTGCCCCAGATGCAGTCTCAGAGCCCTGAGCTGCGGCTGTTGCCTTCGCAGTCTGTGTGGAAGAATCGGTGGCTGCCACGTACGCCCTTTCGCTTCGACAACTTGGTTCGTTGGATCAGCTGCGCATCCAGGTGTGCAACCGAACCGGACTGCCCATTGATGGCAATGAAGACAGTCGGCCTTCTAGTATAGGACAAGCTTAGTCATTTTAGGTGATGGAGAAAAAGAATTCAATGTGACATGCGTCACTTATGGGAGGAGGTGGCGATCTGCCGCAAGCGCAGCACCGACAATCCCCGCCCGATTCTCCAGCACCGCCGCAACGACCGGCACATCGACGGTGAGCCGGGGCACCCACTTCTCCGCCTTCCGGGAAATGCCACCTCCCACCACAAACAGCTGCGGGCGCAACAGGCGAGAATACTCATTGAGCACCCGTGATACCCGCTTTGCCCACGCCTTATAGCTGAGCTTCTCCTCAGTCTTCACCCGCGAGGACGCATACTGCTCCGCCTCGATTTCCTTCAGCCCCGCCACATGCATATGACCCAGTTCCGTGTTGGGAACTAAGACCCCGTCCCGGAAGAGAGCAGAACCAATGCCCGTTCCAAACGTCAGCAGCAACACCGTGCCAACGTCAGCATCATCGAGTCCGTACGTCACCTCGGCGATGCCGGCGGCATCGGCATCATTGAGCAGGTGCACCGGGCGCCCACCGAGGGCGTGGGTAAAGAGTGCACCCGCATCGAGGCCGAGCCACGAGGAGTCGATGTTGGCTGCCGTCAGGGCGCGCTGACCAACGATAACCGAGGGCAGGGTAATTCCGACCGAACCGGTCCAGTCAGCGTGATCGACGAGTGTGGCAACAACCTCAGCGACCGCCTCCGGGGTAGCCGGTTGGGGGGTGAGAATCTTCTCGCGCTCCCCGATGAATTCCCCCGAGGTGAGGTCGACCCGCGCCGCCTTAATGCCCGAGCCACCAATATCGATACCGAAGCCACAGTCTGTCATGGCGTCCATTGTAACCAGACCGATCCCATCGGTGGTCTGCTGAGGTGCGGTAGTGTTCGCGTACCTACCACGCACCGCCCGCTCGCGTGCAACAATTGGCCTATGCACACTCTCGACACTCTCGTCACACTCCGCGATACCGCAGTCGAGGTGGCGATATCCGCCGCCGCCCTCATTGAAGAAACCGACCGGCAGGTTCGCCCCCACCTCGCAGCGTCCGTGCAGACGAAAACGTCTGCGGTGGATCCGGTGACCGTCGTTGACAAGGCAGCAGAAGCCCACATCGCTACCGCCCTCCACACCCTCCGCCCAGACGATGGTCTCCTCGGAGAGGAAGGGGCACGGCATACCGGAACCACCGGAATCGACTGGGTTGTTGATCCGATCGACGGCACTGTCAACTTCCTCTACAACATCCCCCGCTACGCCGTCTCCATCGCTGCTGTCGACGAGGGTACCCCCGTGGCGGGGGCGGTGATCAATGTGGCCACCGGAGATATCTACCGGGCCTACGCGGGAGGCCCGGCCGAGCGTGCCACGGCGGCAGGAGAGTGGATCCCGATCTCCGCCTCCGCCTGCCGCGACATTACGGCGACCCTCGTGGCGACGGGCTTTTCCTATGAGTCGGAGCGGCGAGTGAAACAGGCGCGCATCTTCTCGGGCATGATCCCCACCGTGCGCGACATTCGCCGACTCGGAGCGGCAGCTCTCGATCTGTGCTCACTCGCCGAGGGGAGTGTGGATGCGTACTACGAGCATGGTCTCCACGCGTGGGACTGGGCGGCGGGAGTGGTCATTGCCCGTGCTGCCGGGGCGCACATTCTCACCCCGCCCATCGATGTTCCCGGCGGCGGTGGTCAACCCCTCATTGCTGCTGCTCCGGGAGTGTGGGACGACTTCGTCGACCTCGTTGAACGGGCCGGCGGTCTCGCTCACCAGTAGGTGGTTGTTACCCCCATTATGTACCCCCACTCGGGGGATGTGGCCTGTCTGCGTGACATTGTCGGCGCCATGTTCTAGAGTGCCCCAGCGATATGGAAAACTTGTGTTCTGTGCGACCGGCACCACGGTGCGGGCAGCAGGACTTGATGTGAGGATAGGGAAAAGTGTCATGGCAACCGATTATGACGCACCGCGACACCGCATCGAGGATGAATTGGAGACGGATTCTCTCGAGGGCCTGCGCGCTGCTGAGAGTACACGTTCCGACATGGACGACGACGGGGAAGACGCAGAAACCTACGACATTCGCTCGACCGATCTGACTCGGGAAGAGCTCGATGTCGCCGTGGTGCCCAAGGCGAGCGACGAGTTCACGTGTGGCTCCTGCTTCATCGTGCAGAAGCGGTCGCGGCTTTCCCACGTTGAACCCGACGGCACCGAAATCTGCCTCGACTGCTCCTAGGCTGCCTCGGACGAGGTCATCGTCCGCAGTGCGGCGTCAGCTTGCTCGGGTACAAACGCCCGCAGGAGCTTTTCCGGATTCTTCGTGGACACGAGCCAGTAGGGGGTTGTGTCGTTCGGATCGTCGAGGACGAGCATGACCATCGATGGAATCCAGCCCTGATACACCACGTATGCGAGGGGGTCGAGCTGGCGGCCCATGGCCGCCTGCTTCGCTGAGGGGGGGACGGCCAAACTGCGCGAAACCGCAGTGGCGGCAAGGTTGGCGGACCCAGCGTTTAACCACACCGATCCATCCGGATCGCGTTCGACGGCGATGCGGGTGCGCCCGAGGGCGATGAGGAACCAGAATCCGCAGGCGCCGAAGATAATAAAACCGGCGATGAGCCAGATCACGCTGCGATTTCTGCCCAGTGAAATGGAGAGCAGAAAGACGATGATCGCCACGGGAATCCACCACCAGAGGGGGACGCGATGGCGCTCCGAGTAGAGGACTGTTGGCTCTTCCGCTCCCGAGGAGGTGGGCGCGGGTACGGGGTCGTGTGGTCTGTCAGCCTGTGCCATGGTAGCCAATTCTACCCACTCCTCGCTCCGGGTGTGGGGTCGGCTATTAGGTGCGAATGTTCAATGATAGGTAGGCTAGGGGGGTGTTTGAAATTGCCGTAAAACTTCTGGATCCGACCATCGGGCTGCCCGTCCGAGCGCACGCCGACGATGCCGGTGTGGACCTCCAATCCACTGAAGATGCCGTCATCGAACCCGGTCACAGGCAGCTCATTCACACCGGTATCGCGATGGCTATCCCGGCAGGCTACGTTGGACTTGTCCATCCCCGGAGTGGTTTAGCTGCCCGAGAGGGCCTCAGTATTGTCAACACTCCAGGCACCATCGATGCCGGCTATCGCGGTGAGATCATGGTCTGCCTCATCAACACCGATCCGACAACACCCATCACCATCCACCGCGGAGATCGCATTGCCCAATTGCTGATCCAGCGGGTGGAATTGCCCACCTTCGTCGCCGTCGAGGAGCTCGACGAGACCGCGCGCGGAACCGGCGGGTACGGATCAACGGGTGTGGTGGGTGCACCCCACAGTGAGGTGAGCAATGAGTAGCCACAGCTCGTCTGGGGATTCCGGGATTGACCTTGACCTCGCCGATGGCCCTTACGACGGCGAGACCATCGGCACCGACATCGTCGATTTTTCCGACTTCGCCGCCATCACCCTCGACCTCGGCTCACTGCGGCTGCCGCTACCCGACGGGGCCGAAGTGCAGGTGGAGATGGGGGAGCGCGGACCGAAAGTCCTCCACATCATCACCCCATTTGGGCGGATCACCCCGGTCGGCTTCGCCGCCGCCCGTAGCGGAAGCCTGTGGAGTACCAGCTACCAGGACATTCTCGATTCCATGCGGCGCGACGGGATGAGCGTGCGCATCGACGACGGGCCGTGGGGGGTCGAAGTAGTCGGGGAAGCCTCCGAGGCAACCCTGCGGGTCATTGGTGTTGACGGGGCACGCTGGATGGTGCGATTCTCCTGCACCGCCCCTACGGAATACGCCTTGGAACTGTCCGCCCTGGCCCGGGCAATGCTGTCCCGGACCGTCATCAACCGGGGAGACAAGCCGATGCCCGATGGGGCGACGCTGCCAATTTCGGTCCCCACATCCATCGCCGACCAGATTCGGGCGGCTCTGCTCCAGCCCGAGCCACCAGCTGCGCCTGTGCCCACCCCGGTTGCTCCACCCGCCCCGGTGGTCACCCATGGCCTCTTCGACTACACCGACGACATGACAAACGGCTCGGCAATCCAGCAGATGACGGCCGAATTGAAGCGTCCCCAGGTGGAAACAGAAAGGCACAGTGGACGTGAGTGAGCAGGGCACACCGATGCGGGTGAGAATCGATCGTCCCGCCCACGGCGGCTACGGGATCGCCGCATCCACCGGCGATACCCCCACCATCTTCGTCGTCGGAGGGCTACCCGGGGATATCCTCGATGTCACCATCACCAAAGCCAAGAAGAACATGCACTTCGCGAGCATCACCGCAGTGGTCGAACCGGGGGAGTACCGCATTGAGGATCCCGCCCACTACCGCTGTCCCGCCGCTGCTGCCGGGGCCGGATGCTGTGACTTCGCGGCCGTGAAACCCGACCGTGAAGCCGAACTCAAGCGAGCTATCGCCGCCGACCAGCTGCGGCACCTCGCCGGGTTGGAGAACCTGCCCATCGACATCGTCCCCATCGACTCTGCGCCCGGATGGCGGACTCGCCTGCGGCTCGGAGTCGATCCTCAGGGTCGGGCTGGTGTGCGCGTCGCCTCCGGGCACGCCATCGTCACCACCGCCTGCAGCGCCGCCGATCCGCGCCTCTACGCCGAGCTCGAGGGGCTCCGGTTCACCCCCGGTGCGGAGGTGACCGCCGTCGTCGACAGCACTGGGCAGGTACATATCACCGAAAGCAAGCGCCCCGCACGGGGGCAGCGGGTCGAAGGATTCCGCACCGTGCACGCGGGCAACCGGCGCGCCACCATGCGCGTCGGTGAGGACACGTTCACCCTGTCTCCCACCGGATTCTGGCAAGCCCACCGAGACGTTCCAGAGGTGTTCTCCCACCTCATCGAGCAGTGGTTTGCACACAGTGGTGGCCACGTGGGCTGGGACCTCTACGGGGGCGTCGGTGCATTGGCTCCGGCCCTATCGAGGCAACTCGCTGCCGACGGCCTCGTCGTCAGCGTCGATACGAGCAAGCCGGGCGCCTCCACCCTCGGCGAGAAAGTCCGGATGGTCCGCGGGCGTGTCGACGACGTCGTCGCCCGGCTGCCCCACCCCGACCTCATCGTCCTGGACCCACCGCGCACCGGCGCAGGCCGTGAGGTCATCGCTGCCTGCGCTCAGGCCGCTCCCACCTCTATCCTCCACTTCGCTTGCGATCCCGCCACCGGGGCCCGCGACATCGCCAGTTGGATTGATGCCGGTTTCACCCCGCAGAAGCTCTGGTTGGTCAACGCCTTCCCCGCCTCTCACCACCTGGAATTGGTCGTTGGTTTGCGGTCGGCCTCGACCGCACCCAAACCGACGGTGGAAACAGACTAGAATTGCACGGCAGGTGTGCCACACACAGCGAAAGGATTGAAGAAACCGGCAATGAGCGACATGAGCATCTTAGAGACAATCCAATCGCCCGCTGATGTGCAGGCACTTCCCGCCGAGCAACTGCCAGAACTCGCCCACGAGATCCGCCAATTCCTCGTGGACAAGGTATCAGCCACCGGTGGGCACCTCGGCCCGAATCTCGGGGTTGTGGAACTGACGATTGCCCTCCACAGGGTCTTTTCCTCGCCGTCGGATGCGCTCATCTTCGATACCTCGCACCAGTCCTATGTGCACAAAATCCTGACGGGGCGCGCCGGGCAGTTCGATACTCTCCGCCAAAAGGGAGGCCTGTCGGGCTACACCTCCCGCAGCGAGAGCGACCACGATTGGACAGAATCCTCCCACGCCTCGGCCGCCCTCAGCTTCGCCGACGGTTTGGCCAAGGCATTCCAGCTCAGTGGACAGACGGAGCGCAATGTCGTCGCCGTCGTCGGAGACGGGGCACTGACGGGGGGCATGTGTTGGGAGGCGCTCAACAATATCGCGGCAGACTCCTCCCGCAAAGTCATCATCGTGGTCAACGACAACGGACGCAGCTACTCTCCGACGATCGGGGGCCTGGCCAACTCGCTCGCTGCGCTGCGTACCCAGCCGTTCTACGACAAGGTGATGAAACAGTCCAAAACCACCCTCAACTCGATGGGGTGGATGGGCAAGCGCGCCTATGAGGTCTTCGATGCCCTCAAAGAGGGTGTGAAATACCACGTCATTCCCACCGAAATGTTCCCCGAACTGGGCATGAAATATGTCGGTCCGGTCGACGGCTACGATCTCAGTGCTCTCGAACACGCCCTCCGCTACGCGGCGGAATACAACGAAGGCCCGATCATCGTGCACACGATCACGGAGAAGGGCCACGGGTGGGCACCGGCTGTCAATGATGTGGCCGACCAAATGCACTCGACGGGCATCATCGATCCGATCACCGGCAAGCCACTCACCCCGGCCAAGCGCGGGTGGACCGCAGTCTTCGCCGATGAGCTCATCAAGGCCGGTGGGGAGCGCGAGGACGTGGTGGCGATCACTGCGGCGATGGCCGGACCGACCGGATTGGCCAAATTCGCCGAGCACTATCCATCGCGGATGTTCGATGTGGGCATTGCTGAGCAACATGCGGTGACCTCGGCGGCGGGGCTCGCCGCCGGTGGAATGCACCCGGTGGTGGCGGTCTATTCGACCTTCCTCAACCGTGCATTCGACCAGCTCCTCATGGATGTGGGGCTCCTCCATCTGCCGGTGACCATTGTGCTCGACCGGGCCGGTGTCACCGGCTCCGATGGGGCATCCCACAACGGTGTGTGGGATATGTCCATGTGTGCCATCGTGCCGGGAATCCGCATCGCCGCCCCCCGCGACGGCATCCGCCTGGCCGAACAGTTCCAAACGGCTCTCACCATTGAGGACGGCCCGACCGTCGTGCGCTTTCCCAAGGGGACCCTGCCCGATCCGCTCGAGGTGGCGGCGACCACGGAGGAGGGAATTGAATTGCTGTACGCCGGCGCCCACACCGAGGGGTCGCGCGTGCTCGTCATCGCCGTCGGTGCGATGGCGGGGGCATGCGTTGCCGCAGCGCGGGCACTGTCCGGCGAGGGTATCGGTGTGGACGTTCACGATCCGGAATGGGTCGTTCCCGTACCCGCCCACCTTCCCGAACTCATCGACAGCTACGATGTTGCCGTCGTCGTAGAGGACGGGGTGATTCACGGCGGGATTGGGTCACTCATCTGTGAGGTGGCCCGGGAGGCCGATGTGGACACTCCGATCCATCTGCTGGCGGTGCCGGAGAAGTTCCTTGACCATGCCACGCGCGATGAGATCCTCGCTGAGCTGGGCCTCGACCCGACCAGTATCGCCACCACTATTGCCGGCCTTGTCACCGCCGACGTGGCTATCCCAGCAGCTGCCGAAGACTCTCCCCAGTAACCTCGAGCTGCCACGGCCGGGCACCGCGCTCGGTGAGAAACTCGGTCAAGTCAGTCCGATCGTTGTCGGTGACGCGCACCCACACGAGTTCGCGCAGGGTCTGTGCACTAATGAGGAGAATCGGGTCCATGTCCCGCTCGGCCGCTGTGGTGGCCAGGAGTTCCTGGGCGCGCTGCAAGGTGGCATGGGCCTCGGGGTACTGGAGCTTCCACACCGATTTGCTCGGCACGTGGTTCTCATCATCACGGCGCATGGGTTGGGGCCACTCGGACGCAGGTTGAGCTCGGGCGCGGTCGATGACGCGCTGCCACTGGGCAGCATGCTTGGGGGAGCGGTGCCCGCGCTGCAGGATTGCCGCTGTCTGGGACACCTGGGTGGGGGCGGCTGCCGCTAAGTCGCGGAGGATCTGGTTGGAGAGGACGCGCCCCGGGGCGAGGTCGCGGTCCCGGGCGAGTTCATCCCGCCAGTCCCACAGGGCTGCAGCCACATTGAGATTCCTCGGCTTCAGCTTGCCTAGTCCGGGCAACGAGCGAAACGTCTTCGGGGAGTGCACAGGGGGATTGGTGACCAGTTCGGCGAATTCCTGTTCGGCCCAGGCCAGTTTCCCAGCGTCGGCCAGGCGGGCCGACAGTTCCTCAGCTAAGTCAATGAGCAACTCCACATCGAGAGCCGCATAGCGCAACCACGCGCGGGGAAGCGGGCGGCGGGACCAATCCTCTGCGCCATGGCCCTTTTTCAACTGGTAGCCGAGTACGGCCTCAGTCATCGCCGCCAAGTTGACATGATCGAAACCGAGGAAGCGTCCGGCCACCTCGGTATCGAAGAGGTGGTGGGGACGCAGCCCCGCATCGGCCAACGCTGGGAGATCGGAGACCGCAGCGTGCAGAATCCACGTACAAGTAACAAGGGAAGACTGGAGAGCGGGGCCAATGTGAGAACGAATCTCCACCGGATCGACGAGGAAGGTGCCAATCGAGGCCTGCTTGAGTTGGAGCAGGTAGAGGCGGTCTTCGTAGCGGAAACCGGAGGCACGTTCGGTATCCATAGCCACATAGCGTCCGGAGATGAGGTCCTCGCTCAGCTCCCGCAACTCCTCGTTGGTGCGAACAAAGATGGGGCGGTGCCCGTCGCGGGGCTCGGTGAGCAGGATTGGTTCCATAGCGCCGTCATTCCTTGTCAGGGCGGTGTGCGGTCAGATTGGGCGGCTGGGATCGAGCGAGCGCACGCCTTCCGGGGGCAGCCCCGCAGCCAGTTCGACGAGGTGGGCGAACCCTTCGACGTGCGCGGTGAGGTTGAAATCATGGGCCGTCCAGGAGGCCCGCAATTCCAGTTGGAAGGCGCGCGGCGGTCCGCCGATATCGCCGAACCGCATCGATGCGGTGGACGTGACCGTTCCTCCGAGGTTCGTGTATTCTGCTCCGGCTCGTTGCAGCCCCTCGTTGAGCCATTCCCACGCCACATCGGGCAACATGGGGTCACCGGCGACCGTGTCGTCGAGATCGACTTGGATATAGGCGACCATGCGCAACGCTGTCCCCCACGGGTCGGCAGATTTTGGATCATAGAGCACAATGAGGCGTCCAAAGGCATCACCAAGTGCGTCGGCGGCAATCGGATCCTCGATGCCCCGGTCGACTTCGAGCCCAATGGCGTAGCTGTAGGGGGCGAGGCGTTGCGGTGGGCGGATCGGCCCCAGGGAGACCTCTGGGCGCAACTGTGCATCGTGCATGGAGGCGATCGCAGCGGAGAACTCCGCTGGGTATTCTGCTGCCTCGGTGAGTGGTGTCGGAGGTACCTGGGTCACACCGCTAGGCTACTGAAAACCACCTACAATGCCCGGTTGCCACGCCGACACTGCGCGGGTGGTGCATCATATCAGCGCTTTGCCTACAGGGGTGTCGCGTAAACACCCCCACTCGCTCATTTGCGGCAATAATGGTCTATCGTTGGGGTTTATTGCGAGACATGGCCCTGCGAGTGACCGTAACTGTGTACCCGGCATGAGGCTGTCGCAATAACAGCTGGCGAAGTGTGCAGCTGTGTAGAGAACATGTAAGAGCAGTAAAGGACGTTACCGATGAGTCAGTCTCATCCCCATCAACTCAGCCGCGTCGATTATGAGACGCTCAATCAGAAACACCAGTACGTACAGTGGCTGGCCTTTTCCATCATTCCCGGGGCACTTGGGGAGGATCGCGCCGCAGTCATCGAGGACGCGCACGCCTTCCTTGCCGCAGTAGAATCGCGTGGAATCACCGTCCGGGGCATTTACGATGTCTCCGGGATTCGCGCGGAGGCTGACTTCCTCATCTGGTGGCACGCCGACCAATTGACGGATCTGCAGCGCGCCTACAATGACTTCCGGCGCTCCACCCTTCTCGGCCAGGCCAGTCTCACCTTCTGGACGGGCACCGGTCTGCACCGGCCCGCAGAATTCAACAAGTCCCACATTCCCTCCTACATTCGCGGTGATGAGCCGAAGGAGTGGATGACCCTCTATCCCTTTGTCCGCTCCTACGACTGGTACCTGCTCGACCCGTCAGAGCGGCGCAAGATTCTTGCCGATCACGGGGCGGCGGGACGCAAGTTCCCCCAGGTGCTGGCGAACACGACGGCGGCGTTCGCCCTCGGTGACTACGAGTGGATGCTCTGCTTTGAGGCTGACGACATGGATACGCTCGTCGACCTCATGCACGCGATGCGCTACACCAAGGCCCGGGAGCATGTGCGCGAGGAGATCCCCTTCTTCTCCGGTCCGCGTGTGGATATTGCGCAGATCATTGAGGTGCTGCCGTAGGTCTCCCAAAAACCGGTAATGACGACCCGTTAGCGCCAGCGACCCCGGAAGTTGAACCCGCCCGGCAGGTTGACGTAGAAGCCGCCGCGAGTGTTGAACGTCACCGGCCCGACGCGTTTCGACGCCGAGACGCCGGACCCGGACACGTTGATCCACGAGTCCTTCCCGGTCTTCTTCTTGGAGCGATAGTACAGACCCATGCCTAACAGTCTACACAGTTGGGGAGTATGGCATATTAGAACACATGACTGAAATTACATCCCTTGAGATTTGCGGCGGTGCCGGTGGGCAAGCCCTCGGGCTGGAGATGGCTGGATTCCATCACCAGGCCGTTCTCGAGTGGGATGCAGATGCCTGCAACACGTTGCGGTTGAACCGTAGCGAGGAGTGGAACGTCATCGAGGGGGATATTCGCGAGGTAGATGTCACCGACTACCGGGGTGTGGACCTATTTGCGGGAGGTGTGCCGTGCCCGCCGTTCTCCATCGCAGGTAAACAACTCGGCAGAGACGATGAGCGGGACCTGTTTCCGCGCGCGCTCGAGATGGTCGAACAGGTCCAGCCAAAGGCAGTGCTCCTGGAAAATGTGCGAGGTTTGGCCCCTACCGTGAGGCAATTATCAATCGCCTCGAGGACCTCGGCTTCTTTGTACACTGGCAGGTAATTCACGCCAGCGAGCACGGTGTGCCGCAACTGCGGCCGCGCTTCGTCCTGGTAGCCCTCCAGCGGGAATACGAGCAGTGTTTTACGTGGCCAGCTCCGGAGGGGACGCCGCCGACGGTTGGCGAGGCTCTCTACGATCTGATGGCAGCCAATGGCTGGCCGGGAGCGAAGCAATGGATGCATCAGGCGAATGGAATCGGTCCGACATTGGTCGGCGGCTCCAAGAAGCACGGCGGTCCGGATTTGGGTCCGACCCGGGCCCGTGTTGCGTGGGCGGAGCTCGGCGTGAAGGGGACATCCCTGGCGGAAAATGCCCCGGGGCCCGATGTTCCCGCAGATGAGATGCCTCGTTTGACGGTGCGTATGGCTGCACGGATTCAGGGTTTCCCCGATGAGCGGCAGTTCGATGGCGCACTGGCCGTGCAGCTTCCCCTTACGGCTGGAATGTAGCTGCAGCCAGGATTTCCACTGCCTCTCGGTCCGCTGGTGCCCAGTCCAGCTCGCCCATTTGAGCAGGAGTGACCCACGTGATGGTGGAGTGTTCGGTGAGGCGGGGTGCTCCCTCAACAAGTGTGCAGATAAAGACCGTGAGCTGGACGGTGCCGAAGTCATAGTCGTACGTTGACGTACAAACCTCATCGCGAACGCTGATGGTGCAGTGTAATTCCTCGCGGATTTCGCGTTCCAGGGCAGCGCGGGCCGTCTCCTGGCTCTCGGTTTTCCCACCGGGGAACTCCCAGTAACCGGCCATAGGGCGGCCGGGGCCGCGTTGGGCGGCAAGGATGCGACCGTCGTGGACGATGGCGGCACCGACAACGGTGATGAGCTTTCCCATGACCCCACAATAGCGAGTGAGTGCGTTTTCCAACACTGAGGTGATTAAACTCGGGCCTATGTTCCGGGTACTGGGTTGAGGGCGCGGTTGATGAGCGCCCTGCCGTCCAGGTTGTGGATGGGCAGGTCGTTGAACTGCAGCGGACCATCTCGGCCAGTACTCTCGCCGCCTCCCGGCGGTGCACCGCGACTGGCGCTTTCACCAGCGGTTTTCCCTCCGCTCGGCGGTCTGTCCCGGTCGCTACTCTCGCCGCCTCCCGGCGGTGCACCGCGACTGGCGGCTGTATCCCCGCTCGGCGGTCCGTCTCGCCCGGAACTCTCGCCGCCTCCGAGCGGTGCACCGCGACTGGCGGTTGTATCCCCGCTCGGCGGTCTGTCTCGGCCCACGCTGCTGCCTGGTGGTTTCCAGCCGACTCTTTTGGTTAGTGGGTCGCGTTCCATGTGGCCGTTGCGTGGCTTGTCTAGGTCGTCATCGTTGCGGCCGTTGTGGTGCTTACACAAC
>JAXFPD010000026.1:0-53124 GCA_034179945.1 Corynebacterium sp. | reverse complement strand
GTACCCGCCTGTCGCGGCCTCCCTGCCGACCCTCACCTGTGCCGACTTCGAGGCAGTTCACCTGGCACGTGGCGACGCGGCGCGTGTGGCGAGGGGGTGGGGGCGGGTGGATCTCTACAGCTGGTCTGCTCCTCAGCGGGCGGGGCCAACCGCGCGCAAAATCTTGGAATCAAACGGGGTATTGACCCCTTCACGCCCTCCGCACCAGGCGCACACACGCTTGCACACCGGTGAGCTTTGAGTGAGCTCGTAACGACGACAACACGAGCGCACCTGGTCGCGGGTCAATCCGCAGAATGCAGCTATGGACTTATATCCCCAGCCTGCAGCCCTCAGGTTTGTGATTCGTCGGATTGTCAGTGGAGTCATTGAACACACCGTCCTTTCACTCCACTGCCGACGAGCCCCGTTTTGTTTAGCCACAAGACATGCGCAACATGCGCCCAGTACGCGGTGGTTGATACTCTTGAGGTGTATCCGTGTGCGTTGGCGACAAGGAGGTGGCTCGTGGCGGCACCGAGAACTGTGCAGCTGTTCTTGATGGACGGCTCACCTAACGGGCGAATCAAATGCTCGTTGGATAACTGGGTGGGCAAGGTCTACCTGATCCCCCGCACGGAGATCACCCGATCAAAGGATCGCCCCGAGCTTGCACAGACTGGCATCTACCTGCTGTTCGGCACTGACACCGAAACCGGCGACGAACTTCTCTATGTGGGGCAGGCACGCGAACGGAAGAACGGTAACGGTGTGCTTAGCCGGGTAGCTGAGCATCTGGGTGAGGAGAAACTGGACTATTTCACCCATGCGATTTTGATCATCGATTCGGATAACTCCTTCGGCCCAACTGAAATCTCCTATCTGGAAAACGCCTTCTACCAACAAGCCTTGGCAGCTGATCGTGTGAAGGCCGTCAACAGCAACGACCCGTCCCCGGGCAACGTGACTGAGGAAAAGAAAGCCGCCCTCGATGAGTTCATCTCGACGGCGAAAATACTGATTGGTTCACTGGGCTACCGGGTTTTTGATGCCGTCGATGACGCAAAAGCCGCCACACAAACTTCCTCTGAAACAGCGCTCCCGAACGTGGAACCGTTGCTGTTTCTGAACGCGGCTGGCGCAACTGGTAGCGGGCGGCAGACCACCGACGGATTTGTCATCCTGAAAGGTGCACAACTGCGGGCAGACATGACCCACTCAGCACCAGAATTAGCACGCAAGAACCGAGAAAAATTCGCTGACCGAATCAGTGACAGCGGCGAGCTGATGCGCGACACCTTATTTACGTCTCCGTCGGCCGCCTCAGACTTCCTCACCGGCTCGTCCACATCAGGCAAGGTCTACTGGAAAAACAGCGATGGCAAAGCACTGCGTGACCTCGAACAAGCAGAACTAAAAGCCGCTACCACCGGCCTATAGACACGAAAAATGGCCCCGCCACCACCTCCGAAGGGCAGCAGCGGGGCCATGTAGAAGAGAATTTCCGGTTGAGGGCTAGTAGCCGAGTTTCTGGTTCACTCGTGCTTGCACGGCCGCATAGTTCGCACCGAGCCTGCGGCGGCGTGCTGGGTACCGGCGAGGGATGCTGGGCAGGCGGTAGCAGAGAAGTGGGAGTGTCCGAAGACGTTTTTACCCCACGCGGGGCGACCGAGCTTGTAGTACTTGCAGATCGCGGCGACGAGGTGTGCTCCGTTGTCCAAACACGCCTCGGACACTTTCCACGGGCTCGAACTCACATCTGCGTGTTCGATGCCGATGCTGGTGGTGTTGGCATCCCAGTTGCCTGCGTGCCAGGCGGTATCAGAGTCCCACACGAGTTGGCCGATTGTGCCGTCGGATTGGACTTGGTAGTGGGCACTTGCTTGGCGGGTTTGCCACACGTCGTAAATGCCGGGAATGGTGAGGTTGCCTGCGTTGTGGTGGATGATGATCTTATCGCCCTGCCTACCGTTCCTGCCTGGGGTGTAGTTCTTGCTCATGATGAGGTCGATGTCGGCCTCAAGGGTGTTCCAATTTTTCATTAGTGATTCTCCTTTTCGGTTGGGTTTTCAGTAGTTGGTGGTTCGGTCAGTGAGGGTCGGGTCTCGGCGCGGTTCGCTATCGCGTCGAGTGCGCCGCGCATTTGGGCGGGGATGGGTAGGCCGAGGCGGGTGGCGTTTTCTACCAGCGAGATGCCTTCGTTGGATAGGTAGAAGAAGATGACCGCTGCACGGAGTACGCCTGGTGTGCCGAGAACATGGACGTCGATGAGGTGTGCGAGTCCGACGAGGGTGAAGATGAGGATTTTGCGGCTGATTCCTCTGAAGCCGACGGAGCTGGACAGGCGGCGCTCAGAAATGGCGGCGAGCACGCCGCTGATGTGGTCGGCGATGGTGCGGGAGAAGGCGGTTATCGCCGAGCACCCGACGCTGCCGGAATCGTGGTACGAGAGCGCCGGAGTTCGGTCTCCAGGATCTGACGCGGAATCCGAGCAGGCAGGGGCCGGGCAGGCGGGGGCCGAGGCCGCACGGCGGATCGAGCTGCACATCTATTTGGGGTCCGGGTCGGGGTCAGGGTCTCGGTCGGGTTCCAGGTCCGGGGATGGCGCAACCGGGAAGTTTGAGCAGAGCGGTGGGGGCGGCGTCGACACGCATGAGGCACTGCCCTACCTGGAGTTTTTGCGTGAGATGCGCAGCTTCGACGTGCACTCGTCGCCGATGCTGACAGTGACGGCCCGAGCCCATTCTTGCCGTCGAAGTACGCCGACTACGCCGGCAGCGGGGTGCCGATCTGGGGGATCGTCGCAAAGGAGTCCGCGCTGGCGGAGAAGAAGCTTGCCTACCGGTCCAGCCACGACGCCGACGACATCGCGCGGGTGGTGGAGGAACTTGTCCCGTGGGCGGGGCATGTTTCTGCTGGTGTAAGTGTTACGGGCGGTCAGCCTTATGCCCGGGGTGGCATCCGGCAACGGGCGACGCGGCGGGTCATGGCGGTGTACAACCGGGCCAAACCACACCTGCCACGGTGGGCGATCAACCTGGCGGTGCGGGCGGGGCGCAGTGTGGGACGAGACGCGGGGATCAGGCGCGGTCGAGCAGATACGCCCCGTACCCGGACTTGAGCAGCGGCTGCGCAAGCCTCTCCAACTGCGCCGCATCAATGAAATTCTGCTGGTAGGCGGCGATCTCCGGGGACCCAATCATCAGCCCCGTGCGCTTTTGCATCACCTCCACATAGCTCGAGGCCTCACTCATCGAGTCGAACGTGCCGGTGTCCAGCCACACGTCGCCACGCTCCAGGCGCTTCACATGCAGTTTCCCCTGCTCAAGGTAGGCCTGATTGACGGAGGTGATCTCCAACTCCCCGCGCGCCGAAGGAGCAATCTGCTTCGCAATCTCCACCACGGAGTTGTCGTAAAAATACAGTCCCACCACGGCAAAGTTGCTCTTCGGCTCGGTAGGCTTCTCCACGATCGACAGCGCCTGCCCACCAGCGTCAAACTCCACCACACCGTAGCGTTCCGGATCGGCGACCTCATAGGCAAACACCACCCCGCCGTCGGGATTGCGCGACTGGGCAAGGGTGGCTGACAGATGGTAACCATCGAAGATGTTATCCCCCAGGACCAGGGCGACGGCATCCCCACCGATAAAATCCTCCCCGATGATGAACGCCTGCGCCAGCCCATCCGGGGAGGGTTGAACTGCATAATCGAGTTGGAGACCCCACTGTTGACCGCAACCAAGCAAGCGCTGAAACGCGGGCTGATCGTGTGGTGTCGTGATGATGAGAATGTCGCGGATGCCCGCCTCAATGAGAGTGGTCAGCGGATAGTAGATCATCGGCTTGTCATACACCGGAATCAGCTGCTTGGAAATGGCCTGCGTGAGCGGATACAGGCGCGTGCCGGAGCCGCCGGCAAGGATGATGCCCTTCATAGGGTTAGTGTAGCGCGCCTAGGCACACCCGTACGCTCCGCCAGCTTTTCGACGCTCGCCTGTCCGTCCAAGGCTTCCAACACCACCTGAACGGTATCAAAACCACATTGAACTGGGGGATTGATAGTTTCTCTGGCTGACGACAGAGTTTCCCCGAATCCGGGAACCCCTCCTTGACCACTCTTGACCTCGATATCTGTGCGTTCTCCTCCGTGAGCTGGAAGGTCTTCACAGAGAGAGACGAGGACGTGCTCATTACTAGCAATGAGGGGGACTCGACTTCCTATGAGGGCAGTTTGACTTCCTATGAGGCTGTCAAAGTTTCAATGAGGCGACCGCGCCAATCCGGCACAACGAATCCTGTGGACTCCAGCTTCTGCAGATCCAGGACTGAATTCCGGGGACGCGGTGCCGCTTTCTGAGCAGCCTGGCTCGCGTATTCCTCGGTGGTGACCGGGATAACCTGCGCC
Source organism: Corynebacterium sp. (assembly GCA_034179945.1). Classification (GTDB taxonomy): domain Bacteria; phylum Actinomycetota; class Actinomycetes; order Mycobacteriales; family Mycobacteriaceae; genus Corynebacterium. Next base: position 48,737 of record JAXFPD010000026.1, on the reverse strand, counting down.
GGATCGTGGCCCGTGAGCTCGAAAACCAGTTTCGCAATGTCTGCCCAGCTGGCCGGGGTGCCCGCGTTGGTCAGGTTGTAGAGACCGTAGGGCGCCGCAGAGCCGGCGGGGCCGGTTGCGGGCGCCGCAGAGCCGGCGGGGCCGGTTGCGGGCGCCGCAGAGCCGGTTGCGGGCGCCGCAGAGCCGGTTGCGGGCGCCGCAGAGCCGGTTGCGGGCGCCGCAGAGCCGGCTACAGCAGAGCTGGCGGGCATAATTCCCGCCAGGTGGAGGATGCCGGCGGCGAGATCCTCGGCGAACGTGAGGCGGCCGACCTGGTCATTGACAACGCGGACGGGGTTGGGCTCGGCGGGCTGCTGGGTGCCGGGGGCCGCAGCGCCGGCGGCGGCGGCATTTTCGCGGGCCAGGCGGGCCATCGTGCGCACAAAGTTGTTGCCTTCGCCGACGACCCAGCTCGTGCGGACAATCCAGTGGCGTGGATTGGCCGCCGCCACCGCGATCTCACCGGCCGCCTTGGACTGGCCATAGACGCCGAGCGGGCAGACCGCGTCGGTTTCGCGGTACCCGCCGGTCGGGGCGGGGGCAGCGTTGGTGCCGGTAGGGGCTGGGGCGGACGTGCGGCCATCGAAGACATAGTCGGTGGAAATGTGGACCATCGGGACGCGGTGCTTCGCCGCCTCACGGGCAATGACACCCGGGGCAACCGCATTCACCTGCCACGCCACCTTCCGGCCCGACCCCTCTGCCTTATCCACATTCGTGTACCCGGCAGCGTTAATCACCACGCTCACCTGATCCCACGGCAGGTCACAGATCTCCTGCTCATTGGCTATATCCAGATGATGAACCCGGCCCGCCTGCGGAAGAGCCATGACGTCGGGAGCCTCGGGCGGCTGGGTTAGGTCGAGGGCCCCACGGACGGTGACGAGAGCGTCGGGAAGCAACGTGATGAGCGCCTTGCCCAGCTGGCCGGTGCCGCCGATGATGAGCGGGCGTTTGGCCGGCACCGGGGTTGCCTCAGCGAGGCCCGGATGGTGCACGTCCTTCTCGGAGATGATCGCCCGATCCAGCGGAATCGGCCAGGTGGTCACCTCCTTCAGGTTGACAAAGTAGTACTGCGCATCCGGCTTCCAATGATCATTCACCAAATACGTGTACGCCGTGTTATCCACCGTCGCCTGGAACCCATTGGCCACCCCACGCGGCACAAACACCGCCGCACCCGGAGTAACCGTCACAGTAAACTGCTGGTGGTAGGTTGGGGAGCCCTCCCGCAGATCCACCCACGCCCCAAACACCTCACCGGTAGCCACCGACACAAACTTATCCCACGGCTCCGCATGCAACCCCCGCGTCACACCCTTTTCCGCATTGAAAGAGATGTTGTTCTGCACCGGACCGAAATCCGGCACACCCGCACCCACCATCTTCTCCCGCTGCCAATTCTCCTTAAACCACCCTCGCTCATCCTCATGAACATCCAGGTGAACCACCAACAAACCAGCAATCGGAGTCTTCTCAACGTTCATCACACAACCTCCACAGTACTAACACACACAGGCCCCACACGGTCGGAGCAGGCGGACACGCGGCTACTGACCGTTCTTCGCATAATTGGCCTCCACCTGCTCCTTCACCGGGCGCCACCACTGCTCATGATCGGTATACCACGCAATCGTCTGCTTCAACCCCTCACGCATCCCCGCAGTATCCGTAAACTGCGGGCGCCACCCCAACTCCGCACGAAGCTTCGACGAATCCATCGCATACCGCTGATCATGACCCGGACGATCATTCACATGCTCAAACGCATCCCTGCCCAACCCCATCAGCTCACAAATAATCCCCATCACCTGCTTATTATTCAAATAATCATTATCCGCACCAATGATATACGTCTCCCCGATCCTGCCGCGCTCGATGATATCTATCACCGCCGTATTGTGATCATCCACATGAATCCAATCCCGCACCTGCTCACCAGTGCCATACAACTTCGGCGTACGACCATCCAGAATATTGGTGATCTGACGCGGAATGAACTTCTCAATATGCTGATACGGCCCATAATTATTGCTGCAATTCGAAATCGTCGCTGCTACGTTGAAGGAACGCACCCACGCACGCACCAGATGATCACTCGCCGCCTTCGACGCCGAATACGGTGACGACGGATTATACGGCGTCTCCTCCGTAAACCGCGCCGGATCATCCACCGCCAAATCCCCAAACACCTCATCAGTGGAAATATGATGCAACCGCTTACGATGCTCACGCACCGCCTGCAAAATATTCACCGTCCCCACCACATTGGTCTGAATAAACGGATCCGGATCAGCCAACGAATTATCATTATGCGACTCCGCCGCAAAATGCACCACCACATCGGCATCTTTCACCAGATCATGAACTAGATCCCGATCACAAATATCACCCACAACAAGGTGCGCCTGCGTCCCATCCAAATTCGCCGGATTACCCGCATACGTCAACTTATCCACCACCGTCACCCGCCAACCCGGACGCACCCGCCCCACCAGATGCACAAAATTCGCACCAATAAAACCCGCACCACCAGTCACCAACACGTTCACCATGGGTATTACTGTAGGCGACCGCACGACCTGGCGGGGCGCGACAGCGCGGCCTGTGGAGCGGGGCGCGGCCGGACGCGGCCGGGCGGGCGGACGGAGCCGGATGGGGGACGGGCGGGCGGACGGGCCGGCGGAGCGAACCCGGGCGGGGCCCGGGCGGGGGACGGGCGGACGGACGGACGGAGCCGGGCGGACGGGCGGAGCCGGGCGGACGGGCGGAGCGGGGCGCGGGACGCGCAGGCTGCGGTGCTGCAGTGGTACCGTGCGGACATCGCGAAATATCTCACCGATGCGGATGCCCTTAAAGCACTGGATGCTTTCAACCTCATCCCCTCAGAACTGAGCAACCCCAACAAGCGGTTCGTGCTTAAGAACCTCAACGAAAGGATGCGGTTGCGCAGCTTCGAAGATGCGCTCCTCTGGTTGAACACCTCCAATATGGCACTGGCAGTATATAACGTGGATGCGCCGGTTCGCCCCCTGCTAGCTGCCAAAAAGCGCTCACTGTTTAAGCTGTTCTACTGCGATGTGGGGCTCCTGACCAGCCAATACGGGGAAGGGGTGACCACCGAACTACTCACCAAATCTGGATCAACCGATACGAACTTCGGGGCGGTCTATGAAAATGCCGTCGCCCAGGAGCTTGTCACCAGCGGATTCACCCCATACTACTACAACTCCAAGAAGCTGGACGAGGTCGACTTTGTTGTGGAGACCAGGCGCGGGACAGTACTGCCCATTGAGGTGAAATCGGGAAAGACCTACAAGCGGCACCATGCCTTGCATAATATTCTTGCCATCCCCGAGTTCCACCTCACGCAGGGGATCGTGCTCAGTGAATCCAACGTCGAGCCGGAGGGAACGGTGCTCAACCTGCCGATATACATGGCCGGGTTGCTAGACCCGGAGGCCTGAGCGGGCGGGGCCGGCTAGCGCAGGGCGGCCATGTGCACACCAAAGCCCACAAGCGGCCCCACCACCAGCGCCACCGCCGCATTCGGGCCAAGGGGCAGGGGCACGGCGGCGAGGATCACCACCGCCACCACGGCCGCGACAAGCCACCCCGCAAGATAGGCACCGTGGCGCTCACCGGCCAGAACCGCCGCCCCGGTCACCGTCAAGGCCCCCATACACGTCGCACCCAGCACATACGCCGCCAGCAAACTCCCCGAGATGGCAAAGATCTCCGACCGCAACACCACCTCAATGAGCCACGGACCGATCAGCCACGCCACCCCCGCGCCGAGTATCCCCACCCCCACAACCAGGCCCAACGGGGCGGCGAGGACGCGGCCACCACGGCGCTCCACAAAGCGGACGATGAGGGCCGACTGAAACTGCATGAGCGGCACCAGGATCGGCGCCCGGGTCAACGTCACCGCATAGATCACCGCCGCAGCTGTAGCCGCCGTCGGATTTGTCAGCTTCACCAGCGTGGGAAAACCCACGATGAGCACGCTGTTTGCTCCAGCCGCAGCCATTGCTGTTGCGGCCCGGCGCGCAAACTCACGTGCCGTCACATCCACCCTCGCCGCCACGAACGCGCTGCGCGAGGACCTATCCACCGCCACGATCACCGCCCACGACGCCGCCCCCAACACCGTGACCACGAGAAACGCGACGAGCTTCCAGCCCATTATCCAGGCGAGTGCGGCCAGCACCATGCGGGACACCGAGTCGAGTGTGACCAGCGCAGCGTAGGTTTTCCAGCGCGAGTACCCGGCGACAATGCCCTGGAACACGGCCTGGAGGCTGTAGCTGGCCAGGCCGATGACGAGCAGGATCGCGCCGATGGTGCGGTCGGTCTCGATGATGCGGCCGATGAACCACGGGGTCGTGAGCGCGAGGAGCACGGCGATGACGGCGGCGATGATCGCGGCGATGCGCCAGACGCGGGTCCCCGTGGTGCCGGGGCTCGCCGGGCCGAGTTCGGGGGCCGCAGGACCGGCGCTCTGCAACGCAGCCGCCACACCCCGCGTCGTCTCCTGCATAAACCCGGTCAAAATGCCCGTCCCCACGAAGAACAACCCCCAATAGGCGGTAAAATCGGCCGTCATCGTCGCAGAATCCCCCAACGCCCACGCCGCCACAATAATGACGACAAAGCCCGAGATACCCGCGATCGCCGTAGCAAGGGTCAGGTAGCGCACGCGAGCTACCCTACGCTCGCGCGGAACGAATCAACCGTGCGCTGGATACCCTCCTCCAGCGGCACCTGCGGCGACCAGCCCAACACCTCCCGCGCCCGCGAAAAGTCCAGGCAGGAACGCTCAACATCGCCCAACCGCGCCGGGGCGAACTCCGGATTATCCGGCGCACCCGCCGCCTGCGCAATGAGCGTATGGAGCTGCCGGTCACTGGTCTCCACACCCGTGCCCACGTTAAAACGCATCCCCGACCCCTTCTCAAAACTGGCCAGGTAGAACGCGCGCACCAAATCCTCCACAAACACATAATCGCGCGTATTCGACCCGGTCCCATACACCTTCGTCAGCTTCCCGCCGAGCAGCGCCTGCGAGAAAATCGCCACCACACCGGCCTCCCCCTCCGGATCCTGACGCGGCCCATACACATTCGCCGGTGCAATAAACGAGCAGTCCAGACCATACAAATGGCGATACGCGTTGAGGTAGAGCTCACTGGAGACCTTCCCCACCGCATACGGGCTCCACGGATCCACCGGCACCTTCTCCGACAGGGGGAAACCATCGGCCTGCCCATAAATCGCCCCACCCGAGGAAGTAAACACGATCTTGCGAACCCCGTGATTCTTCGCGGCCTCCGCCACCCGAATGGTCGGCAGAATGTTGAGTTCAGCGTCGAAAAGCGGCGACGCAACGGACTTGCGCACATCGATCTGCGCCGCCAACAAATACACCACCTCCGGGGCGTACTCGGCGAAGACCTCCTCAAAGTCGACCGTGCGAATATCGCGCTCCAGCAGCGGCACCTCTGGCGGTAAATTCGTGCGCTTACCGTGGGAAAGATCGTCAATGACGACCACCTCGTGCCCCTCCCTGAGCAGCAAGTCTGCAAGATGTGAACCGATGAAACCGGCGCCGCCGGTGATGAGAGTGCGCATGGGCTCAGTATAGGACAGACCTTGCGCACAGTCGCTGAACAAACTAGGCTGTGTAGGTTTTCCTAACCTGAAAGAGAGGTGACTATGGAAATCCATGTGGATGGTGTCAACAGGACATTTACACAGACCAAAATCCTCATCGTCGTTTTGATTCCCCTGGCCATGTCGCTCATGGCCGTCAGCTCCGTCAACGTGGCGCTACCGTCGATCGAATCCGGACTCGGCGCCTCCCCGGCGCAACTGCAGTGGGTCCTCGCCGGCTACGCGCTCACCTACGGCATGTTTCTGGTGCCGTTTGGCCGGCTCGGCGACATCTTCGGACGCGGCGGCTTCTTCGTCGGCGGACTCGCCGCGTTTTCCCTCTTCTCCCTGCTCTGCGGCTTTGCGACGACCGCAACGATGCTCAATATCTTCCGCTTCATCCAGGGTATTTCCGCCGCCATCATGGGCCCACAGATCGTGGGGCTCATCCAACAGTACTTCCAAGGCCGCGAACGCGCCAAAGCATTCTCCACGTTCGGCCTGGTCATCGCCGCTGCTGTGGCCGTTGGCCCGCCGGTGACCGGGGCGATCATTGAGATCTTCGGCTCCGAAGCCGGATGGCGCGGCTCCTTCTGGATCAACTTCCCGCTCGGGGTGGGCGGGGTCATCTCCGCACTGTTCTGGCTGCCGTTTGAAACCGAACGAAAAGCCATCCGGAACCTGAAAGCCAAGGTCAAAAACCCAGTTGGGAGAATCGACCTCGACCCGGTGGGCATGGTGCTGCTCACCCTCCAAGTGGTCACCGTCATGTTTCCGTTCATGTACCACGGGGACAACAATCTCGTGTGGGGGCTGCTCGGAATCTCCGCTGTCCTCGCCGTCGTCTGGTTTGTCTGGGAGCGCCACTACGAACAGATCGGGCACGCCCCGATGGTCACTCTCTCCCTGTTGAAGATCCGCTCGTTCAAATACGCCACGCTCACCTCCGGCATCATGTTCTTGGGCATCACCTCGCAGTATGCGGTGATCGCCATCTTCCTCCAATCCGGGATGGGGTTCTCCCCGTTCATCGCCGGGCTCATCGGGCTGCCGTCGGCCGGGTTCTCCGCGCTCGGGGCGTGGCTGTCCGGCAAATACAACTACGGGCGTGAGCTGCCGGTGATGATCGCCGCATTGACCTCCGCTGTCATCGGCCTGACCACCTCAAACTTTGCCATCTATGCCCACGCGCACTGGGGCACGTCAGTGTGGATCCTCGCCGGAACCCTGTGTTTAACTGCCCTGGGGATGGGTGCTTTTGGGGCGGCGAACCAGTCCGCCTCCATGCACGAGGTGCCGGTGGAAAACGGTGGTACTGCTGGGGCGTTCAAGCAGACCGTGGAACGTGTGGCTACCGCTATCGGTACCGCGATTGTCACCGGTGTGTTCTTCGCCGTCATCGGCGACCAGACTGCGGCCACTGAAACGACGTGGATGACGGCGTTCTCGTGGGCGTTCTTCGTCATCGTGGTGTGCGTGATCATTTCGCTGCTGCTGGCGGTGTATGCGCTGATCCGGATTCGCCGCCAGGCCCGGACTGTCGGCGCGGTCACCTCCGGCTCGGCTGGTTCTGGGCCCGCCACCTTCGGCCCGGCTGGTTCTGGGCTCGCCACCTCCGGCCCGGCTGGTTCTGGGCCCGCCACCTCCGGCCCGGCTTCCTCGGCTGACGGTGCTGACCTGGGTTAGTGTAGGGTGGTTGGGGTGAACGACCTCATCCTGAGCTGGGTGGAGACCTTCGTCATGTCACCGGCCTTCTTCCCAGCCCTCGCTGTCTTCGTCATCGGCGACTGCCTCTTCCCTGTCCTGCCCAGTGAATCTGTCATCAACCTGGCCGGGGCATGGTCTGGATCCCACAACGGGGTGCCGTCGGTATGGCTCCTGTTTCTCTTCGCCACCATCTACGGGATGATCGGGGACAACATCCTCTACATTGCCGGGCGCATGTTCGCTGAAAAGGTCTCCCAGCTCCCCAAGGGTTCCAAACCCGAGCGCATGCTCAGGTGGGCCAAACGCAACGTCCGCAATAATGACGTGGCGGCGATCATCATCGGCCGGTTCATCCCGTGGGCGCGGTGGGTATTGACCCTGTTTTTAGGCTCGACCCGGTATCCGTGGCGGAGGTTCTTCCCCATTGACACGCTCGGCACCATGGTGTGGGCCGCGCAGGCCACCCTCGTCGGCTACGTCGGCGGATGGCTGTTCCAACAGCAGCCCCTCATTGGCCTGATCGCCGGGCTTGTCGCCGGTGGGATCATTGGCACGGGGCTGCAGTGGTTTCTCAAGCGCGGCGTTGCCGAGGCCTGAGGTCCGCCCGCGCCCGCGCTGCCGCCCGCACCTCGCGGAACCCGCACCTCCCGGCGCCCGCACCTCCCGCCGCCCGCACCTCCCGCCGCCCGAGAAAAGCAAAACCCCCGCCTGAGCAGGGGTTTTTCTGGAGCCACCTAAGAGAATCGAACTCTTGACCTATTCATTACGAGTGAATCGCTCTACCGACTGAGCTAAGGTGGCAGGCCTCCGGTAACTCTACAGCACCGGTCAGGTTTCACCAAAAACGGCGGTTGCCGGGCTCCTATCCCCCATCACCGTGACCCGCGATCATGGTCTCGCTGGCCCCACCAGTCTGGGTCTCGCTGGCCCCACCAGCCGGAGGCAGCTGTATCCCTCGCGTCGACACGCCACCGCACAGCGGACGGATCCCTCATTTGGAGGGTGGTATGGATTGGAAAATGCCTGGATAGCAGATTTTATGCCCCCCGCCAAATGAGGAGCCCGGCGGCCGACTGGCCGGAAGACGCAGGCAGGCAGGCGGGCGGGGCAGGCGGGCGGGGGCGGGGAGGGGGCGGGCAGGCGGGGCAGGCAGGCGCGGGCGGGGGTTCGCGGCGGGGGCGGGGCGGGGTTGGCGGCGGGGGCGGGGAGGAAGGTGGAGCGCAGACTAGTCGACGCCGAGCGCGAGGCGGATCCGACCGAGCATCGCAAAGAACGCCGAGCGCGGTGTCGTGTTGCGGGTCAGCCGCTCCCGGGCCTCGTTGATCGCATCGATGCAGGCCACAAGCTGTTCTGTAGTGTGCTTGGCGGCGAGGTCGGCCGAGTCGCCGGCAAAGTCCGGATGCAGGAGCTCCGGGGCGGGGACGGGGCCAGCGGGGAGCTGGGAGCCCGAGGCGGGGACGGGGTCAGCGGGGGGAGCGGGGTTGGCGGGGGGCTGGGAGTCTGGGGCGGGGGTGGGGTTGGCGGCGGGAGCGGGAGCAGAGGGGGCGGGAGCGGCCTGCTGGATGAGAGCATCGCGGTACAGGCCGATGAAATCCATGAGGATCTGATCATACGCATCCCGCTTCATCCGGGATTCTTCCTGGTTCAGGCGCTTTTCTGCGTCGTCAAGCAGGCCCTTCGTGCCATGCATCGCCCGCGCCGCGCCCTTGCCCGTGCCGCCCTCCCCCAGCGACTGGCGCAGCCTGCTCATCCGCTCCTCCCGGACCGGCTGAAACGCCTCCTTGACCTGCTTATCCACCTCCGACAGCAGCTCCGTGACATCGAGAAACGCCTCATGGCGGTGATAGATCAACTCCGCAAGACGCAGGATCCGCGCCCGCGTCTGCTGCGTAGCAGAATCGGTGGCCAGCCGCCGTGCCCGCCCAATATGGGCCGCCGTGGAATGCGCGGCAAGCATGGCATTACCTGCAGGAATACCCTCCGCCTCAAGGATGGAAGCCACCTGCGCAAACGAGGGGGCGGGCACATACAGGTGCCGACACCGCGACACCAGCGTGGGCAGAATGTCCTGCGGATCCGTCGACGGTGCACAGAGGATAATCACCGTCTGCGCGGGGGGTTCCTCCAGGGTTTTCAAGAACGCGTTACCGGAGGCCTCGTTGAAGCGGTCCGCATCCTCAATGACAATCACCCGCCACTGCCCCACAAGTGGCGAGCGGGTCGCCTCCCGGATGATGTCGCGCACCTGGTCAACAGGGATATGGATAGTTGCAGGTTGAATGAGCACCAGGTCCGTGTGAGAACCGTTCAATACAGCGCGGCAACTATCACACTCCCCACACGCCGGGGTATCCGGGTTCGTGCACAACAGGCCAGCAGCCAGTTCACGGGCGGCGACGGAGCGGCCAGACCCGGGCGGACCGGTAATCAGCCACGAGTGGGTCACATCCGCACGGGTCACCCCAGCCGGATCCGCCGGGGCGGAACTGGCCGTTGCGGTTCGGGCGAGCCACACGTCAGCGGCGAGTTCCGGGAAGCGGGTCAGAAGTTGCACGCCCCCCAGCATAGTTGCCTAAAGTTATTGGCATGGAGAAAACCCAGGTGCGTCGCGGCGTCGGCCAGGCCGTCCGATATGGACTTGTCATTGTGCTGGTCAACGCCCTGATTGCGGGTGTCATTGCCGGACTCATCGCGCTGGATACCACCCCGCCCCGGCAGCTCCAGTTCACCGGCATCGGCATCGGCATTGTGGGCCTGCTCAGCGGGGCGATTTCGGTGTTTCTCCTGTTTCGGCCGATCATCGCGTGGCTGCGGGAGCCCACCGGCCACGATCCGACGATGATACGCGGACTCGTGCTGCGGATCCCGCCGGTGCAGTCGGTGGTGGCGCTGGTGATCTGGGCGCTCGCGCTCCTCGTGCTCACGCTCGTTGCCCCCGCACCCCAGCGCGGGCCGATCGCCCTCATCATGGCTGTTGGCATGGCGTTTTCCGCCGGTCTCACGTTTTTGTGGGCAAAGTGGCTGATGCGACCGTTGGCACGCGTGGCCACATCCGGCGCGGCGGTGAATGTACCGGCAGAAATACCCCTTGACCGGCAGATTATTCTCACGTGGGCGACCACGTCGGCACTACCATTGGCGGCCGTCGGCGTGCTCGGGCGCCACGATGTGCCGCTGCTGCTCGGCATTGGCTCGATGATCGTGGTCGGCGGGGTTGCGGCCGTCCTCCTCGCTGACCTCGTACGCGTGCCGCTGCGCGATATCAACACCGTCATTGAGGCCGCCCGCCACGGTGATACGCTCACCCAAGTCCCCCCGTATGACGGGTCCTCGCTCGGCTCACTGCAGGCTGGCTTCAACGAGCTGTCCGCAGGTGTGACCAGCGGCAACAAGGTGCGCGAGCTTCTCGACGCCTACGTCGGCCGCGACGTGGCCGCAAGGGCCTTGGCCGAGGACCCCGAACTGGGCGGGGAATCGCGCACAGTGGCGGTGCTTTTTATTGACGTTATCTCCTCGACCGCGTTCGCCGCCGAACGCAGCCCCCAGGAGGTAGTGACCGCCCTCAACGAGTTCTTTGAGCAGGTGGTGGCCGTCATCCATGAGCACAAGGGAATTGTGAACAAGTTCCAGGGCGATGCGGCGTTGGCGATCTTCGGGGCACCGACGGCGCTTCCCGACGCCACCGGTCAGGCACTCGCCGCCGCCCGGGATATGCAGCAACAGCTGCGTGGCCTCCAGTTGAAGGCAGGCATTGGGGTGGCCACTGGCGATGTGGTGGCCGGGCATATTGGGGCGCACAACCGGTTTGAGTACACGGTGATCGGCGATACGGTCAACGCCGCCTCCCGCCTGACGGATCTGGCGAAGGACACCCCGGGCCACGTGCTCACCACTGCCACAACGTTGGCGCAGGCCAACGAGGTGGAGCAGGCGCACTGGACGCTCATGAAGTCGGTGGAACTGCGCGGGCGCGGGCGGATGAGCCAGTTGGCCCGGCCGATCCGACCCACCCTCGCCGACCGGTCCTAGCGGCCGCGCGCAGGGGGTGCGCCTTCGAGCGGATACCCGGGGCGCGGAGGGTGCGCCATCGGGCGGATACCCGGGGCGCGGGGGGTGCGCCTTCGGGCGGATACCCGGGGCGCGGGGGTGCGGGCTAGGAGTTGGAGGCCTCGATAAAGTCGTCCAACTTGGTCACCGCGGCCCCGGAATCGATGATCTCTCCGGCCAACGCAACACCCTCGGCGAGGCTCTCCGCCTTCTCCCCGGAAAACAGGGTTGCACCGGCGTTGAGCAGGATAATATCGCGGTGCGGCCCGCGATCCTCACCGGCGAGCACCGCCCGAGTGATCGCCGCGTTCTCCTCCGGGGAACCACCAACAATGTCCTGCTTGGTGGCGCGGGTCAAACCAAACTGCTCCGGGGTGATCTCCGAGACCCGGAAATAGCCGTTGCGGATCTCACACACCGTCGTCGGCGCGGAGATAGAGATCTCATCCATCACGTCCTGGCCAAAGCACACAATACCGCGCTCTACACCCTGCCTATCCAGTACCTTCGCCAGCGGCTCAACAAGGTCCTCCGAGTAGACACCGAGGACGAAGTACTCCGGCTTCGCCGGGTTCGTCAGAGGCCCCAAAATATTGAACACGGTGCGGAAACCGAGCTCCCTGCGCAGCGGGCCCACATGCTTCATGGAGGCGTGATACAGCTGGGCAAAGAGGAACGTAACCCCGACGTCGTCGAGAAGCCTGCGTGCCATCTCCGGCGGCTGCTGAATATTTGCGCCAAGCGTGGTGAGCACATCGGAGGCGCCGGACTTGCTGGTCGCGGCCGTGTTGCCGTGCTTGGCCACCTTGATCCCCGCCGCAGCGGCGACAAACATCGAGGTCGTGGAGATATTAAAGGTGTGCGACTTATCGCCGCCGGTGCCCACAATCTCGAGCACCTTGTAATCGGGGTGCTCCACCTGGAGAGCGTGCGAGCGCATCGCCTCCGCCGAGCCCATGATCTCCTCGATCGTCTCCGACTTCGTCGACTTCGTCGACAGTGCAGCCAGGTAGGCGGCGTTTTGGGTGGGGGTGGAGGTGCCGGACATAATCTCGTCCATCACCTGGTAGGCCTCATCGTAGGTGAGGTCCTCTTTGATCACTAACTTCTTAATCGCCTCAGATATCATGTGACAAGTCTAGCCCGAAGTATGACATCGGGAGCAACTGCACCCATCTCACGGCACCATTTCCCACTCTGTTACGATCGCAACAGAAAACTCTTCTCACGTTCGCGCAAGGGGGATGACCTGGACAAACTCGAGCATATTATCGCGTTGTGGGACCCTATTATCCCGGAGAGGTGTTCTCCTAGCCGAGGGCAAGACTCTAGATCATTCTTCGTAGATGCCGCCGCAGCCGCCAACACATCGGTGACCTTCGGTTGGGACCCCTCCTCAGAGCATCCGGGCATGGTACTTCTCGACGACCCGTGGTACACGGACACGAGCGACGATGAATACATCGACGAGGTAACCCGCGAGAATATCGTTGCTTATGCAGCAATGGGCCCAGTCGTCCGCCTCGACCACCTAAGTCGGCGGCGGATGCCGGCCGCGTAGCCTCCCTCAATTCGTCCGCGCAGGCGGCACCGTGAGCGTCTAGCCGGTGGCGATATCGATGACCAGCCGGGTCGGGTCCTCGAGAGTGCCCACCGCAAAGCCGTGTTCCCCGCCCGCGATCCCCAGCACAATCTGGTGGGTTCCCTCGAAGGAGCCGGAATCGTGCACCTCCGTGACCACGTGCAGCGCGGCCACATCGCCGTCCTGGGCGACGGTGTCGTCCAGACCCCACTCAAACGGGTAGGTCACCCCGTTCACGTAGATCACCAGGTTCGCCTCCCCGGCCACAGTGATCGGGTGGCCAGAACCGTCCTGGTAGGCCTGCTCCTCATAGCGCACCAGATAGCCCGGAACACCCGGCCCGGCCAGGTCAATGACCACACGGTCGAACCCATCGTGCGGGGCCATCCGGATCGCCCGGACTACCCCTGTCTGCCCGTCGCCAAACCCCTCCTTGTCAAAGAGGTTCGGCTCTGCGATGAGGGCCACGCCATCATTAAATAGCTGCTGAATCTCCGTGGTGGACGACGGGGTCGCCGTCGGTGTGGCCGCAGTTGACAGGGCCGTGGTGGGGGCGGCAGTGGGCCGGGAGGAGGCTGGCGATACGCCAGCATCACCGGCGGACGTGCAGGCTGACAGCGTGGCGAGGAGGAGGACGGCAGGCAGGGCGGCGAGGACGCGACGGGATACGTGCATGCATCCAGTGTATGCTACTCAAACGCCCACAAGGGGATATCACGGCGGGCGCGGGGCCTGGCATCGGGATAACCCATGCTCAACCGTGTGTTTCACAGTTTCCGCCTGGGCCCGGGCGGGGTCGGCTGCGCTGATTGCGCCGGACCTAAACCATGGCGGCGGGGCTGGAAAACCCACTAGAGTGGGGGTATGACAGCGACACTGAACGCAGAACTCACTCCCCATTCTGCCGAGGAAACCGCCGCCGCGTTCGAGACCGCCCGCCGCGCCCAGAAAGAGTGGGCACGCACCCCGTTGAAGCAGCGCAAAGCCATCTTCCTGCGCTACCACGACCTTGTCTTGGAGCACCAGGAGGAACTGCTCGATGTCATCCAGGATGAGAACGGCAAGAACCGGGCGAGCGCCTTCGAGGAGATCATGGATGCGGCGATCACCGCCCGCCACTACGCCTACCAGGTGGAACGCCTCCTCCGGGCGCGTAAGGACATCTTCGGCGGGGCGCTGCCGCTGATCACCCACACCATCGTTGAGCACCCGCCGAAGGGCGTTGTGGGGGTTATCGCACCGTGGAACTATCCGCTGGTCCTCGCGCTTTCCGACGCTGTCGCAGCCCTGCTGGCCGGCAACGCAGTCGTGCTCAAACCGGACTCACTGACCCCGCGCACCGCATTTCTTGCAGCATCACTGTTGTACGAGGCCGGGCTCCCGCGCGATCTCCTACAGATTGTCCCCGGCAAGGGCTCGGTTGTGGGCCAGGAGATTATGAAACAGGCCGACTACATCATGTTCACCGGATCCTCGGCCACCGGGGCCACACTGGCCGCCCAAGCCGGGGAACGGCTCGTCGGAATCTCCGCTGAGCTCGGGGGCAAGAATCCGATGATCATCTGCCACGATGCCGACGTCACCACAGCCACATACGGCGCGCTCAACGCATGTTTCTCCAACTCGGGGCAACTGTGCATCTCCATCGAGCGGATCTACGTGCACGAGGCCGTCGCCGACGAATTCATCTCCCAGTTTGTTGACAACGTCAAGGCAATGAGAGTGGCAGGTGGGCACGACTGGACGGTGGATATGGGCTCGCTCATCTCCGAGGAGCACCTCGCCACCGTCGACAGTTTCGTCCGCGATGCGGTGGCCAAGGGGGCAACCGTGCTTGCCGGTGGCACGCCGCTGCCGGAGTTGGGCCCGAAGTTCTACGCGCCGACGGTGCTGACCGATGTGCCCGAAACCGCCGATCTGTACCGGCAGGAAATCTTCGGGCCGGTGGTGTACATCGAAACGGTCTCCTCCGAAGAAGAGGCTGTGGCCAAGGCAAACGACTCCTCGTACGGGCTCAACTCCTCGGTGTGGGGTTCACCGTCGACAGCGTTGAGCGTTGCCAAGCAGCTGGAAACCGGAACTGTGAACATCAACGAGGGGTACGCGGCCGGCTGGGGATCGATGCGCGCGTCAATGGGCGGCTGGAAGCGCAGCGGTATCGGGCGCCGGCATGGCGACGATGGCCTGCTCAAATACACTGAACCGCGGACGATTGCGGCGCAATATGTCATGCCGATCAGCGGATTTAGGCAGATGAGCAAGGAAACCTACGCGAAGGTGATGACGGCGGCACTGAAATGGGCGAAGCCTCTCTTGCGGTGAGTGTGGCTAAAATCGTTCAATCTGTGTTTTGCGTCCTGGGGTTTTGCTGAATGTAGCACGCTCGGGGAGCATAACTCAGGGGCGCGGGGCGCAGGCAGGCGCGGGGCGGCGCCGGCGCGGGGCGCGCTAGTGGGTGGCCTTCACCACGCGCTTCGTGGTCTGCGGCGGCTTTTTCGCGGTGGCCTTCCGGGTCCGGGCACCGGTGGTTTTGCGGGTGGCCTTCTTCGCTGTACCGCCGACCTCGCCGGCGGCCTCCCGGGCGCGACGCTCGCTGAGCAGCTCATTCGCTCGCGCATCGGTGAGCGTCTCCGGATTATCGCCGCGCTTGAGGGATGCGTTCGTCTTCCCGTCGGTCACGTACGGCCCAAACCGGCCATCCTTCACCACCATCGGCTTGCCGGAGACGTCGTTATTGCCCAGCGTCTTCAGCGGTGGCTTCGCGGCGGCGCGCCCGCGCTGTTTCGGCTGCGCATAGATCGCCTTTGCCTCCTCGAGGGTGATCGTGAACAGCTGCTCCTCACTCCCGATCGTGCGCGAATCGGTCCCCTTCTTCAAATAGGGCCCGTAGGGGCCGTTCTGTGCGGTGACCTCCTCACCGTCGATCTGCCCCACCACGCGCGGCAGGGTGAACAGCTGAAGAGCCTCTTCGAGGGTGACGGTCCCCACATCCATGGAGGAGAAGAGGGACGCGGTCTGTGGCTTCAGTTTCTCCGTCACCAGCTCCGTCAGCCGCTTCTCGTAGGCGGCTTGCGCGGTCTTTGTCTCCCAATTCTTCGCCCGCTTGCCCTCAGCGGCGCGCTGTTCATCCTCAGCGGCCCGCTCACCAGCGATAATCGTGGCGGCGTCGGCTTCGGCGGCAACCCGCTCGTCGTCACGGACCACCTCGGTCACGTACGGCCCGTAGCGCCCATCCTTGGCCAGGACCATCCGTCCGTTCTGCGGATTCTCACCCAACTCGCGTCCCCCCTGCGGGGTGGCGAACAGTTTCAGCGCAAAGTCAAGATTCACCTCATCCGGGGTGGTGTTCTCCGGGAGATTTGCCCGCTCGTACACCGGCTCACCCTCGGCAGATGTCCCCACACGGCGCTCCAGGTACGGACCGTAGCGGCCGACCCGGACGACGATCGGCCGACCCTCGGGGTCCTCGAAAAGCCGCAGGGAGTTGACGGTGCGGGCATCGATGTTCTCGAGGTTCTCCCCCACCATCGCATGGAGCCCGCCGGGTGCGGGGATCGAATCAGCCGGGGCGGCGGTATCGCCAAAGTAGAAGCCCTTGAGCCACACGGTGCGATCGGTGTGACCAGCGGCGATCTGGTCAAGCTGGTCCTCCATATCGGAGGTGAAGTCATAGTCCACCAGTGTGCCAAAGTTCTGCTCCAGCAGCCCCACCACGGCAAACGCCACCCAGCTGGGCACGAGCGCGTTGCCGCGCGAGTACACGTAGCCGCGATCCTGGATCGTCTTGATAATGGAGGCGTAGGTGGACGGGCGGCCGATGCCGAGCTCCTCCATCTTCTTCACCAGCGAGGCCTCTGTGTAGCGGGCCGGCGGATTCGTCGAATGCGATTGCTCCTCCACATCCGTGGCCGTGACCTGCTGGTTCTTGGCCAGTGCGGGCAGGTGGGTGTCCTGGTTTTTGTCGTCGGAACTGTCCGCATACACCTTGAGGAAGCCGGGGAACGTCACCGTCCGGCCGGTCGCGGTGAACTGCGCTTTCTGCGGGCCCGCGTGGTCGAGGGTGACCTTCATCGAGGTGCCCCTCGCGTCGGCCATCTGCGAGGCCACGGTGCGCGCCCAGATCAGCTCGTAGAGGCGGAACTCCTCCGCGTCGAGCCTGCCGTGCAGCTCACCGGGGGTGAGGAAGCGCTCACCAGCGGGGCGAATCGCCTCGTGTGCTTCCTGCGCGTTCTTCACCTTCCGGGTGTATTGGCGCGGGCTCGGGGAGACATACTCCGACCCGAACAGTTCGATCGCCGCCTCCCGGGCTGCCGCCAACCCGGATTCAGAGAGGGTGGTCGAATCTGTACGCATGTAGGTGATGTGGCCGTTCTCGTACAACCGCTGCGCAATGCGCATCGTCCGCTCGGAGGTGAAGTGCAGTTTCCGGCCCGCTTCCTGCTGCAGGGTTGAGGTCATAAACGGCGCATACGGTTTGCGCGTGTACGGCTTCTCCTCCACCGCACTGACCGTCAAGGTGTCCCCGCTCATCTCGCTTTTTAGCGTTGCGACGTCTCCACGGGTGAGTACCACCACGCCGGGTTTCACTTCACCGCGATCGGAGAAATCCTTCCCCTGCGCCACCCGAGTTCCCGCAACGGCGGTGAGCCGGGCTGGGAACGTGCGTGGGGTCTCGTTCTTCCCGGTATCGGCGGTGACCTCGAGGTCCCAGTATTCCGCAGAGACGAACGCCATGCGTTCGCGTTCCCGCTCCACAATCACCCGGGTGGCCACCGACTGCACGCGGCCTGCGGACAACCGGGGCATGACCTTCTTCCACAGCACCGGGGAGACCTCGTAGCCGTAGAGGCGGTCCAATATTCGGCGCGCTTCCTGCGCATCGACGAGGTTGCCGTCGAGCTCCCGGGTGTGTTCGGCGGCGTAGCGGATCGCCTCCGGGGTGATCTCGTTGAACGTCATCCGGCGCACGGGGATTTTTGGTTTGAGGGTTTCCAACAGGTGCCAGGCGATGGCCTCGCCCTCCCGGTCGGGGTCGGTGGCGAGGTAGAGTTCGTCGGCAAGCGACAGCTTTTTCTTGAGGTCAGCGACCTTTTTCTTCTTGTCTGGGCTGACCAGGTAGAGGGGGCGGAAATCGTGCTCGATATCGACACCGAGCCGCGCCCACGGCTCCTTCTTGTACTTGGTGGGAATGTCTGCGGCGGAGCGCGGCAGGTCACGGATGTGGCCAATGGAGGCCTCGACAATGTAATCGGGACCCAGGTACTTGCCAATTTTTGTGGCTTTGGTCTGGGACTCCACGATGACGAGCCGCTTAGTCACACTCACTCCTTATGTCTCACCGGTAACTTGCGCTCACTGTAGGGACTTTGCCGCTCGATTGCAAGCACAGGTGAACCCATACTGTTATATAGGGGGCTACTGTGGCCCCTACAGGGTGTGCACGGCGCGGGCGCGGGCCCCCTTGACGGAGTCCTCGCGCATGTACTCGACCCGCTGATCCTCCTCGAGTTTTCTGAACCCCTGGCCCTCAATATCGGAGTAGCACACGAAGACGTCGTCGCCACGCAGGTCATCGACAATAAACCCGAAACCTTTCTCCGAGTTGAACCACCGCACCACACCGGTGTCCAGGCCGCTGACGATCTCCATGGTCTACATTGTAAGCCATGGCAGGTTTCGGTTCGGAGATGGTGGAGGTACTTTCCGCCCGGCTCGGCAACCACGTCGCCGCCACCCGCACTACCCCCGCCCGACCGGCCCGCTTCGCCGCCTGGCCGAGCTGGGTTCTCCCACCACTGGTCACCGCATTGGCCGATCGGGGCATCACCGCCCCCTTCATCCACCAGGCCACCGCCGCTGACCTGGCGTGGAACGGTACGGATGTGGTGGTGGCCACGGGCACGTCCTCCGGCAAATCCCTGGCCTATCAGCTGCCGATTCTTTCCGCACTGGGGACAGATCCGCGCGCCACCGCGCTCTATATCACCCCGACGAAGGCACTGGAGGCGGACCAACTGCGCGCCACCACCAACCTCATCGAAGGCGCTGACCTCAATATTCTCGCCTACACCTACGATGGGGACACCGATCACGCTGCCCGGGATGCGATCCGCACATCGGTGCAGTTCCTCGTCACCAACCCAGATATGGTGCACCTCACGCTTGCCCGCCACGCCCGCTGGCGGCACCTGTTCTCCCATCTCCGCTTCGTTGTCATCGACGAATGCCACACCTACCGGGGCGTATTCGGCTCCCACATGGCGGCGATCCTGTGGCGCCTCCAGCGCATTTGTGCCCTCTATGGGGCTTCCCCGACGTTTATTCTCGCCTCCGCCACCGCCTTTGACCCGGCCGGCCACGCCTCCCGCCTCCTCGGCCGACACGTCACTGCTGTCACAGAGGATGGGGCACCGACCGGGGAGCGCACCACCATTCTGTGGGATCCACCGGTCATTGACGCTGAGCTCGCGATCAAGGCATCGGCGACGGTGGAGGCCGCCAATATCATGGCGCTCCTCATCAACGAGGGTGCCCGGACCTTGACGTTTACCCGCTCCCGCCGCTCTGCAGAAACCGTCGCTCTCGGGGCGCAGGCGGCTGTGGAGGAGCTCGGCCACCCGGATTTTGCGCGCCGCATTGCCGCCTATCGGGCTGGCTACACGGCGGAGGATCGCCGCGCGTTGGAGCGGCAGCTTGACGACGGCACCCTCCTCGGTGTGGCCTCCACGAACGCCCTGGAATTGGGCATTGACGTCGGCGGATTGGATGCTGTTGTCACCGCCGGGTACCCGGGCACCATTGCCTCCTATACCCAGCAGGCCGGGCGGGCGGGACGGCGTGGCCAGGGGGCACTGTCGGTGTTTGTGGCCCGCAACGATCCCCTCGACCAGTACCTCATTCACCATCCGGAGGCGCTGCTGGAGAAGCCCCTCGAGAACTTTGCGTTCAACCCGGTGAACCCGTACGTGTTGGCCGATCACCTCATCTGCGCGGCCGTGGAGAAACCGCTTGTCCAGGCGGAAATCACCGCCCTCAACACGGGAGCGTCCACCGGCGAGGCCACTGCAGTGGCCCAGCAGCTTGTTGCGGCGGGGCGGCTGCGGCACCGGCCCGCCGGCTACTACCCAGCCCCCTCGGAAAAACCGCATGTGGATGTGCAGATTCGCGGCGGCCTTGGCGGGGAGGTGGCGATTGTGGATGTCAGCGACGGGCGGATCCTCGGCACCGTGGATGTGGGGCGAGCGTGGCGGGAACTCCACCCCGGGGCTGTCTACATTCACCAGGGTCAGCGCTACCTCTGCGAGGAATTGGATGCGGGATTGCGCGACGGTGTTGCCCTCGTGCGTCCCGCCCAGCCGGACTTCACCACCCAGGTGCTGGAGGAGACGACGATCGCCATTACCGACGTAGTCGAGGAGGCCGATCGCGGACCGCTCACCCTCGCGCTCGCCGAGGTGGACGTCACCACCCAGGTCACCGGGTTTATTCGGCGCCACACCGAGGCGGGAACGCTCGACCGGCTCGACATCAACGCACCGAAACTGTCCCTGCACACCCGGGCCGTGGCGTATTCCATCACCCCGGATGCGCTCACCCGCCTCGGCCTCACCGAGGCGGACTGGCCCGGCGCGCTGCATGCCGCCGAGCACGCGGCGATCGGCATGTTGCCGATCCTGGCCACGTGTGATCGGTGGGACCTCGGCGGATTGTCCACCGCCTACCACGATGACACCGGTGAGCCCTCCGTCTTCGTCTACGACGGCAACCCCGGCGGTGCCGGCTTTGCCGATATCGGCTACGCCCAGTTCAGCGAGTGGATGCAGATGACTCTCGACATGGTGGTCTCGTGTACCTGCGAGAGCGGGTGCCCCTCGTGCATCATCTCCCCGAAGTGCGGAAACGGCAATGCGCCGTTGTCAAAGGCGGGGGCGGTGACCGTGTTGGGGCTGGTCGCCTCATGATCCGGGAAACCCGGCTGCCAGCTCACTATTTGTCGGTCCGGCGCGGGAGGTGGCTGTGCGCGCACGTGTGGACCACACTGTCCGCGCACCACTGTGCCCGGCGAGGACGGTGATGGCGATGTCATCGCCGAGTGGACCGGGCAGCCCAACACAGGCGAGGAGGGTGGCCCGGTTGGCCCGGACGATCTCGCCAGCTGCTGCGCACCCGTCTTCCCCGTAGTAGGCGGCATACGCCCCGGCGACAGCACCGAGGTCGGCTGCCGTTTGTGCCCGATGGTGGGTGAGCAGCAGGCTCGCTCCACCGACGATGGCCATGGTGAGGGCGGCGAGGGCGAGGATCACCCCGGCTGCGGTGACGGTGGCGTAGCCGGCATCGCCGGCAAGGCCAGCTCTCCTGCAGGAGCGCTGTGACAGGGTGTGTGCACTCATGTGGGCCACCTAGCGGGACTCGAGAGCGAAGACGGCGCGACCGTGCATTGTCCCCAGTGGGGAGGCAACGGTGGCGGTGGCGGTGGCCAGCCCCCCGGATTCGGTGACCGTCACCTCTCCCACTGGGGGGCCGTAGTCGATGCCGATAACGTAGGCGCGGGCGGCCCCAGCAGCAGAATCATAGGCGATGAGGGTGCACACGAGTGCCCCGATACCGGCGATGAGGAGGCTGGTGACGGCGAGGATGGCGGTGAGAGAGATCGCCGCTTCCACCGTCACCATGCCGCTATCCTCACCGGCGAGGGTTCGCCAGCGCCGGTGAAGAAGGACAAGGTGTCTCATTTGACCGAGTTCAACGCCCGGGTGAACAGGCCGTCGATAGCTGATTGCACCCCGCCCGAGTGCACCACCGCGTAGAGCACACCGGCGAGTGCGGCTGCGGCGAGGGTGCCGAGTGCGTATTCGATGGTGGTCATTCCCTCATCGTTGTGCACGATCGCCTCGTAGCGGGCGCGCACATGGGCGCTGAGGCGGGTGGTGAGCGAGAAGATACGGGGGTTGGATTGGGTGAGAGGTTCGAGCATGATAGCTCCTTTCTGATCTGTGAGAGATGGGTGTTAAAACATGGTGGCACCGAGTGTGATGAGCACTGGCACCAATCCCACCAGCACGAATGCTGGGAGGAAGCAGAGGGTGAGCGGAAGCGCAATGAGTACTCCTGCCCGTTGGGCTGCGGCGAGGCGCCTCTCCCCGGCCTCGGCGCGCTGGCTTTCGGCCACCCGTTGACACTCCGCAGCCATGGAGGCCCCGGTGTGGTCGGCTGCGGTGGCGACAGTGGCGAGGGCGTGCCACCCCGAGGTCTCCGGCTGGCCGAGGCAGACGTGGCCCCACGCCTGGGCGGCGGGGATACCCTGCGCCAACAGGGAGGCGAGGGTGGACCATCCCGGCCCGCCCACAGCCTGGGCTGCCTGCGCTGGCGACAGTCCGGCCGTGATGCACCCGGCGAAGAGGTCGATATCACCGCTGCTTAGAGGGGTGGCGTCGGCGGAACGGGTGGGGAGGCGGGACAGTGCGGGCAACCAGCGGCGCGTGGGCGCGGGCAACCAGCGGCGTGTGGCACCAGGAGGCTGCACTCGCTGGGCAGCCCGGGCTGGGCCGATGCCAACAGCAAGGGCGACAAACAGCCAACTGAGCGGGGATAGTGCGATCATGCGAGGGCTCCTGTGATGATTCGGGCCGACCACAGGCATCCCGCCGCCATGAGTCCGGCTCCGCTGATGAGCACGATCCCGCCGAGGCCGCTGGTGACGAGGAAGCTCACCGAGGATGCACCCATCGTCGCCCCCAATCCCACACCGAGGATGGGCAGCACCGCGAGGATCACTGCGGTGGTGAGCGCCCCCTGCAGGGTGGCGAGTGTTTCGGCTTCATGGCCCAGTTCACTGATCACCGCGTTCCGGGCGATCCCGAGGAGCCGGCCGAGGGGAATCCCGTGCACGGTTGCCATCGTCCACAGTTTCTGCAGGTCCGTAAGCCCGGAACGGTGGTCAAAGGCGGTGGCACCGACCCGTCTGGCGGCATCGAGGGCGGGGGCGTAGCGCGGACACGCGCGGGCTGCCTCGGCGCAGGCGTTGTCCATGAGGGCCCCGGCGCGGAGGGATCCTTCCAGGCTTTCATAGACGCTGACCAGTGCTTTCCGGTCTGCACGGTGGCGGGTGTAGGTGCGCCATTCCCCGCCGAGGACCACGCCGGTGGCGGCGAGAATCCCCACTGCCACAGCCACCGCCCACGGTGCGACGATGAGCCCGGCACCTCCACAGCCAGCACAGACACCGACGATAAGACCGGTGCGGTGGGTTGAAAGGACGCTCTCTTTGCGCACCGGACACAGGGTGGCAAGGCGGCGCGCCGGGGTGACGGTGGTGTGGAGGGCGGCGGCTGAGAGCAGGAGGGGAAGTGGTCCGATCATGGCTGCCCCTGCGGGAGAGAGGCGACGAATTCGGCGAAGCCGGGGCGCGGGTGCTCGTCCCAAATCACCGTGACCTCACCACCGGCAATGGTTCCCAGCTGGGAGATGCGGCGGAGAGTGGTGCCGTCGGCGGCGGTGGTGCGGCTGAGCGCGATGACAATATCGATGGCGGCATCCATCTGCAGATGGACGGCCCGGGTGTCGAGTCCGCCGAGGGCAGCAAGGGCGGCGATGCGGGCGGGAACCTCGGTGATGGAGTTCGCGTGGATGGTGCCGGCCCCGCCCTCGTGGCCGGTGTTGAGGGTGGCGAGGAGATCGACGACTTCGCGGCCGCGGATCTCTCCGACGACGATCCGATCCGGCCGCATCCGGAGTGCTTGTTGCAGCAGGTAGGAGAGGGTAATTTCGCCGGTGCCCTCGGCGTTGGCGTGGCGGGCGGTGACGGTGACCAGGTGGGGATGGTCCGGTGCCAATTCGGCGGTGTCCTCGATGACGAGGATCCGTTCGTCGCGTGCTTGTGCAAGGAGTGCGGCGAGCAGGGTGGTTTTCCCCGTGCCCGTGCCGCCGGTGATGAGGAAGGAGCGTCGGGCGGCGACGATGCGGCGGAGGATGCCCTCCATCTCCGCGTCGAAGCTGCCGGACTGGCGGAGGGTGGTGAGGTTGGCCGTCGCCTGGCGCAGCACACGGAGGCTGATGAGTGTGCCGGAGGCCGACGGTGGGGCGAGCATGGCGTGGAGCCGGATGGTGAGGGGCCCGGGGTTGACCACGAGGCGGCCGTCTGCGCACGGGTGGGCGGAATCGAGGCGGGTACCGGCGGCATGGGCCAGGCGCACGGCGAGCTTGTGGGTGTCCTCCTCGGTGAGGTGGAGTCCGGTGACCGCAGTTAGTCCTGCCCCGGAATCGACCCAGATGGCACCGCCGTTGACCACGATGTCGGTGGTGTCGGGGCCGAGGAGTCCGGTGAGGGGGCCGAGCCCGTGGGTGTCCTCCGTGAGGGTTTTCAGCAGTGCCAATACCTCCCGGTCGGAGATGAGGCCTGCCTCGCCGCGCACCATCTCCGCCAGTTCTGTGGCCGAGCGGTGGGGGTTTTGGGCCACTTTGAGCTGGAGTTTTTCCACCAGGTGGGCGTGCGAATCGGGGGCTGGATTAGGCGGCGGCGCGAACACGATACCACCTCCCCTGCCGGGTACTTATCCGTTCAATTCCGCCACCTCGGGTGGTCCCCGGCAGTGGGAGAGCTCCCGGGGTGAGCTGTTTCCACAGCCCGGTAAGCGGTTTTTCAAGCCCGCGCGGCAGCTGTGTCATCCCCCCGTATTCGCAGGTGCGGGCGAGGGCGGGCACGCGGGGGATTTCGACTGCCACAGGCAGGCCAATGACCTCGCTCATTTCCCTCGGGGTGAGTGCTGACCAGCTGCGGTAGCGGGCGATGGGGTGGATGGAGAGGTGGGCGGATTGGGTGAGAGAGACTATGTGTGCCGCGACCGCGCAGGCGCGGACTTCTGCGGGGGTGACGAGGACGAGAGCGTCGCAGGCGCGGGCGATCTCGCTGGTTGCGGCACTCCATGGGGGCAGGTCCACGATCGTGATGCCGGCGATATGGGCCTCCACGAGCGCGAGGACGGTGTCCGTGTCCACGAGTTGGGGGTGGGTACTGCGCGAGGAGGTGAGCACGGCAACGTGACCGCAGGCCGGGCAGGCCTCGGCGAGGCGGGCGGCGCTGAGGAGGGAAAGGTCCGCACGTACATCATCGCCGGTTGTGCTGAGGGTGGATGTGAAATCTTCCCACCGGGCCCCGGGTTCCTCTTCGAGGCCGAGGAGGAGGTCGAGTCCGCCGGAGCAGGGGACGGCATCGACGAGGAGTGCCGTGGTGGGGGCGGTGAGTGCGAGCCCGGCGGCGATAGTGCTGGTTCCAGCGCCGCCACAGGCGCCGATGACCCCGACGACGAGGCCACTGCCGTCGGCAGAGCTTCCGGTAGCGTGTGGTGTGGTGATGGCTGCGGAGACGGCGGTGAGGAGATCCCCGCTCATTGCCGGGAGGCTGAAGGCGCCGTCGGCATGGATGCGGGTGGCTACCTGCCAGTCGATGGGGCCGGGGTCGGGGCAGACGAGGAACTTTGTCGTCGTCGTGGTGGGAATGGCGTCGGCGTGGTAGGTGTCGACGATGAGGATGGTGGCGGTGCGGGCGTGTCGGCGAATATCGACCGCCTCGGTGGCTTCAACGATGTCGAGTCCGGTGACGGCACCGATGTGGTGGATGTCGCTCATGATGGCTTCATCGTCGGTGGCGAGGAGGAGGTATTTCGCGGTCATGTCTTCTAGGATGCCGGTTTGCGCCACCAGGCGTTGAGCATGTCTGCTACCTTGTGCATAACTCGCCGCGCAGGTCGCTTCCCGACGCTCCCCCTGTGGATAGAACCACCCCACCTGGCACATCATCAACCCCTATGGCGTACAGTGTAGCGCAAATGAACACTAAATGGGATGACTTATACGCGTGCATGGAGAACGGCTACCTCCCCATCAGCGCCGTCGAAGCCACGGGAATCTCCCGGAGCTATGTGACCAGATTCATCGACACGCACAAAAAAGACCTGGTCAAGATCCGGCCCGGCCTCTACCGCAACCGCGCCGCCTTCCCCGACCCCTTCTTCGAGGCCACCTACGCCATCCAACGCGCTATCCTCTCCCACGAAACAGCACTCTACCTGCACGGACAGTGGGAAGATCCGCTCGCCATCAGCTCCCACCTCGCCCTCTACACCGACATCCCCAGCCCCCTCACCGTCACCGTCCCACGCGGCTACAACGCCTCCCACCTGCGCGCACGTGGACTGCACGTGGTGACCATACCGAAGGAAAAATGGCAGGCAGACCACACCACCGTGCGCACACCGTTCGGCCACGAGGTAGCCTGCTACACGCTCGAGCGCGCCCGCAACGACGTGGGCATACCTACAGTTGACGAGCGAATTCGCGGGCTGTGAACACACAACCGCCGAGCAGCGTGCCCTCGAGCGTGCGCTTCCCGTTCATTCCACCGCCGCCGAAGCCCGTCGCCTCCCCCAACGCATACAATCCAGCAATCGGCTGACCTGCAGCATCGAGCACCTGACAGCGTTCGTCGGTAAGCAGGCCCCCGAGCGACTTGCGCACCGTGAGACGCTGGCGGATGGCGACAAAACCGTGGCCGTGCTCCACGACGGTGACCCGGTCGCCCTGCTCGAGCCGCTCGAGGGCGGCGATGAGGGCGGAAATGCCCGCTCTCCGACAAAGATGATATGTTGGCCTGCTATGGGCCCAGTCTAGTCACAAACTGCCCCATCCATCCCTCCAATAACAACCAGGATGTGAAACACATCACATGTTGCCTGTGGATAACTTGCGCAGAAGTTGTCTCACGGCGTTTTGACGCTGCGCAGAAGTTGTCTCACGGAGCTAGTTATCCACAGGGTTTGAGCTGCAAAAATAAACAAACGCCCAGGTCGGTATTCACGGTAGCACGCTCGGGGAGCATAACCGATCTATCGGCGGAGAGCGGAGATCTGAGTAAGTACCGGTTTCTAGAAGCTGGAGCACAACCTTGTCCTCCTCGATGGAGTAGATGAGTACCCAATCGGGGCGAATGTAGCACACAGACAGAGCGTATCCTGGAGGGCGTGACGCTTAGCCCGCCCCAGTTCAACCCCGACAACCCGCGCCTCGCCCGCCTCCGCCTCCTCTTTGGTGACGCCGGCCTCAACAAACTCGCCCACTCCACGGTCATGGTGGTGGGCCTCGGCGGCGTCGGCGGTGCGTGCGCGGAGGCGATCGCCCGCGGCGGGGTGGGCACGCTCCTGCTTATCGACGCTGACGTGGTCGAGGAATCCAATCTCAACCGGCAAGCAGTCGCATGGGTAAGCACTGTGGGCAAGCCAAAGACCAAGGTCATGGCCGAGATGGTGCGTGACATCAACCCGGATATTTCGGTGCACACGCGCGCGGAGTTCCTCACAAAAGACAATGCCAATAGTGTGCTGGATAGCTTCCCCACCCCCGACTATGTGCTCGACTGCATTGACACGATTTCGGCGAAACTTGCGATCGCCCAGTGGTGCGCTGAACGGGGCATCTACCTCATCTCCGCAATGGGCGCGGCGAATAAACTCGACCCCACCCAGCTGCGGTTTGCGCCCCTGCACAAGACGAAGAACTGCCCGGTGGCGAAGGCGGTGCGCGAGGGCGCGAAGAAGCGCGGCATCCGTGGGGTGGAGGTACTGTATTCGCCGGAGGACCCGGTAGCTGTCGTGGCGGTCGGCGCGGGCGACGCTGCTGCGAGCGGGCCTGGTCACGAGGGTGCCGAGCAAGACGGGAGCCAGGACCCCCTGCACGCTGCCCCGCAGAATAATAAGGCGCAGAAGCTCGGCTCAACCAGTTTCATGCCGCCGATTTTGGGGGAGATGATCGCCGGTCGGGCCCTGTTGCGGCTGGTTGGGCGGTTGGAGTACCCGAATCCGCCGCGGTTGTCGGCCCGTGCCCACGAGGAGCTCGCGGCGCGACACCCCGAGGCCGGGGCGGACGCGGGCGGGGCCGACCAGCACGGGGTCACCGATGTTGCGTGACACCCACTACCACTTTGAGTTTCTCGCCCGCGATGCCCAGCGAGAATTTGTCGAAACATCTCAAGAGCTTGGTTTTCGCACTGTCGCACAGACGCTCACCCCGTCGGGCTACCGCGACCAGACCGCCGACCCAGTCCCCGGAGTAGAGTACGCGCTCGGATTCCACCCGTGGTTTATCACCTCCCGCGACCAGGCCGAGGCGGAGCTCGCCGTGTTTGACGAGGTCCTGGCTGCTGGAGGGACCGTGGCCACTGGCGGGGTGCGGCTCATCGGGGAGATCGGCCTGGACTTCCAGGAGCGCAACCTCGAGCGGGCCCCCGAGGACCTGCAGCGAGAAGTGTTTGGGCATATTCTGGGAGCGGTGGCGCGGGCGGCTGGGATTGCGGATGCGGCGGCGGTTCCGCAGGCAGCTGGGACCGCACCCGGAGCCCCCGACGCGGCGGAGCCCGCCTTGGCAACCGGCGCCCCCGGGGTGGAGGACCTGCCGTTTGTGCTGTCCATTCACGGGGTGCGGGCGTTCACGCCGGTACTCGATATGCTCGAGGAATCCGGGCTGCTCACGGCGGCGAGCGGGAAGACGTCGAGCGGGAAGACGTCGAGCGGGAGGGCGGCGAGCGGGAAGACGTCAACACGCACAAACCCGCAGCGTGTGGTGCCGATCATTCACTGGTTTATGGGCACCTCCGATGAGCTGACCAGACTCATGCGCGGTGGGGGGTGTATTTCTTTCAACACGATGATGCTCAAGGGGAAGAAGGGGCGCGCCTACGCCAAACAGGTCCCCGCCGAGCGGATTCTCCTGGAGACCGACCTGCCCGCCGGCCGCAGCGCCCACGAGAAAACCGGTCGCGATCACGCCGCTGACCAGCAGCGAAACCTCACCCATGTGCTCGACGTGGTGAGTGAGGCCCGGGGGATCACGCGCGAGGAGCTGGTGGAGATCATCCGGGCCAACGAGCAGCGGTTGTACAGGTAGCAGGACGACCCTCTCGTTCTTCGGTAAACCCTGGTGAGGCGCCGCTGCGGGGGTATAATTACCCCTGTTAGAACAGTTGTGTGAAGCCCCCTCTCTATAGCGCGTACATGATTGATTCTTTCACCCGTTTTTATTCTCCAATGCACGCCACTAGACGCGACTCACACGTCTTTTCGAATAACTGCTGTGGGCCTCGCTGATTGCCGAGTCAGGAAGGCCTCCTACGACGCGGCACATACGAGTAACCGGAGGCAATGGCAATGACCAGTGGTTTGAGATTCCCCGCGAAGTGTTCGACCAGTACGGCGACTATCTGCACAACGGCGATGGCCGGTGGCAGGAGCGCCTGTCGATGGAACCCGACGCGGCGAAGAAGCAACTGCACGAGTGGGCCAGCTTCATTAGGCTGGCGAACAACGGGCATGTGGTGATGGTTAAAGCCGAAAATGCTGTCGGCAAGAACCCTGACCTAGTACTTGATGGGACGGTTTCTGAAGTAAAGACACAAACGGGGTCTTCGAGGAATACGATGGGAAATCTATTGCGCTTCGGAAAACGTCAGGCTCAGCAGGTGCTAGTTGACCTTTTTCGATCCAAGCTATCCCCTGAGCAGGCTGTTTCTGATGCTATGAGAGTGTTCAGGCTGCGGAATTGGCCATATCAAAGGATCATTATTGTGACTGTCGATGGCACTGAAAGGGTGATTGTCGATGAGTGAATATTTACCCATAATATCGTTTGTTCCTATTGAGCAACTTGTATCCATCGTGACCACCGAGCTGTCGGTGAAGCTAGCTGAGGACCATGCCACACGGGATGAGTACTATTTTGATTCCGAGAACGGCTCACCCGTCATTGTGAAAACGTCTCGTTACCGCGATGACAGTATCGCTGAGGCCTTGATCATGGTGGATACAGATTTTGCCGAGCTTCAGGATGAAATTTGGAACAAGCTCATCACGCTTCCCTACCGCTCCACCCGGTTCGATGTGGATGATGAAATCACTGCAGAACACGACCTGGATAGTGCTCTCTCGTCTGCCGGTTAGCTCGCTCTGGTGCCGGTAGGAACAAACTGGCAGGAACAAGCGGGCAGAATAGGTAGGAATAAGCGGGCACCGGGAGGGGTTGAAGAGTACGATAGAGATAGTTGACTCATCAACAAGGAGGCCACGATGCCCGCAGTAACCGTCGATAACCTGCTCACACTCCCCCGGCTCACCCCGCCGCACCCGGAGGCGCAGGCCCGCAAGGTGGTGAGCCTCACCACCGCGCCGAGCTCGTTTGAGGGCGACGGCTTCCCCGTCCGCCGGGCGTTCGCCGGGGTCAGCTACGCCGACCTCGACCCGTTCATCCACATGGACCAGATGGGCGAGGTCGAATACGCCGCTGGCGAGGCGCGCGGCACACCGTGGCACCCGCACCGCGGCTTCGAGACCGTCACCTACATCATCGACGGCACGTTCATCCACAAGGACTCCAACGGTGGCGGCGGCCAGATCTCCGACGGCGACACCCAGTGGATGACCGCAGGCAGCGGCCTCCTCCACATTGAGCGTCCCCCGGAGGCGATGGTTGCCGCCGGCGGCATCTTCCACGGCGTCCAGCTGTGGGTCAACCTCCCCCCGGAGCTCAAGATGGCCGACCCGCGCTACCAGCCCATCGGCGGCGGCGACCTCACCCTCCTCACCAGCGCCGACGGTGGCGCGCTGCTGCGGCTCATCGCCGGCGACATCGACGGCCACAAGGGCCCCGGCATCACCCACACCCCGATCACCATGATCCACGCCACCCTCGCCCCCGGCTCCCTCACGCAGATTGCGTGGCGACGCGACTTCAACGCCCTTGTCTACGTTCTCACTGGTAACGCCGAACTCGGGGCCAACCGGGTGAAAGCGAAAATGGGGCAGCTGGCCGTCATGGGACCTGGCGAATACCTCGAACTGGCCGCCGGGAAATCCCAGGAATCCCGGTCCCCGAACGTCGAGTTGCTGCTGCTGGGCGGGCTGCCCATCGGCGCCCCCGTCGCCGCGTACGGGCCGTTTGTCATGAACACCCGCGAGCAGCTCGTCCAGGCCTTCGAGGACTTCCAGGCTGGCCGACTCGGCCAAATCCCCGACGACCCGAAGCCCGGGCACTGGGGGTTGTAGGGGCGCCTGGGCGCTCCACATTGCGTATTTCCCGGGTTTTTGGGCACTGCTAGTTGCGTATTTACCGGTTTTTCGCCATAATAAGGGTGCGTATTTACCGGTTCTCGCAGGTGAAAGGTGGTCAAAGACATTGGTGCTGAAGCGTGAACTGTACGCAACCCTGCAGGAGTGGAAACAGCAGTCGCAAGGCAAAACAGCGCTGCTCATTGAGGGTGCCCGGCGCGTCGGCAAGACAACGCTGGTCCGCGAGTTCGCTGCCCGCGAATACGTAAGCTCCATCTTCATCGACTTCACCTTCGCCCCACCCGAGGTCACCGACATCTTCGACGATCTCCTCTATGACCTCGACACCTTCTTCCACTACCTCTCCACCGCCTTCGCCACCCGCCTCCATCCGCGAGGATCCCTCATCATCTTCGACGAGGTCCAGGCCTTCCCGCGCGCCCGCCAAGCGATCAAACACCTCGTGGCCGATGGCCGGTTCGACTACGTCGAAACCGGCTCCCTCGTCTCCATCAAAGAAAACGTCGCTGACATTCTCATTCCCTCGGAGGAGCGCTCCGTCACACTCCGTCCGCTCACGTTCACAGAGTTCTTGTGGGCACTCGGTGAGGACTTGCTCGTCGAGACGCTGAGCAGTGCTTTTACTGAGAAGAAACCGCTGCCGGCGCTCATCCATAAGAAGGCGCAGCGGCTGTTTCGGGAATACATGCTGGTCGGTGGCATGCCGGAGGCAGTCGAAAAGTACACTGCCGCCCGCGACTTCGCCGAAGTTGATGAGATCAAACGGCAGATCCTGAGCCTCTACCGCAGCGACATCGCCAAACATGCTGGCACCGAACGGCTCAAGGTCGAGCGGCTTTTCGACGCTCTGCCCGGCGAACTGGCCAAACACGAGAAGAGTTTCACCATCAGCCACGCGGATGCCGACGGCACATGGAACGCCTACGACGAGGCCTTTTACTGGCTGGCCGATTCCCAAATTGCCACCGTGTGCTTCAACTCCACCGACCCGAGCGTTGGTCTTGGTTTGAGCATGGACAATACAAAGATGAAGGTATACATGGCCGACACGGGACTCCTGGTCACGCACGCCTTCACCACCTCGCAGGCGACGTCCGACCAGGCGTATCGCGACGTCCTCCTGGGGAAACTCGACATCAACGAGGGCATGATCACAGAAAACGCGGTGGCGCAGGCACTCAGTGCCGCCGGCCACCAGCTGTTTTTTCACTCGTACTATGACGACACCGCGAAGCGCACCTACGAGGTTGACTTCCTCCTCATTCAACCCTATCCCAACGCCGCGATGAAGCAGCGCGTCGCCCCGGTGGAGGTAAAATCCTCCACAAAATACGGGTTGAGCTCGCTTGACAGGTTCAAGAAGCGGTTCGGTTCCCGGATTGGAACCCAGTATGTTCTCCACCCCGGACAGATGCGCGTCGAGAGCGACAGGGTGTTTCTGCCGCTCTACATGGCACACCTGCTGTAGGCGCCCGCAGGTGATTTACCTGCGGCTTTTATTCTGTTGTAGGAGATCCTCCACCGGAATGAAGTCCTCCGCGGCCACCGGGCGAGGCACCCGGTGCATGTTGGCGCGGTCAATCGCACCGTTGATACGGCGGGTGACCGCGGCGAGGTACTCCTCGCCATGGAGGCCCTCGGCACCCTAGAGCGCCAGGTCAACTGCAGTTACCCTGAGTTAGTGGACACGGATTTAAGACGGGTTGTCCTCTGGAAGGATGTTCATTATGGGAAATAAGAGAAGGAAGTATTCGGCTGAGTATCGTGTTGAGACTGCGCAGTTGGTGATTACGACTGGTCGGCCGATTGCGACGGTTGCTGAGGAGCTTGGTGTCAGCGCTGGCCTGTTGGGTAAGTGGGTGAAAAACGAGCGGGAACGCCAAGGCAACCCGGACGGTAAGAGCACGAGTGACCTGCGGAAAGAGAATGCTAGGTTGCGTAAAGAATTAGCCGAGGCGAGGCTGGATAACGAGTTCTTGAAAAAAAGCGACAGCCTTCTTCGCCAGCAACCAACAATAGAGGAGAAATTCCAGTTGATGTGGCAGGAGAAGGCGAACTACACGGTGACACGGATGTCCAGATTGTTGGAGGTATCGCGGTCCGGGTTTTATGCCTGGATGCGCCGCCTGGAGAGGAGAACAAGGGGTGAGGATATAAAGACGGAGTATCTGAAGCAGCTCGATCAAGCGATCGAGCAGGTCTTCAATAAAAGTGGCGATACATATGGTTACCCGAGGGTCACCGCCCAGTTGAAGACAATCGGGTGGAAGGTGAACAAGAAGACTGTTGCGAAACGGATGAAGAGGATGGGTATTGAAGGGATCTCGCCGCACACGTTCGCCCCGATAACCACGATCCAGTCTGAGACTTGGTCAACGATACCTGACCGGGTGAAACGTCACTGGGATCAAGGAGCGTTGAACAAAGTGTGGATCTCAGATATTACCTACCTGCCGACCTGGGAAGGCTGGGTATATCTGTGTGCTGTCAGGGATGCTCATTCCAGGCGTGTGATCGGTTGGGCGATGGATTCTAGGCAAACCACCGACCTGGTGGAAACAGCCTTGCGAATGGCGAAAACACTGCGTGGCATGAACTGCGAAGGCGTGGTCTTCCATGCCGACCGGGGAAGCCAGTTCACCAGTGACCAGTTGTACCGAGTCTGTAAAAATCTCGATATTGCTCAGTCAGTGGAGCGAACCGGTATCTGCTTCGACAATGCGATGGCTGAGTCGTTTTGGTCCACCTTGAAAAACGAGTTCTACTCCCGGAAAGCCTGGCCCACCCGCAGCGAAGCAATCCGAGCAGTAGCCCGTTGGATCGAAGTCTTCTACAACCGCCAACGAATCCACTCCGCCATCGGTATACTTACCCCCGTGGAGTTTGAAAACAAACAGCTAACCACACAAGCGGCTACCCCCAAAGCCGCCTAACCACCTGTCCACCACTTGCGGGTAACCCCAGGATGAGCACTACCCGGGCTGGTGGACGATGGTTAAGCGGGTCAGCGATGAGATGATCCTGGCGGCGGTGGCCCGCGGCGGGGTGATGGAGTGACCTTGCTACGGCGGGGCGGGGCGGGGGTCATGGCGGGGTGGTCTGGTCGACTTCCACCGTCCACCTGCGCATCCTGGAACACCGCAGGTCACAGCGGGTCTAAATGTAGCACATCAATTACAGATTGGAAGTTGGAAGTGGGGGCGCAACATCGCGCACCGGTAGCACAGGGCATGGCCGATAACCTGACCTCCACGTGGCGCAACGGTACTCCTCCTTCCGCGCAGTTGCCGGTCTCACAGGCCCATTACCAGGCATTGTGCTTTGCGACGCCACCGAAACCCGTTCCGTGAGACCCACTGTGTACACTTGCTCCCGGCGCACACGGAGACCGTGTGTTCCCCTTTCCGGTGGAGGCTAGTCCCCACCGATGGTGGGGCACCTCCCTCGGGAGGGTCCACCTTCGAGTTAATCGGAAAGGAGGTGAGATGACTATGTCCGAACCGACAGACGGAAATACGGGGGAAACCCCAAACCCCGACCAAGGTCCTCGTGAAACGAGGAAGCGGCAGGTCGTGCGCACGATCTGCCGCTTCGGTGGGCATGTTCTCGCCAGGGTACTAGGTGAGGTCCTCGCGGATCTCATCACAAATCCCTGGGAGAGCTAGTCTCACCCGGGAGTCTCCGCCCCACCACGGGCGGGGGCTCCTTTTTGGTTCTTGTCTCCTCGACTCCAACCACCCATAAGCATACCCCACGACCGCCATTTTGCGAAGCTCGTCTGTTGTTGACGGACATCGGGCACGAAGTGACAAACTAGCGTGCGAGCTGGGGAAGAAACACGGCTACCAGCCTCATTCCCCTGTGAGGAACGCTCCATCACGCGCCGCCAACAAGACATCGCCACATAGGCCGTGCGGCCCGGCCCGCAATTGTGACAGGTGCTTGCTACATACTCAACCGGGAGGACCCGACGCGATGAGCGCGTCTTATTCGCTCGCGCGGTCAACCGCCCGACCGCTGCGTGTTCAGACGCCCCCACTTGCGCAGGGTGGAAGCAGAAACAACCCGGTCATCAGTGTTTTCCGCCACCGCAAGATGGGTCATTCGCGCTGCCTCCTTCCTGTTCCACTGTCATAGCGTACACGTGTTCGGACAAGCGCGGTGTTTTCCCAGAAACCGGGAAATGCGACATCGCACACCGGGCCGTCTCGCTGGGGTGGAGCGCGCTCGGAGACCGGTTGAGGGGTTCATCCCCGAGACGGGCAGCCGTGGAGTACCACGGCCTACAACAACCCAGCCGCACGGGCAGCGGAGAGAAGCGAGCCGATAAGAGAGATGATTCCAACAATGAGCCCGATGATCTCCTGCGGGCTCATTTCCGATCCGCCAGAGCTAGAACTAGTAGGACCTAGACCGGTGAGGTCACCCAGCGATGCGGGCCGATCACCCACAACAAGGTGGGTGGTGATATTCTCTGTTGCCCCGTTGGCATACTCCACGGCGGTTGTGACCTCGACAGGCGTGTCCTCCTCAACGACCCCAACCCTCAGCAGCAGCTCACCGGTGATCGAATCCACCGATGCCTCGACAAGGTCACTGCTCGCAGTAGCGGTTACCGTAGTAGCGTTGGTAAACCCGCCGAGACGCAGCGGCACCACCGTCTGCGTGTCTTCAGCGACTGTGAGCGGTCGCACACCGGTGGGTGACTCCGATCCGTCAGCCGAGCGATACAACCTGGTGGTGTAAGCGCGGTTGGGGAAGGAATCGGCCCGATAGGGCAGCGTATTCCCGCCAAAGATCGGGCCATGCGCCGACGTGAAGTAACCAATCCCATCAACAAACACCGCACCAAAACCGATCTCACGCACATCCGGGAACAGCAACCACCGCAGGTGCCCATTCCCCGTATTGAAGTAACCGTTCGCATCCTTGAGCGCCTGCAATTCACCGTGACCCCACTGTTCCAGGATCGCCGATGTCAGATCACCACGAGAATTCGCCGCCAAGTTCTGCCCCCACGAACTCACTCCAGTGTTCGCAACTAATGCAGTCTCCTCCGGCAAGCAACTTGCTATTTCACAGTTGGCAGTAAACGGCCGCTGGTGCGCAAAGAGGTAGGAGGCCTCGACGGCGCGTTGGATGCCGATAATGGTCAGGTTTCCATTCCCCTTTACCGCGTTGACGTAGGCTTCCTTACTGGTCAAGCCGGATTTTGCAGCCAACTGCCGCAGCGGCTGGCCATCAATCGGCGGGTTTATCTCCCACATCTCCGCGCGCAACTGCCGCAACGCCGGCATCCCAAGGCGTGCCGAGTCCGACGGATTGAAACTGGCATCCACCGCCACAAAGTCACTGGTAGGCACATTGAGCTCGACATCGGTCACCGGCGCCGGCACAGCCAACGCCACACCTGGCATCACCGAAAATGTCAGTGCAGTGGCGATACCGACAGCGGACATCAAACGCTTACGCACAATCACGGGGGCTCCTTTCACCTACTTTCTTTCCCAGACTACCGTTAATTCCACCCCGGGCAACCCGAGCCCTCTGTAGCCTTGCTACCATCTTCCACACCGGGCCGCAGTCCGCCGGACAAGCACGAAGCCATCTGCAGCCCGGATGGACCAGTATGTCACCGCGATGGGGGCGCTGCAGAGGTTCGGCATCCTGCTCGCCACCAAGAGATTGCTCGGGGCGAAGAAGGGCACCTACCTCCCCCACCCCGATCAACTCAGCGACTACGCTGCCGCGCTCCACGACGACCCCGGCTATGCCGAGTACCGGTACGCGCAAACCATCCCCTCCGGGTTCAGCCAGTATGAACTCGAGCAGCAGTGACCGGGAGCAGCCGGTTGAACTAGCCGACGAACTGCTCACCCACGCTTTCCGCAAGAATGCCGACGACGTCTTTCCCCCGGTAGGGGCCCTTTGGTGTGGATTTCGGATTAGTCACCCAGCAATTCTCACACCGAAAGGCCCCACTACATGTAGTGGCACTCCGAAGCCCCGGGAAACCTACACCTGAACACTCAAACCGGAAGAGCCCTTTTAGTTAATGACCGGGATACCCGTAATCCCGGACATAGCGTTGGGTCCCTAAAACCTAGCGCTGCTATGTCACGGGCACATTCTGGACATGGCGTCCCCGCTGCTGGTTATTTATCGGCCTCATCGCTTTCCGCTGTGCCTTTCCACACAAACAGTGTCCACTAACAACACCGACACCTTCAGTTTCGTTTGCGAACAAGCGTTCCCCCGAAAGAACGAAGATGAGACGTTTTGTGAAGGAGTTTCTCTATGGTAGGTGGCACGACACTCACTGCAGGTAGTTCTTGCCCCACCTGCCGCATTTCAGAACGGAGAACGAAATGCCAAAGAGAATTAAAAACCCCGCTGACGCGGGGCGATGGTCACGTGAACTAGTTAACATGGCTCATGCCCGCTTACGCAGAGCGACGGTGACCACCTTTATTCTAACCTTTGGGCGTATTCCACAACGATTGACAACTGGTTTATGAAATGCTTAACTGTTAACTAGTAATACCGGGAATTGCTTAGACTTTATCTTCCGAAGGAGCGGAAATGAGCTCACAGAATGGAGAAACAGCTCCACAGGGCACAGTGAGTGCTGCATTCATGGAGCGCATGGATACGTGGCTGCACACTTTAAGTCCCCAGGCTCTGTCCGTTTGGGCAAAGTCAGGCGACGAAACGGGGTGGCTCTCCATCGGGCAGCATCTGGCCGACGCAGCAAGTGTGGCTGCAGTGCTCTGGGACGAATGGGTGCCTGCAACAACCAAACGGCACCTGTCAAGGAAGCTCGATTTATCCGAGGGGGAAGTGAAAAGACTCCTCGTCTTTCTGGCGGGAACACATGATCTGGGAAAATGCACAATTACGTTCACCAGGCAGATTGAGAATGCCCGCGCGGAAGATGGCTGGGAATACGCCTACCTGGTCGAGCAGGTTGGACAGGCGGGACTTCCCCTGGAGAAGGGATTTTTTGAGTCGGGCTTAAAACACTTTCCGCATGGGTTAGCCTCTGCGATTATTCTCCGGCAATGGCTGAAGTCCCTCGGCTACAGCCCTCGGTTTGCCAACTCACTCGCGGCCATCGCCGACGCGCACCACGGGAAGCCGTCATCAAAGCAACTGCGGAAACCGGATGCTGACGAGTACCTCGCCATCGAGGACTATCCCCCACAGTGGAAAGCTGTTCACCAAGAACTCATTGACGGCATGGCTGCGGCTACAGAAATCAGTAAGGTTTTGTCGAAGTTACCGCACAAGGGTGTGCGACCTCCGGAAGCACAGCTCCTTGCCGGGCTCGTTGTTGTTGCCGATTGGATCTCATCCAACTCCGATGCCTTCCCGTTCACACCAGAAAGCATCACTGCCGGTGAAGCCACCCGGGTACGAGAGGGAATCGATGCTGTCCAACTGACACAATCATGGCATCCTCGTGCTCTGCCGGACGAGATCGTCGATCGGTATCGGACAGCCTTTGCCTGGCCGAAGTCCCTGTCACCCCGCCCGGTTCAGCAGATTATTGCCCAGGTTGCCGATAGCCTGAATGAGCCAGTGCTGTTCATCGTTGAGGCGCCCACTGGCGAGGGGAAAACAGAAGCTGGACTCATGGCTGCTTCTATTCTGGGCGCGAAACACGGTGCGCAGGGCCTGTTCTTCGCTGCACCTACGATGTCAACGTCAAACGGACTGTTCAACCGCACCCGCCACTGGGCCGAAAACTCCCTGGAGGGTGGCGATGTCGTCTCTATGTACCTCGCCCACTCCAAGAACCAACACGAGGAGGCGTTCCGGAATCTCAAGTATCATTCGCGATCATTCCGCAACATCAGCGATGGAGGCACTGTCATCGCCACACAGTGGCTCTCTGGCAGCAAAAAAGGTGTCCTATCTAACATCGTCGTCGGTACCGTTGACCAAGTGTTGCTCCTTGCCTTACAGATGAAGCACTCGATGCTCAGACATATTGGCCTCGCAGGAAAGGTGATCATTATCGATGAAGTGCATTCCTACGACACGTATATGTCCGAATATCTGGAACGGGCACTCGAGTGGCTGTCCTGGTACGGAGCAACCGTCATCCTGATGTCGGCCACCTTACCTCCTGCACAGCGAGAGAAACTCTGCCGTGCATACCACCGCACGGCGTTCACGCCAGACGAGCTAACTGCACTGAAGAGCAAGTCATATCCCCAGATCACCACGGTGACCCGTTCCGGTGTCGCCGTCCATCCTGTACAAAGCCGCCCCAGTGATGCAACTACCCAGGTTGCCTATATCGATGATGCCGTTGAAGCACTGGTGGACAAGCTTAGCAGCCTCCTTGAAGCTGGTGGTATCGCGCTAGTCATCTGCGATACAGTCCGACGCGCCCAGGATGCCTACAAGGCGCTATCCGAGTCTTTTCACAACGTTGAACTGCACCATTCCGCGTTTATTGCCAGTGAGCGCAGCGCGAAGGAAGAGCGCCTGCGGAGAATCCTGGGGCCGGATAGCCACCGAGGTGGTGAGCGCCCCGACCAGCTCATCGTGGTAGCTACCCAGGTAGCTGAGCAGAGTCTCGATATCGATGCCGACGTACTCATCACCGATATCGCGCCGATGGACCTCATCATCCAACGACTAGGGCGCGTTCACCGCCACACACGACCAACGGCAGATAGGCCAGGAAACCTGCAGGTAGCACGGTTGTTTATCCGGGGAATTGGCGGGTGGACACCGGCTCCAACTTTCTCACGCGGTATCACTCACGTCTACGACGAGAAGATCCTGTTAGCAACACTGGCGTGTATGCCCGAGGCAATCGTGCGTCCAGAGGATGTCCCCTCTCTCGTCTCCACGACGTACAACGACAGCCCAGACATTCTGGAAGCCTGGCACGACCGGTGGGAGAAAGCGTGCGAGGAGAGCGCCCGCAAACGCGACATTGCACGACAGAGGGCCGACACATTCCGAATACCAAGCCCCAACCTCGCGGAGAATCTCGACGATCTGTTTGACCGGTTGATTTCTGACAAACCGACCCTTGGCGAAGAAGCCGGCGTAGCCCAGGTCCGCGATACCGAACCCACAGTCGAAGTGATCGCCATCCGTGGTGATGACGACGGCAGTTATTCCGTGCTTCCTGCAGGCGATGGTGCCGATGACCAGATCACCATCAACGATTCAATGGACGGACTCGACTACCGAACAGCTTTGAAGTTGGCCGCGTCAACCGTCCGTATTCCCAGTTGGGTCACTCGCGGAAACAACTTTGACACAGTCATCACCGACTTGGAGACCCAAACTCCATTGGCGTGGAGGGACGAACCGCTTTTAAAGGGAAAAGTGGCCCTCCGCTTTAAGAGCGATGGCTTCGCTCATGCTGGAGAATGTAGCTTTTCCTATTCACCAGAATTCGGATTGGAGGTACAGCGAACAAACTCCCATGAACCACTATCAACAAACATCTGACAACAACTGACTTAAGAAAGGAGTGATGATGACAGTAAAGACGTTCAACCTGCTCAATGAGCCGTGGATCATCGCCGAGACGGCTGACGGAGAAGTCGCCAGCGTAAGCATTCGAGATGTATTCTCCGGATCAGTCCACTGCGTCCATCTACGCGGCGAATCACCGGTACAAGACTACGCGGTACTGCGCTTGCTCTTAACCATTTTCTGGCGAGCCCACAGCACAGAAGGGCCCGCTCGCGGTGAAGACTCCGCCTTCGCCGACTGGTTTGAGGGCACCCTTAATACCCTCACCAGGGATAAGGCCGATGCCACCGTTCTGAAGTACCTAGACCAGTACGAGAATCGGTTTGATCTCCTCAATGAGGAAACACCGTTCATGCAGGTAGCTGATCTGCATACGAAGGGAGGTGACACCAAACCGGTGAGCCTGATTGTCCCGGAAGCCAGTGGCGATTACTTCACCATGCGAGCAGGAGACGAGCAGGAATCCATCGACCTGGCGGAGGCAGCCCGATGGCTCGTGTACACACAGGCCTTCGACTACTCCGGGATTAAATCCGGTGCCGTCGGTGATTCTCGAGTGAAAGGCGGAAAGGGCTACCCCATCGGTACTGGCTGGACGGGAATGACCGGCGGCACCGTTATCATCCGCCCAACATTACTGGAGACTCTGCTGTTCAATACCACCAAGGAAACCCTTGCGGCAGATAATGACCATCCCGTGTGGGAACGCATTCCAGACGGTCCCGACGAGCGTGGCACGCTGAAGACTCACGATGGACACCCCACGCCGACGTTCACCCCCCAAGGCCCAGCGGACCTAGCCACGTGGCAAAGCCGCAGAGTCCGGTTGTTTGTCGACGAAGACGACCGAGTCCGGCAGGTCCTGGTAGCCAACGGAGACCGGATCCCCGATGCAGGAGCCAATGTCCTGACTGACCCGATGACGCCGTACCGCTTTTCCTCCAACAAATCGAAGAAGGACCTGGATATTTACTATCCGCGTCCCTACGACACCACGAGAACGATGTGGCGCTCGCTCGAAGCACTCCTCGTTGCCGAAGGCGATCCTGGCTTCACCGGCAAGGACAAACCCCCCTTGCGTCCGAAGACCTTGGATTCCTTGGCCACGTTGCTCACCAACGAGACGATCGAGATAGACTTCGTCCCCCTTGAACTGATCTCCATTGAGTATGGGGCGCAGTCCTCATCCGTCGGCACCACAGTCGTCGCGGACATGCCTCTACCCCTGAGAGCACTTCCCAACGATGTCACCGGTAAAAAACTTCGCTCGCTGATCCGTCGCAACGCAAAAAAGACAATGGAAAGCGCCATCGCCCTCGGCTCCTACGGGGGCAACCTCCTCGTCAGCGCCGGCGGAGAATACAGCTTCCAAGCCAACGCCGCCGACCAGCTCTTAGCCAAACTCGAACCGCTCTTCAAAGAGTGGCTTGTCCGCCTGACGCTGAACTCACCGAGCGATGAGCTACTGGTTCGCGCCGATCAATCGTGGGAGAACACCGTGCGCCGACATGTTGTCAGTAGTGCGCAGACCATGCAGCGAGGAGCCGGCCCCAAGGCATACATCGGAGTTATGTCAGATGATGGAACTCAGATTCATTCAGCCGGACGCTACTACGGCCTCCTCATGGGTAAGTTGAACAAAATTCTGCCAACCACCGCCCCATCACAGGAAGAAAAGATGAAGGAAAACAACAAGAAGGAGGAGAACCATGACCACAACCAAACGCGATCCTGATTCTCTCTTTGTATCAGTCCATGCGACCTGTTCAAGACTACAGGAGGCTTATCTATCACCTGGTGATAATCCAGCTAAACACCAGGCACGAGCAACGTTGGCCGAACTACGCAAAATTGGCTCTGCTGACCTCAGTAAGAACCCGTTGGGATTGGAAACGATCCTCTTCACACTGACTCCCCCACTCGACGAAGGGTCACTCGGCAAAGGCGACCGAACATCGCCCAGCGAGGCTGCCGCAGCCACCACTCTGGCACTGTTTGCCATCCACATGCAGTCCGCGAAAAAGCCCGCCCACGTTGAGAAAACATCGTTTGCTCGGGCTTGCGGGCAACTCATCGCTCGAACTCAATCGCAATCGATTAAGCCACGGATCGATGCCATGCTTGTGGCCACCAATGAGCACGCACGTATGCGCCATCTAAGGTCCCTCATCACCCTCTTGCGCGGGCAGGAGCTGGGATTTGATTACGCACGACTCGCCCTGGACCTGCGTAGCCTCAGTCACTCTGAGCGGCGCACAGGAGTGCTCCAACGGTGGGGCCGCGACATTGCCGCCGGGTTCCACCACACCGCCGCTACACCCGAAATAGAAACCACAGAATAGACACCCAACCCATCACTGAAAGGAAACCACTATGTCTATCGTTGTCGATATCAACGCCCTCCACACCCTCCCGCCGAGCCTCATCAACCGCGACGATACTGGTGCCCCCAAGACGGCTATCTTCGGCGGATCACCCCGCCAGCGTGTGTCATCCCAATCGTGGAAGCGCGCAGTCCGCAAGCTTGTCGAGGACAAGATCGACCCCGAACTCGTCGGTGTCCGTTCCAAGCGAACCCCGGCAGACATCGCAGCAAAGATCCATGAACTTGAACCGTCATGGACCGAGGAGCAAATTGTCAACGGGATTTCGGCACTCTACAAAGCTGCTGGTATCAAGCTTCAAGATGTCAAGAAGGCGAAGGATGCCGAATCCACTGACAACGAAGAAAACACCACTCAGTATCAGGAAACTGGCTACCTTCTCTTCTTGAGCCCACACCAGATCGAGCGTGCCGCGAAAGAGATCATCGATCATGATGGGGAAAAGTTCTCGAAAGCAGATGCTGCCTCGATCTTGGATACTGAGCACTCCATGGACATCGCCATGTTCGGTCGGATGCTTGCCGATGCACCATCGTACAATGTGGACGCAGCCGTCCAAGTCGCCCACGCTATCTCCGTCCACGCCGCCGAGCCCGAATTCGACTACTTCACTGCAGTTGACGATCTGGTGGAAGATGCCGAGGAGATCGGCGCTGGCATGATCGGAACCGTCCAGATGATGTCCTCAACTCTGTACCGGTACGCCACCATCAACATGGGCGGGCTCGCTGAAAACCTGGGCAATGTTGATGCTGCGATCGAAGCCGCTGGCCACTTCGTTCGTGCCTTCGTAGAATCAATGCCGATGGGTAAAATCAATACCTTCGCCA
This sequence comes from Corynebacterium sp., assembly GCA_034179945.1. GTDB lineage: Bacteria > Actinomycetota > Actinomycetes > Mycobacteriales > Mycobacteriaceae > Corynebacterium. The sequence continues at coordinate 4,879 of JAXFPD010000026.1, read as the reverse complement.
ACGAGACCCTACCTGAGTTGGTATACATTGCAATCCGCGATACCCGGCCAGTTTCCCTCGTTAATGCCTTTGAGGAACCTATTGAGGAAACCACCGGGCGGCGTAAAGAAGCAGCACAGCGGCTTGCCGCTGAAGAACATGCGGTAGAAGAAACCTATGGTTTCACACCTCTCGCCGCCTTCGTCGTTGCCCTCGACGATCTCGGCGATGCCTTCGCCGATCTGGCTGAAAAGACTACGATGCCGCAGTTGGGCGACAAACTGGAAGCACGGCTCCGCGCTGCTATCCAGGAGGGTTAAATCATGTCCGCCCACTCACTTCTACTCCTGTTGAAGGGGCCGATGCAGGCATGGGGCTACGATTCGCGCTACACCACACGGGCCACTCACTCGATGCCGACGAAGTCCGGTGTCCTTGGTTTGTTGGCAGCAGCACAGGGCCGTCGGCGTACTGACCCCCTAGAAGACCTGGTCAAGCTGTCCTTTGCTGTACGCATTGATCAGCCTGGAACGCTCCTGCGCGATTTCCAAACGGCTGCACAATGGCAGATGCACCCTGGAGAAGCAGGAAAGCTGGTCAACAGGTATTACTTGGCCGATGCGGCATTCCTCGTCGCAATTGAAGCGCCTGAACGCGAGCTCCTCGAAGGATTAGCCGATGCTCTCAATCATCCGAAATACCCACTCTTTTTGGGAAGGCGCTCATGTCCTGTGTCGGTGGATTTGGTACAGGGAATCGTCGACAAGCCTGCCGTGGACGCCCTCCGGGACCACTCCACATGGCATGCGACGAAAACCCATAAGCGAGAGCGCAGCGCAATGGTGAGCCTGCCGATTTACCGTGATGCCCAACCCGGTGAAGAGGGAACGAGAATCCAAGATATTCCCGTCAGCTTCTCCCCTGAACACCGGAAATACCAGTGGCGGACCGTGATCGAAGACACTCCTCTCGATATAGCTAACCATGACTCACAGGTGAACGACGACTTCATCGAGGCGGTGATGTCAGCATGATGACATTCAGCCGCATCTACCTCAACCCCCACTTGCGCCAAGGCAGGAAACTGTTGACGAATCCGGAAGCCATGCACGCAGCAGTGTCCGCCGCTTTCCCTCCGAACCTGGATGAAAGCTCCGGACGAGTGCTTTGGCGTGTCGATCACCACAGCTACAATCCGAGTCTCAAACAGGCTCCCGAGCATGTCCTCTACATTGTCGCCCCCGCCAAGCCACGTCTCACACACATTGCGGAGCAGGCCGGCTGGGAAAGTAGTGAGGACAACGTGACCGAGACTATCGCCGACTACACACGATTCCTGGATTCGCTCATGGCCGATCAAATCTGGCGTTTCGAGCTCGTTGCAAATCCGACGAGGAGCCTCAGCCAAGGCACCGGCAAACGCGGTAAGCGTGTCCCCTGTGTGACCATTGGTCACCAGACAGAATGGCTCATGAAGCAAGCTCCCAAAGCCGGTTTCACCTTCAATCTCGACACCGACGATGCCATCGCCCCGACTGTAGTTGCGAAGGATCACCTTGCGTTCCCACACGATGATGGTGACCGCAGGAAATGGCAGAAGCTCCGGCTCACTGCTGTGCGCTACACCGGGGTGCTCAAAGTCACCGATGCCGAGAAGCTCCGCTACACCCTCACTCATGGTCTCGGCCGTGGGCGAGCGTATGGGTGTGGGCTCATGACCCTGGCAAAACCCCGGGAAGGAGATGGTTTCCGCGAATGAACGCCCAGCCCAGTGAAACCCCCATGACCCGCCAATCGCTCGGGCGGATAGAGAACCGAATCTCCTTTCTCTACGTCGAACGAGCCGTGGTTAACCGCGCCAACAACGCGCTAACTATCACAGATGAGCGCGGCACAGCCCATGTCCCAGCAACACAGATTTCGGTCGTACTGCTGGGACCGGGAACCAAGATCACCTATGCCGCCATGGCGCTCATGGGGGACGCTGGCACCAGCACCGTCTGGGTTGGCAGCCACGGGGTGCGCTACTCAGCCCACGGGAGACCACTCTCCGCATCGTCAGCTATGGCTGAGGCGCAAGTTAAGCTGTGGTCCAATCAGCGCTCACGGCTCAACTGCGCCCGTGAGATGTACCAGATGCGCTTCCCCGACGAGGATGTTTCGCACCTAACCATGCAGCAGCTACGTGGGCGTGAAGGCCACCGGATGAAGAAAATCTATGCCGCCGAAGCTCAACGTTCGGGGGTGAAGTGGAAAGGCCGCCACTACGATCCCAACAGCTTTGACGACGGCGATGCCATCAACCAGGCACTTACCGAATCTGCTGCCGCACTCTACGGCATCTCCCATGCTGTGATCGTCGCCCTTGGTTTCATTCCTGCCTTGGGAATTGTCCACTCCGGCAAGGATTGCTCCCTTGTTTACGATATTGCCGATCTTTACAAGGCGGAGATATCCATTCCAGCCGCTTTCGACGCTGTCGCCTGTGCCACCGGTGATGACCGCCCGATGGTGCGGGCGGCAGTGCGCGAGAAAATCGTTGAAAAGCGACTCCTCCCGCGTATGGTCCACGACCTTCAACGCCTCATGCAGCTTCCCGACGAGCTCTATTACGACGCGGTAGATCTCTTCCTATGGAATGAGCTCGAACTCGTTCCGGCTGGGCTCAACTACGAAAGCCGTCTACTGCAATGATGGCTCTTGTCGTTACTGCCTGCCCCGCCGGTTTGCGCGGCGATCTCACGAAGTGGCTCCTTGAGATTGCCCCGGGCGTATACGTCGGTCGCCCCAGTGCCCGTATCCGCGATCTCCTCTGGGAACGCACCGTTGAGCTGGTCAAAGATGGACGTGCCCTGTTGGTTTACTCAGCCAACAATGAGCAAGGGCTGGAATTCAGAACCCATCGCCACGATTGGGTCCCTACCGATTACGACGGCGTTACGTTGATGACCCGGCCCAACCCGCAAATCCCGACAGACCCAGCACAGACCACTCAAACGACACGCCACGGCTGGGCGGCAGCCCGATATCAGCGCCGCCGCTGACAGGAAGCTCCCACACCAGCTAAAGCAAGTTGAAGCTATAATGGCGCATAGCTCACTATTCCCACTGCTTGCAGAGGGAGCGCCCCGCGTAAGCGGGGATGAGCCCCAGTTACCGAAGGGAGCATGGCCGTGGGATACGAGCGCCCCGCGTAAGCGGGGATGAGCCAGGTGCCCCTGACCGTGGCGCAGGTGAAAAAAGGAGCGCCCCGCGTAAGCGGGGATGAGCCCTATCGGCGGCATACGGCATGCTGTCATCCCACGAGCGCCCCGCGTAAGCGGGGATGAGCCCCGCACTCTCAAATTCCGGATTCTCCAACTCCAGAGCGCCCCGCGTAAGCGGGGATGAGCCTCGGGTACTGGTTCCGGCTTTAGCTGCACACCAGAGCGCCCCGCGTAAGCGGGGATGAGCCCCACTGGTGACCCACCACACCATTAGGATGATTGAGCGCCCCGCGTAAGCGGGGATGAGCCCAAAAAGGAGTACGGCCATGACCGACACGAAACGAGCGCCCCGCGTAAGCGGGGATGAGCCGACGAAGCCGGCTTGAAGGAGGTCTACATCGGCGAGCGCCCCGCGTAAGCGGGGATGAGCCCCACTCTTTGCGGACTCGAACTGTATGAAGGAAGAGCGCCCCGCGTAAGCGGGGATGAGCCCGACGCGCAGAGGAAGAAAAAGCGCGCCGGGAAGAGCGCCCCGCGTAAGCGGGGATGAGCCTCAATGACCGTGCAAATGGCAGCAGCCGCCACCGAGCGCCCCGCGTAAGCGGGGATGAGCCCGATGTTTCCTACGGTCTGCCGGAGATCGTCGCGAGCGCCCCGCGTAAGCGGGGATGAGCCCAAATCTCAAATAATTGGTGCTGCACGACTCTTGAGCGCCCCGCGTAAGCGGGGATGAGCCCCGGTGGGCCCTACCGTGACGGTTCAGCCTTAGGAGCGCCCCGCGTAAGCGGGGATGAGCCCGATCATTTAGAACCCCCGCGACCTCATCAAGCGAGCGCCCCGCGTAAGCGGGGATGAGCCCGCTTAGGTATCCAAGACGTCACCATGTTCGACGAGCGCCCCGCGTAAGCGGGGATGAGCCCACTGCAATGAGCAGCAAAAGCCAAAACCACATGAGCGCCCCGCGTAAGCGGGGATGAGCCGGAGAAACACCCCTGTCATGTACCTGAAAAACAAAGCGCCCCGCGTAAGCGGGGATGAGCCCCTGCGCCATATCAGCCGTCAGTAGGGGAGTAGGAGCGCCCCGCGTAAGCGGGGATGAGCCTGGGTCGGAGCGTATTGCGGGCATGTACCTGCAGAGCGCCCCGCGTAAGCGGGGATGAGCCCTTCTGGACCATCGTCGAACAGCACACCATCTAGAGCGCCCCGCGTAAGCGGGGATGAGCCCTCAGGGTCAAGTATCACGTACCAAAATACGGCGAGCGCCCCGCGTAAGCGGGGATGAGCCCGCGCCACGCCTGCACAACGGGCAGGTCCGCCAGAGCGCCCCGCGTAAGCGGGGATGAGCCTTAACACCCGCGTCAATATGAAAATAGCCATGAGAGCGCCCCGCGTAAGCGGGGATGAGCCTGACACGTAAAAAGTCAATAGGCAACCCGTAAAGAGCGCCCCGCGTAAGCGGGGATGAGCCCTCTCGGGAATCTGCCACCGCCCTGTTGGTGTTGAGCGCCCCGCGTAAGCGGGGATGAGCCCGCCTGTCGACGGCGCTGACACCCTGCTCAAAGGAGCGCCCCGCGTAAGCGGGGATGAGCCCCGTGCTACCGGGCTAGATGAGCAATGGCTCAAGAGCGCCCCGCGTAAGCGGGGATGAGCCCAGCTCGCGGCAAGCCAGCTCACCGGCGGAATGGAGCGCCCCG
>JAXFPD010000019.1:0-84860 GCA_034179945.1 Corynebacterium sp. | reverse complement strand
CCAATGGTACTGCACCTGGGAGGGTGTGGGAGAGTAGGACACCGCCGACCAAAAACCACCAAACCCCCCGACACCACAACAGTGCCGGGGGGTTTCACCACACCCACACCCCACACCACCCGACCGGACAACCACCAGCCGGTCACCCGGTTAGGCCCGGCCATCCGGCCACCCGCCGGGGCCAGGCGCCTTGGATCGGACTGGGGAGGGGAGAATTCTCGCGGTGTGGGCACTATATTTAAGTGAATGAGTACTCCTGATAACCGCGAGAACCCCGCCGACAGCGACACCACACAGTAGCCCACCCCGCCCGGGCCGCCGGTGTTTTCACAGGCATCTTTCCCACCGCCGCCGCAGGGTCCGGGAGCGTACGGCTATCCGCCGACCAATGGCCAACCCGGCCCGATGCCGGGCCCGCAGAACCCAGGCCCAATGCCGGGCCCGATCCCACCCAACCCTGGCTTCACCCAGCAACTCGGCGCCGCGAGCCGCAATTTCGCGCAAACCATGCGTCCGGCGGCGCAGCAGCTCGGCCAACGGGTGCGCACGTTCTCAGCGAGCCTCGTCAACGATGACAACTCGGAGGTCGGTTTCTTCGACGCCCTCTTTGATGTTCACTTCAATCACTTCATCACGGTGCAGTTTGCCCGGGTGCTGTATAGCTGCTCGCTGGCGTGGAACGCACTCATCGGTGTGGTTATTGTCTTCGCCGGTTTGGTCGGTGGGGTGGCGATGATGAGCAGTGGCGAGGATAACAGTTTTCTCTTGGGCCTGATGAGAATCATCGTGTGCGCCGTCGTGTCGATTGTCTATTTCCTCGTCACGTCGATTGTGGCGCGGCTGTCCATGGAGTTCGCCGTCGCAACGATCCGTACGGCGCAGAACAGCACGCACATCCGCGAGGAACTGAGACGGCCATGACGCAGCCCACGATCACGATCATCGCCCACCGCGGCGATAATGAGGTGTACCCTGAGCAGACGGAACTCGCCTACGCGGCGGCGCTGGAGGCCGGAGCGGACGGGGTGGAGTGTGATATTCGCCTCACCCGGGACCATCAGCTCGTGTGTGTGCATGATCCGGTGATCAACCGCCTGTCCGATGGTTCGGGGCGGGTGTCCCAGTTGACGTTGGCGCAGTTGTGCAAGTTTAACTTTGGCAGTGAGGTGTATCCGCAGGAGGTGTTGACGTTCCAGCGGTTCATGGAGATTGCGACGGCGTACCCGGTTCGGCATATTTTCATTGAGACGAAGCATCCAACGCGCCACGGGTACGCGGTGGAGCGCGCTGCGGAGCAGGTATTGCGCAGGTTTGGGATGCAGCGCAACCCGCTGTTGCATGTGATCTCGTTCAATCCGTCGTCGTTGCAGAAGATGCGGCTGGTGAATCGGTCGGTGGATCGCACGTTGTTGCGTCGTCCGCGCTGGCCGTGGGTGCAGCAGTTTGGTTCGCCGACATCGCGGGGGTGGAGTTCCTGGCCACCGACCACGCGGCGACGGTTCTCGCCCATTTGGGCAGTTGAGCGGCTAGGCGTAGTTGGCTAGGCGGACGGGGTGGTCGGAGCCGATGGAGGTGCGGTTGGCGGCGTTGATGGCGATGATTTGCCACTGCAGCATGGCCACTTGCTCGGGGGTGAAGATGGTTTGGATTTCCTGGGCAACCTCGGCGGGCGGGTCGGCCGGGTTGGGGCAGATGGTGAGGGATTCGGCGAGGCGGAGGGCGGCGCGTTCCTCGGGGGTGTAGATCTCGGCGGTGCGCCACGCGTCGAGGAGGTCGATCTTTATCTGCGGGACCCCGACTTTCCGAGCTTTGGGCATGTGCACGGACAGGCACGTGGGGCAGGCGTTCATCTGCGAGCACCTCAGGTTGACCAGTTCAGTGAGGGTTTTGTCGAGCCCGACTTCCCTGTTTGCTTTGGCAATGGCGGTGAACACGGCGTTCATGGCTTTGTTCACGTCGGGACGGACCTTGTCGATGTAGAGTGGGTGCATGCGTTCTAGCCTAGCCGTTTCTGCTGTGCCGGCCGCGCTGGTGGTGGGGATGGGGGCCAGTGTGGGGGCGGTCGCGCGATGGCTGCTTGCTACTGTGCTTGTGGAGGCTTCCCTCTCTGTCTGGGTGACGGTGGCGATCAACGTGGTGGGGTGTGTGGTGATGGGGTGGTGTGCGCCGGGATTGTTTTGGGGGACGGGGTTTTTGGGTGGGTTCACCACGTTTTCGGCGTATGCGGTGGCCTCGCTGGAGCAGCCGGTGGTGGGGGTGGTGACGGTGGTTGCGTGCCTGGCTGGCTGGGGGGTGGGGTGGCTGCTCCGTGAGCGCGGGGCCCCGCGATGAGCGGTGTGCTGATGACGGCCGCTGCGGTGGCTGCCGGCGGGTTCCTCGGCGGGGTGCTGCGGTTTGCGGCCACGGCGTGGTTGACCTCGCGGCGCGGGGTGTTGGTGGCGAACGTGGTGGCCAGTGCGCTCCTCGGCGCGGTGGTGGCGGGGGTGCGTGATCCGCTGCTGGTGGCGTTGGTGGGTACGGGCCTGGCGGGGGCGTTGTCAACGTGGTCGACGCTGGCGAAGGAGGTGGGTCTGCTTGTGGTGGCTGGCCGTCGGGGGTGGGCTGTTGGCTATCTCGTGGCGACGCTCCTCCTCGGCATCACTGCGGCCGCTGTCGCCGCCGCCCTCGTGTAGCTTCTACCAGAAGGAGGGGATCTGTGTGCCGAGGAATGCGGCGAGGTGCCCACCCGCCAAACAAAGCACGAGGTATCCCACGAACGTGAGGTACTGGCGGGATTTGATGAGGTGGCCGCATTCGGCGGCGAGTGCTGGCCAGGTGGATAGTGCTGCTGCCCCGCCGATGGCGATGGTGAGGTCGAAGTAGTTGCTCAGGTGTGCCACGCCGATGAGCAGGCAGCCGACGCTGTTGATGAGCAGTACCACCACCATGCCGGTGCCAAAGATGAGGGTGAGGATGTAGCGGACGATGGAGCCGGCGACGGCCCCGATGCCCACGGCGAGTCCTTCGCGTACGTCCATACCCCTAGGTATGCTCCCCGAGCGTGCTACATTTCGGAAAAGTCCAGGTGACTATCGGAGGTAGCACGCTCGGGGAGCGTAACTCGAAAAACTAAACCCAGTTCGGGAGCTGCTGTTTGGTGAATTCCTCCACCGTGGTCGCAGGCTTTCTCAGCTTCGGATCCCAGTCCAGGTACTGCTTGGTCTCGCGGGCGATGAGCCCGGAGAGAATGAGCAGGCCAATGAGGTTGGGCAGGGCCATGAGGCCATTGGCAACGTCCGCAAGCGTCCACACCACTTCCAGTTGGGAGACCGAGCCGATGAACACAACGATGGTGAACACGATGCGGTACGGCAGGGAGCCGTGCAGGCCGACGAGGGAGACGAGGGAGCGCTCACCGTAGTAGGACCAGCCGATGATTGTGGAGAACGCGAAGAACACGAGCGAGACGGAGACGATGTAGTGGCCCCAGTCGCCGGGCAGGCCCTGCGTGAACGCCTCAGCGGTCATCGCTGCGGCCTGGTCGGAGTCCATATCCCAGGTGCCCATGGTGATGATGCACAGGCCGGTGAAGGTGACCACGATGATCGTGTCAATGAACGTCTGCGTCATGGAGACCAGCCCCTGGCGTACCGGGTGGGTGGTTTGGGCGGCTGCGGCGGCGATGGCTGCGGAGCCCATGCCGGACTCGTTGGAGAAGATGCCGCGGGCCACACCCATGCGGATGGCCACCATAATGGTGGAGCCGACGAAGCCGCCGGTGGCAGCCGAGCCGGTGAACGCGTCAGAGAAGACGAGGCCGAGGGCGGGCAGGATCCCGGAGGCGTTGCGGATGAGCAGGAAGGTGCCGCCGAAGATGTAGAGAATGATCATCATGGGCACGAAGCCGGCGGTGACTTTACCGATGGCCTGGATGCCGCCGAGGAGCACAGCGCCGATGGCGACGAACATGATGATGCCGGTGACGGCCGGTTCCACGCCGAAGGAGGACTGGACTGCCTGGGCCACGGAGTTGGCCTGGGTGAGGTTGCCGATGCCGAAGGAGGCGATGACGGCGAAGATGGCGAAGGAGGTGGCGAGCACCTTCCCGAGCGGGCCGCCGATGGCTTTCTTCAGGTAGAGCTGGGGGCCGCCGATCATTTCGCCCTTGTCGTCCTTGTCGCGGAAGCGGACGGCGAGGAAGGCCTCAGAGTATTTGCTCATCATGCCGACGAGGCCGGTCACCCACATCCAGAAGAGGGAGCCGGGGCCGCCGACGGAGATGGCGGTGGCCACACCGACGATGTTGCCGGTGCCGACGGTGGCCGCCAGGGCGGTGGTGAGTGCCTGGTAGTTGGAGATATCGCCTTCGCCGGTTTTGTCTTGCTGGTCGATGAGGCCGTGGCGCAGTGCCGGTCCGAGTTTCCAGAACTGGATGCCGCGGAGGCGAATGGTCAGCCACAGGCCGGTGCCAAGGAGGAGGGGGATGAGGAAGAATGGTCCCCACACAAAACTGTCTATGTTGTTGAGGATGTCCATGCGGTACAACCTTTCCTTCTGCAGGTGGCGCTCTCTCGGGTGGTGCAGGAATGCTGCCGGGGGAGTCGCGGGTCGAACGGGATATGGTTGTCCCTAGAAATAAAAATACGGTTGCTCCATTATGAAATGTGAGGGCCGTCACACAAAACTCTGTACACCAAATCATTACCCCCGGTTGGAGGGGCTGCGCGAACCCGACACATGAGAGACAATAGGGGATAGTACGCAGAACACCCCAGATCTAAGGAGAGTACTCCATGACCCACCCCCGCGCAGGTCAGCTCGCCCAACCGGACGATCTCATCGATGTCGACGCCGTCCGCTCGGCCTACTACAGCCGCAAACCGGACGCCGACAACCCCGACCAGGCCGTCGCCTTCGGCACCTCCGGCCACCGCGGCTCCTCCCTGGACACCGCGTTCAATGAGGATCACATCCTCGCCATCACCCAGGCCATCGTCGAATATCGCGCCGGCCAGGGCATCGCCGGCCCCCTCTACATCGGTCGCGACACCCACGCCCTCTCCGAACCGGCAATGCTCTCCGCCCTCGAGGTGCTCATCGCCAACAATGTGCAGGTGCTCGTCGATTCTGACGGCGGCTACACCCCCACCCCAGCGATCTCGCAGGCGATTTTGACGTTCAACCAAAACGTCGCCGGCGGGCCCACCGGCACCGATCCTCACCGCGCCGACGGCATCGTCATCACCCCGTCCCACAATCCGCCGCGCGATGGCGGCTTCAAGTACAACCCGCCGTCGGGTGGCCCGGCCGATACGGATGCCACGGATTGGATCGCCAACCGCGCCAATGAGCTCATCCGCGCCGGGCTCAGTGAGGTGAAGCGGGTGCCGGTGGATTCGGTCACCGATGCCCGTGCGGAGAAGTTCGACTTCACCACCCACTATGTGGATGACCTGGTCAATGTCATTGATCTGGCGGCGATCAAGGAGGCGGGGGTGCGCATCGGCGCTGATCCGATGGGTGGGGCTTCTGTGGGGTATTGGGGCCGCATTGGTGAGCAGTATGGCCTCAACCTCACTGTGGTCAACCCTCAGGTCGATCCGACGTGGCGGTTTATGACCTTGGACTCGGACGGCAAGATCCGCATGGATTGCTCCTCCCCGTGGGCGATGGCCTCGCTCATTGATAACCGCACGAAGTATGACATTGCCACCGGCAATGATGCGGATTCGGACCGCCACGGCATTGTTACCCCGGATGCGGGTCTGATGAACCCGAATCACTATCTTGCGGTGGCGATCAACTACTTGTATTCGCACCGTGACCAGTGGCCGCAGTCCATTGCGGTGGGCAAGACCTTGGTGTCCTCCTCCATGATTGACCGGGTTGTGGCCGCCCTCGGTCGCCAGCTCATTGAGGTGCCGGTGGGCTTCAAGTGGTTTGTGCCCGGCCTCATTGGCGGCACGATCGGCTTCGGCGGCGAGGAGTCTGCTGGTGCTTCCTTCTTGCGTCTCGACGGCTCGGTCTGGACCACCGATAAGGACGGCATCATCCTCGCCCTGTTGGCCAGTGAGATCCAGGCGGTTACTGGAACCTCCCCCTCGCAGCACTATGCGGAGTTGACGGCCCAGTATGGGGAGCCCGCGTATGCGCGCACGGATTCTGCCGCGAACCGGGAGCAGAAGGCCGTGTTGAAGGCGCTGTCTCCGGATCAGGTGGCTGCCACCGAGTTGGCGGGGGAGCCGATCACCGCGAAGCTGACGGAGGCCCCGGGCAATGGGGCGAAAATCGGTGGGCTGAAGGTGACCACGGAAAACGCGTGGTTTGCGGCCCGCCCGTCCGGCACGGAGGACAAGTACAAGATCTACGCGGAGTCCTTCAAGGGTGCCGAGCACCTCGCCCAGGTGCAGACGGAGGCCGCTGAGGTCGTCTCCGCCGCCCTCGGCGCCTAGCCGCTGGCGAGGGCCCCCGCCAGCCGGCCCGGGCCCGGCCAAACTCCGGTCCCCCGGCTGCGGTCCGCCGGATGATGCTCAGCATCAGCTCAGGTATCGCTGGAAGATGAACGGTGATTGAGCCGCTTGGCGTTTCCTGGCGGTGGGGTGGGCGGTTTCGGCGGCGCGTGGCAGGGCATCGGGGGGAGGTAGTGATCTAGCGCAACCGGATATGTGACCTTCCTAACAGAGGGGGGGCACGTTCTGGGAGAAATCAGAAAATGCCGTACTGGTGCATAAAACCGCAGGATAGTGCCTATCGCGATCCCGTAATCCATACGTAACAGGCGTTTTGTGTGATGCGAGTCCCTATATAGTCTACCCCCATATACACTGTTGCGGGCTCTGCACCTGGGGTACCTTAACTTCGGCCAGATTTATTCGTTCGAATTCGTAAGGAGTCCTCAGGAATGCGGATCCACTCTCATTCAATCAAAAAGCGTCGCGGTATCTCCGTCGCCGCCGCCACCCTCGCTGTTGCGGTCGGAATCCAGGGCGTGCCTGCCCTCCAGGCGGTCGTTCAGACGGCTGCTGCGCAGACCACCGATGCCAACGGCATCATCACCGACCGGGATGCGTTCGAGCAGAGCTACGCGGTCACCGATCTCAAGACTCTCGGCGATCGCAACAACGTTGTCGTCGGCGTCGTCTCCTTCGCTGACTATGGCACGATGTGGTCGACCGACTTTGAGAAAAAGCTCGCCTATCGCGACACCGGTGTGCCGGACGGCACTCCGGTCTACGCCCGTATGGAGTTGAAGAATCCCCCCAGTGGAATGAAGTATACCCCGTGGTTCAAGGTGACTACCCACACCGTTGACGGTGTAAGCGGTGTGTTCGGCATTGAGCTGGGCTCGGACTATACGATCTGGCCGAAGACCGGCAATGCGGGCAGCCAAGGGCCGGACATTGAGATCCGGCTCGGTGAATCGTCGGATTCTGCCATCAACCCCGACACCGGCGCTCCGATGACGGAGATCCGCATGGCTCCCGGCGGCAACCCGTACACCGGTGACTGGTACACAGGCCTGGACCTGAACGCGACGATGCAGAACTCCGGCAGCAATAACCTGGCGACGATTCCGGTCAAGGTGTACATGCCGGCTCCGACCGAGGCCCTCAAGGCCGATGCGAACGCGACATCCACCGCCGCTGAGGAACGCACCTACTCCGGTCGTATCTGGTGGGACACCATGGACGGTGGCCCGAACTCCACTCTCCGTAAGGGGTTGCGCAACAACTCTGGCCTCAATAACGGCGTGTGGTGGAACCCGGGCGTTGATATCCCGGCCGCTGGTGTCACCGTGTACCAGGCTGTGCCGAACCAGACCGCCTTCCGAGCCCTCGCCGGCATTAAGCGCCAGTATCTGGGCGCTGAGAACCGGTATCAGCGCATCATCGCCATGAATGACTACGTGAAGGCGAATCCGCAGAACTTTGACATCTTCTCCACCACCACCAACGCTGACGGTACCTACAAGATGACAACTCGCGTGGCCAATGACCAGGTCGAGGACTACATCTACATGTGGGTGGAGGATGAAAACGGTAAGCCGATTCCGAACATGTCGGCATGGACCACCCCGGAGTTCCGCTCCGCCCGCGCCACGGAGTGGGATCCCTCCTCGCAGAACATTGGCAATCAGGGCCTGAGCAACTTCGCTGCGCAGCACATGCGTGGCCAAGGTGACAACGGTGCTGGCTTTACTAACCTGAACTTCGCGCTGCCGTATGCCGGTGTGAAGTCCGTGGACTACCCGGTCAACAATGACACCGACGGTGACGGCCTGCCCGACGATGTGGAGGAGCAGCTCGGTACTGATCCATACGATGTCGATTCCGATGGCGACGGCCTGTGGGATGGTGACGAGGTCAACCAGTTCCGCACTGATCCGCTCAACAAGGACACCGACGGCGACGGGGCAACCGATGGCCAGGAAGTCCTGAACGTCAACGACCTGCATTGGAATGATTACGAGACCAAGTACCGTGAGACCGGCAACCCCGGTAACACCAACCCGCTCGACCCGGACACCGATGGTGACGGCGTCAACGACTGGCAAGAGGGCATCAACCGCACCGACCCGAACGTTGACCCGCACGCCAACGATGACCCGGATGGCGACGGCCTGACCAACGCCCAGGAGCATGAGCTCGGCACCGACCCGAACAACGCTGATACTGATGGTGACGGTGTCAAGGACGGCGATGAGGTCAAGGGCACTGGGAACAAGGATTACGACGGTGACGGGAAACCGGATCCGACCGATCCGCTCAACCCGGATACTGACGGTGACGGCCTCACCGATGGTGAGGAGAAGACTCTCGGCACCGATCCGAACAACCCGGATACTGACGGTGACGGCCTCACCGATGGTGAAGAGGTTTCTGGCGAGAAGAACCCGTACGACAATGACGGGGACGGCAAGGGCGATCCGACCGATCCGAAGGATGCCGATTCCGATGACGACGGCGTCAACGACGGTGACGAGGTCTACATCTGGAGCACTGACCCCAATACGCCGAACAAGGAGGATGACTTCCAGGATTCCGACGGTGACGGCGTCAATGACGGCCAAGAAGAACTCGACGGCACGGATCCGAACAAGGCTGACACCGATGGCGATGGCCTCAACGACGGTGACGAGAAGAAGTACGGCACCGATCCGCTGGACGCCGATTCTGACAACGATGGCGTTAACGACGGTGACGAGGTTTCTGGTGCCCAGAACCCGTTCGACAACGACGGCGACGGCAAGGGCGATCCGACCGATCCGACGAAGGCTGACACCGATGGTGACGGCATCAACGACGGTGACGAGGTCAATGGTAACCCCGCCACCGATCCGAACACCAAGAACGAGCCGTCCACACCGGACGATCCGAACAAGGACACCGATGCCACCACGTACGAGCCCTCCTACACGGAGCAGTCCGGTGGTGCCGGTGAGTACGAGTTCCCGCGTCAGGGTGAGGTCCCTGAGGGAACCACCTTCACCTTCCCGCCGAGCGTCACAGTCGGTGGCCTGGAGATCTCTGTCACGGGTGACCCGGCAACTGGTGACTTCACGCTCACTGTTCCGGAGGGTCTCTCTGTGGGTAGTACGCTGAACATTCCGGTCACCGTGAAGTATCCGGACAAGTCTTCTGAGGTGGCCAACGCGACCTTCAAGGTCACGGAAAGCGCGACGGACGATCCGAACAAGGACACCGATGGCGACGGCCTCACCGACGCCCAGGAGAAGGAGCTCGGTACTGATCCGGCGAAGGCTGACACCGATGGTGACGGTCTGACGGATAAGGAAGAAGTTGACGGTACGAAGAACCCGTTCGACGCTGACGGCAACCTGACCTCGGAGTCCGGCAAGCCCGGCGCCCCGACCGATCCGACGAAGGCTGATACCGACGGTGACGGCACGAGCGACGGTAAGGAGGTCACCGGCAAGCCGGCGACGAACCCGAACGTGCCCAACGTCGACGTTGTCCCTGGCGACGTGATCACTGTTGAAATGCCGGAAGGAACCGATCCGAATGGCATTACCATCACTGACCCGAACGGGAACAAGGTCGATCTTGAAGACCTCGGCGTCGTGGTCGACGGCAACGGTAAGATCATCATCACCCCGCCTGAGGGTGCGATGGAGGGTACCTGGACCATCTCCGATGCTGCTGGTATCCCGATCGCGAAGGTCTCGGTGACAAAGCCGGGTGCTGGAGCTGATGCTGCCGGTACGAGCGCTGAGAACATGTCGGTCAACGGCAAGTGCGTCGGCGCCCTCGTCGGCCTCGGTGTGCCGCTTCTGCTGCTCCTGCCGCTGGGCCTGTTGACGCAGGTGCGCATCCCCGGCCTGGAAGGCCTCGCCGCCCAGATCAACGGCCAGATCGCCGAGATCAATACCCAGGTTCAGAAGAGCCTCGGCATTTTCGACGAGCAGATGGCTGCCGCCGCTGGTGGCGTCCAAATCCCGGCCCGCGAGCTCGCCACCGTCGGTGGTATCCTCGCCGCGATGACGATCGGCTTGCTCATTGCCGACGCTGTCGCCCAGGAATGCGCCCCTGACTATGCGGGACTGTCCTCCATGATGAAGGATGCCGCTAACAAGGACGCGGCTCCTGCTGCCGAGGACAATGCTCCGGCAGGTGAGGATCCGGCTGCGCAGACGTAACGAGGCCTCGGCCTCACTGGTGGCGACTGCTCGCGCAGCCGCCACCGGGCTCCGCTAACAGCGCCCCATTGACCGGGTAGACCACAGTGTCTACCCGGTCTTTTTCATGCGCAGTCTGTCCTGCTACACCTCGCGCCCCCGCGCGCCCCGCCCCCGCCCCGCGCGCCCGCATCCCGCGTTTGTTCGCACCCCGCGCACCCCGCCCCGGCCCCCCAGCCCCGCGCCCCCGCATCCCGCGTCTGTTCGCACCCCCCGCCCCGCCCCCGCCCGCGCACCCCGCCCCGGCCCCCAGCCCCGCGCCCCCAGCCCCGCCTGGCCGACGGGTCGGGCGCTGACGGGGCTGACAGATATATCTGATTTAGGGAAAATGACTATATCGTTCCGAGGCCTCGACCGGGCGCACAAGGCCCAGAACCTGTCCCAGCGGGCGCAGTAAGAAACGGGGGAGCGCAGGGGCCCACTGTGGCACGATAGAACCATGACGCCACAACATCCCGCCGGCCCGGCCCTCATCGCCGCGATTGACCAGGGCACCACGTCGACTCGCTGCATCATCATGGACGCAGAGGCGAGGATCCGCGCCGTCGCCCAGCGCGAGCACACCCAAATCCTGCCGCAGCAGGGCTGGGTGGAGCACGACGCGAGCGAGATCTGGGACAACACGCGCCGCGTGCTCAGCGAGGCATTGGTCAACCTTGACGTTGCCGCCACCGACATCACCGCCCTCGGGATCACCAACCAGCGCGAAACTGCTGTGGTGTGGGAGAAAGCCACCGGTCGCCCCATTTATAACGCGATCGTGTGGCAGGATACGCGCACCGCTGGCCTGCACGAACCGGTCGATAAGTGGCTCACACGCACCGGGGTGATGGCGAACTCGTATCCGGCTGGGCCGAAGATCGCCTGGATTCTCAATCACGTGCCCGGGGCGCGGGAGCGCGCGGAGGCGGGGGAGTTGCTCGCCGGGACGATCGATTCGTGGCTGCTGTGGAATCTCACCGGCGGGGTCCACGCCACCGATGTGACGAACGCCTCCCGCACCTTGCTCATGGATATTCACACGCTGGCCTGGGATGAAGAGTTGTGCGCACAGGTCGGCGTGCCGGTGCAGGTGTTGCCGGAGATTCGCCCCTCGATAGGCGAGTTTGGCCGGGTCCGCGCCCGCGGCCCGCTGGCCCACGTGCCCATCACCGGGGTGCTCGGAGACCAGCAGGCGGCACTGTTCGGACAGGGGTGCGTGCGCGCCGGGGAGGCGAAGAACACCTACGGCACCGGACTGTTTTTGCTGCTCAACACGGGGGAGTCGGCGCAGTTCTCCACGCACGGGATGCTCACCACCGTAGCCTACCAGGTGGCGGGGGAGCAGCCGGTGTACGCGCTGGAGGGGTCCGTGGCGGTCGGCGGCTCCCTCATCCAGTGGTTGCGCGATCAGCTCGGCATCCTCCCGGACGCGGCGTCCTCGGAGCGTCTCGCCGCTGCAGACAACGGCGGTGTCTATATTGTGCCGGCGTTTTCGGGCCTCTTCGCGCCGCGCTGGCGGGAGGATGCGCGCGGGGTGATCGTCGGCCTCACCCGCTTCGCCGACCGCACACACCTCATCCGAGCGGCCCTGGAGGCCACGTGTTTCCAAACCCGCGAGGTGGTGGCGGCGATGCTGGCGGATGCGCCGGCGGCGGCGTTCACCGAGTTGCGTGTCGACGGTGGTATGGTGGCCAACAACCTGCTCATGCAGATGCAGGCGGATCTGCTCGGGGTGGCGGTGCGCCGTCCGGAAAACATTGAAACCACCGCCCTCGGGGCGGGGTTGGCCGCCGGCTGCGGGGCTGGGGTATTTGCCGGTGTGGAGGAGATTCGCCGCCTCGTGCGCACGGATCGAGTGTGGGAGCCGCAGATGGAGGCCAGTGAGCGCGACCGGCTCATCGGGGAGTGGGAGCGGGCGGTTCAGCGGTGTCTCGGGTGGGTGCAGTAGGTGAGGTGTTTGGTGGGTGTGTCCGAAGTGGGCTAGATTGGTGTCATGGCAACTATCGTTGAGGATGCGCAGGTCGATGGCGCAGACACGCCAGCAGCAGACGGCGGGAAAGTCTGGCCAGTGGTGAGCTTCCTCGCCCGCTTCATTATGGCGGGGGTGTGGATCGTCGCCGGCGGGCTGAAATATGGCAAGGATATGGAGAACATTCTCTCCGTGCAGGCCTACCAGCTCGTCCCCGACCAGGTCGCCTTTGCTATTGGCACGTGGCTGCCGACGTTGGAAATCGCCCTCGGTGTGCTCCTGCTCATCGGGTTGTTCCTGCGGCCCGCCGGGGTGATCTCCGCCCTGCTGCAGGTGGTGTTCATCATCGGCATCGTCTCCGCGTGGGCGCGGGGCCTGCAGATTGATTGCGGCTGCTTTGGCAGCGGTGGGGTGGATACGACTGTGACTGGCGTAGACTATGCCGTGGAGATTGTCCGCGACGTATTCTTCCTTATACTTAGTGGTATCACGGTGATTCGCCCGTGGAAGAAACTGGCGTTTTTCCCGTAACTGAACGAACTGACTATTCAAAGGAGGCTGGCGTGGGCCAAGCCAAAATAAAGAACCCGAATGCGAAGAGCAATTCCTTCGTGTGGATCCTCGTTGCCATTGTGGCGATCATCGCGATTGTTCTCGCCTTCATCCTCACCAAGGGCAATGAGAAGGTGAACGCGGATACAGCGTTCAATGTCACCGTCGAGGGCTCCTCCATCACCTTGGCTGCGGACACCGCTGGCCCGGGCACCCCTGAGGTGGACCTGTATGAGGACTTCATGTGCCCTCACTGCGCTGAGCTCGGCGCGGTCACGGATGATCAGATGAAGGAGGCCCTCAACGCGGGCAAGGTGATCGTCCACATCCGGGATTTGAACTTCCTCGTCCCGGGGGAGGATGGCATGTCCACCCGCGTGGGTACGGCGGCGTTGTCTGTTGCGAAAACCGGGGATACCAAAGCGTTTTGGGATTTCCGCCAGGCGATGATGGAGCAGCAGTCGGCTGCGTACACTGCGAAGTGGGATGCGGCGAAGCTGTCGGAGGAGGCGAAGAAGGCGGGCGCGAATAGTGACGCTGTGAAGGCCATTGCTAACGACGCTGACAAGCAGGAATTCATTGCCAATGCGACGGAGAACGCGAAGACGCTCAAGCAGGTTCCGCCGGACAATCAGGTGTCGAGCCCGCGTGTGATTTTCAACGGGGCGGATGTCAGCCCCGTGGATCAGTGGGTGGACATCGTCACCTCGAGCTAAAACATCGGCTTTGACCTGCCGATTTGGTAGGTCACTGTGCACCGTGTACTGTAAAAACCCGTTGCACAGCATGGGGCTATGGCGCAGCTGGTAGCGCACCACACTGGCAGTGTGGGGGTCACGGGTTCGAGTCCCGTTAGCTCCACCAATACCCGCCGGGGGAAGTTCCTCCGGTGGGTTTTTTGTCTGTCCGCCCGCCGCGCCGACGGCCTTCCCTCCCGCGCCGGGCCTCCGCGCCCGCCGGAACCGCCCGGCGGCATTTCCATGGCAGGAAGCGGGTGTGCGTGCCACAATGGGGGTTATGAGTGAACAACCAATGACAGTACTCAGTGACGACGGCGCCCTCGCCCTCCTGAAAACCCAACACTACGGGCGCCTCATGGTGCTCAATGACGCTGGAACCATCGACCTGTTCATCGTCAACTATGTTGTCGATGACGCCGGAATGCTCTACTTCCGCACCGCTGCGGGCGCGAAACTCGGCGACATTGTCCTCCACCCGTCCGTCACCTTCCAGGCCGATGAGATTGGTGAGGATCGCGGCTGGTCCGTCATCATCACGGGCAAGGCAGAGCAGGTGAACAACATTTCTGAGCAACACTATGCGGAGTCCTTGCCGCTGACCACCTTCCTCAACACTCCGAAGTACAACTGGGTGCGCATCACCCCTGCCGAGGTATCCGGGCGGGCGTTCGTCTTTGAGAAGGGTGCCGCTGACCAGGATTACTGATGGGGAAATTCGCGGAGTTTACCAAGCATCCGACCGGTCGGGGGGGCGAGCTGGGCGGAGGCGGTCGGTTTGGCCTGGTTGGCAGAGGCCGCACCGGGCCACGTTGCCGAGGTGTTGCGCGTCTCCGATACCGGGGTGACGTTGCCGGAGTACACCACGGTAGCCCCGATTGAGGGGATAGTGCGGCGCGCCGGGGGGATTCTCGCGCGCATTCACCAGGCGGGGGCACCGGCGTTTGGGGCACCGCCGCCTGGGTGGGATTGCCCGTATTACATCGGCAGCCAGCAGCAGACGTGTCGGTCGTGCGAGTCGTGGGCGCAGTTTTACGTGGATCAGCGGGTGTTGCCGTTCGCGCGCTGCGCATTCAACCGCGGGAATCTCGATATTGCTGGGCTTAATGACGTCAAATCCGCCTGTGCCAGGCTGATCGGGGAGGACCTGGTTCCGGAGGGCGCCCCCCGTGCGGATTCATGGGGATTTGTGGAACGGGAATCTCTTGTTCACTACCGTCGGACCGATGCTTATTGATCCGGCGGTGCACGGGGGTCACCCGGAGACGGACGTGGCGATGCTCGCGCTGTTCGGGATGCCGTTTTTCACGGAGTTTGTGGCCGGTTATGAGTCTGTGTAGCGGCTCGCGCCCAGGTGGCGTGAGCGCATCCCGATCCACCAGTTGCATCCGTTGCCTGTCCACGCGCTCACCCACGGGCCGTCCTATGGGTATGCGCTGGCTGAGGCCGCCCGCGACGTCCTCGCCCTCTAGCCGTGCCCTGGCCCTACCGCTGCCACCATGTGTCTACCGGTGTGACCGGCAAATGCCGCTTGTGGCGGCCCTTCATCCACAGGCACTCAATGCGGTCGCGGTCCGCCTCGCTCACGTCACCGCCGGTGAGGTAGGCATCGATGGCGGTGTAGGTGACACCGAGGGCGGCTTCGTCGGCGAGTAGTGGCCGGTTAGATTCCAGGTCGGCGGTGGGCACCTTCTCCCATGTCGACGCCGGTGCACCGAGGTATTCGAGCAGTTGCGCACCCTGGTGTTTGGTCAGTCCCCAGAGGGGGAGGATATCGGCGGCTCCGTCGCCGAACTTGGTGAAGAAGGCGGTGACGTTCTCGGCGGCGTGATCCGTGCCCACGACAATGCCCGCGTGTGCCCCGGCGATGGCGTACTGGGCGATCATGCGTGCCCGGGCTTTGATGTTGCCTTTGTTGAAGTCGCTGATCGCATCCCCGCCCCCCGCACCTGCGCCGCCCGCCGCGCCCGATCCGCCCGCGTTGCCCTCCGCGCCGCCTGCATCTGCGCTGCCCTCCGTGCCCGCGCTGCCCTCCGTGCCCGCGCCGGTGGCGGCCTGCAGCGCGGCCTCGGCGGCCTGTTCCATTGCGTCGACGGAGTCCTTGATGTTAATGGTGAGCGTGTAGTCGGGCTGAATGAATTCGAGCGCGATCTGGGCATCGGCCTCGTCGGCCTGGATGTCGTAGGGCAGCCGGATCGCGAAAAACTGCGGGCCCTCGTTCCCGGTCACCCCGGGCACCCCAGCTTCCCCAGCCCCGGTCGCCCCGGGCGCCCCAGCTTCCCCAGCCCCGGTCGCCCCAGCCCCGGTCGCCCCGGGCGCCCCAGCTTCCCGCCGCAGCTTCTCTACAGCCAACTGGCATAGCCGCCCGGCAAGTGTCGAGTCCTGGCCCCCGGAAATTCCAAGGACGAGGCACTTTGTCCCGGTGGCAGTGAGATAGTCGGCGAGGAAATTGACGCGCTTGTCCACTTCGACCGCCGGATCGATGGTGGGGTGGGTGTTGAGTTCGCGGATGATCTGTGAACGGAGGTCGTCGCTGTTTGTCATAGCCTCCACCGTAGCCGACC
This sequence comes from Corynebacterium sp., assembly GCA_034179945.1. Classification (GTDB taxonomy): domain Bacteria; phylum Actinomycetota; class Actinomycetes; order Mycobacteriales; family Mycobacteriaceae; genus Corynebacterium. The sequence goes on along the minus strand of JAXFPD010000019.1, from coordinate 68,381 downwards.
CCCGCGATTCCCGCCGCGCCCGTGCCCCCCCCGGCACACGCGTCCCGGAACTCGTGCCCCCTGCCCGTGCGCCTGTGCCTCGGACCTCGCGCCTGTGCTCCGGACCTCGCGCAAGCCCCGATCCCCCTCATTTGGGAGGGGGCATAAGAGATGCTACCGCAGGAAAATGCAATCCACACCCCCTCCACAGTGAGGGAACCCGAAATAGCCCCAGCTACTCGCGGTGCATTATGTGCCAGAGTCGTTGTGAGCGGGGTTCTCGCGAGAGGAGGGATGCGCGGTGGGAGGCGCGGAGCGCGCGGAGCCTCCGAAACGATATAGTCATTTTTTCCAAAGTCAGATATATCTGACCGTTTCCCCTCAATCCCTGACAGATATATCTGTTTTTCTCGAATGCGACTATCCTTCTCCGCCGCCGCGTCCGGAATCTGGCCCATCCCGCATCACCACTCCGGGTCGGCGGAGGCCTGCACCTCGGCCGACACACCACGCCGATCCTCCGCCCCGCGTCCGCCACCGCAGGTGGCGGACTAAAAGCAACCTATGGCGTGAGCGAAGCGAACGCCGCAACCATGCCACCGGAGGTCAAGCACGCCACGGTGGCCACCTGCAACCACCCACGCAGTGGTTGTCACAGGATTCTGTTCCCTTTTGTAATTGGGGTGCTACATTTCCATTGGCTGTGACCTGCAGTCTTCCCTTATACACAACTGCACAAGGGAACACCCAGTGAGCAACTGCGGCGGAAACGGCCGACCCCACGTCGCGCCTGAACTGCACAGTGGCGGGGAGCCTTGTCAGCGGAGGAACGGTGGGCCAGTTTGCCTTTCCTATGCGACGGTGGCTAAGATGTACCGACGTGTTCGCACAGTCCTGTGTGAACGGTCAACCATGTCTGCCTGCCAGGCAGGATCGTGCGCAAAGAGAAAGGAGCGCCCAATGAAGGTTCGGAATTCCCTTCGGTCGCTGAAGAACAAGCCGGGTGCCCAGATCGTGCGTCGCCGTGGCAAGGTCTACGTGATCAACAAGAAGGAGCCCCGCTTCAAGGCTCGCCAGGGCTAAACAGCGGCACGGATCCCCAGGCACAGTTCCTGTGGGATCGGATAGCAAGGACCGGACGCAGTGCGTCCGGTTTTTTGTGTTTGCGGGGGAGTGCATGTTCGCCCGGGTCAGCGGTGCGGTGTACGGCTAACGGGTAGATCCTGGGGGCACGTTTTCTCGCGTTATTCCTACAGATGGCGGGGTAGGAGTTATGGTTATAGCCATCGAGAGTTTCTGATCCAATCACACTGGGGGGAGAATCCGCCATGATGCCAGTAAAACCGATTCCGCTTGGCCCGAATACCTTTGCAATGACCGAGGAAATGCGCGCTGAGGTGGGGCGTCTTCACATCCCGTGGGATGCCGAGTTCGGCTTGGATCCTGGCGACGGTCAATTCTTACCGTTTTCCAAACCGGTGAATGACCTGATCACGCAGATTCTTGTTTCGCTGATTCGCGACGGTCACGTGAGCATCACCGAGTTGCCGGAGAATCTCACCCCTAATCAGGTGGCATCGGTGCTGGGGGTGTCGAGGGGAACGGTCTATCGCATGCTTGACAACGAGGATCTTGGGTACTTCACGGTGGGCACGCACACGCGGGTGCCTACCGACGATGTTCTCACTCTGTTGGATCGTCGACGATCAACTCGCTGGGCCTAGGACTCGCCGCACCGCCACTGCCAGCCGCCAAACCTGCGCGCCTCCGCGCCGGCACCGGAGCCGCCAAACCCGCGCGCCGGCACCGGAGCCGCCGCCCCCGCTGACAGATATATCTGACCGTCATTTTGCCGTTTCTGCAGGCACCGCTGACAGATATATTTGATTTTCGGAATAATTACTATATCGTTCCGGGCGGATCCTAGCCGGGCGGGCCCTAGCCGGGCGGGCCCTAGCCGTGCGGACCCTAGCCGGGCGGGCCCTCGCGGGTTGAGGTGTGACAAATCTCACACTGCGCGCGGGCGGGGGTGTGTGAACTGCAAGAATGGCGGGCTTGGCCGATGAAGTGCGGGGATCTGCGGGTGCACAGGAGGCTGACATCGGGCCGACGGGAGTCCGGAAATGCTGAAAATACGTCCCGTGTAATTCCATCGGTGTGCGGAGGGGTCCATATCTTGTGGGTCGATTTCGCGTTTACTTGGGAATATCACGCGTGTAACTACTATATATTGTGTTGATTGCGCCAATCGGCCACAAGGTATAGTGTTTTTCTCAGTCGCGCTAACAAGCCGCAGCGAGTGAAAACCCAGCCGGTGAGCGCGCGGAGTTGGATAGTTCTTACAAGAGAAAAGGATTCAGATAATGCCTATCACCGTGTACACGAAGCCCGCCTGCATGCAGTGCAATGCCACCAAGCGCGCCCTCGATAAGGCCGGTGTGTCCTACGATGTCATCGACATCACCCAGGACAATGAGGCCCGCGACTACGTCATGTCGCTCGGATACCTCCAGGCACCCGTCGTCACTGCCGGTGACGAGCACTGGTCGGGCTACCGTCCGGAACGCATCAACGCGATCGTCGCCCGCGCCGCCGCCTAGGCAGTCATCATGCTGGTGGTGTACTTTTCATCGGCAACCGGCAACACTCGCCGATTCGTCGATAAGCTCGGCTTTCCCGCCGCGCGCATCCCGCTCAAGCGGAAGGACCCCGACCTCGTCGTCGATGAACCCTACGTGCTTATCTGCCCCACCTACGGCGGTGGAGTCTCAATGCACGGGCTGCCCCCCAAACCGGTGCCCCACCAGGTGATTCATTTCCTCAACAACAAACACAACCGCGACCTGCTGCGGGCGGTTGTGGCCAGCGGCAACATCAACTTCGGCCCCGACTACGGAACAGCCGGCGATGAAATCTCCGCCCGCTGTCACGTCCCGTACGTCTACCGTTTCGAACTGATGGGAACCCCCGAGGATGTGCGCATCCTGCGGGACGGGTTGACCACCAACGCCGAAAAGTTAGGACTCATACCCGCATGACCAATGCAATCATGGACGTGGACTACCACGCACTCAACGCTGAACTCAACCTCTACGACGAGCACGGAAAAATCCAGTTTAACAAGGATAAGATGGCCGCGCGCCAGTTCTTCCTCCAGCACGTCAACCAGAACACGGTGTTCTTCCACGACCTCAAAGAAAAGCTCGCCTACCTGGTAGAGAACGACTATTACGAGCAGGAAGTCCTCGACCGGTACTCCTTCGACTTCATCAAGTCCCTGTTCAAACAGGCCTACGCCCACAAGTTCCGGTTTGAAACGTTCCTCGGCGCCTACAAATACTACACCTCGTACACGCTGAAAACCTTCGACGGCACCCGCTACCTCGAGCGCTTCGAGGACCGCGTGTGCATGGTGGCGTTGACGTTGGCAAATGGGGATGAGGAGTTGGCGCGCAAGCTTGTCGATGAAATCATCACCGGCCGCTTCCAACCAGCCACCCCCACCTTCCTCAACTCCGGGAAACGGCAGCGCGGGGAAATGGTCTCGTGCTTCCTCCTGCGTATCGAGGACAACATGGAGTCCATTGGCCGGGCAATCAACTCCGCCCTGCAGCTGTCCAAGCGCGGCGGCGGAGTCGCCCTGCTGCTGTCCAACCTGCGCGAGGCCGGCGCCCCAATCAAGAAGATCAAGCACCAGTCCTCCGGGGTGATCCCGGTAATGAAACTGCTGGAGGACTCGTTCTCCTACGCCAACCAGCTCGGGGCCCGTCAGGGTGCCGGCGCGGTGTACCTCAACGCCCACCACCCGGATATCCTCAAGTTTTTGGACACGAAGCGGGAGAACGCGGATGAGAAGATCCGCATCAAGACCCTCTCATTGGGGGTTGTGATCCCGGATATCACCTTCCACCTGGCCCAGAAGAACGAGGACATGTACCTGTTCTCTCCGTACGATGTGGAGCGAGTGTACGGGGTGCCATTCGCCGATATTTCGGTGACGGAGAAGTACTACGAGATGGTGGAGGATGACCGCATCCACAAGAAGAAGATCAACGCCCGCGCGTTCTTCCAAACGTTGGCGGAGATCCAATTCGAGTCCGGCTACCCGTACATTCTCTTCGAGGACACCGCGAACGCGGCGAACCCGGTGAAGATGGGCCGGATCAACTTCTCCAACCTGTGCTCGGAGATTCTGCAGGTCTCCACCCCGTCGGTGTTCAACGATGACCTCTCCTATGCGCAGATCGGCCAGGATATTTCCTGCAACCTCGGTTCGCTCAACATTGCCAAGACGATGGATTCGGATAATTTTTCGCGCACGATTGAGACGGCGATTCGGGGGCTGACGGCGGTGAGTGAATCGACGAGTATCGATTCGGTGCCCTCGGTACGCGAAGGCAACAATGCGGCGCACGCGATCGGTTTGGGGCAGATGAATCTGCACGGCTACCTGGGCCGCGAGCGCATCATGTACGGCAGTGAGGAGGCCCTGGATTTCACCAACGTGTATTTCGCGGCGGTGATGTATGAGGCGATCCGCGCGTCCAACACGATTGCGAAGGAGCGCGGGACAAAGTTCGTCGGATTCGCTGAAAGTGACTACGCGACGGGCGCGTTCTTTGACCGCTACGATCCGGCGGATTTCCAGCCCACAACCGAGCGGGTGAAGGAGCTCGTGGCCGGTTCGACGCTGCATGTGCCGGATGCGAGCGACTGGGCGGCATTGCGTGCCGAGGTCATGGAACACGGCATGTATAACCGGTATTTGCAGGCGGTTCCGCCGACCGGGTCGATCTCCTACATCAACAATTCAACGAGTTCGATTCACCCGATTGCCTCCCGGATTGAGATCCGCAAGGAGGGCAAGGTGGGCCGGGTGTACTATCCGGCGCCGTATATGACCAATGACAATCTCGAGTACTTCGCGGACTCATATGAGATTGGCTACCAGGCGATTATTGATACGTACGCGGTGGCGACGAAGTATGTGGATCAGGGATTGTCCCTGACCTTGTTCTTCAAGGATACGGCCACGACGCGCGATATTAACCGGGCGCAGATTTATGCGTGGCGGAAGGGCATTAAGACCCTCTATTACATTCGTCTGCGGCAGGTGGCCCTGTCGGGGACGGAGGTTGAGGGCTGCGTGAGCTGTATGCTCTAAGCCCTCCGGAAGCCTTCGGAGATGAGGATCTTCTGGCGGGCTTCGTCGAGGATGGCCGTGGCGGCCCTCTCGGCGGCGTTGAAGTCCCCGGCGGCGATGGCCTCGGCGAGGTCGTGGTGGCCTTTGAGCACCTGTGTGGATGGGGTTGCCCGCCGTTCGAGGTAGGTGGCTTCGCCGGTGTAGGTGGCGGCGATCGTGGACACGAGGGTGGCGAACATCTCATTTGTGGAGGCGGTGAGGAGCAACGTGTGGAAGGAAATGACCGCGTCGAGGAATTCGTCGGTGTCCCCGCGCCCTTGTGTGCCCAGGTCGGTGATGGTTTCTGCGAGTCGGCGAAGCCGTTTCTTTGATTCGGCGGAGCCGTGCCGGGCCATCGCGCGGGCGGCGATCGGTTCGACGGCGATGCGCAGTTGGGTCAGTGAGAGAAGTTGCTTGGCGCGGCTGGCGGGGTCGGCGAGGCGCCAGCGAATGATGGATTCGTCAAAAACAGCCCAGTATGTGGGGGCGAGGACGGTGATGCCGACGCGTCGCGAGGATGTGACCAGCCGCAGTTGCTCGAGGGCACGCATGGCCTCGCGGGCGACGGTGCGGGAGATGTTGAACCTGTCGGAGAGGTCTTGCAGGGTGAATTTTTCCCCGGTGGCCATTGCTCCGGAGATGATGTCGGTGCCGATGGCATCGAGCACAGCATCCAATTTCGGGGCCGGTGAGGTCGTTTTTCCAGGGAGGGGCATAGTTCTCCTTTGCTCGCTATACTCAGTAATCTCCGCAGTATCCGCCCGCCGTGGGTTCCGCTCGTGGCGGGGAGGCTTCGCAGTTTCCGCCCGCCGTGGGGTCCGCCGACGGTGGGGAGGGTGGTTCCTGCCCCGGTGGGCGAGGAATCACCGTAATAGTAAGACTATTTTAATAGTCTGACTAATTAACACAAGCACAATGAGAGAGTAAATTAGGCCAGGCAGTAGCCCAACGGCTTCCTGGCACAAGAAAGGACAGGTCTGAGAAATGAACATTGAATCTAACTCCGCCTCCCCGGCGCAGCAGGAATACCACCCCGACCTGCGCTCGCGCGCGGTGTCCGGGATCAACTGGAATGAGATTGAGGACGATAAGGATCAGGAGGTGTGGGACCGGCTGACCGGGAATTTCTGGCTGCCGGAGAAGATCCCGGTGTCCAACGATGTGCCGAGTTGGGAGACCCTCAATGAGGCGGAGAAGCAGACGACGATGCGCGTGTTCACCGGGTTGACGGTGTTGGATACGATCCAGGGCACGGTGGGGGCGGTCTCGCTGATTCAGGATGCTGTGACTCACCATGAGGAGGCGGTGTACACCAACATTGCGTTCATGGAGTCTGTGCATGCGAAGAGCTACTCCAATATCTTTATGACGTTGGCGTCCACCCCGGAGATTAACGACGCTTTCCGCTGGTCCGAGGAGAACGAGAATTTGCAGCGCAAGGCGAAGATTGTGCTGGAGGATTACGCGGGGACGTCCCCGCAGCACCGGAAGGTGGCCTCCACGTTGTTGGAGTCGTTCCTCTTCTATTCGGGGTTCTATCTGCCGATGTATTGGGCATCGCATGCGAAGCTGACGAACACGGCCGATATTATCCGGCTGATCATCCGTGATGAGGCGGTGCACGGCTATTACATCGGGTACAAGTATCAGCGTTCGTTGGAGCGGTTGACTCAGGCGGAGCGCGATGACTTGGCCGAGTGGACGATGAGTTTGACCTTGGATTTGTATGATAACGAGGTCAAATACACGGAGGATTTGTACGATGAGCTCGGCTGGACCGAGGATGTGAAACGGTTCTTGCGCTATAACGCGAATAAGGCCCTGGAGAACCTTGGGTACGATCCGCTGTATCCGGCCGATGAGACCCGGGTGTCCTCGGCGATTATGGCGGCCCTGTCGCCGAACGCGGATGAGAATCACGACTTCTTCTCCGGGTCGGGGTCCAGTTATGTGATCGGTTCGGTGGAGTCCACCGAGGACGAGGACTGGGACTTCTAACCTCCGGCCCCCGCCCCGCCCCGGCCCCGCCCTCCGGCCCTCCGGCCGAAAGTTATGCTCCCCGAGTCTGCTACATTTTGTAAAACCTCAGGTCGGATTCTGAGGTAGCAGACTCGGGGAGCATAACTCCTTACAGGCCTCCGTCCGGGAGCCGGTGGCCTCCGTCCGGGGGCCCGCAGCCTCCGTCCGGGGCCCGCAGCCTCCGTCCGGGGGCCCGTTGCCTTCGTGCGGGGGCCCGTTGCCTTCGTGCGGGGCCCGGAACGATATGGTCGTTTTTTCGAAAATCAGATATATCTGTCAGCGATTTGAGCGTTTTCCCAGGACCCTACTGACAGATATAACTGTCAGTAGGTATCTGGGCTTTTGTAGAGAATCCTGACAGATATATCTGTCTTCCCCAAAAATGACTATCCTTCTCCGCGCTTGTGGGTGTGCACCGTGCTTGTGGGTGTGCACCGCGCTCGTCGGCGACGTCGGCGGGGCGCGGGTGGGAGTCGGGGAATTGCATCATCTGGGGTGCGGGCGGGAGCGTGTCGTACGGGGCGCGGGCGGGAGCGTGTCGTACGGGGGAGTGGCGACAAGCGCCAGGCTGAGTGCCGGAGACCGTTGGGAAAGCAGCATAGCCGCCAGAATATGGCCTGTGGAGTGGGGAAATGTGAAACTAACGGGGCAAGACCGCAATACGGGGCGGGGTATTGGCTGAGGGGAGTGAACGGGGGTGAAAAATCACCCCTACGCGGGGGTAATCTTTAGGCGCGATGGGGCAACCTTTTTACCCACCTTTCGGGACGCGGAAAAAACCGCCAACTCTGCTACCCACCGGGCAAACCGGTTCAACCAGCACATTCGCAGGCTGTAGGATAAAGATGCGAAAAGTTCCAGCACTCTAAAGACATTTTTTACGGCTGGAAAACTGCACCTTGGATGGGATAAAGTTGCCAGTGAGCTAAGTAAACGTGTCGCCTCTGCGTACCCTGATGAGGAATCAGTGGTGAACAGAGAACGACTATTTAGGAGGAAAAATGACCGCTGTAGCGCCTCGGGTAGAACGCCCAGTTCTCCCCGCTCGCCCCGCGCCGCATGGCGTCGGTCGCCGAGGCAATGTCTTCTACAAGATGTTCACCACCACGGACCACAAGATGCTCGGCATCATGTACGTGTTCATGTGCTACGTCTGGTACATCGTTGGTGGCATTATGGCTCTGCTTATCCGCTTGGAGCTCTTCAATCCGGGTCTGCAGTTCCTGTCCAATGAGCAGTACAACCAGCTGTTCACCATGCACGGCACAATCATGCTGCTGGCGTTTGGTACCCCGATCGTGTGGGGCTTCGCCAACTTCGTCGTGCCGCTTCAGATCGGCGCACCTGACGTTGCCTTCCCGCGCCTGAACGCCTTCGGCTTCTGGATCACCCAGATCGGCATCGTCGCATTCTGTGCCGGCTTCGTCACCCCCGGTGGCGCCGGCGACTTCGGCTGGACGATCTACGCCCCGCTGTCGGACATCATGCACTCCCCGGGTATCGGTACTGACTACTGGATCGTCGGTGTGGGTGCTACCGGTGTGGGTACCATTGCATCCGCCATCAACATGATCACCACCCTGCTGTGCCTCCGCGCACCGGGCATGACCATGTTCCGTATGCCGATCTTATGCTGGAACATCTTCGTGGCTTCTGTCATCGTGCTGATGATCTTCCCGATGCTGACCGCTGCCGCCCTCGGCGTTATGTATGACCGCAAGCTTGGCGGCCACATCTTCGATCCGGGCAACGGTGGCGCCATGCTCTGGCAGCACCTGTTCTGGTTCTTCGGCCACCCCGAGGTGTACGTCCTCGCGCTGCCGTTCTTCGGCGTGATCTCTGAGATCGTTCCGGTATTCTCCCGCAAGCCCATGTTCGGCTACATCGGCCTCATCTTCGCCACCCTCTCCATCGGTGGCCTGTCCATGGCCGTGTGGGCGCACCACCTCTACGTCACCGGTGCTGTGCTCCTCCCGTTCTTCGCCTTCATGACGTTCCTCATCGCCGTTCCTACCGGCATGAAGTTCTTCAACTGGCTGGGCACGATGTGGAATGGCCACGTCACCCTGCAGACCCCGATGCTCTGGTGCCTCGGCTTCCTGCTCACCTTCCTCTTCGGTGGCATGACCGGTATTATGCTGGCCTCTCCGCCGCTGGACTTCCACATCTCGGAGTCCTACTTCCTCGTCGCTCACTTCCACTACACCCTCTTCGCAACCCTGTTCTTCGCCTCTACCGCTGGCGTGTACTTCTGGTTCCCGAAGATGACTGGTCGTATGCTCGATGAGAAGCTCGGCAAGGTCCACTTCTGGCTCACCTTCATCGGTTTCCACGGCACCTTCTTTGTCCAGCACTGGCTGGGTACCGCTGGTATGTCCCGCCGTTACGCGGACTACCTCGAGACCGACGGCTTCACCCTGCTGAACCAGGTGTCCACCGTGTTCGCCTTCGTGCTCGGTATCTCCATGCTCCCGTTCATGTGGAACGTGTTCAAGAGCTGGCGCTACGGCGAGATCGTCACCGTTGACGATCCGTGGGGCTACGGCAACTCCCTCGAGTGGGCCACCTCGTGCCCGCCGCCGCCGCACAACTTCCACTCGCTGCCGCGGATTCGTTCCGAGCGCCCCGCGTTCGAGCTGCACTACCCGCAGGTGGTCGAGCAGGCTCGCAACGAGTTGCACACAGGTCACGAGTAATCGCTTCCTTTAGCTCGATAGCCCCCGATGGACTCTGGTCCACCGGGGGTTTTCCCTTTTCTCGCCCCGCCGGGCGCCCTGCTGGCCCTGGCCATAGCTCCGCCCCGCAGCCCGAGCCCGTGTGCCCCCGGCCCCGCCAGTCGCTCCGGCTCCGCCCCGTTGGCCGTGGCTCCGCCAGTCGCTCGGCCCCGCCCCGTTGGCCGTGGCTCCGCCAGTCGCTCCGGCCCCGCTGGTCTGGTTCGTGTGCCCCCGGGCTCCGGCGCGACGGCAGGCTCCGTTTGTGTGCTACCTTCTGCAAAACCGCAGGTGGGCTTTTGTGGTAGCTCACAAACAGAGCCTGGATCGGTGCGGGGGCGCGGCTGGCAGGTGTTAAAATACCCACCGTGAATGAAAACCTCCGGATCCAGCCCGCCACCAGCCACCTCATCGTCGCGCAAGCACCCGTCATCGAATCGTCGGTGTGTGATCGCATCATCGCGGAGGTGACCACACTGTTGGCCGAGCCAGTCTCGATCACCCAAACCGCCGAGCCAACGGAGCACTACCCGCTCACGGTGATCGAGATCGGCCTTGATCTTGCACAGGCAGGACTCCCGGAACCAGAGTCCCAGGTGAGAGAACGCGCCGAGGCCCGCCTCCGGGAGCTCACCGAGGAACTCCACGTGGACCTCGCACTCGTTCCCGCCGGCCTTGACCGCGTCGCCCGCAAACTCCTCATCATGGACTGCGATTCCACCCTCATCCAGGCCGAGGTTATCGACGAGCTTGCCGCATTCGCCGGCCGGGGCGAGGAGGTCGCAGCGATCACGGAGGCGGCGATGCGGGGTGAGCTCGATTTCGCCGGGTCCCTGCGTAAGCGCGTGGCCACTCTCGAGGGCCTGAGTGATGAGATTTTCCGCCAGGTGGCCGATTCGATCCGCTTCACCGACGGCGCCCTCAACCTCATCGCCACGTTCAACCGGCTCGGTTGGCCGTCCGGGGTGGTTTCCGGCGGGTTTGTCCAGGTTGTTGACACGCTCCAGGAGCGCGCGGGCATCACGTATTCGCTCGCCAATACCCTTGAGGTTGTTGACGGCACCCTCACCGGTCGGGTGATTGGGGAGATCATCGATAAGACGGTGAAGGAGCGCTTCCTTCGCGAGATCGTCGCGCGGGAGAATATCCCGTTGGAGCACGTCATCGCGGTTGGCGACGGCGCGAACGATTCGCTGATGACGCAGGCGGCGGGCCTCGGCGTCGCGTTTATGGCCAAGCCGGCGCTGAAGGCAGTGACGGACACCTCGCTGAATTTCTCGCGTCTCGACGCCATCCTCCCGCTCGCTGGCCCGATCGCGGGGGTGGCTGCCACTCCGGCTGCCAATGGCCCGATCGCGGGGGTGGCCGCCGGGCCGACCGCTGACGCGCTCACGCGCTAAGAGTTTCCGCGATGACTGTCCCGGATTACTTCCGCACGGCCCACGAGGAGCTGGTGGCCGGGTTGGCGCACCGCTTCGAGGTCGACGCGGACTATGCCATGGATTTGGTCATCAACCTGCCTAAGCGCGAGCTTCCCGACCGAACGGACGTCCTCGAGGCGGCGGCGATTGCGGTGGTGGGGTGCATCACCGCGTCGGAGATCGTCGCCGATCCGGCGGCGCAGGAGGCGTTTCGCGCGTGGTACGCTTCGCGGATTCGCAAGATTTCTCGCCGTGCCCGGAATATTCACTGGGAGCGCGTGCAGGAGCTCCCCGGGTTCACCGCAACGGTCACGGCTTCCGCGCCGGAACCCGCTGCCCAAGCGCCCGCGCCTGCGCCTGCCGGCTCGCCGAACCTCGCCGCGCCTGCGCCCGCCGGCGGCGTCCCGCTTGAACCCCGCGCGCCTGCGCCCGCCGCGATGGTCCGCGCGTTCCCGCCGGAGCCCGTCGGCCAGGCCCACCCGCTGCTCAACAAGCTGCAAATCGAGGGCACGGAGCTGCCGCCGGGGCGCCCGTCCCGGCCCCCGGAGTGCGGGTTCGCGCTTACTGTCGACGCGGGACTCGGCATGACAATGGGTAAAACCGCGGCTCAGGTGGGTCACGCCTCGATGTTAGCCTTGGCGCGCCTTGCTGTGGACACTGCATGGAAGTGGGCCCAGGCCGGGTTCCCGCTGTCGGTCTCGGAGTCGGATTCGAACCGGTTTGCGCAGCTCGTAGAGCTGGCTTCGCAGCGTAGCGACGCCGTCATCGTCCGTGACGGCGGATTCACGGAGATCGCGCCAGGTTCCCTCACTGTTGTTGCTCTGCCCTCCGGCCTGTAGCCCGCTTGCTGCGAGGCCCGCCCGCCCGCTTGCTGCGAGACCCGAATAGACCCCTCTAAAAGTGGCGACCTGGGGTTTTATTGCCTTAGGGGGGTAATCGGAACAAACTGGAACTAGCTCTGCGAAACGAGCCCTGCAGTGTCCTGCGGTGGGGCTGCCGCCGACGCCACCTACGGGCGCGGTGCGTCCCACGAGGGAGGTGCGCCCCCCCCGAGTTGTTCCCACGCGCGCGGTGCGTCCCCTACGGGCGCGGTGAAGGATAGTAATTTTCGGGAAAAACAGATATATCTGTCAATGGTGTCCTGGGGAAACGCTCAAATCGCGGACAGATATATCTGATTTTCGGAAAAACTACTATATCGTTCCGGGACTGCCGCCCGGATCCAGACATGCCCGCCGGGGTCGTGGAGCATCCTGCCCGGATCCAGACATGCCCGCCGGGGATTAGGGGAGGAGGCGGCGGAGGATCTTCCCGGTCGCGGACCGGGGGATCGCGTCCACGTACTCGACACGGCGGATCCGCTCATACGAGGCGACGCGGGCGGCTACGTAGTCCATGATCTCGCTGGGCGCAGCCGTCCCCACGACATAGGCTACGGGAATCTCCTCACCGTCCTCGCCGATACCGCGGGTGACGGCGGCGTCGGTAATGCCGGGCATGCCGGTGAGGATGGCCTCGAGGGTGACGGGGGAGACCTGAAAACCGTGGTATTTGATCACGTCTTTGAGTCTGTCCACGATCTCCACATCCCCACCGGGCAGTTCGCGGGCGAGGTCGCCGGTGCGCAGCCATCGTCCGACGAGGGCGGCCTGGGTGGCCTCGGGATCATTCCAGTATCCGGCCATCACCTGCGGTCCGGCCACCCACAGTTCCCCCACCTCCCCAGGGGCAACGTCAGTGATAGTGGCTGGGTCGACGATGCGCTGGTGGGTGTCGGGGATGGGCCGGCCGATGGATCCCATCGGGGTGTTTGGGGAGACAGTGAGGTGAGTGACCGGGGAGGCCTCGGTCATGCCGTAGCCTTGGATAACGCGCGCTCCTGTGCGGGCAGCGGTACCTGTACCACTGGCCACATCGAGTGCGGCCCCACCGTTGATGAGCACACGCAGTTGGCTGAAATCGGCGGCGGCGGCCTCCGGGGAGGTGGCAAGGAGGCGAGCGAGCGGGGGTGCGATGTAGGCGACGGTCACCCCGTAGCGGCCGAAGGCATCGCAGAAGCTGGCGGGAGTAAAGGGGAGGGCGATGAGGTGTGCGCCGAGGTAGAGGCTGACGTTGAGGATGGCGGTGAGTCCGAAGATGTGGGTGAACGGCAGCACCCCGAGGACGGTGTCACCACTGGTAATGGGGACGACGCTGGAGAATTGGCGGACGTTGGCGGTGAGGTTGCGGTGGGTGAGGACGACGAGTTTGGGGATCCCGGTGGTTCCGGAGCTGGCGGGCAGGCAGACGGGGGTATCCGCGTCGATGTCGATGGCGCCGATGGGCACAGTGTCTGGGCAGACGGCGAGGTCGGGGTAGGTGGTGGCATCGATGAGGTAGGCCAGGTTCACACCGGCAGGCGGTTCGCCGCTGAGCGGTACGACGACACCGCCGGCGGTGAGCACTCCGTGGAAGGCGGCGGCGAAGGCGATGGAGTTCTCCAGTCGCACGCCGACGTGCTGACCGGGCGCGATGTGCTGTGCAGCGAGCCCTCCTGCGACGTGTTCAATGAGCGAGCGCAGTTGCCCGTAGGTGACGGTGCGCCCGGTGGCATCCGTGATTGCGCGCGCGGCGGGGTTCTGGCCGGCGGGAGGCAGGGGAATGCCGGGCGCGGCGGGGTCCGGGAACAGGGCCGTGGTGAAACTAGCCATCGTTCAAGCCCCGGTCAGCCGCTCGAGTGCGGCCACGACGGTATCCAGCGACGTGGTGGTCCACATCGGCGGCATGGACCGGACGAGGAAGGCCCCGTAGCGTTTCGTGGTCAGGCGGGGATCCAACACGGCGACAACTCCCCGGTCGTCGATGCTGCGCAGCAGGCGCCCGGCGGCCTGCGCCATGAGCAGGCCCGCGCGGGGAATTTGCACGGACATGAATCCGGCGCGCCCGGCGGCATCGATACGGGCGGAGGTGAGTGGATCATCGGGCCGGGCGAACGGGATTTTATCGATGATGACCAGTGAGTTTGTCCGCCCGGGCACGTCCACGCCCTGCCACAGGGATAAGGTGCCAAACAGGCACGTGGATTCGGTGGCGGTGAACTGATCGACAAGCACGCCGAGGGCGTCGTCGCCTTGCCGCAGGATCTCGATTTCGGGCAGGCGCGTGCGCATTTCCTCCGTGGCGGCGTCGAGGGCGCGGTGGGAGGAGAACAGTCCGAGGGTGCGCCCGCCGGCGGCGCGGATGAGGGCTTCCATCTGGTCGTAGACAGCCGGGTCCACCTCGCGGCCGGGATTGGGCAGGTCAGCGGCGATGTAGAGGATGGCGGAGTGGGCTGGGTCAAAGGGGGAACCAACATCGAGGCCGTGGCAGTCGGTGACCCCCCATTCGCCGAGGACGGTGTCGAAGCTGCCGTCGAGGGAGAGGGTGGCGGAGGTGGCGATGACGGTGTTCTCCTCAAAGAGGGTTTCGCCGAGGTCCCCGGACACCGAGAGTGGGGCGACGTAGACGCGGCGCTCCTCGAGCCAGGTGACGGTGCCAGCGGGGGCGTCGAGGATGGTGGCAATGGTGGTGACCTGTTCGCCGAGGTGGGTGGACAGGCGTTGGCGTTCGGCGTGTTTTTCCGGGTCGGCGGTGGCTTCGTCGTCGGGCGCGGCACCGGTGACGGCCGAGCGCAGTTCGCTCAGCGCGCTGGAGAGGACCTGCAGGGCTTCGGGCACCCCCTCGGGCAGATGCGCCCCGCCGGATGCGGGGGATGCCTCGGCCCCGCTGGCCCCGGGGGACCAGCGCCCCTCGGGCAGCGTGTCCACGAGTCCCGCCCACCCGTCGATCGCGGCATTCGCCGCCGTCAACCGATTCCCCGCAGCCGGGGCGAGTTTCTTCGCCCGCTGGTAACTGATCGCCAGCGCGGGAATGGAGATCACCTGGGTCAACTGCCGGGTAACCACCTCGGTGAGCTCGTGGGCTTCGTCGATAATAACCACGTCGTGTTCGGGCAGGAGGGAGGTGGGTACGAGCGCGTCAATGGCCAACAGTGCATGATTGGTCACCACAATATCGGCAGCGTAGGCGACCCGTTTTGCCTTTTCCGCCCAGCAGTCCGCCCCGAAGGGGCACACCTGCGCGCCGGGGCAATCCTGCGAGGTCATCGACATTTTGTTCCACACTGCCTGCGGGACCCCAGGGTCCATGTGGTCGCGGTCGCCGGTGTCGGTGTCCTCCGCCCACGCGCTGAGGCGCCGCAGATGCGGCTCCATCCAGGTGATTTCGTCCGCGGAGAAGAGTCCCTCGTCACTGTTGAGCTGTTTGAGGCACAGGTAGTTCGCCCGCCCTTTCAGTGTGGCAAAGGTGGGGGTGCGCGCGAACTCGTCGTCGATGGCCTCAATGAGCCGGGGCAGGTCGCGTTCGACGAGTTGGCGCTGCAGGGCGAGGGTGGCGGTGGCGACGATGACGGGGGTGTCGGTGTCGAGGGCGTGGGCGAGGGCGGGGATGAGGTAGGCCAGTGACTTGCCGGTGCCGGTGCCCGCCTGAACCGCCAGGTGGGTGGCTTCGCCCTCACCGGCCATGGTGGCGGTGACGGCCTCAACCATGCGCACTTGTCCGTCGCGGGTGGTGCCACCGATCGCCGCAACGGCGTGGGCGAGGAGGGCGGTGGAATCGAGGTGAGAGGTCATGGGCGCAGGCTACGGGGCTGTCACGGCCGAGTTTGGGAAGCCGAGGAAGCGCGTCTCCAACGCCGGGTCGCCCTCGGAGAGCGCCAGTCCCTCCCACGGCAGGGTGATGATCGCTGCAGCGAGGTGTTCGCGGGATTCTTCCAAGCTGGGCAAACCGTCCACGATCTCCCCGTCGCGCAGGAGCGGAATGGTCAGTTGTGTGGTGTGGAAGTTGCCCATGTCGGGGGCGGGGTGGCCCATGGGGTAGACGATCTCCTCGACGGCGGTGCCGGAGGCGCGGGAGGTGCGCAGCGCCTGCTTGGCCCCGGCGATGGAGATCTTTCCGGCCGCTCGCTTGGCGACGGGTATTCCGTCGACCTCGACGAGTTTGTACACCAGTTCCGCCGTCGGCACGCCAGAGCCAACAACCACCTTTGTCCCCACCCCGAAGGAGTCCACTGGATCCCCGCGCAAACCGGCGATGGCGAACTCGTCTAAGTCACTGGAGACGACGATCTTCGTGTCCACCGCCCCGAGCGCGTCGAGTTCGGCGCGGGCTTGCCGGGCGATGACGCCGAGGTCACCGGAGTCAATGCGGATGCCGCCGAGGTGGGGGCCGGCGACCTCGATGGCGTTGCGGATGCCCTGGGTGATTCCGAAGGTGTCCACCAGCAGCACCGTGTTGATGCCGAGCGCGTCAATTTGTGCGGCAAAGGCGGCCTTCTCGTTCGGGGTGCCGTCCGGGTTGACGTGGAGGAGAGTCCACGCGTGGGCGGCGGTGCCGGAGGTGGGGATGCCGTAGCGGTGCCCGGCCTCGAGATTGCTCGTGGCCACGAATCCGGCGAGGTAGGCGGCGCGGGTGGCGGTGACGGCGTTCTCCTCGTGGGTGCGCCGGGAGCCCATTTCAATGATCGGTCGGCCCTCCGCGGCGACAACCATGCGGCTGGCGGCGGCGGCGACGGCGGAGTCCGCATTCAAAATGGAGAGGATGACTGTTTCGAGGACGACGGCCTCCCCGAAGGTGGAGCGCACCGTGAGGATGGGGGAGTTGGGGAAGTAGACCTCGCCTTCCCGGTAGCCGTCAATCTGCCCGGAGAACCGGTAATTGGCCAGGTAGTTGCGGGTGTCCTCGTCGAGGAAGGTGAGTGAATCCAGTTGGGATTGGGAGAATCGGAAGTTTTTCACCGCTTCGAGGACGCGGGCGGTGCCGGCGACAACCCCGTAGCGGCGGCCGTGTGCGAGCCTGCGGGTGAACACTTCAAACGCGCACTGCCGGTTGACGGTGCCGTCTTTGATCGCCGCCTGGAGCATGGTGAGCTCGTACATGTCCGTCATCAACGCTGTTGACCGTGGGGTGTGTCCGGTCCATTCTGCAATGTCAGCCATGGGGTCCATCGTAGTCCTATTCTGTATTTACTTTTTGGTGGGCATCGGGCATACTAGGGGAGCACTGTGAGTTGGGTGCGGCGGTTTATAGCAAGGGGAGCTCGCATGCGTGATCTTTTCAAAAAAGGCGAAACCTGGTTTGTGGTCAGTGCCGTTTTCGTTGGCACGACGGCTGGCATGTATGCGAACGGGATTATGTTCCCGACGCAGGCGACGGTGCCGGGTGGGTCGGATGCGATCGTCGCCACGCAGATTGCTGCCCCTGCCTCGACTATCGAGTCTCCCCCCGCCCCCAGTAGCCCCGGCAAGTCGGGCACCGACACCGGCACCGGTGGGAAGTCTGGCGCCCCGGCCACCGTCACGGTGACCAAAGACGCGTCCCCGATCTTCCACACCAGTTCCGGGCTCAAATACCTCGACGGCGGGGCGAACATGGTGGCCCCGGGCGTGCGGATCGATAACACCACCGCCGGCAAACACTGCAGTACCGGCTGGTTAGCGGCCCGCGACGGGAAGAACTACATTGTCACCGCCGGCCACTGTGGGAGAGTGGGGGACAAGTTCTCCTTCACCGACGCCACCGGGCGCACCTACCCCCTCGGGGAGGTTGTGGAACGGGACTATGAGGGCACTGGTCAGTGGGTTGAGGGTCCCGATATTGGGCTGATTTACCTGTACCCGAATTCCGCCCCGTGGACTCCGCAGCTGGCGCT
The DNA here is from genome assembly GCA_034179945.1 of Corynebacterium sp. Classification (GTDB taxonomy): domain Bacteria; phylum Actinomycetota; class Actinomycetes; order Mycobacteriales; family Mycobacteriaceae; genus Corynebacterium. The sequence continues at coordinate 50,342 of JAXFPD010000019.1, read as the reverse complement.
GGATATGGGTGCGGAGATTCGCGGCTGGATTCCGCTGTCGGAGATCGACCGGGCGAGCCAGATTTGCCGGCTTGGGTATCGGACGGGCCTGTCGTGTGGCGGGTTCATCAGTTCGGCGGCGAACGGCCAGTTCCGCTTTGACAATATCTCTGACCACGGGGATTCCGGCGGGCCGATCTTTGCTCAGATCGCCGGTGCCTGGTATGCCGTGGGCATTAACTCGACCGGGTCGGACACGAACGCGACGAGCCGTGTCGCCTCCTCCATCGCCGCGTACATGGAGCACTTCGGCCTCCAGCTCCTCTCCTAGCGCTGTGGGCTGCGCCCCTGGGCGGGCTCCTGCCTGGCGCCCCGGGCTGGTTAGCGCGCTGCGCGCTGGGCGCGCAGGTACTCGGTGAGCAGGCGCATCCCCGTCTCCACGTCCTCGGTGGCCCCGGCGTAGGAAATCCGGATGAACCGGTCGCCGACCTCCGTGTCAAAGTCCGCGCCCGGGGTTACTGCTACCCCGGTGTGCTCGAGAATCTCCCGGCACAGCTGCTCACTGGTTCGCGGCCCGGGATGCGCACTGGCCTCGGCTCCCGCCGCGTCGGCCTGCGGCGCTGTCGCACTGGCCTCGGCCCCCGCCGCGTCGGCCGGTGCGAGGTAGGCGCTCACATCCACCCAGGCGTAGAACGCACCGTCGGCAGGCGCGATCGCAGGCACATCCAACTCGCTGAGCTGGGCCAACACAGTGTTACGGTTGGTGGCATAGCGGGCCACATGGTCGTCGAGCTCAGCAAGCGCCTCCGGGGTGAACGCGGCCGGGGCGGCGAGCTGGGAGAGTGTCGGCGCGGACAGGTTGAGGTTGCCGAGCAGCAAATCAACCGGGCGGACCAGCTGCTCGGGCACAATCGCCCACCCCAACCGCCAGCCGGTCATTGAGAAATACTTGGAAAAACTGCCCACACTCACCACGTCCTGGGAGAACTCGATCGCCGTGGACACTGGCTCATCACCGTAGATGATGCCGTGGTAAATCTCGTCAGAAATCAGCAGCACCGCGTGCTCCTCACACCACGCGACCAGCTCGCGCAACCGATTCGCAGGGATCACCGTGCCCGTCGGATTCGCCGGGGAGGCCACGACAAGGCCACGCGGGGTGACTCCCGTGCGTGCCACCCACTCCTCAAGCTGTGGCACTGTCGGCTGCCAGTCTGTGTCTGCCCGGCACGGCAACTCCACCACCGTGAGGTCGAGAGCGGCGAGAGTTTCCCGGTAGGCCGGGTACCCCGGGTTGGTCACGAGCACCGTGTCCGCTGCGTCGAAGGCGGCGAGAAAGAGGGCAGTGAACGCGGCCGAGGAACCGGTGGTGATGAGGATGCGCGCCGGATCCACAATGACGTGGTAGGTGCTCAGGTAGTAGGCGGCGATGGCCTCCCGGGCAGCGGGCAGCCCGTTCGTGGCCGTGTAGCCGAGGTTGTCACTGGCGAGGGCGCGGGTGGCGGCGGTGATCACCGGTTTCGGGGCCGGGGTGGAGGGCTGGCCGAGGCACAGGAGGTAGGTGTCGCGGCCTGCGGCGCGCAGCCTATCCACGTCTTTCAGCAGCTCCATGGCCCGGAAGGGTTGAACGGCGCTTCCGCGCCGGGAGGGTTCGACCGCCCCGCGCCGGGAGGGTTCGGCAGATTGTGAATCTTTCACGGTGTGCTCCTTTTCTTCCTGTGAGTGTAGCCCGGCGGGGTCAGCGGGGGAAAGCGTGAGTAATTAGAGAGTCGACCGCCTACAATCACACAGTGTTGGTTCGGAATTGTAGTGAGAAGGAGCGCCTATGGAAGGTCACAGTACAGACCTCGCAGCCAAGGCCTCCGCGCTCGCTGCCGACGGGGAATGGCAGCACGTCATCGAGGTTCTCGAGCCCATTCCCGTCGCTGAGCTCTCGCTGCCGGAGGCCGTGACTTTGGCGCAGGCCTACGTGGCCACGATTGCTGCCACCTCGATGGATTACACGCCGGTGTTAGAGTATGTGCTGCACATTCTCAGTGGGGTCACTGCCGACGGGGCCAATGACCTTGAGTGGAATTACCTCATGGGGACGGTGCAGTTGGAATTGGGGCGGGCTGAGGAGTGTCTGCCATACTTGTCCTTTGTGGCGGAGAAGGATCCGGACTTCCGGGATGTGTCCTTGCGCTATGCGGCGGCGCAACAGCAGGTTGCGGACAATATGGATAACGCTCTTCTGGAGCCGCTCAGTGCGCCGCGTCTTGCCCGCCTGTTAGAGGACATGGGCTTTGATTACAGTCTCACCTCTGATTCGGTGATTGTGCGCACGGAGGACGGGATTGTGGTGATGGCGGTGACCGGGCCGGATAAGTCCCTGTTGGCGATGACGGCGGTGTGGTTGACCAATCCGGATTTCTCTCATCGGTCGACGATTTTGGAACTGTGCAACCAGTGGAACGCAACAAAGACGTGGCCGCAGACTTACGTCACCCGGGATCAGGATGGGACGTTGACCGTGCACGCGAAGATGGTGGTCTCGGCTCGTTTTTCCATCACCCGTGGGCAGTTGTGGGATGCGATCCACATCATGATCCAGTCCACTGAGGACTTCTTCGACGCGCTGGCCCTCGAGTTCTCCGTCTAGCCCTTCCTCCCCGTCCAGTCTGGTCCAGCTCTGGCCGTCCCTCTCGGTCGGGCCTGCTTACCCGGTCGGGCCCGCTTAACCGGTCGGGCCCGCTTAACCGGTTGGGCCCGCTTACCCGGTCGGGCCTGCTTACCCGGTCGGGCCCGCTTAACCGGTCGGGACGTCCCTCCCCACAAGGGGTGGGGACTGCTGTCGACGTCCCCGCTCGGCGCGGTGAAGGACAGTCATTTTCGGGAAAATCAGATATATCTGTCAGGGCTTCCTGCGCAAACGCCTAAATAGCGGTCAGATATATCTGTCTTTCGGAAAAATGACTATATCGTTCCGAGCTCCCAAACTACGGCGAGAACCCCATCGCGACGGCAGGGGCCGGGGCCACGCAGTTAGTGGGGCCGAGCCTGCGCACACAGTGGGGCCGGGGCCACGCAGTTAGTGGCGCCGGGAACGGGCGGGGTTAGCTCTCGGTGACGTCGAGCAGGCCAACATCGAGAAGCCAGCGGTGCGTGGCCTGCTGCGGCGTGAGTTGGGCAGTTTCCATCAGCCCCTGGATGCGCAGCAGCTCCGGGGTCGTCAGCTTCAGTGACACATCCTCCAGTGCGGCGATTTCCCGATGGTTGAGGCGGTCGGACGTGAGCGGAATGATCGTCGCATCGTCCACGGTGGCCTTCGACTGGCGTCCCACGTTGATCTGTTCTGGCACAAGCGCCAACAACTGCGCATACGCATCAAACGGCGCAGCAGTGGTGATGGGCACTGCCCGGCTCGGGCGACCCGTTGTCGGCGAGGGCGCGGACAGGAGGTAGTTGAGCAGGGGCAACGTGTAGTCGGGGACAACGTCGATCCGGCCGTCGAGAAGCTGCGGCCACACCTCTTCCCGGCCGGTTTGGTGGAACCGCCGGGTCACGGGAAGCCCCTCGGCCTCGAGCTGTTGCGCATACAGTTCAGCGATCGCTTCCGTGGTGGGGTTGCCATCCGCGCCGACAACGATCGGGTTGTTCTCCACATCCGGCAGAGGGGAACCGCAGGCTGTGAGCGTAGCGGTGGCCAGGCCGATCGCCGCCAGTGCGTGGGCGAAACGGCCCGGGCTCGGGTGTGCGCGGTAGGCTCTAATCCTCAAAGCTACTCAACCGCTTGTACATGGTCCCCAACACCATTATCTCGACCTGGGTGACGCCCCGGTCGGCGAGGAGATCGTCCACGAGATTGATCGTCTGCGTGTAGGAGTCCGTGTTGATATTGAACACCAGGTTCGCGCTGCCCGTTGTCGCCGCCACAAACACAACGCGCGGCTGCTCGTGCAAATAATCGCCGAGTTTACCGATCGAACCGGGCTCCACTTTGCACCATACGAGCACGTCCAGCGGGGTATCGAGGACCTCCTGGGGGATTTCCGCCGTGTAGAAGAGCACATCGTTGTCCACGAGGCGACGGATCCGGCGCGAAATCGTCGCCGGGTCCACGTCCGTCGCATCTGCGATCGCCCGGTGAGGGGTGCGCCCGTCGAGGGACAGGTGGTGGAGGATCGTCCGGTCGAGACTGTCGAGGGTGATCTCGGGTTCATCGCTGCCCTGGTTTCCGGTGGCATCTTTCGTCCACACACGCAGCAGTTGGTGCGGTTGCAGGCGGGTGATCTCGGCATCCTGGGCGAGCATGTCCAGCAGGGGGTCCCCGGTGATGGAATGTGTGGTCAGGCCCACAACCATCTCATTGCGCACGGGCGTGGTGCGGATCCAGCGGGCGCGCGGTTCGAGGGTGAGCTGTTTGGCGAGGCGCTCGATGTGCTCGGCGCGGCCCTCGATACGGATGAACCAGGGGATGTCACCGCCGAATTCGGGGCGGGTGCGACCGACCACGCGCACGAGGCCGACGCGTTCTAATCTGCGGTAGCGCCGCGAGATTGTGCGTTCGCCGATTTCGTCTCCGAGGCGGGCGGCTAGTTGGGCGAAGGTGGCCATCGGGTCCCGGGTGAGTTCCTGGAGGATTCGCTTGTCTATCTCATCGACAGTTCGACCCTGTTGCGTCATTCTTCCCATTTTAGCCGGATGGGGGCGTGGTTGTGTCGAAATTACTGCTTTTGGGTGCTGGGTGGGGGAGTGTGGCACACTGGGGTTATGGCTGAGAAGGGCAACCCTGCGGAGTACCGGTCGCGCTATGTGCGCGGCTACCACGCCTCCCCTGAGGAGAAGGCACCGGGGACCCATCCGAATGGTCCTGTGCCTGCCCGTTTAGATCCCGCACCCCCGCGCTCGCCGGCCCCCGCTGAGGCTGGGGCTGCGCGTTCCGGCGAACCCGGTGCCCAGGCACCCGCGCCGCGACGCCAGAACCGGCAGGCGTCGTTGGATCGCACGTGGCTTTCGCGCACCGTGTTCCCGGACGGGGAGGAGCCGGATGCCCGTTTCACCCTCGCCAATGAGCGCACATTCCTCTCGTGGACGCGCACGTCACTGGCGTTTATGGCCGGCGGGGTCGCTATTGAGGCGTTCCCGATCGAGGGTTTGGCGCCGCAGTTGCGCCTGTGGTTGGCTGTTGCCACGATCTTTGTGGGGATGCTCATTGCGATCGGGGCGGCAGCGCGCTGGTGGCGGGTGGAAAATGCGATGCGCCACAACCGGGCGCTCCCGGTGCCGGGGATTATTCCGCTGCTCAGTGTGTCCGCGATCGGGGTGTGCGTGCTCATGTTGGTGGTGCTTTTGGGATGAGAGTTGCCGATCTTCCCGCGCGGGGGCATGCGGATCCGGCCCTCCAGCCGGAGCGCAATTACCTGAATTGGCAGCGCTCGGTGCTCAATGCGGGGGTGGTGTCGGTGGGGTTGGTCAAGTTCGTCGGCTCGTATGGGCTGTGGGTGTTTGCGGTGGCGGCGATCCTGCTCACCAGCTATGGCCTGGTGTTGGCTACCCAGTTTCGCCGTTATCGGCGCGGGGTGCGCGCGATGGCGACGGGCTCCTTCGCGGGGAATCCGCTTGCCGTGGTTGGTTTGACAGCGACGATCGCGTTCTTTGGCCTCGCCGAGATCGTGTTGATTCTGCTCACGGCGTTCCGCTGAGGCCCTGCCGGGCGAGGTTCTCGCCCTCCGCAGGGGGCTTGAGTCTTGGATCGGTATAGTAATTCTTCCGAAAGACAGATATATCTGACTGTCATTTGAGCGTTTGCCCAGGAAGCCCCTGACAGATATATCTGATTTTCGCGAAAATGACTGTCCTTCTCCGCCTCCAGGGACCGGCGGCGACGACCCCCAAAACTGACTGTGCCCCAGACAGGATTCGAACCTGCGACGCAAGGATTAGAAGTCCTACGCTCTATCCAGCTGAGCTACTGGGGCCGGTGTGGTTTTCCGGCGTGAAACATCACTCCGCCCATGTTAGTCCAGCGCGGCTCGGGCGAACAACCCGGCCTGCGCTCGTGTCCTTCGCGCCATGTGGTTGGGGCGGAGGTGGCGGAAACCGGGCAAACCTTTACACTGTCACTCATGAAAGCACGCCAGTCCACGCTCATCTACGCCATCATCGCCGCCGTCGCCGGCGTGGTGGCGATGGTCATCTCCGGGGCCTTCCTTAACCAATCCCTGGCAGCTCTCGGTATCCCGGATCCGGGCCTCATCACCACCGCTGGCCTGCCATTTGTGCGCGGCCTCGCGCTCATTCTCGCGTGCCTCGCTGGCGGCCAATTCCTCCTTGCCGCATTCCTCATTCCGCCAGCCGATGAACGCGACTACCGGCACTCCCAGCTCAGCGTGGACCAGGCGATCGCCGTGCGCACAGGCACATGGGCGCTCGTCGGCTTTGCCATTGTCGCGTTCCTCCTCATGCCGATGTACCTGTCCGATGTGTCCGGCTCACCCCTGTCGGAAACGATCGTCCCGGACATGTGGGCCGTCGCCTACGATCAAGTCTCCACGTCACTGGCGTTCTTCTGGGCCGGCGTCATTGCGCTCATCGTCGCCGGTTTCGCGTTCTTCGCTCGCCACTGGATGTCGCTTCCTGGCCTCTTCGTCGGCGCCTACCTCGTGTTGGTACCGCTCGGTTTGGAGGGGCACTCCGCCGCCGGTGGCAACCACGACTACGGCACAAACTCCTACCTCGTGCACCTACTGTTCACCCAGATCTGGGTTGGCGGTCTTATCGCCCTGATTGCGCTGGCGCGGCGGAAGGGGGCTGGGTTGGGCCTCGCAACGCAGCGGTATTCGCGCCTCGCACTCATCGCAGTCATTGCCATGGCAGTGACCGGTGTGGTCAACGCGATCATCCGCGTCGCATGGGCGGATGTGCTCACCTCGGGATATGGGCGGCTCATTGTGGCGAAGGCAGTGCTGCTCGTCGCGCTCGGGTTCTTCGGCTACCTCCACCGGGCGCGCACGATACCGCAGTTGGACTCCCGTCCTGGCCTGTTTGTTCGCCTCGCGGTGGTGGAAGTGGTGGTGATGGCCGCCGTGGTCGGTCTGGCGATCTCCCTGCAGCGCACCCCGCCGCCCCCGCCGGTGCAGCCGGATATTAACTCGATGGATATTCTCGTGGGCTACAAGCTCTTCATCGCCCCAACATTCTGGAACCTGTGGACAATGTGGCGCTATGACCTGGTCTTTGGCTCGCTCGGGATCATTTTGGCGGCGCTGTATCTCATCGCGGTGCGCGCGCACGGCTCGTGGCCGATTGTGCGGACACTGTGGTTCCTCGCCGGCTGTGCGACGTTGACCGTGACCATGTCCTCCGGCATTGGCATGTACATTCCCGTGACGTTCTCTATTCACATGGTTGGCCACATGATCTTGTCCATGGGGGTGCCGGTGTTGTGGGTGCTCGGCGGCCCACTCACCCTCATCATTGAGGCCTATCCGGGCACGGATTTGGCGAAGTGGACCGAAGCGCTCACGCAGGCGAAGTTCCTCACGGTGCTCATGCACCCGGGGATCAACACCATCCAGTTTGTGCTCATCTACTACATTCTCTATCTCACGCCGCTGTATTCCATGCTCGTGTGGGAGCACGCCGGCCACCTGGGTATGAACGTGATCTTCCTGCTCTCGGGCACAATTTACTACTGGGGGATTGTGGGTATTGATCCGCAGCCGCATGAGCATTCGCCGATGGTGAAGTCTGCGTACCTGTTCTTCTCCCTGCCGTTCCACATGTACTTTGGTGTGTACTTGATGCAGTTGCAGAAGATTTTGGCGGAGGATTTCTACACGCGCCTGGGCATGCCGTGGAATCCGGATTTGCTGTTTGATCAGCGCATTGGTGGTTCGATTGCGTGGGGTGCGGGGATGTTCCCGCTGATCATTGTGTTTGGGGCGCTGTTGTACCAGTGGTTGCAGTCGGATCGGAAGGAGGCGGCCGAGCACGATGAGCGGGAGGCGGCCACGGGCGGGGAGGACTATAACGCCTACAACGAGTACTTGGCGGCAATCCAGCGCGGAGAGAATCCGGATGCGGCGTACTACGAGACGGAGCTCACCCGCCGGCGCTAGCCTGGCCGGCAGGCCCCTGGGGATCCGGCTCACGCCGATACAGGCCCCGCAGGCCTGGTCCGTGCGTCGCAGGCCCCGAAGGCCCCGAAGGCCTGGCCCGTGCGTCGCAGGCCCCGAAGGCCTGGTCCGTGCGTCGCAAGCCCCCGGGGCCTGGCCCGCGCGCCGGGTCGTTCAATCCGCTAACTACATTTTCTGTGGATAACTCCCCGCGCTCCTGGGCTTTTGCACAGTTATCCACAGGCATGGGCTGCCAACAGTGCTGAGAACCCTGTGAGCCTGGACATGCCACTGGCCTCCGGCGACACTGAGTGTGTTCCTATTTCATCTCTCACGCGGTCCCACCGCACGAAAGGACTCACCATGCCCGCTACCCGGGTCACTCTAATTGGCAATATCTGTTCTGACGTGTTGAAGAAGGAGGTCAACGGCTCCTCGCTCACGAAATTCCGCATGGCGTGCGATCGCTCCCTGCCGATCCGCGATGACAACGGCACAACCACCGGCTATGAGCAACGCGACCTCCTGTTCATTGAAGTTCAAGGCTGGGGACGCCTCGCCGAGAACATGTTCGATGCCCTCCACAACGGGATGGGGGTTGTTGTAGAGGGAAAGCTCATCTCCTACAAGTGGTCCGTTGTGGACGAAGATACCGGTGAGGAGCGCACCGGCACGAAGATCGTCTGCCGCGCCGATCGCGCCGGTGTTGACCTGTCGCGCCGTGGGGTGGTGGCGATGCCGACGTTCGCGGAGATGATGGGGGTGACGCGTGCGGACGTGACCGAGGAGGCGAAGACCCGGGCGAAGCAGCGCCTGTTGATGGAGTTGGCGGGGGCTGACGGTGCAACGACGGGTATTTTCCCGGTCGGTGCCGATGCCGACGAGATCGCCGAAGTCGAGGCGTTCCCCGGCGACGGTGTGTCCCTCGCGGCCGTGGAGGACTTGGTCGACGGCTCCGAACCGGACGAGGATGACGCGGAGGAGGTGGAGGCTGAGCTCGCCGCCGCCTAACCAGCCCCCCGGTCTAAATGGGCAATTCGCCTGTGGTGCGGTACCCTTACCCACCATGGGCGAGTTTATTTACACAATGAAAAACGTGCGCCGTGCGATCGGCGAAAAGGTCATTTTGGACAACGTCACCATGGCGTTCTACCCCGGCGCAAAGATCGGTGTGGTGGGCCCGAACGGGGCCGGTAAGTCCTCGATTTTGAAGATCATGGCCGGCATTGATCAGCCGTCCAATGGTGAGGCATTCCTTGACCCGGGCGCCACCGTTGGCATTCTTCTGCAGGAGCCGCCGCTCAATGAGGAGAAGACCGTCCGCGGCAACGTGGAGGAGGGGCTCGGCGGGCTCTATGAGAAGCTGCAGCGGTTCAATCAGATCGCCGAGGAGATGGCCACAAATTACACCGATGAGCTGATGGAAGAGATGGGGGCTCTCCAGACCGAGCTCGACGCAGCTGACGCGTGGGAGGTGGATTCGAAGATCGACCAGGCGATGGAGGCGCTGCGCGTGCCAGAGGGCGATCAGCCGGTGACCCACCTCTCCGGTGGTGAGCGCCGCCGCGTGGCCCTGGCTAAACTCCTGTTGCAGGAGCCGGACCTGCTGCTTCTCGACGAGCCCACGAACCACCTCGATGCCGAGTCCATCGCCTGGCTGGAGGAGCACCTGAAGAACTATCCCGGTGCTGTATTGGCCGTCACCCACGACCGGTACTTCCTGGACAATGTGGCCGAGTGGATCTGTGAGGTCGATCGCGGCCAGCTCTACCCGTACCAGGGCAACTACTCCACCTACCTGGAGACAAAGGCGGAGCGGTTGGAAGTAGCCGGGAAGAAAGACCAGAAGCTGCAGAAGCGCCTGAAGGAGGAGTTGGCGTGGGTGCGTTCGTCCCCGAAGGCCCGGCAGGCGAAGAACAAGGCTCGTCTGCAGCACTATGAGGAGATGGCCGCTGAGGCTGAGAAGTACAAGAAGCTCGATTTTGAGGAGATTCAGATTCCAACTCCGCCCCGGTTGGGTAACCAGGTGGTTGAGGTGGACAACCTGGACAAGGGCTTTGATGGGCGCATCCTTATCAAGGATCTCTCCTTCACACTGCCGCGCAACGGCATTGTCGGTGTCATCGGCCCGAACGGTGTGGGTAAGACCACCCTGTTTAAGACGATCGTTGGGTTGGAGGAGCCGGATGCTGGCACGGTGAAGGTGGGTCAGACGGTCCAGTTGAGCTACGTGGATCAGAACCGGGAGAACATTGATCCGAACAAGACCGTGTGGGAGGTCGTTTCCGACGGTTTGGATTACATTCACGTGGGCCAAAATGAGATGCCTTCGCGCGCGTATGTGTCTGCTTTCGGCTTCAAGGGCCCGGATCAGCAGAAGCCGGCGGGTGTGCTCTCCGGTGGTGAGCGCAACCGGTTGAACTTGGCGTTGACCCTCAAGGTGGGCGGGAACCTGATTCTCCTCGACGAGCCGACGAACGACCTCGATGTGGAGACCCTCGGGTCCCTGGAGAACGCCCTGCAGAAGTTCCCGGGCTGTGCCGTGGTGATTTCCCACGACCGCTGGTTCTTGGATCGCACCTGTACGCACATCCTCGCCTGGGAGGGTGACTACGAGGAAGGGAAGTGGTTCTGGTTTGAGGGTAACTTCGGCGACTATGAGAAGAACAAGGTCGAGCGGCTCGGCCCGGATGCGACGAAGCCGCATACGGTCCACCGCAAGCTGACCCGGTAGTCCGGGCGGGCCTGCGGTCCCCGCCGCGCCGGGCCCGGTGCGGCCGTGTCCCCTCCTGCTCGGCCCGCGTTCCGAGCTCAGCATATCTGCTACCGACGACCTGCAGGTTTGCTCGGTTGGTTGGCTGAGATCGGAATTTTTCATTTACCTGCGGTAGCAGGTTGTATGCCCCCGGCTACGCGAGGAGGCTGGAAAGGGAGTCAGTTAAGCCTCAAACTCGAACGGGTTCACTATGGGTACCGGAATGGATGCGAAGTGTTTAGTGTTCCGCGTAGCAATGGTCATTCCATTGGCGGCTGCGATGCCTGCGATGAACGAGTCCAGTTGGTCTTTGGGATCGGGAACATTGAAAGTGGCAGCGTAGGATGCTGCTTCTTCGTTAAAATAGATGCAGCGGAACTGTAGTTGTTTTCGTAATCGATGAAACCAGCGACGAAGTATTTCACCCTGTTTTGGGTCGGTTCTGCTTTTGAGAGCAATGCCGTATTCGATCTCGAAGATGCTGATCGAGCTCGTGTATAAATGACCAGTTCCTACTGTTGAAAACCATGCAACAACGTGTGGATTCCTTACTGTTTGGGGCTTCCGGAGCTCACTGAGGATGTTCGTGTCCAGGAGGTAATTTGTCATAATTCTGGTACCCGTGGTGTGGAGTGGCGTTTGGGGAATTCAAACTCGAAGTATTCATGCTCGGGTATTGAAAGGTTGTCTAGGAATTCGTCCACCGATTTCGATATCGTGTCCGTGAGAGTTGTGTAGTGATCGATGCTCATGAGGACGAATGCAGGTTCTCCACGACGCGTGATGATAACCGGTTCCTTTTCGGCGGCGCGTTGTGCGGCGGAGACGTTTTGATTGAAGTCTCTACTTGCAAGTGTTGTGGTCATGTTTCCTCCTTACAGCGTAATTGAGTGAGCTGAGACTCTATGTAGATATGTAACTACATTATTGGTCGGAAGTCTCCGAATAACAAGCAAGCATCAAGGAGCTAGGAGACGCAGCAATATCACCTACTGGGTGCTACGACCCGTCTCCTGGACTGGTGGTGTGCTAGCCTCGGGGGAAAGGTGTGCCGGGAAGTCTGGTCGGCCAGGGCGGTGTGAGTGTGCGCACGCCCTGTGGCAATGAACCCGACCGGAAAGGTCCTATGAGTAAAGCAATCGACATCCTCCGCAGGGACACCACCGGTGGCATCCTCCTTGTCATCGCCGCCCTCATCGCCCTCATCTGGGCAAACTCACCGCTGGCAGACTCCTACTTTTCGCTTCGTGACGCAGAAATCGGCCCCGGGTGGTTTGACGGACTGTTTCGTCTCTCTGTTGGGGCCTGGGCCGCCGACGGACTGCTCGCGGTGTTCTTCTTTATCGTTGGCCTCGAACTCAAACACGAGATTGTCGCCGGGGAACTCTCCGACCCGAAGAAGGTGGCCCTGCCCGTGGCAGCAGCTGCCGGGGGAGTCGCCGTTCCGGCGATCATCTTCACCCTCATCAACTGGGGCAACAGTGAAGCTCTCCGCGGGTGGGCAATCCCCACGGCCACCGACATTGCCTTCGCAGTGGCGGTATTGGCCATCGTCGGCTCGAACCTGCCCCAGGCGGCGCGTCTCTTCTTGCTCACCCTGGCAGTTGTCGATGACCTCATCGCCATCGCGATCATCGCCATCTTCTACTCGCACGGCGGCCGCATCATCTTCCTGGCGGCGGTGGCGGTGCCGGTGGTGATCTTCGCAGTCCTCGTGCAGAAGTTCCCGAAGTTCTTCGCCACCCACTATCTAGCCACCTGGCTCATCCTCCTGCCATTGGGCATTGTTGCCTGGGGGTTCATGTTTGCCTCTGGGATCCACGCCACCATCGCCGGAGTGATCTTGGGGTTCTGTGCACCGGCTGCCTGGGTGGACACTGACCGTGACGGCTTCTCCGATGAACCTATCCCTGGTACTGACCCCTCCGGCAAGCGCTCCCTGGCTCACGAGCTCAACGAGAGGCTCGGCATCATCTCCTCAACGGTTGCCGTCCCCATTTTTGCCTTCTTCGCCGCCGGGGTGAATGTGGGTGGAGCACAGGGTTTAGCCAGTGCATTCGCCGATACGGTCACCCTGGGGATCATTGTCGGATTGGTGGTGGGCAAACTGGTCGGCATTGCCGGAACAACGTACCTCATGACTGCAGTGTCGAAAGGCCGGATGCACCCGGGCATCCCGTGGATTGACCTGGTGGGTGTCGCCTTACTCGGAGCGATCGGGTTTACCGTCTCCCTGCTCATTGGGGAGTTGAGCTTCGGCATCGGCAGTCTCGCCAACGATCACGCGAAAGTCGGCGTGCTTGCTGCCTCGCTCATCGCAGCAGTGGCGGCCTCCGGTGTGCTCATTCCCCGAAACCGCCACTACTCCCGCGAGGAGACTGTGCCATACTCCCCATCCGACCGGTTCCGTCCTCGAAGGGGTGAATGAACCAAACTCGTAGTGGAAAACAGCGCTCTGAGAGTAGATCTTGTACCGATAAGGGGTCAAGGGAGAGGGAGTTGTGTTCAATTGCCAGCGATGAGTGAATGGTGCGGATGCGGTTCTTCTTCCGCAAATGAGGTTCTACAGATCTCGTCGCTTACTCTGGTTACTTGTCCTCTGCTGCCAGTGCCGTATAACCCTTCTGGTAGTGCTCGGTGGCCGAGTCGGTGCCGTCCCAGCATTCGATGCGATCGGCGATCTCGGGGAGCATGTCGCGGTGGAAGACGGGGTCGATGCCGTGGGCGCGTTGGATGGAGTAGTTCTTGAGCAGTGCGAATGCGTATTTCCCGAGGGGGACGATGGCGATCAAGTTGATAACAACCATGATGCCGGCGAAGGTGTCGCCGAGGGCCCAGACGAGTGGGGTGGAGGCGACGGCACCGAGGAAGACCGCGAGGATGCCGATGAGTTGGAAGATGAGCAGCGCTGGCCGGGAACTGGTGAGGTACTTGATGTTTTGTTCAGCCAGGTAGTAGTTGCCGATGACGGAGGAGAAGGCAAGGAAGAAGATGACAACGGTGACAAAGTGGAGTCCCCAGTTGCCAACGACGTCGGCGACGGCGTGTTGTGTGTAGGAGGAGGATTCATCGGCGGCGGGTGTGTAGTCGGACAGCAGCAGGATGAATGCGGTGATGGAGCAGACGAGCAGGGTGTCAAAGTAGACGCCGAGTGTTTGCACAAGTCCTTGTTTGACGGGGTGAGAGACGGTTGCGGCGGCGGCTGCATTGGGGGCGGAGCCTTCGCCGGCTTCGTTGGAGAAGAGTCCGCGGCGCATGCCGTTCATGAAGGCGAGTCCAATGGTTGCTCCAGCAACTTCGCGGAGTCCGAGGGCGGATCCGACGATGAGGCTGATCATCGCGGGTATCTCGGTGATGTTGATGATGGCGACGATGAGTCCGATGATGACGTAGGCTCCCGCCATGAAGGGGACGACAATTTGGGTGAAGTCGGAGATGCGTTTGACTCCTCCGATGATGATGGTTGCGGTGAGGGCAGCCATAAGTGCTCCGATGATGACGTGGGCGGACGTATTGTCTGCTGCCCCCATAGAGACGGTCATCGCTTCGACGACGGCATTGGATTGGAGGCCTTGGTAGATGATCCCGTAGGTGATGGAGATGGCGATGGCGAAGATGGTGGCGAGAATGGGGGAGCGCAGTCCAGCTGTGATGTAGTAGGCGGGTCCGCCGCGGTAGTGTCCGTCTTCTTTGGTTTTGAAGAGTTGGGCGAGTGTCGCTTCGACGAAGGCGGTGGCCCCGCCGACGATGGCGACGATCCACATCCAGAACACTGCTCCGGGCCCGCCGAGGATGATAGCAAGTGCGACTCCGGCGACGTTGCCGGTGCCCACACGGGAGGCTGCTGAGATAGTGAATGCTTTGAATGCGGAGATTTCGTCGGAGTTTTTGTCAGCGGGGGCTTCGGTGACGGCCCGGAACATGTCGGGCACTTTTCTGATTTGCACAACAATGGTGCGTATTCCGAAGTAAAGTCCAGCTGCGAGGAGGAGGAAGGGGATAACCTTCCACAGGTTATTGTTGATGATGTTGACGATGAAGTCTTCGATGCCTGCCATGCCCGCTATTCTATTCCCTAGTCTGTGTTGTGGGTCATGTTTGTGGCGTTGCTGGTCGTTTTGGGTATGCAGCCATTTGCAACAGTCGGGGCGGAGGAATGGATTAGGGAGTAGGCATTTACCCAAGGGCCTGACCCCCGATGTGTCCACTTTCCGGGGGTCAGGCCCCCATCCACAACCTGGACGGCAGGGCGCTCATCAACCGCTACGTCACGCTCGCGCGTAGCTCGTAGCCGTCACGGCCGTACCACACCGGCACCGCGCGGTGATAGGACAGATCCGGCACCGCCAAGGTGCGCATCGTGCCGTGAGAGAGCAGATGCTCCCCGGGAGAGAGCTCCCGAATCGCCACACCGGCGATGCGCTCCGGGAACTCATTCATCGCCTCCCCATAGATGAGCGGATCATGCTGGCCATTGTCGCCCACCAGATACCAGCTGACCTCCGGGAACTCCAGGAACAGGTTGCGCATCTCCACGCGTTTGTGCTCCTTGCCGTTGCGGAACAGGCCCGTGGGGGTGGGCCCCCAGTCCGTCAGCAGCAGCGGTCCGGTGGGGAATCCGTGGTGTTCCAGGAAGAGGGTGAGGGTGTCGTAGGTGTTCCATGCGCCCGTCGAAAGGTACACGATCGGTGTGCCGGGGTGAAGGTCCTGGATGTGGTGGAGGAACTCCGCCATCCCCGCCACCGGTTGGCGCGTATTGGTCTTGCGGATCCACGAGTTCCACGCCGCCAACACCGCCCGCGGAAGGCTGGTCACCATGACGGTGTCGTCGATGTCGCAGATGATGCCGTGGGTGGCGGTGGGCTCCACAATGAGCACGGTTGCGGCGACAGGTTCGCTGTCCCCGGCGGCGATGAGCACCTCGTGGGTGCCGGGGTTGAGACCATGGCCGTACACCACAACGTCGACATAGCCGTTGGGATCGGTGTGGGTGGACACCGTCTTACTCCCGCAGGTGACCGTGACGGGAAAGTCCCCGACCTGCACAGTGAAGAACTGCCGCCACCCGCGTTCCGCCTCCGCCCACGGGTTCTCGGCCTTCTGCTCCGTCGGATCGGCCATGAGCACCCGCGCCAAAATGTGGGCCTTCGTGGGGGTGCCGTAGCCGACGAAACCGGTCACCGTCGGAATCCAGCCGGCTTCTGCTTTGCGACGCACACCAACGCGGTTGATCTTATCTTCAGCGGTGCGGACGAGATCGGAGAGAGCCATAGCCTTAAGAGTAGTAGAGTAGCACCATGCATGTGTGTCACGTACCCATCCGCTGGTCCGACTTTGACCGCAACGGTCACCTCAACAACAACGCCTACATTGAACTGGCTCAGGAGGCGCGGCTCCAGTTTGCGCTCGATGAGTTCGTGCCCAACGGGTTTGAGATTCCGGTGGTCTTTGTGCGCCGGCTCACCGCCGATTTCAACGCGCCGATCATGCCAGACACGAACCAGGCCGAGGTGCGCACGTGGGTGAACCGGGTGGGGCGAACCAGTTTTGACACCCGCCAGGAGATCTGTGACCACAACGGGAAAGTCTGCTGCACCATCGATGTGGTGCAAATTTGGATGGACGTGGCCACCGCGAAACCGAAGGCGATCACTGCCGCAGAGGTGAAGGTGCTCACCCAAGGCGAGCCGTTGCCTGAGGGGCCGGAGGGGTCTTAAGGGGCCGGGGGATAGAAGCGCTGCGGCGGGGTGATGCCTGCCGCGGAAAGCTTGGGGAAGATTGCGGCGAAGAGTTTGCGCTGCACATCCCACTGCGAGCCCGGCGCCACCTTCACCCGCACCCGGATGAGGGCATGATCGGGCTGGACATCGGTGATGCCCTCCACCGTCGGGGTCTCCACAATCATCCCCGCCAGGTCAGCATCCTCCGCCACATGGGCTGCAGCGGCCTGAATCGCATCAATCGCCTGATTGAAATCATTGGTCAGCCCCACCGGGAAATCCACCCGCGCCATCGCATAACCTTGCGAATAGTTCCCCAACTCCAGGATCTCCCCATTGCGGATAAACCACTGTGTGCCGTCAATATCGCGGATCGTGGTCACCCTGAGAGTCACCTCCTCCACCGTGCCGGAGAGGTTGCCCACCTGAATGTAATCACCCACCCCATACTGGTCCTCCATGAGCATGAAAATGCCGGAGAGAAAATCCTTCACCAGAGACTGTGCACCAAAACCCAAGGCCACACCGGCAATACCGGCACTGGCCAACAGTGGGCCCACATTGATTCCCAACAGGCCCACAATGGTCAAGATCGCCCACGCCCACCCGATCACCCGCACGGCGGACTTACTCACCTGGGTCAGTGTGTTCACCCGCGCCTCATAGCGGATGTTGTTCGAGCGCGGGCGCTCCTTCGCCTGCCGGCCCAGCCGGCCAATGAGGCGAGTGAAAAACCAGATGAGCACCCCGGCGAGGACAATCGTGCCCGCGATCTTGATCGGACGCTGCACAATCATCGTCTGGGTGCCCGGGTCCTCCCACCAGTTGGCGAGGGCATCGCGGTAGCGGTCAAACAGTGCGCCCATGAGCTTCTCCTCTCCTAGATACTGTCGCAGCGGTTCGGGGCAGCCACCCCGGCCAGGCGCTCACCCAGCCAATCCAAACCCACCGTGATATTGGTATAGATCGGCGCCAGGTGGTTGAGCGCATTCTTGTGGCCCAACTGGGGGAACGTATTCGTGTTCACATCCACCATCGCCCCTCGCGCACAATACCCACGAGCCAGGTCATAGACCTGGGCGGGCGGAATGGAATCGTCGCCACGCGAGGTGGCAATGAGGATCGGGCGAGACGGGGTTCCATGGCCCACATTGTTCGCCTCGGCGATCGCGCGGAACTCCGGAATATTCGTCATCACCTCATGCAGAGACCAGCCGTTCGTGGTCAGGGTGCGGGTATCCGTGAACGCCCAGCGCACAATCGTATCGGCGATACAGCCAGTGCGGGTGGTGTCGAGGAACTCGTGGCCACGGGCATTGAGGAGCTCATCCACCGTCGGTCGGATCTGCGGGTAACGGTCATAGTACGCGTTGAACCCATAGCCAAGCACCCCGGTGAGCAGGGAATTATCCACCGACTCGGAGGTGTCCAACAGGTTCGCCGGAATCGCCCCCGCGTAGGTGGCCACGAGGTTGAGCTCCGGGGCGTACGTGGCGGCCTTTTCTGCGGCGATCGCCGCAGCCCCGCCGCCCTGGGAGTAGCCATAGAACACCACCGGGGTGCCGGTTGTCCCGGTGGCGGCGCGGGCGGCGTCGATAAGCGCCATGCCCTCCTCATCGCGCACAAGATAGCCGTGCACGCTCGGAGTTCCCAAACCAACATAATCCGTCACCACCACCCGGTAGCCGCGCCCCCGGGCAGCAAGCACAGCCGGAATCTCATAATTCGTCCCCACAGCCGGAGTCGCCCCATCCACACTGAGCACCGGATCCCGCGACGGCGCACACGCATCCCCCTGCCCCTGCGTGCCCGGGGCCAGCGCCAACAGGGCTCCATTCCACGCGCCGAACGGCTCATAGACAGTGCCCGACACCGGCACCGGCTGCCCATGGACATCGGTGGACGTGTAGAGAATCTTGTGGGCCGTCGGATCGATCGGTGCAGTGGCAATCAGCTCGCCCGGAGCAGCGCCGGCGGGCACCGGCTGCAGATAAAACGGGTCCTGCGGATCAAAAATCGGGGCTGCCGTGGCGGTGGTTACTGCAGTAAAACCAACCACAATCGCGGTAACGGCGGCCGCAATCCGAGACTTCATAGGTGATCCTCCTCTATGTGGAACTGACGGAAACCACTTTACCGACAAGGAGAAACAATGGCGCAAGTGACAATGTGGTTTGACAGCGTGTGCTCCTTCGCGTGGGCACCCCCGTGGTCACCCTCGCCCAGTACCCCCACTTCTTTGGGCTGAAGCGGACGCGGACGGAGGCCCCCGAGGCATAGGGTGCTCGTACTCCTGGCGGTGTGCGTCCAGAGAGTTACGGGGAGCATAACTGGAAAGATCGGCCGCCCCCGGGCTGTTGCTCGGCGCGCCGGGGGCTACAATCAGGCCCATGCACATTTATCTTGGAACAGACCACGCCGGTTTCGAGCTCAAAGAGGCCGTCAAGAAGCATCTGACGGAGATCGGCTACGAGGTCACTGACTGTGGTGCCACCGAGTACAACGAGACCGATGACTACCCGTACTTCTGCATTGCCGCTGCGGAGGCGGTGAAGGCGGATTCAGGCTCGCTGGGCATCGTCTTCGGCGGGTCCGGCAACGGTGAGCAGATGGCGGCCAACAAGGTCGAGGGCATTCGCGCCGCCCTGTGCTGGAATGTGGAGATCGCCCAGCTCGCCCGTCAGCACAACAATGCGCAGGTCATGTCCATTGGTGCGCGCCAGCACTCGACGGGGGAGGCCCTGGAGATTATCGACGCCTTCCTCACCACCCCCTGGTCCGATGAGCCGCGCCACCAGCGCCGCATTGACAAGATGGCCCGCTACGAGTCCGAGGGTATCAACGAGCAGTAACTAGAAGTCGAAGTCGAAGCCGTCGAACCCGTCGAAGAATCCGCCGCCGTCGCCGGCTTCGAATCCGCCCATGTCGCCGAGGTCCTCGGCCCCGCCGAGCTCGCCCATGTCCCCGCCGGCGGCGGCGAGGCCATCCTCAAACCCGTTGCCGTAGCCGGAGGCGAAAGCATCCGCCCCGTAGCCGACCCCGGCCATCCCGTGGAACAGGGACGAGAACATCATGATCGAGGCGGCCGACCACATGCCCGACACCATCGCCTGCGCCCACCACGGGGTGGAGTACCAGCCGGCGGGAACTGGCCGGCCGGCGACCATGCCGCCTGGATAATAGTTCGGGGTGTCCGCACTGGCGACGGGGGAGGCGGTGATCGTCGTTCCGTCCGGCTGGGTGATTGTGCGCTCCTCGGTGACGCTGCCCGCGCGCTTCTGCCCCTCGAGCGGGGGGAGTTCCGGACCGGCGGGCATCTCCATGATCTGGCGGGCGGCCTCCATATAGTAGAGGCCCTCGAGGGCGGATTCGCGCGCCAACTGGGCCTGTTTGGGGGTTTGTGCCGCCGCGATCTGGGAGCTGGCGGCGTTGAAGCGTTCGGAGGCGTCGGCAATGGCCTGCGTGGAGGCGACATCGGTGCCGGTCATCGTCAGCACCTGGGAGCCGAGCCGGTCGATCCAGCGGCGGGCGTCGGCGGCAGCGTCATCAAGGCTGAGCTGATTTCGCTGGGTAAGCTGGGCAGTTCCGCGCTTATTGACAACGAAAACGACGGCGATGATGACGATGGCGATGAGGAGAAGTCCGGACATGCCTGTCCAACGGGGTGCGCGCGCAAATAGTTCCCCTCGCAGACCAGCGTGCGAGGGGAACGGGTGGGTGGTGTGGGTTAGGAGAAGATGGCGCCGCGGTTGCCCTTGTTGCGCTCTTCGGTCCACTTTTTGATGTCTTCTGAGTTCCACAAGGTCAGTCCGTGGAACTTGGCGACGGGCTTGGGTGCGCGTTCCCGGCCAGCGTAGCTGGTGAAGGTGCCACGGGCGGTTTGGGAATACTTGGCGCAGTCCACTGCGGTCCACAGTTCGATGTTTTCCGGCGAATCTGCATCGATGATTACGGGTTTCATAGGGTGAACGGTAACTGTCTCGATACAGGAATGTCAACATACGATACTGAGATTAGTATAAGTGCATACTGAGGAAAATTAAGCAAAATTCTGCATTGTAGAACATGGGATTATCGATCAAATTCGCTACCTGGCACCTTTTCTATCATGAAGTTAGGAGTGGTTAACTATGGTTTTTTTGGATGATCTACAAAATACCCAGTATGCGAACGCTAGAGAATATGTGACATGAGTTTGTAAGTGTGCATCGATCGGACATGTTGAAAACGAACGAGTTTATGGTAATTTAAGGAAACTTTGAGTTCCTCTCGGGTATCGGGGGTGATACGGGTACCCCCTCTGCTGCCCCGCCCGCCGGCGCCCGCTGTTGCCCACGCGCGATTTGGGCAACCGCGCCCGGGGCGGCTACACTAGGCACTCACGGCACAGGCGTGCCTGTGGGAATGTCGTATAGTGGCTATTACCCCAGCCTTCCAAGCTGGTGACGCGGGTTCGATTCCCGTCATTCCCTCTCTCACCTCAACCCCGCTCCGATCGCATCGGCGGGGATTTTTCTTTCTCATGTCAGTGGTGGCGCTGTGGCCTGGAACGATGCTGCGTGCGCGCCGATATGCTGCCGCGTGGGCCGAGTTAGGGGGACCCCAGTGAAGGGTGCAAAATCATAACTCGCTAGACTCTAGCAACAACACCTACGGGGTATGGCGCAGTTTGGTAGCGCACCTGCTTTGGGAGCAGGGGGTCGCAGGTTCAAATCCTGTTACCCCGACGCATGGGTGATCGGTCCGGTGTATCCGGTCCGACCACCCGCACTGGAAGAAACAGACCAATCAAGATTTCAGGAGTGTGACTCGTGAAGAGTTCCGTCGACAAGCTGAGCGAAACCCGCGTCAAGATGACGGTGGAGGTTCCCTTCGAGGAACTGACACCTGAAATTGATGCCGCCTACAAGGCGCTGGCTCAGCAAATCCAGTTCAAGGGCTTCCGCCGTGGCAAGGCGCCGCGCAAGCTTATCGACGCACGCGTCGGCCGCGGGCCCCTTCTGGAGCAGGTTGTCAACGACATGCTGCCGAAGCGTTATACCCAGGCGATTGAAGAGAACGAGCTGAAGCCGCTCGGCCAGCCGGCTGTCGATATCACCAAGCTCGAGGACGGGGAGCTCGTCGAGTTCACCGCCGAGGTGGATGTGCGCCCGGAGATTACCGTGCCGGACTTCTCCGCGATCGCCGTCACCGTGCCGTCGCTCACCGTCAGCGATGAGGACGTCGACCACCAGCTCACGCACCTGCGCGAGCGCTTCTCCACCCTCAAGCAGGTGGGCCGGAAGTCCAAGAAGGACGACATTGTCGTGCTCGATATTTCCGCCACTGTCAACGGCGAAGACCTTGCCGATGTCAAGCGCGAGGGCTTCACCCACGTGGTGAGCGGCTCCGAGATCATCAAGGGCCTCAACAAGGCAGTGCGCGGGGCGAAGGCCGGCGAAACCGTCACCTTCACCACCACGGACTTCCAGCAGCTCGAGGACAGCCAGGAGGCTGAGGTCACCGTTGAGGTGAAGGAAGTCAAGGAGCGGGTTCTCCCGGAGCTGGACGACGACTTCGCCCAGGAGGCCTCCCAGTTTGATACTGTCGAGGAGCTGCGCGAGGATACCCGCATGAACCTGCAGGAGCAGGGGAAGATGACGCAGGCCTCCAACATCCGCGATGAGGTGCTCAAGGCGGCGCTCGACCAGACCCCGTTTGCGCTGCCGGAGACCGTTGTGGAGGAGCAGGTGCAGAATCAGATGCAGCAGCTGCTCATGCAGTTCGGTGGGAACGAGGAGATCCTCAGCCAGATCCTCGAGTCCCAGGGCACCTCCCGGGAGGACTTTGACAAGGAGTCCCGCGAGTCTGCGGAGAGCGCAGTGCGCACGCAGTTGTTCCTGGATCAGCTCGTGGATGAGCAACAGCCGCAGATCACGAACGAGGAGATCAACGAGCACATTGTGTTCACGGCGCAGCGCTACGGGATGACCCCGCAGGACTTCATCCAGCAGATCACCCAGTCCGGGCAGACCGCGTCCCTCATTGCGGACGTGCAGCGCGGCAAGGCCCTCGCGGCCGCGATCTGCGAGACCACTGTCACCGATGAGGACGGCAACTCGATCGACCCGAACATCTACTTCGGTGAGATCGACGAGGACACTGACGCTGCGGACGCGTAATATCACGCCCGCGCTGGCCCCCGCTCCCACCCCGGGCGCGGGGGTTTTGTGTGCGCCGGGGTGGCCGCACTTCGCCCTGAGCGAACAGGCTGTAGTCAAAACCACAAAGGGTTGTAGGGTAGGGGAGACACAGTAGAAAGGAATTAGACCCATGACCTCACCTGCCCCCGGCATGAATCTCGGCGACTCGGTCTACGAGCGCCTCCTCCGCGAGCGCATCATCTTCCTCGGCTCCCAGGTAGACGATGAAATCGCGAACAAGCTCTGCGCCCAGATCCTCCTCCTGGCTGCCGAAGACCCGACCCGGGATATTTCCCTGTACATCAACTCCCCGGGCGGTTCCGTCACCGCTGGCATGGCCATCTATGACACGATGCAGTACGCCCCGTGCGATGTTGCCACGTACGCGATGGGCCTGGCCGCCTCGATGGGCCAGTTCCTGCTCACCGCCGGCACCAAGGGCAAGCGGTACGCCCTGCCGCACGCACGGATCCTCATGCACCAGCCCTCGGCAGGTGTCGGCGGCACCGCCGCGGACATTGCCATTCAGGCGGAGCAGTTCGCGCACACGAAGAAGGAGATGGCCGAGCTCATCGCCCAGCACACGGGGCAGACGTTTGAGCAGATCACGAAGGACTCGGACCGCGACCGCTGGTTCACCGCGCAGGAGGCCCTCGAGTACGGTTTTGTGGATCATGTGATTACCCACGCTGAGCTGAATCAGATTGGTAACTAGGAGAGGTGATGAAGACAATGACTGAGAATATGACCGCCAATCGCCTCACGTTGCCGCAGAGCCGGTATGTGCTGCCGTCGTTCACCGAGCAGACGGCCTACGGGGTGAAGGAGACGAACCCGTACACCAAGCTGTTTGAGGAGCGCATTATCTTCTTGGGTACGCAGGTTGATGATGCTTCTGCCAATGACATCATGGCCCAGTTGCTCGTCCTTGAGTCGATGGATCCGGACCGCGACATCATCATGTACATCAATTCGCCCGGTGGCTCGTTCACTTCGCTCATGGCGATCTATGACACGATGCAGTATGTGCGTCCCGACGTCCAAACCGTCTGCCTGGGCCAGGCTGCGTCGGCGGCAGCGGTGCTGCTGGCGGCCGGTGCCCCGGGCAAGCGGGCCGCGTTGCCGAACGCGCGAATTTTGATTCACCAGCCCGCCACCGGTGGTGTCCAGGGGCAGGTGTCTGACCTGGAGATTCAGGCGAAGGAGATCGAGCGGATGCGCCGCCAGATGGAGGAGACGCTGGCCCGCCACACCGGCCGTTCGGCGGAGCAGATCCGGGAGGATACGGACCGCGATAAAATCCTCACGGCGCAGGAGGCCGTGGAGTACGGCATCTTGGATCAGGTGTTTGACTACCGCAAGTTGAACGGCTAGCTCCGGCCCACAGGCAACAGAAGACCCCACCGTACAGCGTGTACGGTGGGGTATTCTGCGGCCCTGTGTGAGGATCAAACAGGGGTGAGAGAGTTCGGTGTTACACCACGACAAACCCGTTGTCATCCATCCCGAAGACGGCGGGAGTGGTCACCAGCGCAGTGAATGCGGTCAGTGCGACGGCAGTGAAACCGGCGAGGATGCGCAGCGATGTACCCATGACGATGCTCCTTTAAGTTGCTTCGGATTTATTAGTAACGGTGATTATCACCCTGTACATCCCGCAGCCACGGGGAAGTGTTACAAATTGCACGAACGGCGGGGGTAAGCTGGTAAAAGTCAACGCTGCAACAGGGAAGGACGCAAGCCACATGCACGACGCCGTGACAGTACCAGTCTGGGGAATTATCCCCTTTGTCAGCATGCTCCTGTGCATTGCGATCGTCCCCCTGGTCCCGGCACTCGCCAGATTCTGGGAGCGCCCCCGCAACCAGCTCATCGTCTCGCTCGTGCTCGGGATTCCGGTGGTGGCGTGGATGCTCTCGCTCGGGGACACCCCCTCCGTCATCGCCTCCGGCATCGAGTACTTCCAGTTCATCGCCCTGCTGCTGTGCCTGTTCGTCGTCGCCGGCGGCATCCACCTGAAGGGCGATATGGAGGCCACGCCGCGCACAAACACCCTGTTTTTGGCCATCGGTGGGATTATCGCGTCCTTTATTGGCACAACGGGGGCGGCGATGCTGCTCATCCGCCCGATCCTGAAAACCAACGAGGAGCGCAAATATGTCGCGCACACGGTAATTTTCACGATTTTTGTCGTCGCCAATTGCGGCGGCCTGCTCACCCCGCTCGGGGACCCGCCGCTGTTCCTCGGAATGTTGCGCGGGGTGCCGTTTACGTGGACATTCCACCTGTTCCCGGAGTGGCTCATCGGGGTGGTGTTGCTGCTGGCCACCTATTACGCCATTGACCGCAACCTCCATGCGATTGAGTCGCGGGAGGCGAAGCGCAAGGATATCACCGAGCAGGAGCCGGTGCGCCTGGTGGGCGGGGTGAATTTCATCTTCTTCGCCATCATTATTATTGCCGTGGCGGTGATCCCGTCGGTGGATGCGACGGCGATTGAGGAGGGCACGGCGGGGGCGTTTGATTGGATTCCGTGGCGCGAGATTGTCATGGGGTTTGCTGCGGCGCTGAGTTACTTCCTCGGCTCCCGGGAGGTGCGGTTTGATCTCAACCAGTTCACGTGGGCGCCGATCCTGGAGGTGGCGGCACTGTTTGTGGGTATCTTTGCCACGATGATCCCCGCACTGGAGTATTTGGGCCAGATTGCCCCGTCGCTGCCGCTCAACGAGGTGAGTTTCTATTGGCTCACCGGCGGATTGTCCTCGTTCCTGGACAACGCGCCCACCTATGCCACGTTCTTTGAGATCGCCTCCCAGATGCCGGGGGATCCGCGTGTGGCCGGTGTGCCGGAGCACTATTTGGTGGCGATTTCCCTCGGTGCGGTGCTCTTTGGCGCGATGACCTACATTGGCAATGGGCCGAATTTCATGGTGAAGTCAGTGGCGGAGTCTGCCGGGGTGACGATGCCCTCCTTCGGTGGGTATATCGTCCAGTCGGTGGTATATTTGCTGCCGGTCCTCGTGATCATTTGCACGTTCTCGGTGGCCCGGTCGCCGCTGTGGATTGGGGTGGGCGTGGTGGCTGCTGTGATCGTGCTCGCCCGGATCGGCTATTACCTGCTCAAGGCCCCGGTCGACGTCCGTCCCGCCTAGCGCGGGAATAAGAAAGCGTCCAGCTGCCGGCGGCAGCTGGACGCTTGGAAAAGGATTTAGTGGCGGTTCGCCTCGTAGAACGTATCGAGGATGGCCGAGACCTCCGGAGCGCGCTCCACGGACTGCAGGTGCGCAGCACCCTCCATGACGTGGAAAGCACCGTGCGGAATCTTCGCCGCCATCTTCTCCATGACCTCCGGCGGGCAGCCGCGGTCATACTCGCCGGCGAGGATCAGCGTGGGCACCTTGATCTCAGCAAGCCCATCCCAGTTGTCCCACGCGGCCAGGGCCTCACAGGCGCGGGCATAGCCCTCGTGTGAGGTGCGGATGATCTGCGTGCGGTAGTAGTCCACCGTCGCCGGGTGCGTGCCCTGGAAATCGGGGGAGAACCAGTTGGCCACGGTAGCGTCGGCAAGGCCAGCCATCTGACCAGCACGCGCCTGCTGCGCGCGCTCCGCCCACGCGGATTGCTCGCCGAACTTCGCATTCGTGGAGATGAGGGCGGCACGCTCAACGCGGTCCGTCTTCGCCAGCTCCTGGGCGACAGCGCCACCCATGGAAATGCCGATGGCCACGAACTTCTTCACACCGATGTAGTCGAGGGTGCTCAGGACGGCGTCGGCAAAGCCCTTCACCGTGCGCACATCCACGAGCGGGGAGATCGCGTGCCCCGGCAGGTCAATGCCGATGACAGTGCGGGTGCGGGCGAAGTGGTTCATCTGGGACAGCCACTGGTCGTGGGTGCCGCCGAGGGAATGAAGGAATACGATTGGGGGTTCGGAAACGTCGTTTCCGTATCTCACATAATGAAGAACAGTCATGCACCCCAGTGTAGCCGAGCCCCGGAAGGATGTCAGCACTACCCCTGTGAGTCGTGGCGGGCGCGGCTGCGGAAGAATCTGGAGTATGTTAGAGGGAAAGTTGTGTGACCCTGCGAACGGGAAAGATTAATGGCGCGCATGCAAGAATCGTCTGAACTGCTGAAATGCTCCTTCTGTGGGAAGAGCCAGAAACAGGTGAAGAAGCTCATCGCCGGCGGTGGCGTATATATCTGCAACGAGTGTATTGACCTGTGCAATGAGATCATCGCCGAAGAACTCGATGTTGACCAGCCCAGCGCGCCCGGAACCGACACCAACAATCTGCCCAAACCCACCGAGATCAAGGCATTCCTCGATGACTGGGTGGTTGGCCAGGAGGAGGCGAAGAAAATCCTCTCCGTCGCGGTGTACAACCACTACAAGCGCGTGCGCGCCCGCGAGATGCAGGCCGCCGGCTCCGGCAAGCACCGTGCCGACGACGTGGAGTTGCACAAGTCAAATATTTTGCTGCTCGGGCCGACCGGGTCGGGCAAAACCTATCTCGCACAAACCCTCGCCAAGTTCCTCGACGTGCCGTTTACTATTGCCGATGCCACCTCCCTGACCGAGGCCGGCTACGTCGGTGAGGACGTGGAGAACATCCTCCTGCGCCTGCTGCAGGCCTCCGATTTTGACACCGCCCGCGCTGAGCGCGGCATCGTCTACATCGATGAGATTGACAAGATCTCCCGCAAGGGTGAGAACATGTCCATCACCCGGGACGTTTCCGGGGAAGGAGTCCAGCAGGCGCTCCTGAAAATAATCGAGGGAACCAAGGCGCTCATTCCCCCGCAGGGCGGGCGCAAACACCCCAACCAGGACCTTATCCAGGTGGACACCTCAAACATCCTGTTCATCGCCTCCGGCGCGTTCGACGGGCTCGAGCGCATCATTCAGGACCGGGTGGGCAAGAAGGGCATCGGCTTCGGCGCGGACATCCCCACGGAGGCGGAGCGCAACGATACGGACGTTTTCTCCCTTGTGGAGACGGAGGATTTGGTGCGCTTTGGCCTCATCCCCGAGTTCATTGGCCGCCTGCCCATCATCGCCTCCGTCTCAGAGCTCGATGAGGACGCGCTCATCAAAGTGCTCACGGAGCCGAAGAGCTCCCTGGTCAAGCAGTACACGAAGCTGTTCGCCCTGGACGGGGTGGACCTTGAATTCACCGACGGTGCGCTGCAGGCGATTGCGGTGAAGGCGCTGGCGCGGAAGACCGGTGCGCGCGGGTTGCGGGCGATCATGGAGGAACTCCTCGTGCCGATCATGTATGAAATTCCGGCGCGGAGCGACGTGAAAAAGGTCACGATCACCCCGGAGGTGGTGGACGGGGATGCGGCGCCGGTGATGACGCTGCGTCAGAAGTCCGCGTAGGGGCGCGCGTGCCCTCGGATGGCGTGGAAAAACTCAACATGACTAAGATGTAGCCGAGATTGCACCCAATCACGAACGTTTCAAAAATTCCACGAGTCCCACAGAAAGGGAATCTTTTATGGCAGACATTAAGAAGGTCGTCGTCTCCGGTGCCGCAGGCAACATTGCCTACGCACTGTTGTGGCGCATTGCCAATGGTGATCTTTACGACGCTGACACGAAAATCGATCTCAGCCTCCTGGAAATCCCGGAGGCCGTGCAGGCCGCCGAGGGTGTGGCCATGGAGTTGTTCGATTCCTCCTTCCCGGTGATCAACAACATTGACATTTACGACGATCCAGACAAGGCAATGGAGGGCGCGAACGCCGTGTTCCTCGTCGGCGCGAAGCCGCGTGGCCCGGGCATGGATCGTGCGGATCTGCTCGGTGAGAATGGCAAGATCTTCGGCCCGCAGGGGGATGCCATTAACAAGGGTGCCGCCTCGGATGTGCGGGTGCTCGTGGTGGGCAACCCGGCGAACACGAACGCGCTCATCGCCCAGCAGCATGCGAAGGATGTTCCCGCTGACCGGTTCTCTGCGATGGTGCGGTTGGATCACAACCGGGCGTTGGCGTCGCTGGGGCAGAAGCTCGGCGTGAATCCGCACGATGTGGAGAACATGTGCGTGTGGGGTAATCACTCGAACACGATGTTCCCGGATATTACGTATGCCACGCTCAATGGGACGCCGGTGAAGGAGCTCGTGGAGAAGGATTGGTACCTCAACGAGTACATTCCGCGTGTGGCAAAGCGTGGCGGTGAGATTATCCAGGTGCGCGGCAAGTCCTCGGCGGCTTCGGCGGCTTCGGCGGCGTTTGACACGGTCCGCGACTGGATTCACGGCACGGATGGCAAGTGGGTGTCCAACGCGTTCCCGTCGGATGGGTCCTATGGTATTGACGAGGGCCTCATCGCTGGTCGTCCGATCATCTGCGAGAACGGGGAGATGCACCCGGTGGAGGGGCTCGAGCTCAACGAGTTCCAGAAGATCCGCATCGAGGAAACTGTTGCGGAGCTGCGCGCGGAGGCGAATACCGTGCGTGAGCTCGGGTTGATCGACTAATCCCAGCTGCTAGCCGGGCCCTGTGGTCCGGCTGCGGGGCTTTTCCCGTTGGGCTTGCGGCAACGCCCGCCGTGGTCGCTGCAATTGAGCGACCCTCAGCGGGCATGTTTCCGGAATGTGGTCTTTAGATGTACATCGGGATGAGCCGCTGAGCGGTACCGGCGATGTAGGCAACTGCTGCGGCCAGTGCGATCATGCCGACGAAAGCACCGACACCGATGAGCGTGAACTTCGCGCCGTTGTCTATTTCCGAGGAACCGCTCGACTGATTCGATTGCGAGCTGTTGGAACTGTCATTGTTACCAGGTTTCGCCGGAGCAGCTTGAATCGTAAACGTCACGTCAAACTCGGACGAGCTACCGTCGGAATAAGTGACGTTTACCGTAGCCGAGTAGGTCCCGGGGGCCGCCTTCGCAGTCGGAGTGACCTCAATTTGCCCAGTGTCTTGGAAGATTGTCCATTTCACGTTCGGATCGGACGACTCGGTGATCGCGTACGTGGTGCCCTCAGGCATTGACGTGTCGCCAGTCTGATCAATTGTAGTCGGGGTACCCGCAGTAATCACCGGCATTGTCCACGCAGGATTGTTCAGTTCAGACAGTTTCTTCTCGGGTACTGGCGGAGTGACCTGAGCGCGTGTGATTGTGTAGGTGATCGTGGCGGTATCTGTGGTGCGGTCAGCATACTTGACGGTGACGGTGGCCTTTTGGTTGGCTGCTACGGTGGCGTTGGCGGCTGCGGTGATGGTGGCGTTGCCGTTAGCGTCGAAGCTGAAGCTCACCCCGTTCTTGGCGGGAGCGGAGAACGTGGTACCTGCCGGGAACGGGCCACCGGTGACGTTGACTTTGCCGGTCTTTCCTTGTTCCACCGAGGTTGCAGAGGTTGGGTAGGCGGGGGTGTAGGTTTCCGCGCTGGTCTTCGCCGGAGGTGGGGTGACCGGGGCCTGGGTGATCGTATAGGTGATGGCAACCGTATCCTTGGTGCCGTCTGGGTACGTGATGGTCACGGTGCCGGACTTCTCACCTTCGGTGGCGGCAGGACCAGCGGAAATGGTCAGTTTTCCGGTGGAATCAATTTCGCCTTTGTACGGCAGCGTGAACCCTGACGTGGCAAATGTGGTTCCCTGTGGCAGGGTGCCACCGGTCTGGGTGAGTGTCAGCGGGGTGAGGTTTTTCACCACCTGTCCCGTCCCGTAGGCGGGAGCGTAGTCAGCGGCGAGATCGCCCGTGGTGTAGGTGACCGGAACACTATCGGTGCTGCCGTCGGAGTATGTAACGGTGACGGTGGCAGTGAACGTGCCCGACGGTGAGTCCAGGGCCGGGGTGATGGACACCTTTCCATCCGCTCCAACGCTCACCTTCGTCTTCGGGTCTGCAGTGTCGCCCGCGATCGTGTAGGTCGGGGCCGGGTCCGTGTCGGAGCCGCTGATCGGAACAGTGACGGCCTTACCCTTGTGTGCCGTGGCGTTCGTATACGTCGGGTTGAGCCGGTTGGCCTTCATGTTGTTCGTGATCGTGAACGTGTCCACGATGCTGCCGTCGGCAACATTCTTCGTTGTCACTGTGAGCTCGTTCGGGGTGACGTGAACGACCGTATAGTCCGGTGTGCCATCCTGATTGGAGAAGACGAAAGCGGGATCGGCGGTGTCAAGAACCGGCAGGAAGTTTGTTGCGTCGCTTGTCGAGGCATTGAGGCTCAGCCAAATTGGCTGCTGCGAGTCCTTCGGTTGGTAGAACGTCTTGTCGTTGAGCGAGGCGGGCTGGTCGGCGGGGGTGCCGTCTTCCTTCAGAGGGTATGTGCGCGAGTGGAGGCGGCTATCACCGGTGAGCACGAGGTTAATGCCGGCCTTTGCAAAGTCTTCGACGAACTTGTACTTCAAAGTTTTATCGTCGCCGACACCGAGGGATGCCTTGTTGATGAGGACGACTTTCCACGTGACGGTCTCGCCGGCATCTTGAGCTGCTGTGATTGCCTTGTTGACCCACTCGCTGTTCTGGTTTTCCAGGCGGTTGGAGGCGAGTCCGATGACGAGCACCCCGTTGTGGACGAAGTAGTAGTTGCGGTCGTAGATCGTGCCAACCTCCATTTTCGGCTGGTTGACGTAGTCGTAGTAATTGCGGGAGACATTGTCTGGACCCGCAGTTGCAACCATATTGTTGCGGAAGAGGTCGGAGCTCGTGGCCTGTGTCCATTGGGCATCGGTGTTGAGGGTCACCACATCCTGACCAGTGTCGGCGATGAAGTTGACCTTCTCAGCTCCGAGTTTTGCAGCGACCGCGTTGAGATCTGTCACGTCTATATCGGCATCGACGAGTGCTGCACCGATTGCGCCGAAATTCCATGAGCTTGCGTTGGTTGAACCGGAAGTAAATGTTTCCGGGTCCGTCCACCCGGTTGCTGGAGCGCCGACGCGATACTTGTACTGCGTGTTTGCCGCAAGGCCGGAGAACTCGGCGCGGTACGTGTCATTTTCGTGTTTACGGTATTTGACGCTGGCTGCGGTGTCGGTTGTTTCTGGGAAACTCTCGCTGGCCTTCACAATCTGCAGGTATTGGTCCACCTTGGCGCCGGTGCGCCGCCACATGACGTTGACGCTGTTTACGGTTGTCCCAGGATTGAGCGCTTGAGCGTAAATTGTGGAATCGCTGGTTGACTGCGCCGCCGCCTGTGGTAGCACGCCGACGGTGGGGGAGGCGAGGAGCGATGCGGTCAGGGAGAGCGCAGTGAAGAGAGCGGTTTTCCGCATTGTTCTGGTCCTTTGCGATTATCTCGAGCTGAGTTCTTTGTGGCGCACGCTGACGCTGTGCGACAGTCCTGTCTCAGCGTACCACTAAACTCAGAAAAAACTAAGAATCGGCGAGAAATCATAAGCAATACTTAGGGCGCGGACGGCACCCGGGCGGGCACGTGGCCTTCCGCGAGCCTAGCGCCCCATAAGCGCGAGGATTTGCTCGCGGAACGCGCCGACCACGCCGAAGAGGATGCCGAAGGTGGCGGCGATGCCGCTGACGATGCTGAGGATCTCAAGTGCCTGCGGGTCCATGTCCGAGGAGCCGGCGCCGTCATCAGTGGCCTTCGTGTCAGCGGAGCCGCCAGAGCCGGGCGCGGTGATGGTCGTGGTCGTGGTCACGGGCGCGGTGACGGTGGTGGTTACGGCGGCGCCGGGCGCGGTGACGGTGGTGGTCACGGGCGCGGTGACGGTGGTGGTCACGGGCGCGGCGCCGGGCGCGGTGACGGTGGTGGTCACGGGGGCGCCGGGCGCGGTGACGGTGGTGGTCACGGGGGCGCCGGGCGCGGTAACCGTCGTGGTGGCCGTCGCCGTCACCGTCGTCGTCACCGGAGCTGTCGACAACGGGGTGGGCTCCTCCGGTGGGGTTGGCGGTGTCGGGGCATTGACCGGAACTACCGTGGTCACCGGCACCGAGGTGGAGCTGGCTGCCCCAGCAGAACGGGTGAGCGTGAACTGGTCCACGAGGGAATCGTCGACAAGATTGCGGGTTGTCACCGTCAACGTGGTGTCGGTGACATCGATGATCGAATAGTCCGGGGAATCCTGGCCGGCACTGTTGCGGTTATCCTGCTGCCAATAGGCAATCTCATCGCGGTTGAGGTTCTTTGACTCCCCGAGCGCATAGGTGAACCCGAGGGTCTGCGGGGTGCCGGTGCGATCGTAGAAGGTCTTCCCAATCGCCGTCGTCGTCGCCGAGTTGAGGCTCATCCACACGGTCTGGTGGCCGTCGACATGCCACTGCGAGTATGTTTCCGCAGGCAGGGAGGTATCGCCGGTGACCCCCGTCATCGGATACGTGCGCGAATACAGGTGATCGCGACCGGTGAGGACCAGGTCCACACCCGCCTCATTAAACGCCTTACCAATGGTCGCGCGCTGTTTATCGTCGGTGGTGTAGGCATCTGTCGGCGAGCCCACCCCAAACGGGTTCGCGTGCATCACCACCACCGTCCAGGCGGCAGAAGCCCCGTGTTCAGCGGCGATCTTCTTCACATAGTTGGCGGTGCTGGACACTGAATTCTGCCAGTTCACCCCGATGATGAGGGTGTTATTGTGCACCGTCCACCAGTTGCGGGTAGTGGGAGCCACCGTGCCCCGATTCGGCTGGTAGGTCGTCCACCAGAATTCATTATCGCTCGTGGATTCCACATTCACCGGCGCCATCGGATGGGCCCGCCACAAGTCCGTGGCCTGCGCAAACTGCCAGGAGCTAGTGCCGGAGCCGATGTCCTCGCCGGTGTCGGCGATGAAGGAGATGCCACCGAGGCTGTCCAAGCGTTGGGAGAGGGAATCAAGGATGAATTGGCCCGTGGAGTTACCCACCTGCGAGGCGCCGATAGCGGCAAAACGCCAGCTGGTGGCCTGGGTGCCCGTGGTCAAGCTAAACGTTTGTGACCAGCCGGTATCCTCCGAGCCGACGCGGTAATCATAGATCGTGTTGGCGGCCAACCCCGTCGCAGTGGCGCGATAGTAGTGCCCGGGGGTGGTTTCATGGGCAAACGGCGTGATGTTCTCCGCGCGGGCAAACCCCTCACCATGCTTCACCACCTGCAAGAACTGGTCGATCACGAGTCCGGACTGCTGCCGCCACGTGATGGTGACGGAGTTGGCATCCTCACCCACCGCCGCAGTCACCGAATACGTCCCGCCAGCGGTGGGGAAAACCGGGTCATCGGCGGCGTGAGCAGGCAGAACAGTGGCAGTCAGGGCGACGCCGAGTAGCGGGGCTGCCAACCGTGTGACATAGTGGCGCATGATCAGGTCCTTTGGCGCGAGTGAGAGAAAACAAATTGATCGTTGCTGGTAGTGTAGCACCGGAACGGATTGCGGGAAAACCAAGGTAGGTGGCCCTGTGCCTGCTGTGGGCGGGTACCGTTTACAATGAAACCCGTGACTGAATTACCTGCCAAGTGGAATCCCGCCGACGTTGAGGCGACAATGTACAAGAACTGGGTGGACAAGGGCTATTTCACCGCCCACACCGGCACCGGCAAGCCCACCTTCTCTATTGTGTTGCCGCCGCCGAACGTCACCGGTCAGCTGCACATGGGCCACGCCCTCGATCACACGCTCATGGATTCGATCGTGCGGCGCAAGCGGATGCAGGGCTATGAGGTGCTGTGGCTGCCGGGCATGGATCACGCCGGCATTTCCACGCAGACAAAGGTAGAGGAGAAACTCCAGGCCACGGAGGGGAAATCGCGCTGGGATTATCCGCGCGAGGAGTTCATTGAGAAGGTGTGGGAGTGGAAGGAAGAGTACGGTGGGGTGATTCTCTCCCAGATGCGCGCGATCGGGGATTCGGTGGATTGGTCGCGTGAGCGCTTCACCCTTGATGAGGGCCTGTCGCGGGCGGTGCAGACGATCTTTAAGCAGCTTTTTGAGGCTGGCCTCATCTACCGCGATTATCGCCTCGTCAACTGGTCCCCGGTGTTGGAGACCGCGATCAGTGATATTGAGGTGATTTACCAGGATGATGAGGGCGAGCTGGTGACGTTCCGCTACGGCTCGGTGAACGAGGATGAGCCGCACCTGGATGTGGCGACGACCCGCCTGGAGACGATGCTCGGCGATGTTGCGATCGCCGTCCACCCCGAGGATGAGCGCTACCGGGATCTGGTGGGCACGACGTTCCCGCACCCGATCCGCGAGGATCTCACCGTCACCGTCATCGCTGATGACTATGTGGATCGCGAGTTTGGGACGGGTGCGGTGAAGGTCACCCCGGCGCACGATCCGAACGACTATGAGATGGGTTTGCGCCACAACCTGGACATGCACACCATTTTGGATGCCACTGCCCATGTGGCCGATACGGGCACCCGTTTCGACGGCATGACCCGCGAGCAGGCCCGTCAGGAGATCTGTGAGGAATTGCGGGCGCAGGGGCGCATTATCAAGGAGATTCGCCCGTATGTGCACTCGGTGGGCCATTCGGAGCGCTCAAAGGAGGCGGTTGAGCCCCGGCTCAGTTTGCAGTGGTTTGTCAAGGTGGATGAGCTGGCCCGCATGGCCGGGGATGCGGTGCGCAATGGTGCCACGAAGATCCACCCGGAGTCGCTGGCGAAGCGGTATTTCGAGTGGGTGGACAATATGCACGATTGGACGATTTCGCGCCAGTTGTGGTGGGGGCACCGGATTCCGATTTGGTATGGCCCGAACGGGGAGGTGGTGTGCTGCGGCCCCGATGAGGAGCCGCCGGCCGGTTACACCCAGGATGAGGACGTGTTGGATACGTGGTTTAGTTCGGCGCTGTGGCCGTTCTCCACGCTGGGGTGGCCGGACAACACGGAGGATCTGCGGGAGTTCTATCCCACGTCCCTGTTGGTGACGGCCTATGACATCTTGTTCTTCTGGGTGGCCCGGATGATGATGTTTGGCACCTATGCGGGCTCTATCGCGGAAAAAATGGGCATTGACATGGGCCGTGATGGGGGTGAGGTGCCGTTTACTGATCTCTTCTTGCACGGGTTGGTCCGCGATGAGAAGGGCCGGAAGATGAGCAAGTCCTTGGGCAACGGCATCGACCCGATGGATTGGGTGGAGGAGTTTGGTGCGGATGCGCTGCGCTTCGCGTTGGCCCGGGGGGCGAATCCGGGGGCTGACCTGCCGTTGGCCTCGGATGCGGCGGCGAATGCCCGCAACTTTGTGACGAAGCTCTTCAACGCCACCCGCTTTGCCATGATGAAGGGGGCAACCCCGGTGAGCTGGGAGGAGTTGCCGGCCCGGGAGTCTCTGGCGGAGACACACCGGTGGATTCTTGACCGCCTCGAGGCGGTCACCACTGATGTCAATCGGCTGCTTGAGGATTACCAGTTCTCCAAGGCCAACGAGGAGCTCTTCCACTTTGTGTGGGATGAGGTGTGCGACTGGTATCTGGAGATGAGCAAGACGGCGGTGGAGCCGGCGGTGCTCGGGTATCTGTTTGATCAGATTCTGCGGTTGCTGCATCCGACGATCCCGTTTGTGACGGAGGCCCTGTGGACGGCGTTGACGGGGGAGGAGACTCTCACGTTCGCCACCTGGCCGGTCGCCCACGGCGCCCCGGCCGATGCGGCGGCGGCGCGGCGCGTCGCGGACGCGCAAACCCTCGTCACTGAGATTCGGCGTTTCCGCTCGGACCAGGGCCTCAAGCCCTCCCAGAAGGTCCCCGCCCGCCTCGACTTCGCGGCCGCCGACCTCGCCGATCTCGAGGGCATCGTGCGCGATTTGGCCCGTGTGGAGGAGCCCGAGGCCGACTTCGCCCCCACCGCCTCCGTGGAGGTGCGGTTGAGCCAGGCGATCATTACCGTTGAGGTGGATACGCGCGGCTCCATCGACGTCGCCGCCGAGCGGGCGCGGCTGGAGAAGGAGCTCTCGGTGAACGAGAAAGAGCTGGAAACCACCGGCAAGAAGCTCTCCAACGAGGCGTTTTTGGTGAAGGCCCCGGCGGCGGTGGTGGAGAAGATCCGCACCCGCCAGCAGGTGGCGCAGTCGGAGATCGAGCGGATCAGCGGGCTGCTCGCGGCCCTCCCGGCCGCGTAGGCGAGGGCGATTGTATGGCGCACCCCCACGATCACCCGGACCTCGACTTTGACCACCCCGCGTCCGCGCACGTTGAGGTCACCGAGGAGGGGCTCACCCTGCAGCTCGGCGACTGGGCCGCCGGCGACGAGCCGGTCGCCCGCGATATTACGATGGCTGATCTTGAGGCCCTCCACGCCGTCGAGGTGGAACTGGCCGCCCGAACGAGCGAGGTCGAGATCGATCCGACGCTCGCGCGCGTCGAGAAGCTCATGGACCTCCTCGGCTCCCCGCAGACCGCCTACCCGGTCATTCACGTTGCCGGCACGAACGGCAAAACCTCCACGGTGCGGATGATCGAATCGCTCCTCGGGGCATTCCATCAGCGCGTGGGCCGGTTCTCCTCGCCAAAACTGCAGGTCATCAACGATCAGATCGGCATCGACGGAGTGCCGCTGCACCCGGCCGACTTTGTGCGCATCTACGAGGAGATTAAACCCTATGTGGCCATGGTCGACGCCGACTGTGACACTGCCGGAACCCCGCGGCTCTCGGCGTTTGAGGTGCTCGTCGCCATCGCTGTCGCCGCCTTTGCCGATGCCCCCGTCGACGTCGCCGTCATCGAGGTGGGCATGGGCGGCACGTGGGATGCCACCAACGTGGTCAACGCCGACGTTGCCGTCATCACCCCGATCGGGCTCGATCACCAGGGGATGCTCGGATCAACGCTCGCCGAGATCGCAGGGCAGAAGGCCGGGATCGTCAAATCCCGGTGGAACAGTGAGGATCTGCTCACCCCGCCGGACAACGTGGCAATTATTGCCGCACAGGAGCCGGAGGCCATGGACGTCATCGCCCAGCGCGCCATCGATGTCGACGCTGCCATCGCCCGCGAAGGCAGCGAGTTCATGGTCACCGACCAGTCCATTGCCGTTGGCGGACGAACGCTCACCATTCAGGGGTTGGGCGGGGTGTACCCGGACATTTTCCTGCCGCTCACCGGGGAATACCAGGCGCACAATGCCGCTGTTGCCCTGGCAGCAATCGAGGCGTTCTTCGGCGCAGGCCGCGAACGCGCCCTCAACCCAGACACCGTGCGCGCCGGGTTTGCCCAGGTCACCACGCCTGGGCGGCTGGAGCGGGTGCGCAACGGTCCACCCGTGTTTGTCGATGCCACCCACAATCCGCACGGGGCTGCAGCACTTGCGCAGGCAGTCAGCGAGGACTTCGACTTCACCCGGCTCATCGGGGTGGTCTCCATCCTCGCCGACAAGGACTACCGGGGTATTCTGACAGCCCTCGAGCCGGTGCTCACCGAGGTCATCATCACCGAAAACCGCTCGCCGCGGGTGCTCGACGCCGAAGTGTTGGCGGAGGCGGCCCGCGAGATCTTCGGGGAAGAACGGGTGAGCGTCAACCCCGACCTGGCGGCGGCTATTGAGCAGGCGATTGACCTGGCTGACTGGTCGGAGACCGAGTCCGGGCGCGGGGTGCTTGTCACCGGCTCGGTGGTCACTGCTGGGGATGCACGCACCCTGCTGAAGAAGGCGCCACAGTAGGACTGTCCCCGCAACGAGGAGGAGTGAGAATGTCTGAGGGCCCGCGCGGCTGGTTGGTGGTCAACCGCTTCTACCAGACCGAGAAGTTTACCGAGCAGAACCAGTGGTTTATCGATGCTGCCCAGGACGTCGGTATCACCCTGGAGATCCGCGAGAACTCTGAGCTCGCCCCCGTTTCCACGTTTCCCCGGTTTATGCTGCCGGACTTCGTCATCTGCTGGGACAAGGATGTCAAACTCGCCCGCCAACTCGAACTGGCCGGGGTACCCGTGTTCAACTCCGCTGACAGTATCCGTGTGGCCGACTCGAAGACCCTCACTGCGTTGGCCCTCGAGGCCGCCGGTGTGCCGCAGCCGAAGTACCTCACCGTGCCGTTCCGCTACAGGCCGCAGACCGCTGTGATCTGGGAGCACACGTCCTTCCCGTATGATGCCGAGGGGTATTTGGGCCTGCCGATTGTGGCGAAGGAGGACTACGGCTCCTTCGGCGAACAGGTGAGCCTCCTCCACTCCGGCGATGAGCTGGTGGTGTGGCTAGAACAGCTCGGTGCCACAGACGGCCAACTGCAGGAGTTTGTTTCTACCTCCGCCGGCCGCGACCTGCGCCTGCAGGTGGTCGGCGATGAGGTCGTCGCCGCGATGGAACGCCACACGGGCAGTGCCGGAGATTTCCGCGCCAACCTCACCACCGGGGGCAGTGCCGTCCCCCACACCCCGACCGAGGAGGAAAGGCAATGTGCCGTGGCTGCCGCCCGCGCCGTCGGCTGCGACTTCGCCGGTGTGGACCTCCTGTTTGGGGCGGAGGGCCCGCTGGTGTGTGAGGTCAACTCCAACGCCCACTTTGTCAACCTCGCCCACGTCACCGGCATCAACGTCGCCCCCGCGATTCTCACGTGGATTCGCCGCCACCTCGGATGAGCTCGTTAACGCGCTGGTCAAAACTGCCAATGCATCGTGAATGCTCGTTCTGTCCAATTGGTAAACCTGGCCTTTGAGAGCATAAGTGACTTCGGCGAGAACTTCGGGGAGGGTGAAGGATCCTTCGCGAATCATTAAATGCCCCTAGCTGTGCGGGGCGGCGGTACTGTGCGCACGGTGAGGGTTGGGCGGAACGGTAAGGCCTGCTCAATAATCGTTTGTGCGACAAGCATTCTCACTGCATCTGCCAAAGTCATTCCGAGAGCGCGGTACACCTCTTCGGCGCGCTGACGAGAGTCTCTATCCATTCGAACCTAGAAAGACAAATTTAGTTCAAATATCCCATTTATGTATGTTCTGGGTGTCTGGCCAGGTGTTAGGCTGCGCGGTATGCAGATATGGTTGATCTACGACCGCGCCGGGCTCGCGGCCAACCAGTGGATGGCGGACCACTATGTGGAGGTGGGGGAAAAGCATGGTATCCCTGTGCAGATAGTTGTGGCCGAGGAGTTGGTGATAGGCGAGGGCTCTCAGCTCCCGGACGTGGCTGTCTTCCGCAGTTGGAATCAACAGTTGCATGCACAGCTCGAGCGCCTCGGGGTGGTGTGCTTCAATCCGACCGCCGTCTCGGCGATTGCTAACGACAAGTTGCGCACGGTGGAGTGGGTGGCCTCGCTGGGCTTGCCGACGCTGAAAACCGCCCCACTGGTGAACCGCTCGGCGGTGGAGGAGGTCGGCGGGTACCCGGTCGTCGTCAAGCCCACTGGTGGCCACGGGGGAGTAGGCGTTGAACTCATCGCTGGCCCCGAGGACTGGGAGCCGTATTGGAAAGATGCTCAACTTGGCACGTTCCTTGTGCAAGAGGTGGCCAGCGGATATGTCACCGCCGGGGCGCGTGACGTGCGCGTCTATGTGGTGGGCGGGAGGATTCTCGCGGCCATGGAGCGGCGGGCGCAGCGCAGCGACAGCGGTGACAGTGCTGGTGGCGCACGCGTGGCGCGGGGAACGGGCCCCCTGCGGGCCAACTACACATTGGGCGGGAGTGCGCGCGTCTATGACCTGGATAATCCAGGCAATCCCGAGGCCGCAGAGATTCGGGCGGCAGTCGAGATCGTTGTTGGGGAGCTGGAGAAATACGGGCAGCTCGGGACGATCGGTGTGGACTTCCTCTTCCATCACGGCCATCCAGTGATCGGGGAAATTGAAGACATCGTCGGGGCGCGGATGCTCTACGACCACACCGACATCGACATCGTCGAGGAGTTCATGCGGGCCTTCGTGCTGTCTATGGGGGTATAACTCTCGCTGGGATTGCGCTCAGCTCAGACTATGACTACGACAACACTTCGGGCCTGGGGTAATAGTCAGGGTGTGACGATTCCCAATCAATCGTTCTGACACCACAGTCCTCTGTGCCAGATCGGCGTGTCGACCTTGATGAACTTTTCGCCGACTGGGACGGCGGCTATGAGATTCGCTCGGTAGTTGCAGCAGTTTTTAGTATTCAGTGATATGTGGGCTGCACTATCGACGGACGCGTTAAGATGCTCCACTTCCGAAGCCCGCAGCCTTGCGGGCTTTCGTGTATCCGTGAGTCGGGCCGTGGAATTCGACCAGTCTCAGTGCTGTTTATGTCAGTAATCTGGGCACGTGAATGGCAGATGAGACACAGCTGCTACGATGAGGGCCATGACAGATTCGGCGACAGGTCCCACCCCCGCCCATAAGGTGAAGGGCTTCAACGGCATCGCCTCCGGTGTGCTGGCCTGCGAGGCGATCAGCCTGCTGCTCGTGCTCACGGTGATTTTGCAGGTGTCCGACGGCCAGTATTGGACCCGGTTGAATTGGATTCTCGTGACCATCGTCGGTGTGGCCCATTTCATCGCGATCTTCTTTCAGAAGTTCGATTGGTCCATCAAGCTCAACGTGGGCCTGCAGGTGGTGGCGCTCATCGTCGGATTGTTTGTACACTGGTCGATGGTCGGTGTGGTCATTGTGTTTATGGGTGTGTGGGGGTTCGTCTTGTACCTGCACTCGTTGCTGCTGAAGAGAGGACAATAACCGTGAAATTCGTCTACATTCTCGCTGCGGTCGCCTTCGGCGTCACCGGCATTACCTACATTGCAGACGGCCGCTGGGGGTGGGGGATCACGGCGATTATCCTCGCGTGCGTGTGGATTGGGTTGGCGGTGTACGAGTTCAAGAAGCCGCAGCCGGTCGAGTTCACTGAAGAGGTGGCCCGCGCCCTCGAACCGGGCACGAAGGCCCAGGTGAAGCAGTTGAAGGCGGACGGGGAGCCGGTGAAGGCGATCAAACTGTTGCGGGAATCTGTGCCCGGGTTGGGTTTGGCGGAGGCAAAGCACGCCGTGGACGAGTACTTCTAGTACTGTGTAACCCATGACTGAACGCACACTCATTTTGATCAAGCCGGATGGCGTTGCCGCCGGACACGTTGGTGAAATCATCTCCCGTATTGAGCGCAAGGGCCTCAAGCTCGTGGCCATGGATCTGCGCGTCGCCGATCGGGAGACCGCTGAGAAGCACTACGCCGAGCACAAGGACAAGCCGTTCTTTGCTGAGCTCGTGGAGTTCATCACCTCTGCTCCGCTGGTGGCTGGTGTTGTTGAGGGCGAGCGTGCCATTGAGGCGTGGCGGCAATTGGCCGGTGGCACGGATCCGGTGTCGAAGGCCGCGCCGGGTTCGATCCGTGGTGATTTTGCTCTCACGGTGGGTGAGAATGTCGTGCACGGCTCGGATTCCCCGGAGTCCGCTGCCCGCGAGATCGGCATCTGGTTCCCGAATCTCTAAACACACCGACGAAACCGAGAGAAACCCCGGTCGCTGATGATCAGCAGCCGGGGTTTGTGGTGTGGTGATAGGAGGGGCCACCCGTGTTACCGTAGTCCCACCGGTGTGCGCACCCTATCGCCCCTAGTGCGCAACGGGAGCCTCCACTCCCACACCAGTCAGGGAGCGCACCTCCATCTCAGCGGCCAGTGCCTCGTTGTCGTCCGGCTTGGTCATGAGCGTGACCACGATAGCGGCGAGGAACGCGAGCGGGATGGAGATGATGCCGGGGCTCGACAGCGAGAACCAGGCGAAGTCCACATTCGGGAACATCGAGCTCGCCGAGCCGGAGACGGTCGGGGAGAAGAAGATGAG
This sequence comes from Corynebacterium sp., assembly GCA_034179945.1. Classification (GTDB taxonomy): domain Bacteria; phylum Actinomycetota; class Actinomycetes; order Mycobacteriales; family Mycobacteriaceae; genus Corynebacterium. The sequence goes on along the minus strand of JAXFPD010000019.1, from coordinate 7,971 downwards.
CACGAGGAACGCGGTGTTCAGGTGCATGGCGGTGATGCCAATGACGGTGGCGACGAGTTTGAACGCGAGCAGCGGGGCGGCGGCGTTGGCGCCACCGGGTGCGTTGGCGATGGCATCGGGGCCGACGAGGCCGGCGGCGGCGAAGCCGAGCACGAGGGTCAGGATGTAGAACGCGCCGATGAGCGCGATGGCCCAGGTGACGGACTTACGGGCGTCGCGGGGGTGCCCATCCAGTCGGGGAGGGATGTGGCGAGGAGGACGTAGACGACGTACCAGCTGAAGAATGCTACGGGCAGGGGGAAGGTGAACTTGCGCTGGGTGATGCGCAGTTCTTCGAATTCGTGGGAGCGCTGCATCGCAAGGAATTCTGCGGGGGTTGGCTCGTGCACGCCTGGTTGGGTTGGAGTGCTCATGGGGGCCTCGCTTTCTGTCAACTAAAAGTATGACCAAAAATATTGAAATGATGCTATCTATACCCAGCACGTTTGTCTAGGTATTAATTTCAAAAGATGTGACTAATTACCCCCGAAAATCTAAAAAGCCAGGTAGGAGACTTTCTATGTGAGCTGATTCGGGGGTAATGTGACCGGGGTCACTAAACCGCGCGGGGTCAGAGTGGCATCCCACTTGCCCGGATTATTGGGAAAAGCGACCTTTGTCACCGCCACATATCCGCCCTGTTTCAACTCTTCGGCGGCAGCAACAACATCGTCGAGTGGCTGGCCGAGCTGCTTACTCAGTTTCTTCAGCATCATGCGCAACCCTCCCACAACACCGCGTTGCTGCAGGTAGCCGACAATCTCGTTGTTCAGGCGAGTCGCAGGCGGGTCCAATGGGGTGGGGTGAGCCGCAAGCGCCTCGGTGACGCGGGCCTGAATGGACAGGTTGGGGTCGCGGTAACCGGTGACCAGCGCGCTCATCATCGCCAGTGTCCACGCCACAAAGAGGAGTGTTGTAAAAATGATCGGGGGAATGGGGAAGGAGCCCTCGGGGCCGCCGAGAACACCGTTATAGAGAGCATCCGCTCCGACGACGAGGGGGAAGATCATGAGGGCTTTGCCACGGGAGCGGGTGAACCGGCTGAGGCGCGCATCGACAAGCTCATTGTCAATGGGGCTGTCGTAGACCGTCATGAGGCCCTTTGTTGGCCACGGCGGCAATATGAAGAAGGCGATGACAAGGAGAACGCCAAACAGGGCGGCGAACGTGGCGCTCTCGGTCGCGATGGACGCGCGCAGACCGCCCATACTCACCGCCATCGGCAACAACTGCCAGGCCATGGATTCCGACGGCTGGAAGCGCTGAACCTCACCGCCCGGCTGGGGGTCCTGTGGCCTTTCCGGCAGGTTCGGCGTGTCCATACAGCGAAATGATACAGATTGTCGCGTACTGTGCAACAATAGTTCCCAGTGCGTTCGCTCCTGCCTGGGACCGCTGAACCACTCAACTAAAGACCCATGACTACCTCGTGCGGCGGCAGCCACCGGCGTTTCAGCCCACGGTTCGCGCCCGAGGTAACAACACAACAAAGGAGTAACCGTGGCTCAAACCACCGGTGAATTGAAACCTATCAAACTGAACAATCTTCCCGAGAAGACCCGCATTTACGATCTGGCAAAACAGATGGGCGGCACCTCCAAGCAGATTGTCTCCGCCTTGGCAGACCTCGGCCTCACGCGCGTCGCTCAGTCTGTGCTCACACCTGATGAGGTGAAGCAGCTGCACGAGGCCCTGTTCCCGAGCTCGTCGGCGAAGAAGGCTACCAAGAAGGCGACTAAGAAGGCCACGAAGAAGCCGGCTGCCACAAAGACCACGAAGAAGGCTACGGCTAAGAAAGCGATAGCCAAGAAAGCCCCGGCGAAGAAGGCCACGAAGAAAGTAGTAGAGGAGGTCGCCGCCGAGCCGGCACCGACCCCCGAGCTCACCGACCCGTTTGCTGCGCCACCGCTGGCTGATCCGTTCGCCATCCCCGATGACTACGAGCCCACCCTCGAGGTGGCCGAGACACAGGACGCGGAGCAGGCATCTGCACCGGCGCGCCGTCGGCGGACCTCAAAGAAGAGTGATGACAGCACCGACCGCAGCCGTGACAATGAGCCCGGCACCATTGATGCCGATGAGCTTGACGGTCCGCGCCGTCGCCGCCGGGGCAAGCGCGGTTCTGGACGCGGACGCGGCAGCGAGCCCCGTGAGGTGGAGCGGATTGAGGAGCCCCGCGCCATCAAGGGCTCAACCCGGCTCGAGGCGCAGCGGCGCCGCCGCCAAGAACGGCGCATTGACCAGCGCAACAGCCGCCACCTCGTGAGCGAAGAGGAGTTCCTCGTCCGCCGCGAATCCGTCACCCGGACCATGGTGGTGCGCGAACACGAGCGCAGCGATAACCACGGCCTGGTCACCCAGATCGGCGTGCTCGAAGACGAGATGCTCGTCGAGCACTTCGTCACCTCCGACAAAGCCGCCTCCATGGTCGGCAACATCTACCTCGGGCGAGTGCAAAACGTGCTCACCGGGATGGAAGCCGCCTTCATTGACATCGGAACCGGACACAACGCAGTGCTCTACGCCGGTGAAGTGGACTGGCGGCAGGCCGGTTTGGGCGGGCGCAAGCGCAAGATCGAACAGGCCCTCAAATCCGGTGACCAGGTGCTCGTCCAGGTGACGAAGGACCCGATCGGCCACAAGGGGGCACGGCTGACCACCCAGATTTCCCTCGCCGGCCGCTACCTCGTCTACGTGCCCGGCGGTAAAACCGCAGGTATTTCGCGCAAGCTGCCGGAGAACGAGCGGCGCCGCCTGAAGGCCATCCTCAAGGACGTCATGCCCGAAGACGGTGGCTCGATCGTGCGCACCGCTGCGGAAGGTGTCTCGGAGAAGGAGATCGCCGCCGATGTGCAGCGCCTCCACGCCCTGTGGGAATCCATTGACGCGAAGGCGAAAAAGGCAATGGCGAAGAAGGGGGCGAAACCGCTCAGCCTGTATAAGGAGCCGGATGTGCTCATTCGGGTCATCCGCGACCTGTTCAATGAGGACTTCTCCGCCCTCGTGGTCGAGGGCGACGGCGCCTACGCAACCGTCATGTCCTACGTCGAAGAAGTCGCCCCAGACCTGGAAGAACGGGTCGAAGAATACCGCCCCGCCGATCACGACGGTGACGATGTCTTCGTCCACTACCGGGTGGACGAGCAGTTGAAGAAGGCGCTGGCCCGGAAGGTGTGGCTGCCCTCCGGCGGCACCCTCATCATTGACCGCACCGAGGCAATGACCGTCATTGACGTCAACACCGGCAAGTTCACCGGTTCCGGCGGCAACCTCGAGGAGACGGTGACCAAGAACAACCTCGAGGCCGCTGAGGAAATCGTCCGCCAGATGCGGCTGCGCGATCTGGGCGGGATGATCGTTGTTGACTTCATCGACATGGTCCTGCCGGAGAACCGCGACCTCGTGCTGCGCCGCCTCAAAGAGGCGCTCGGGCGCGACCGCACCCGCCACCAGGTGTCTGAGGTGACCTCGCTCGGCTTGGTGCAGATGACCCGGAAGAAGCTGGGTACGGGCCTGTTGGAGACCTTCTCCACCACGTGTGATGCGTGTAATGGCCGCGGTGTCATCATCCACGATGATCCGGTGGAGGAAGAGTCGAAGCGCCCCGTGTACGGCAAGCCGAAGAAGCGCCGCAAACCGCAGCAAGATCCGACGAAGCATCCGACCGCGCTGGCAATGCACTCGCACGATCACGAGCACGACAACGATGACGTCATGGATGATGACGATTTCATCACCGATGACAATGAGCTGCTCGAGAACGATCGCGCCGCCCAGGAGGCGGCAGCTGCTGCTGCCCTGATCGAGGCGGCTGACGACGCCGAAGAGTCCGCGCCTCAGGATGATGAACCACAAGCGGAGGCGCCGCGTGCGCGCCGGGGGCGCCGTCGCGCCCACCGGGGCGGGACCGCAGAGTCTGAGCCTGCCGAGGTGACCGAGCCAGAGCAGACCTACGAGGAGGCGAAGGAGGCCTTTGACAAGTCGCCACGGCGCAAGCGTCGGGTGCGCGGTAACTCCGTCTCAGACCGGGAACCGCGCCGGGAGGACTATGCACCGCAGGAAGCTGCTGAGGACACTGACACGCCTGCTGAGGAGGCCGAGAAAGCCGAGACGCGCGCCCCGCGGCGGGGTCGGCGTCGGGCGATGCGCAAGGGTTCTGGTTCTGCGGCTCCGGCTCCGGCCGAGGATGCCCCGGCTCCGGCTCCGCGTCGTGGTCGCCGCCGTGCCGTGCGCAAGGCTGCGCCGGAGCCCGCGCGCTCGCCTGCCGACGAGCAGTCGCGTCCAGCGCCGCGCCGCCGCCGCGCGACCCGCAGCTAACTGCACACTGAGCAGGGCATGCAGCCCCGCCCGTACCCCGTTTTGGAAAATAGGGTGCGGGCGGGTATTCTTGAGCAGTCTCTGTTTCAGGGCGCGATTTAGTGCGCCCAACGTGAGAAAAGAAGAATGTATCCGTTTCCGTAGGCGGCCAGTCGTCTACCACGAGTTTTAGATAAGGGGTAACCCTCACATGTATGCGATCGTCTCCACCGGCGGAAAGCAGTACAAGGTTGCCGAAGGCGACCTCGTCAAGGTCGAGAAGATCGAGGGTGAGCCCGGCGATGCCGTGGCTCTCACCCCGGTTCTCTTGGTCGATGGCGCTACCGTGAAAACGTCAGCTGATGACTTGGCCAAGGTCAAGGTCTCCGCTGAGATCGTCGAGCAGACCAAGGGCCCGAAGATCAAGATTCTCAAGTACAAGAACAAGACGGGCTACAAGAAGCGTCAAGGGCACCGTCAGCCGTTGACCATTCTCAAGGTCACGGGCATTAAGTAGGACAAGAAAGTAGAGGAGGCGAAATACCATGGCACATAAGAAGGGTGCATCTAGCTCCAGTAACGGTCGCGATTCTAACGCCCAGCGCCTCGGTGTGAAGCGCTATGGCGGGCAGAAGGTAAACGCCGGTGAGATCCTCGTTCGCCAGCGGGGCACCAAGTTCCACCCGGGTGAGAACGTTGGTCGCGGCGGCGACGATACTCTCTTCGCCCTCGTTGCCGGCGAAGTGAACTTCTCCATGAAGCGTAACCGCAAGCATGTCAACATCCTCCCCGCGGAGGAGTTGGCTAACGCATAGCTCACAGCGCATCCGCGCTGACGGCCCCCAGGACCCCTGGGGGTCTTTTTCAAATCTGGCCCGTGCAGTAGGGTAGCGGTGAATATAGAAGGACGAGCGAAAAGGGACGAGTGAGAGATGAGGACTCCGTGGGCGCTGTTGCGCAGGTTGCGAACGGGACTCGCGCCTGCATCGGCTGGTCCAGCCGGCACACCCACATCTCCGGCCCCGACTGGCGCGTCCGCATCGGTGGACGAACTCCTCGCCCAGCGCCGCGAATTGGAGCGGCGCCGGGATCAGCTGCAGCGCGATCTTGCTGCAATCACCGCCTCCCTCGCTCAAGTTGACCGCGACCTCGCCGTCGCCACGCCGCCTGCGGACAAAGCGTCGGCTTCTCTACGCGCTCCGCGCCGCTGGCCTGCGTCCGTGCGCCAGCGCACGCACCGGGCTCTTCCAGAATCACAACGCCCTGCCCACACGTGGGCCGCGACTGCACCGGTGCGCTCCCACGCGGAGGCCCCAGAACCGGAGCTGCGCACGAGGCTCACCCGCGCCCGTCGGGGCAAGCTGGGTGCCGCAGGTGCTTCTGCCGAGGTGACTGACGTTGCGGCTGCGGCCGACACCGCCGCCGCGCCAACCGCGTCCGAAATCATCACCGCACGCACCCCGCACGAGGTCGGGACACGCGGGCGCCGGGCGGGCAAAGCCACCCTGCGGCAGGTGCCCGGCATTGACGGGCTGCGCGGCATCGCCGTGGCCGCCGTGGTCATCTACCACTTCTTCGGCAACGTCCTGCCCGGCGGATTCATGGGTGTGGACATGTTCTTCATCCTCTCCGGCTTCCTCATCACCTCCCTGCTCGTGCGTGAACACGCCGTGACTGGGGCAGTGAATTTGAAAAACTTCTGGCTGCGGCGCGTGCGGCGGATCCTCCCGGCGGCAGCCACCGTGCTGCTCATCTGCACCGCCATCGTGGGCACGATGGGCGGGGACACCGCCGTCCAACTGCCCGCCCAGTTCTTCGGATCCCTGTTCTTTGTCAACAACTGGGTCCAAATCGCCGGATCCTCCTCCTACTTTGCGGACAGTGGTGTCGAGGTCTTCGCCCACTACTGGTCCCTCGCAGTGGAGGAACAGTTCTACGTACTGTGGCCGCTCATCTTCATCGGATTGGCCGCCCTCGGGATGAAAGTGGCCGGGCCAGGTGGGCGCCGTCAGCGGCTGCCGTTACTCGTGTGTGCACTCATCGCCGGGGTCGCCTCAGCGGCACTGATGGGGTGGCTTTACGACCCACAAGTCGATCCCACCCGCGTCTACTACGGCTCCGACACCCACGCCTTCGGGCTCCTCACCGGCGTCATCGTCGCCCTGCTGTGGGGCTCACGCTCACCTCAGGCGCAGGCCGATAGTTGGCCGGTGGCCCGCTGGTCAGGTGCGGCCCGCACCGGTGTTGCCGTCGCCTCCACCCTCGCGCTGATCGGGATCCTCGCCCTGTTTGTCACCACAGCGGACACGGCTGCAGTGACCTACCCGTGGGCGCTCGCCGGAGCGGGCATCCTCACCGCAATCGCCCTCGTCGGAGTGGTTGCCGAGGTCGGCCCGGTGTCCTGGTTGGCACGCACTCTACCGCTGCGGTGGTTGGGTCAGCGCTCCTTCTCCCTCTACCTGTGGCACTGGCCGGTGATCATCATCATCGAGGAACTGCTGCGCCCCGCCTCCAGCACCTGGGTGCCCGGAGTCCTCGCCCTCGTGATCTCCCTGCCGCTGTCGGAGTTGAGCTACCGCTTCGTGGAGAACCCGTTCCGCCGTCGCGGCTACAAGGCCACCCTCGGCTGGCTTTTTGCGGCCCGCCCCCACCTCGCGCTCCCGCGCATCGCAGTGGGGCTCGCAACCGTCGCCGCCCTCATCCTCGCGAGCATCGGCATGGTGAAAGCCCCGCCGATGACGCAGCTGGAAGCCCAGTTGGCGGCGGCTGCGGAACTGCAGGAGGAGGCGAATCGCCTCGCCCAGGAGGCCGCCGAAGTCCACCAGCGGGAGGTGGATTCCCGGGAGGTGCCCACCGGCCCGGAGATCACCGCCATCGGGGACTCAGTGCTGCTCGGGGCTGCCCCCGCCATGTACCAACAGTTGCCCGGCATCTATGTGGACGGGGAGGTCTCTCGCCACTACACCGCCGTCGCCGGGATCGTCGCCGCCCTGAAAGCCCAGGACCAGCTGCGGCAGTTCGTCGTGTTGTCCTTTGGCACGAACGGGCAGGCGTTCCCCGGCCAGTTGGAGGAGATCCTGTCCGCGATCGGCCCCGACCGCATCGTTGCGTTGGTGAGCCCGTATGGGGACCGCTACTGGATGGCGGAGGCCCGCCAGCAGGTGATTGCTGCGGTGGAGAACAACGCGAACGTGTACGGGGCGGACTGGTGCTCCCGGGCCCTGGCAGATCCCACTCTCGTGGGTGCGGATGGAATTCACCCCTCCGCCACCGGTATTGATGCCTACATCGCCTCAATCATGGACGCGTTCACTCAGTGGTCGAACGACGAGAAGGTTGTTCCCGCTGTCTGTGGGTAGGGTGATCCGTAGCGGTGGGTGGATATCCAGCTGCTGCGAGACAGGCTCGGGATGGAGTGCGGCTGCGGTGGGTGGGCATCGACTGCTGGCTAGGCGGATGAGTTCTCGGCTGGGCGGCGGTTTCTAGCTCGTGTGGGGGTGGGCATCGACTGTTGCGAGAAGGGCTCGGATTGTGTGTTTCGGCGGTTGTGGATAGCTTTTGTGGTGGGGGTGACCGGGGGTAGTATGTTTCAGTGTTGTTGCAGGAGAATGTAAACCACCATTTTTTCTTGCGGAG
>JAXFPD010000015.1:0-13559 GCA_034179945.1 Corynebacterium sp. | reverse complement strand
TGGACCGTCTTCTTGAACCTCGCCCTTGTACATCACGGTGATGCGATCAGAGATGTACCGGACCGTCTGAATGTCATGCGAGATAAAGACCATGGACAGGCCCAACTGGCTTTTCAGATCCGTCAACAAATTGAGGATCTGTGCGCGAACGGACACATCGAGGGCGGAGGTGGGTTCGGTTTGACGATGCTCACGTTTGAGAGCATCGTCCAGGTGAAACAATACCTATTCTAGGACGATACCCCATACTCGCCTCACCTCTTCCAAAAACCCGGGGATCTACCTGTAGCGCTATTTAGGTATTGAGAAGTTCCTGCGCCTTTGCGCAGAATTCTTCAGCGGGTTTGTTCACATCAGCCAAATCAACGACAGCATCGGGCTCGCCGAACTTCTTACGCACACGTTCCAAGGCGTCAGGGATGCTCAAACCATCAGCAGCGGAATCCAAGATCACATCCTGAATCTCATCCCCCCGATCCCAATCCATGGCTTCTCTAAAACCTTGACCAGTACACGTGAGAGCTTTATCGTTAGCGAACTTTAGCGCTACGATACCGCCTTCAAACCGCCACATCCAGCCAGTACCAGGAGAGGATTCACTGGTCAGCGCGTCGTACCGTGGTGTCGGAATCATCTCCAAACCCATGTAACGATACCGGTCATCAACATTCTTATCAGGCATCTTGACCAATCACCTCCGCTTCCACGATTTTCCTCCCATCACGGACTCTTACTCTTTTTATTCTATACCGTACTTGCCTACCAAGTAAGGTTTGACGATGCTCACGTTTGAGAGCATCGTCCAGGCAAAAGAAAACAGCCACCCGGGTTCTGAATAAACCAACTAATCAGAACCCGGGGGCTAACCCCAAAAGCATAACAGAAAGCAAACCCCATGAACACAACCACCCAATACGGCATCTACGCCGCCTGCGCCCTCACAGTCATCGCAGTCGGCGGCAACCCCCTCATTCTGACCACGATCGCACTCATCGCACTCCTTACCTGGAAAGGACAAAAACAATGACCACCCTCAGTTTGACGATGCTCACGTTTGAGAGCATCGTCCAGGTGAGGGCGATGAGTGCCAGGCCGACGGTTGTGGCCCAGTTTATGGCTGTAGCTTTGGTCATCTGAGGTGTCTTTCTACTAGGGTGGGAGGGGTAGCCCCCGGGTTCTGATTAGGTGGTGTATTCAGAACCCGGGAGACTACTTTTTACGGTGTTTGCCCTTGTAATGGGGCTTTCGGTTCTGCCAAACCTGGATGGTTTGGAGTATCACCGTGATGATTCCGAGAATTATTTCCGGTTTCAGTTTGACGATGCTCACGTTTGAGAGCATCGTCCAGGATAAGACGGGCAAGCACATCGGTGTCTGCGGTGAGGCTGCCGGCGATCCGCTGCTCGCCCTCGTGCTCGTCGGTCTCGGCGTGTCCAGCCTCTCCATGGCACCGAAGAAGGTCAACGCCGTTCGCGCTGCACTCCGCCTGCACGACATGTCCACCTGTCAGCAGATGGCTGCCTACGCCCTGGACTCCTGGACTGCAGAAGATGCCCGCGAGGCTGCCCTCAAGGTTGCCGACCCGATCATGGCAGACCTCCTCTAGTTTTCTCGTGGTCTAGCAGCCCAATCCCGTCCTCCCCATTCGTGGTGAGGGCGGGTTTTTTTCGCCGGAGGCATGCCGGGACAGGGTAAAATCTACGAATCCGGAACTAGAGGCCCCACAAATCCGGAACTAGGTATTGTTTACGCACTAAAAAGTAGGTTTATCGGCATATGTCAGGTGGTGGTGAACCGATTGGTTTTTTAAGGGGTGAGGAGAGTGGTGATGGTGGTTTTGTGGGCCTGGAGTGGTGACGGTAATGGTAGGTGGATTCTGAAATATCCAGCCAGGCCGGCAGTTTGTTCTTACCCCATCCGACAACCACAAGCTGGTCTACTAGGCCTTTTTCTGCCGTAATCCTTAGGTCAAATCTGCGCTGCTGCCGCCCCTGTCGCTGTCGCCAACTCGGCAAGTAAAACTAGGTCGGTGAAAACAAGGTGCTATCCGCAGGGTTTGCGTCTGCGGTGAGCAGCTGCGCAAGGATTGCCGTGGCTCGTCTGATAAGCAGATCGAGGCGAACTTGGGCACTATCAAGGGCGAAATCGGCTCCAACGGATCCTCTGTCCCCGGTGACTTCTCCACCGACTGCTTCTTCAGGGTCGCACTGGTTGATGACGACGCGAGGGTTGCCACCGCGGCCTGGCGCATCCGTTCCTAACCCAATAAACGCAGACAAATAAGATGGCCTGGATCTCCCGGGCCATCTTTCCTATTCATCCGGGGGTAATGAATTGGGGGGCCTATAAAAAGGTGCTGAACAGCAAACATGTAAAAACGCCCAAAAAAGAACCGCAAGCTGTCAAAGCGCTGGACAAAAAAGGAAGTTTTTTTTTACACTCATTGCAAGGGTTTAGTAATCATGCTTCCCGGTTCATATTCGTCTTAGAAAGAGACCCCATGAAAAACCGTCTCGTCGCCTCCGGCGTAGCCGTATCCGTTGCCCTCGCAGGTGGCGTTGTTGCTGCACCGGCTGCTAGCTCTCTGAACTTCTCTGAAGGCTTCAACGCATGTATGGCTCAAGCAAAGTATCTCACTGAGGACCTTAAGGATAATCCAGACTTTGCAAAGGTGTGGGAACAAGGTAAAGCCCTCGGTGGAAACGCGGGATCCTCTGCACCCGGTGACGCATTCAGTTTGTGTATGGAAGCCTCGCTCTCCTCCAACATTCCCGATGCAGTCGGTCCCGCAGTAGGCATTCTGCTCGCCATCATCGTTGGGGCGCTCGGCCTCGCCGGTGGTGCTGCATGGTTCCTCGATCAGCAGGGGATTGTTGACCTGCCGCTGTAAGCGGTAGAAGCATCGAAGGGGTGGTTCCTTTCGATGTCGTTGTTATAGGGCCCGGATGCGGTATCGCATCCGGGCTTTTGGCGCTAATCTTGAGTTTGACGATGCTCACGTTTGAGAGCATCGTCCAGGATAACGCGACGCGTTAAGTTGCAACATCTGGTCTCTGTAGTCTGTTACCACCTACGGTGGAGTAGGTGAGCGTATGGGGGCTGGGGTAGGGTGGGGGATATGGCACGTGTGGCAGCGAACTCGCCGGGGAAGACCTCGGGTAAGAAGAAGCGGATGAGTGGACCCGAGCGGCGTGAGCAGCTCGTGGCGGTGGGGCGAGGACTGTTTGCTGCCAAGGGGCTGGAGGGGACTTCCATGGAGGAGATCGCCGCCCAGGCTGGGGTGACAAAACCGGTGGTCTACGAGCACTTTCCGCAAAAAGAATTGCTCTATGCGGAGGTCGTGCGCCGGGAGTCAGCGGTGCTGAGTGCGGCCCTCAATGAGGCGATTGCCGCCGGATCCTCCCGGTACCGGATCGAGCGCAGCGCGCTCGCGCTTTTGACCTTTGTGGAAGAGCACCCCGATGGGTTCCGCATCATTGTCCGTGACGCACCCCTCGAGGGGGAGGGGACCTTCGCCACTCTCTTGTCGGTCATGGTGGAGAAGGCATCGGTGTTTCTATCTGCGGCGTTCATGCACGCCGGTCTCAACCCGGTCAACGCGCCCCTCTACGCCCAGGCTTTAGTAGGGATGGTCTCCCAGACTGCGCAGTGGTGGATGGATGTTCGCAGGCCCTCAAAAGAACAGGTGGCAGCCCACATTGTGAACTTGTGCTGGAATGGGCTCACCGGTATGGAGGATGCGCCCACCCTGCACCTGGTGGCCACCGAAGGTGGGCTCGGTGCGGCCCATGTGGCGTTGACCCATCCAGAAGGGGAGTCTGCGTAGCTATGTCGTCCGCATCCCCGTCTGCCACGGATTCTCTGCTTGCCTCTCCCGCGCTGTCGGGACTCCTTGAGCAGGTGGCGCAATCAGCACCGATGGCCGAACTCCTCGGCCACGTTGGCGATGAACGCCTGCACGTGCACGCACTTGGTCCCGCCCGCCCCTGGCTCATCGGGGCCCTTTCTCAGGTTGCACCCCTGTTGGTGGTCACTCCGACGAGCCGGGAAGCAGAAGACCTTTCTGCCGAGCTCACCGCCATGGTCGGTGACCAGGTGGCGTGGTTCCCAGCGTGGGAAACCCTCCCACACGAGCGGCTGAGCCCTGGAGTAGATATCGTTGGTCAGCGCGCTCGTGTGCTACACAGATTGAACAATGGAACTGACAGTGACATCGAAGGGCAGCCTCGTGCTACGGGGTCTAGTTCTCCCATTCCCGGTCAGGATGCTGGCGTGCGCATCGTCGTCACCGCTGCGCGCGGCTATGCGCAGCCGGTTATCGCCGATCCGGCAATGAGTGCGCCAGTGGTGCTGACAGTGGGGGAGGAGTATCCCTTCGATCAGCTGGAGGCCGACCTGGTCCACCGAGCCTACAAGCGGGTGGACTTGGTGGCTGTCAGAGGTGAATTCGCCGTGCGCGGTGGCATCATCGATATTTTTCCCACCACATTCGATCACCCCGTCCGCGTGGACTTCTGGGGCGATGAGGTCACAGGAATCACCCAGTTCGCGGTGGCTGACCAGCGCACCTATTCGGACTCGCAGATGCAGACGGCGGCGGTATATCCGGCCCGGGCACTGCTTATCAACGCCGATGTGCAGGCGCGAGCGGCAGAACTTGCCCGCCAATTCACCGGCAATCCGGCGCTGACAGAGATCCTGGCGAAGGTATCGGAGGGAATGCCGGCGGACGGGATGGAGGTGCTCATCCCTGCCCTTCTGGGTCCGTCCCCATCTTCCTCCTCCACTGCTTCGCCGAGTTCGGGTGCAGCCCTTGTACCACTGACCGAGCTCATGCCCGATGGCACCCACGTGCTGCTGCTGGATCCCGAACGCATCCGGATGCGGGTGGGCGACCTCTCCAACACCGACGAGGAGTTCTTGGCGGCAGGTTGGGAGGCCGCCGCAATGGGGGCTAGCAGCCCGCTGACCGGGTCCAGCGGTGTTCCGGTGGCGGCTGATGGTCTTGACCTGTCGGCATCGTCGTACCGGTCCTACCAGTCGCTGGAAGTCACTGCCCGCAACTTAGGTGCGGCAGTATGGACAATCACCCCGCCGGGGATGCTAGAAGAGGGGGACGTTGGTGCAGTGACCATCCCGGTGAGCCTGCCACCAGCCCCGCGCGGGGACGAGGCCGGCATCACCGAGCTGTTTGCACTGTTGCTCGCCCACACCCGCGATGGGGGAGCCGCCGCCTACATCACCCCGACAGCAGCCAACGGCAAGCGCTTCGCCGCCCGCCTGCGCGAAGCCGGGATCGCCCACACTGTTGCTTCTTCTCCTGCTGCTCCTGGCGCTTTTCCTGCTTCTTCTGGTGTTGGCGCAGCACCGGGTAGCGTCACCATCTACCAGGCATTCAGCCACCACGGAGTCGTTTTTGCGGGGAGTAGCTCTGTTTCTTCTCCCGCTTCTGCCCCTTGTTCTCTTTCTTCTCTTTCTTCTCCTGCATCCGCGTCCTCGCTGCCACTGGTCATCGTCACCGAAACCGACCTCACCGGCAACCGAGTGGGCGATATCGCCGGGGCGAAACGTCGCAAAGCGAAGAAGCGCAACCGGGTCGACCCGCTCGCGCTGAAACCCGGCGACTATGTCGTCCACGAGATCCACGGTGTGGGCAAATTCGTGGACATGGTCAAACGCACCACCCGATCCGGGGAAGGCAATTCCGAACGCGAATACATCCTCCTCGAATACGCGCCGTCGCGCCGCGGCGGACCCGGCGACCGCCTCTATGTGCCGATGGAATCGTTGGACCTGCTCACCAAGTACGTGGGCTCAGACGCGCCGAGCCTGTCCAAAATGGGTGGTTCCGACTGGAAGAACACGAAGCGCAAAGCCCGCGCCGCCGTCAAAGAAATCGCCGCCGAACTCGTCCAACTGTATGCGAAACGGCAAGCCACCCCCGGCCACGCCTTCGGGGCAGATACGCCGTGGCAGCTGGAGATGGAAGACAACTTCGAATATGTCGAAACCGAAGACCAACAGTTGGCCATCGACCAGGTGAAAGCTGATATGGAGAAGCCCCAGCCGATGGACCGGATCATCGTCGGCGATGTCGGCTATGGCAAAACTGAGGTGGCGGTGCGCGCCGCCTTCAAATGCGTCCAAGACGGGATGCAAGTGGCGGTGCTCGTACCCACCACCCTGCTCGCCCAACAACACGAGGTCACCTTCCGCGAACGGATGGCCGGATTCCCCATCCGCATCGAACAACTCTCCCGGTTCACCCCGGCCAGCACCTCCCGCGACATCATCGCCGGACTGGCCTCCGGGGAAATCGATGTGGTCATCGGCACTCACCGGCTGCTGCAAACCGGGGTGCGGTGGAAGAACCTCGGGCTCATCATCGTCGATGAGGAACAGCGCTTCGGCGTGGAACACAAAGAACACATCAAGGCGCTCAAAGCACAGGTAGATGTGCTCACCATGTCCGCCACACCGATCCCGCGCACCCTTGAGATGAGTCTCACCGGGATCCGGGAAATGTCCACCATCCTCACCCCGCCGCAGGATCGCCGCCCCGTCCTCACCTATGTTGGACCACAAGAGGACAAGCAGGTGGCAGCGGCCATCCGGCGCGAACTGTTGCGCGACGGGCAGGTCTTCTACGTGCACAACCGGGTCGCCTCCATTGAGAAACGAGCCCGGCAACTCCGCGAGCTCCTACCGGAGGCGCGGATTGCTATCGCCCACGGGCAGATGAGTGAGGACCTACTGGAGAAAACCGTCGAGGGCTTCTGGAACCGCGACTACGACGTGCTGCTGTGCACCACGATCATTGAAACCGGCCTCGACATTGCCAACGCAAACACCCTCATTGTGGAGGACTCCCACCGGATGGGACTCTCCCAACTGCACCAGCTGCGCGGACGAGTCGGCCGGTCCCGGGAGCGCGCCTACGCCTACTTCCTCTACCCGAAGGGGGAGGTACTCACTGAGATCGCCTACGAGCGGCTGTCCACCATTGCCCAAAATAATGAGATGGGGGCCGGCATGGCCGTGGCCATGAAGGACCTGGAAATGCGCGGCGCGGGCAACGTGCTCGGCGCCCAACAGTCCGGCCACATCAACGGTGTCGGCTTTGACCTGTACGTGCGGCTCGTCGAAGATGCCGTTGAAGCCTACAAGGCGCTGGCCAGCGGCACCCCCTATGATGCGACACAGGCCGAGCCGGAAGAAACCCGCATTGACCTGCCGGTGGATGCCAATCTCCCAGAGAGTTACATCGGTTCTGACCGGTTGCGCCTGGAGGTGTACCGCAAACTGGCCGCCGCGCGCTCAGACAGTGACCTCGACCACGTCGTGGAGGAGATGGAAGACCGCTATGGGCCCCTGCCCACTCCGGCTCAGTTGCTTGTGGCGGTGGGGCGATTGCGAGTGGCAGCCCACGGCGCCGGGATCACCGATATTTCCGTCCAGGGCACCCGCATCAAGGTGCACCCACTCGTGCTCAGTGAATCCAAGCAGGTGCGACTGCGTCGACTCTACCCGGGTGCGACCTACCGGGCTGTTGCCCAGGCAGTGCAACTGTCGGTGCCGAAGGAAGGCGAGGAAGCCACCGGTGGGCGTGGAGGCGGAGCCCGGGTGGGCGCACCACCGCTGCGCGATAAGGCGCTCATCACCTGGCTCTCTAGATTTATCGCCACCATGAGCGAGTAGGATCAAGTGCTATGTCTGTCATCCTGCTCGATGCGCGCTGTCCCGATGTCTTCCCCCTCGGAGCCTTTGGCCTCACCGGGACGGGGGTGGTCTACACCTCTGAGGTGCCCATTTCCGTGCGGTGGGCACTAATGGACATCTTCCCCACCGCCACGAGCGAGATGACGGGGGAGAACCCGGACGCGGTCCTCATCACCACCGATGCCGACAACGAGGAGGTGCGCCGCTGGTGCGACCTCGGCCATGAACTCCTCGAGGTACCCACAGCCCGGCTCTCCCCGATTGCCGAGGCAATCGAGGTCATGGTGGCCGCGTGCACGCGCGGGGAATGGGAGGCCAAGCAGACCCATGCCTCACTCCTGCCGTACCTGCGCGAAGAAACCACCGAATTCATTGAGGCTGTGGAGCGCTACATGGAGGTGGAGCAGGCGGGCGCGGACCGAGCGGCAATCCACCGCCAGGAGGAAGCACTCAGGGACGAGCTTTCCGATATTCTCCTGCAAGTTCTCTTCCACGCCGACATCGCCCGCCGCCGTGGGGCGTGGGATTTCTCCGACGTAGCACGGGCCTTTGTGGACAAGATCCGACTCCGCGAACCGTTCCTCTTCGATGGCTCGACCGGGATGGTCAGTGAGGCGGAGCAGGAGCGACTGTGGCAGGCCGGGAAGGCCCGTCAACGTGGTGAGTGAGACGGTTGGCTTGTGGTGAGTGAGGGGGGGCTGGGGCGTGGCGAATGACGGGTCTCGGCAGAATTCTGTAGGATCGTGCGGGTGCTTTCCGGAATAGCGGCGTTGGTGAAGACGGCGGTGAAGGTGGCGGCGACCGTGATCGTCCTCATCCTCCTCGCCGTCATCGGTCTCGCCGTGTGGGCGTACCGCAGCTACGAACCCCTGCCGGAGACAATCCCACCCGCCGCTGGGGAGCCGGTGCCGGCCATTGACATCAACGCGCCGGGGCGCACCGCCGACCAGCTGCTCGAGTGGTCCCAGCCGATCGCCGCAGACACGCGCATCCCCGGCCAGGCTCTGCGGGCGTATGCGAATGCAGCGCAGGTCGCCGCCGAGGTGTGGCCGCAGTGTCACCTCACCTGGACCACGCTTGCCGGAGTGGGCTTCGTTGAATCCCGGCACGGGCGGCTGCACGGGGACTCAGACATCGATGCAGACGGTGTTGTCCGCCCCACTATTCTTGGGCCGGCACTGGATGGGACGAGTGGGTTCGCTGAAGTACCGGACAGTGACGGGGGAGCCCTCGACGCGGATACCACCTATGATCGGGCGGTCGGTCCCCTCCAATTCATCCCCCAGAGCTGGGAGTTTCTCGGTCGCGACGGGTCTGGGGATGGGGTAGCTGATCCAAACAATATTGATGATGCGGCGGTGACGGCGGCAGCCCTGTTGTGTTTTGACTCGCGCGATCTGGCCACGGAGAAGGGGTGGACGGCGGCGATCAACAACTACAACCTGAGCGGAAAATATTTGCGGGAAGTTCGTGACGCCGCCGCCGCGTATGCCCTGCGGAAACCCGCGTCACTGCTGTAGGCTAGAGGGGAACAATTTTCACCACAGTGTGTGCGGCCTCCGGCGAGAGTCACCGTCCGGTCGCTACCATGCACCCTGATCCTAGGAGGCCTGACCGGAAATGGCAGAAATTCTTGATATCCACGCCCGCGAAATTCTCGATTCCCGCGGCAATCCCACCGTTGAGGTAGAAGTACTCACCGACAATGGCATCGTCGCCCGCGCTGCCGTCCCGTCAGGTGCCTCCACCGGTGTGCATGAGGCCCACGAGCTCCGCGACGGTGGCGATCGCTACCTGGGCAAGGGCGTGGAGAAGGCGGTTGAGAACGTCAACGGCCCCATCGCTGAGGCGCTCATCGGCCTCGACGCCCGCGACCAGCGCGAAATCGACCAGACGATGATGGACCTCGACGGCACGGACAACAAGTCCAAGCTCGGTGCCAACGCCATCCTCGGTGTCTCCATCGCCTGCGCGAAGGCCGCTGCTGAGTCCTCCAACCTCGACCTCTTCCAGTACGTTGGCGGCCCGGCCGCCCACACCCTGCCGGTGCCGATGATGAACATTCTCAACGGTGGCGCCCACGCCGACTCGGGCGTGGACGTGCAGGAATTCATGATCGCTCCCGTCGGTCCCGCCACCTTCCGGGAGGCCCTGCGCATGGGTGCTGAGGTCTACCACAACCTCAAGGCCGTCATCAAGGACAAGGGCCTGTCCACCGGCCTCGGTGATGAGGGCGGTTTCGCCCCGTCCGTCGGGTCGACCGCTGAGGCCATCGACCTCATCGTCGAAGCCATCGAAAAGGCCGGGCTCAAGGTCGGCGAGGATGTCGCCCTCGCCCTCGACGTTGCCTCCTCCGAGTTCTACAAGGACGGCAAGTACCACTTCGAGGGTGGCGAGCACACCGCCGAGGAAATGGTGCAGGTCTACCGCGAGCTCATTGAGAAGTATCCGATCGTCTCCATTGAGGACCCGCTGCAGGAGGATGACTGGGAGGGCTACACCAAGCTCACCGCTGAGATCGGTGACAAGGTGCAGATCGTCGGCGACGACTTCTTCGTCACCAACCCGAAGCGTCTCGCCGAGGGTATCGAGAAGAAGGCTGCGAACGCCCTCCTCGTGAAGGTCAACCAGGTGGGTTCGCTCACTGAGACGTTCGACGCCGTGGAGATGGCCCACCGCGCCGGGTACCACACGATGATGTCGCACCGCTCCGGTGAAACCGAGGACGTCACCATCGCCGATCTCGCCGTCGCCCTCGACTGCGGCCAGATCAAGACGGGTGCCCCGGCTCGCTCCGAGCGCGTGGCCAAGTACAATCAGTTGCTCCGGATCGAGGAGAAGCTGGGCGACGCTGCCTTCTACGCAGGCCGCTCCGCCTTCCCGCGTCTTGGCGCGAAGTAGAAACAAGCAGTAACGAGGTAGACAATGGCCCGACGGCGAGCAGTACCGGTGGCGCACCGGGTAGGGGAGAAACCCGAACGAGTGCGTCGCTCCCCGGTGACGGCGGCGGCAACGCCGCTCACCCCGGCCCACTGGGCGCTGCTCATCGTCGTACTCATCGTCTGCCTCATTGCCATTTCCATGCCGCTGCGTAACTACTTCACGCAGCGTTCCCAAATCCTCCAACTGGAAGCCACCATCGCCGCGCAGGAGATCGAGAAAGCGCAGGTAAGCGATGAGATTGCGAAGTATTCCGATCCGGCGTACCGCGATGAAATCGCCCGGGTGCGATTGGGGGTGACCAAACCGGGCGAGGTGGCCTTCCGCATTGATGATCCGCGCATCAGCACGGAGGATCGTCTCACGACAGAACTTCCCGCTGACACTGCGGCGGACTCCTGGTACGAACAATTGTGGGCGTCCCTCGGGGAGGTAGAATAGGCGTCCATGGCAGTATCTGAGGACGATCTCACCACCATTGAAGCCCAACTCGGGCGCCGCCCACGCGGTGTCCTTGAGGTGGCCTACTACACACCCGACGGGCAACCGGCAGTCATTGTGACTGCGCCGCGTCTGCCCGACGGAACCCCCTTTCCCACCCTCTACTACCTCACAGACCCCCGACTGACGGGGGCGATCTCGAGCCTCGAGGCAGCGGGGGAAATGGCGGAGATGACGCAGCGCCTGCAGTCGAATCCACAGTTGGCCGAGAACTACCGCCTCGCCCACGAGCACTACCTGGCGCAGCGCAATGCCCTCGACGACTTGGGTACGGATTTCTCTGGCGGGGGGATGCCCACCCGCGTCAAGTGCCTCCACGTCCTCGCCGGGTATGCCCTGGCTGAAGGTCCGGAGCGGGTGTATTTGGGCACGGAGGCGGTCGCCCGCATCGCCGAAGAAGATCCCACCCTGCGCGGTACGGCTATCCCCGCCGATTGGCCAACTGTGGAGGAGGCCCGTGCCCTGGGAGGTCACTCATGAGCCGTGTTGCCGCCGTCGACTGTGGAACCAATTCCCTCCGTCTGCTCATCGCCGATCGCTCTGAGGATCAGACCCACAACATTGCCCGCATCAACAACATCATCCGGCTTGGGGAAGGTGTCGATGAGACCGGAATGATCTCATCTGCCGCCATTGAGCGGGCCCGCAACGTCCTCGCACACTACGTGGATCTCATGGAGCGCGAAGGCGTGCACAACGTCCGAATGGTGGCGACCTCCGCCACCCGGGATGCCTCGAACCGTGACGAGTTCTTTGCCATGACCGCTGAACTGTTGGGGCGGATCCAACCGGGCGCGCAGGCGGAGGTGATCAGCGGGGAGGAAGAGGCCATCCTCTCCTTCATTGTGGCAACCCGGGATGTCCCGCACCGCAGTGATCCCGCCTGCGTCATTGACCTGGGGGGTGGTTCGACGGAGTTCGTCGTCGGCATCCCGGAGACCGGTGAGTTAGCGGGGGCGTATTCCACCCAGATGGGGTGTGTGCGGCTGACGGAACGGTTCTTACACACCCAACCTCCCACAGAGGAAGAGATTGCTGCCGCCCGGCAGTGGACCCGGGACCAGATCGCCCGCATGCTTGAGGAAGTACCGATGGACACGGCACGCACGGTCGTGGGCTGCTCGGGCACGTTCACCACCCTCTCTGCGGTGGCCCAGGGGTTGGAGGAATACGATGCCCAACAAATCCACATGTCCCAACTGCGCGCGAGCGGGTTGCACGTGTTGACAGGTCGGTTACTGCGGCAAACGCCAGCCCAGCGGGAGGAATCGCCGGTGATCTCGCACGGTCGCGCTGACGTGCTCGGCGGCGGGGCGATCATCGTGGAAGAGATCCTCGACCTGCTCGCTGAGGGCCCTGGATTGGATCACTTGTACATCTCCGAGCAGGATATTCTCGACGGAATTGTGGCCAGCCTGTAGCGATGCAGTACGCTGGAGACGGCTGCGGATGCTGCGCATGGCGCGGTGTTTTCCGTTGCTTCCCCCTGTAGCCCAATTGGCAGAGGCAGTCGACTTAAAATCGATGCAGTGTGGGTTCGAGTCCCACCAGGGGGACGCTTTTAACCAGCACAAATACCACAAATTACCCCAATCCCACGACATTCCCACGACATCCGAAAACGGAATCCATCACGGGCCTGACTCCCGGAGAGTGGACACATCGGGGGTGGTTATGCTGCGTGGGTCATTGTAGCTGATGTGAGGGTTTCAAACATGTCGGGGGTGAGGTAGTGGTACCAGGTGTGTCGCCTGCGCGTGTTGTAGCGCGTGCACCACCGAAACACCTCATGCCGGCAGGCCAACGGGGTGTCAAAGACTTTCCTATCCTTGAGCACTTCTGGATTGAGGGTGGCGTTAAATGACTCCGCTAGCGCATTGTCCGCGCTTCTGTCCACTGCCTCCATGGACTGGACAACCCCGAGCGACTGACAGTAAGCCTGGAAAGCTTGGGAGGTATACACGCTGCCATGATCGGAGTGGAAGATAGCTCCGGCAAGACCACCGCGGACTTGTTTGGCATGTGCCAAAGCCTCGATGACCAGCGAGGTTCTCATATGATAGCCAAAGCAAAGCCAGATACATATTCTTCCCGCCTTTACACGGCAGGTACGTGATATCGCCCACATAGACGTTGTTGGGGCCAGAGGAGGTGAAGTTGCGGCTGACCAAGTCCGGCATGACCTGGTGGCCTGGGGTGCGCTTGGTGGTCACACACCGGCGTTTCTTACTAAAGCCTTTCACGTTCATCGCTTTCACGATCCGGGCAACTCTTTTGTGATTGACCGGCTCGGTCAAGGTCTTTGTCTTCTTTCAAATAAGGTCTTTGTCTTCTTTCAAACTCGCGGCGATTGATCTTAAGAACCGTGCACATTCGCTTGACCGAGTACTCGGTGCGAT
>JAXFPD010000007.1:0-120813 GCA_034179945.1 Corynebacterium sp. | reverse complement strand
CCTCCCGAATTCGGGTTCCCGCACCCGGCCTCACCGCCGGGGAACTCCTCTGCCACGTGGTGCTTTCCCAACGGCGCCGACACCCCAATGATGGGGTAGAGGCGGTGTGCGACCGTTTCGCGCGGGGGGAGGTGTTGCTTGCCGACGGTACCCCGCTCACCGCGACCACCCCCGTTCTTCCAGGTCAGGATGTCTATTTTTACCGGATGCCTGCACCAGAGGAGCCGGTCCCATTCCCGGTGGAGACGGTGTATGAGGATGAGCGCATTCTCGTGGTGAACAAGCCGCCGTTTCTCGCGGTCACCCCGCGCGGGGCGCATATCACAGAGACCGTGCTCACGCGCCTGCGGGTGGCCACGGGCAACAGTGAGCTGTCCCCGGCGCACCGGCTGGATCGGTTGACCGGTGGGCTGCTGCTGCTGACCAAGCAGGCGGCGGTGCGCGGGGCGTATCAGGGGCTGTTTGATCGGCGGGAGGTGGTGAAGACGTATCGGGCGGTGGCGGCTTCGCCGGCCTCGGGCGGGGCGGTAACGGAGGTGCTCGCCATACCCGGCGCAGTGGGCGGCGGAATGTGGTGGCGCTCCAGGATTGAAAAAACCGTCGGGGACCTGCGCGCACGCACTGTTCCCGGGCCGGTGAACGCGGTGACCGAGGTGCTTTCGGTTCGATTGTTCGAGCCCGGCCCGGAAACAGCTGACCTGGGCCCGGAACCGGCTGGTCTGGTCCATGCCGAGTTCATTCTGCGCCCGCACACCGGAAAAACCCACCAACTGCGCCTCCACATGGCGGAGGCCGGGTTCCCGATCCTCGGCGACCCGCTCTACGCCCCGGACTCGGTGGCCTCGAGGGAGCCAGACCATCCCGAGTTTGTCGATGACTACGACCATCCCCTCCAATTGACGGCGTTCCACCTGGCCTTTGTGGATCCGGTGAGCGGTGAGGAGCGGGAGTTCCGGCTACAGTGACAGCTATGACACCGAACGAGCGCGAGGCCCTCATGCACCTGGCCCTCGATTACCTGCGGGAATCCACGTCAGATGGTGGTGTGACTGGTGTGGATGCTGCCGACATTCCTGTCGCCGCTCTCGTGGTTGATGGTACGGGTGAGATTATTGGCCGTGGGGTGAACACACGCACTGCCACCGGCGACCCCACCGCGCACGCCGAGGTCAACGCCCTGCGGGAGGCGGCCGAGCGACGGGGCGAGTGGCACCTGGATGAGTGCACCCTGGTGGTCACGCTGGAGCCGTGCACCATGTGCGCCGGTGCAATCCTCAACGCGCGGATAAAAACCCTCATCTTTGGGGCATTTGAGCCGAAGACCGGGGCGGTGGGGTCAGTCATTGATGTTCTGCGCGAGGGTCCTGATCATCACCCGATGGAGATTATCGGTGGCGTGTTGGTCGAGGAAGCCGCCGCACCGCTGCGCGAGTTCTTCGCCCGCCGGCGCGGGTGAGGGCCGTGGGTGCTGCGTGCGCGGGTGAGGGGGACTCGAAAAGCTGAAACCCGGCACCAAATTCGTTTTTCTGGGTAGTATCACACTATGAACATGATTGATCAGTTGAAGTCCCTGTTCGCCAGCGCCGGAGAAAACCTGGACAAGGAAGCCCTCCAGGAATTTGCCGAGAAAGCCCGCGCCATGGCCGAAGAATTCGCCCAGGACATCCGGGAAAAGGCCACCGACGCGTTGAACAGCGAGGAAGTGCAGGAGTTCCTGGAGAAAGCCAAGGACACCGCCAACGACCTCAAAGATAAGGCGATGGACGCGGCAGAGAAGTTCCAAAACAAGCCCGGCTCACAAGCCTAGTTGGGCGCTGTAACCAGCAAATTTGGTGCCACCACCGCCTCCAGGTAGCCTAGGTTCCGGTGGCGTGTCCGAGCGGCCGAAGGTGCTCGCCTCGAAAGCGAGTGTTGGGTAATACCAACCGCGGGTTCAAATCCCGCCGCCACCGCCAAGAACCTCTAGGGAGTCAGTGTGGCCAAACTACTGTATGCCGTAGGCCGGTTTTGTTTCCACAAAAAGTGGGCGGTCCTCGGCGTGTGGCTCATCCTCCTGGCCGGTATCTTAGGGTCAGGGGCCCTGCTGCAGCGGCCGTTCTCCAACGACTTCTCCATCCCAAACATGCCGTCATCCGACGCGGCAGTGATGATCAGCGAGCTGTGGCCGAACGAGCCCAACCCCGTCGCCGCCCCCTCTGTCAACATTGTCTTCCAAGCCCCGGAGGGTGAAACCCTCGAGGACTACATGCCGGTGATGGATACCGTCGTCGCCGATATTTCAGACAACCTCCCCAATTTCTACACTGACGGCACCTTTGCCAACCCCGTCACACTTGACCCGCAACTCACCGGCACCGTCTTTGATCAAGAGGTGGCGCAGGGGCTGCCGGAGGAGACCGCGAGGAAGGACGCGGCGAATCTCAGCCGGTTGACCGCCGATCACCGCACTGGCTACACCTCCTTCACCATCGATGTTCCCGCCATGGGGGACGTCACCGCTGAACACCGCGACATCATTACTGCAGCTCTCGATACAGCCCGTGAGTCCGGTTTGCGGGTGGAGGCCAACGGCACCGGCTACTCCGATCCCATCCGCATTGACACCACCTCCGAGATCGTCGGACTGGTCGTCGCCCTCATCGTGCTCATTGTCACCTTCGGGGCGCTCGTCTCCGCCGGTGTTCCCATCCTCACCGCTCTCGTCGGCGTGGGCATTGGGATGGGCCTCATCCTCCTGGCCACCCGCCTCTCCCCGTTGAACAACACCACCCCGGTGCTGGCGATGATGATCGGCTTGGCCGTTGGCATTGACTACACCCTCTTCATTCTCGCCCGCTACCGGGTGGAACGCCGCCGCATGCCCGCCGACGAAGCTGCCGGAATGGCGGTGGGCACCGCCGGATCCAGTGTGCTCTTCGCCGGGGCGACTGTGTTCGTGGCCCTCGCAGCGCTGACAGTGGTGGGGATTCCGTTCCTCAGCTGGATGGGGATTACTGCTGCTGCCACCGTGTTTGTGTCCGTCCTCGTCGCTGTGACACTTTTGCCGGCGGTGTTGGGGATCGTCGGGGAGCGGATCTTCACTGGGCGGGTGAAACTCATCCCCGAGGAGCCGAAGGATCCGACGATGGGGCGGCGGTGGGTGCGCTTTGTGCACCGGTTCCCCGCCCTCGTGCTCGCCGGGGTCATCGTGATCCTCGGTGCAGCCACCTATCCGGCTTCTCACCTGCAACTTCTCCTGCCGTTTGATTCCACCGGTGCCCCGGAAACCACCCAACGCCAGGCGGCCGACCTGATGGAGGAGGAATTTGGTCCCGGCATCAATTCGCCCTTCCTCGTCGTCGCTGACCTGCACAACGCCAACCCGGATGCGGAGGCACTCGCCCCGCTCGGCGGTGGCACCCAAGCTGCCCTCATGTATGCGGTGCAGGCTTTCCAGGCCAATCCCACGGTCAAACACGTACAAATCGCGGGCCTCAATGCGGAGGGCACCGGTGCGCGGCTGCTCATTACCCCCCACACTGGCCCGGACAATCCCTCGACAACCGCCCTGCTCACCGCCCTGCGTGGCCAACAGAACAACATTGAGCGGGCGACGGGAATGAAACTGGGGATCACCGGCTTCTCCGCTGTGTTCTCCGACATCACCACCGTGCTCAAGAAGGCCATGCCGATCTATCTCGGCATCGTCGTTGGATTGGCGATCATTCTGCTCATCGGGGTGTTCCGCTCCATCATGGTGCCGGTGGTTGCCGGCCTCGGCTTCCTCCTCTCCATGGGCGCCTCCTTCGGCGTGACAGTCCTGTTCTGGCAGGATGGCCTGTGGGGGCTCGTGGGTAACCCGCAGCCGATCATCTCCTTCATGCCCATCTTCCTCATCGGCGTGTGTTTCGGCCTGGCCATGGACTACCAGGTCTTTTTGGTCTCCCGCATGCGCGAGCACTACACGCACACCGGCGGTGTCGCCCGGAAGGATTCCCTCTACACCGGGGTGGAGGAATCCGTTGTCGAAGGATTCACGCAGGGTGCGCGCGTGGTCACTGCCGCTGCGCTCATCATGATCGTTGTGTTCGTCGCCGCCATCAAACAGCCACTCGCCTTCGTGCAGGTCTTCGGTTTTGCGCTGGGTGCAGGCGTGCTTTTCGACGCCTTCTTCGTGCGCATGGGCCTCATCCCGGCCAGTATGTTCCTGCTCGGGCGGGCAACGTGGTATTTGCCCAGGTGGATGGACCGGATCGTGCCACCACTGGACATTGAAGGCGCCGCGTTGGAGCGGGAATGGGAACTCAAGCATGGCGGCGGAAAGGACGCGGTTCATTCATGACGTTTTCGGTGGAACACCGGGTCACGGTGGGTGGGAAAACACTGGCCAGGGCCGGTGTCATTGACACACCCCACGGCAGTATTCTCACTCCGGCGTTTATTCCCGTGGCCACGAAAGCGACGGTGAAGACGCTCACCCCGGAGCAGATTCGCACCACCGGGGCCCAGGCGATCCTCTCCAACGCGTACCACCTGTACTTGCAGCCCGGCCCGGGCATTGTTGACGCAGCTGGCGGGGTGGCGGCGTTTGAGAACTGGCACGGGCCCACCTACACCGACTCCGGTGGATTCCAGGTGATGAGCCTCGGAGTGGGGTACAAGAAGGTCATCTCCATGGAGGTGGACGATGCCCTCGTCCCGGAGAACGTGCAGGCCAGGCAGGGGCAACAGAAGCAGAAGCTGGCGCACGTTGATGAAGACGGGGTGGACTTCCGCAGTGTCATTGACGGCTCGAAACACCGGTTCACCCCGGAGAAGTCCATGCAGATCCAACACGAGTTGGGGGCGGACATCATGTTCGCCTTTGATGAGCTCACCACACTCGTGGATTCGCGCCAGTACCAGGAGGAATCGGTCGCGCGCACACACCGGTGGGCGCGGCGGTGCCTTGAGGAACACAACCGGCAAGAACAGGCGCGGGAGGGTAAGCCCCACCAGCAGTTGTGGGGAGTGATCCAAGGCGCTCAGTTTGAGGATTTACGCCGGCAGGCGTGCCGTGGACTGATGGATTTGTCGGAGGAGTTTGAGGCGGGTGGCGAGTGTGGGTTTGAGGGCTTCGGCATCGGTGGGGCGCTGGAAAAGCACGCCCTCGGGGAGATTGTCTCCTGGTGTTCCGAGGAGTTGCCGGAGGACCGGCCCCGCCACTTGCTGGGGATTTCCGAGCCGGACGATATTTTTGCGGCGGTGGAAAACGGGGTGGACACCTTCGACTGTGTCGCCCCGACCCGGCTCGGCCGGCGCGGCGGGGTGTACACGCTGGATGGTCGGGTGAACCTGAAGAACGCCCGGTTTGCCCGGGATTTCGCCGGTGTGGATGAGGAGCTCGGTGGCTATGTGTCTGAGAACTATTCCCGGGCCTATATCCACCACCTGGTGAAGGCGAAGGAGTTTTTGGCGGGCACCCTGTGCACGATGCACAACCTGTATTTCATGGTGCAGTTGGTGGCCCGCGTGCGCGAGCACCTCATCGCCGGGGACTATGACCAGTTCAAGGCCGATTTTCTGGGGCGCTATTACGGTTCCTCCCGCTGACCTTGCGCCCCGCACCCCCTGGCACATGCGGTTCCTGCTCTGGAGCTGATAAGAACCTGCAATGGACAAGAGTGGACGGAGATCAGGCGGTGGTGTGCCGCTGTTCTAGCTGCCGCCGGAGTGGTGTGCCGATGTTCTAGCTGCCGCCGGAGTGGCGTGCCGCTGTTCTAGCTGCCGCCGGAGTGGTGCGCCAACAGGTTGATGATGGATGGGTGCCCAGGGATTGGGTAGTCCCGTCCGGGCAGTGGGCAATCTCGCTACACTAGGCCCCATGAAGATTGCGCTCTGCCAAATCCTGTCCACCGCTGACCCGCAGGAGAACCTGGCCATCGTCTCCACGTATGCCCGCGAAGCGGCTGCCAACGGTGCCGAACTGATCGTCTTCCCGGAGGCCACGCAGCGCGCCTTTGGGACGGGCCGGATGGATGAGACCGCCGAGCCGCTTGGCGGTCCGTTTGATCAGGCGGTCACGCAGTTGGCGGAAGAATTGCAGGTGACCATTGTTGTGGGCACCTTCCGGCCAGCCGATGTTAAGGACGGATACCAGCGGTTTTATAACACTGTGCTCGTGCGCGGACCCGAGGCTCGCCCGGCGGATGCGGCGGGATCGGACACTGGCATCCACTACGACAAAATCCACCTCTACGATGCCTTCGGCTACCAGGAATCGCAGACGGTGGCCCCGGGCGAACAGTTGGTCACGTTCCACCAGGGTGGCATTACCTGTGGCCTGGCCACTTGCTATGACATTCGCTTCCCCGAGCAGTTCAAGGCGCTCGCGCAGGCAGGGGCGGAAGCAATCATCGTGCCGACAAGCTGGGCTCACGGCCCGGAGAAGCTGCGTATGTGGCGCACTCTCGCCAGCGCCCGCGCCCTCGATGCCACCTGCTATATTCTCGCCGCCGGCCAAGCCCTTCCCCCGGATGCGGACGAGCGGAAGGGCCCGACGGGCACCGGTCACTCCGTTGCCGTGCACCCCAACGGGGCGATCATCGCCGAGGCAGGGGAGGCCCCTGAGATTATCTATGCCGACATTGACCCCGCAGTGGTGGCCACCACACGGAAGGAGCTGCCGGTGCTCACCGGCACCCGGGAGCTGTAGAGTGCGGCTTACAGTGCGTTGTAGAGGATAATCTCTGTCGGCGTGCCGGCCGCGATGAGCGCATCTCGCATGGAGGGAATCCACGCCGGCGGCCCGGCGATGAGAACCTGCTGGTCAGTGAATGGGCCGAACGTGGGGACAACGTCATTGAGTGTGCCAATAACCGGGTCGCCGAACAGGCCGTCGGGGAATCCCGCCCCACCGGAGCCGCGCACCCACCACTCGTCAGCATCGTGGGCGGTGACAGTGGTGACACGCAACCACGGGGCATGGCGCCAAATCTCCCACAAGGTGCCCAGATCATAGAGTTCACCGGGGTATTCCGCCCCGAAATACAGGTGCACGTGCGGAGGATTCGGGGTGGATAACAGTGACAGCAGCAGTGCGCGCATCGGGGCCAAGCCCACCGAGTTGGCCACCATCACCACGTCGCGGTCGGGTTCAATGTGCAGGCGCCCGTACGGGTTGCCCAAGGTCCATGTATCCCCGATCCGGGAATTGCCGAGCGCCCCCGAGACGGCACCGTTATCCCAGATACGGATGTGGAACTCCATCTCCCCGGTCTCATTTGGCGGGAGGGCAGAGGTTAAAAACCGCCACTGGCCGGGGATGATGTCGGAGGTGATGGGGAAATATTGGCCGGGTGTAAAGGGGATGGGTTTCAGTGCGCGCAGGCGCACCACGGAGATGCGGCGAGAGCGCCGTTCCACACTCTCCACCCGGGCCTTGTAGTTGCGGGGCACCTGGTGGGCGTCGGCCTCGGCGGCGGTCTCCTCGAGGAGGGTGGCCACCCGTTCAATCACCCGGTCGGCGGCGGCGACCTCCCGGGTGGAGAGGTCGGCACAGGCGGCGATGAGAGCGTCGCGAAGCAGCACCGCAAACGGCGGGAAGTAGCGCGGCGTGATGTTGTATTTGCGGTGGTCGAGCCCGAGTTGGCGGATCATGGTCTCCAACTCGGGGGGGATGATGCCGCTTATCGGGGTGCGTTCGAGCACGTAGGTGAGGACCGGAACGAGGAATTGGTGCACGTTTTCCTTGTTGCGCGGGAAGATGAGCATCGTTTCCGGGAACTGGTCGGAGAAGGTGCGGCGGATGCGCGCGTGGAACTCCGGGGTGGTTTCCTTCAGCCGCGTGGCGACATTCACCAGTGTTGCCTCGCCCTCCTCGGGGGTGGGGGCAGTGGGCTCGGGTGCGGAGTTCGCCCACTTGGCTTCCCATTGGGCGAGCCAGTCCTGGGTCTCGTCGTCCTTGTCCGTCATGAGTACGTATTCTACCCTGATCGGCTGGGTGGGCGTGCCCCGATGGAATTGAGTCACACAGACTCAAGGCTGGGTCGGGGCGGGGAGGGAAGTTTTCCCAAAAAAATTGAAGTTGAGTGGAACATACTCAACTTGTTGTGCGTTGTAGACAGTAACAGCGGGTACTTGAGTGCCCGGAAGAACCACAAAAACACATGTAAGGAGCACAATCATGACATTCAACCCAACCACTAAGACCAACGAAGCCCTCCAAACCGCAACCCAGCAGGCCGCCAAACTCGGCAACCCGGACGTCCGCCCGGCCCACCTGCTCGTCGCCATTCTTGACCAGCCCGAGGGTGTGGCCGCCCCGGTCCTCCAGGCCACCGGGACCGACCCCACTCGCATCAAGCAGAAAGCCCAGGAACTGGTCAATTCCTACCCTCAGGCGCAGGGTGCGAACCTCAACAACCCGAACCTCAGCCACGCCGGACTCAACGCGCTCACCAGCGCCCAGGAGCTCGCCGGACAGCTCGGTGACCAGTACGTTTCCACCGAGGTGCTGCTTGCCGCCATCGCCCAGGGCAATGACGATGCTGCGAAACTTCTCCAGGACAACGGCGCCACCTACGAGGCCATCAAAGAGGCATTCACCCAGGTTCGCGGCGGCCACACGGTAACCACCCAGGACCCGGAATCCCAGTTCCAGGCCCTGGAGAAGTACTCCACCGACCTCACCGCCCGCGCTCGCGAGGGCAAAATTGACCCGGTTATTGGCCGCGACAAGGAGATCCGTCGGGTCATTCAGGTGCTCTCGCGCCGCACGAAGAACAATCCCGTCCTCATCGGTGAGCCCGGTGTGGGCAAGACGGCCATCGTCGAGGGGCTCGCGCGCCGCATTGTCGCCGGTGACGTGCCCACCTCCCTCCAGAACAAGACGCTCATCGCCCTTGACCTGGGTGCAATGGTCGCCGGTGCGAAGTACCGCGGCGAGTTTGAAGAGCGCCTCAAGGCTGTGCTCGATGAAATCACCAACGCGAACGGCCAGATCATCACGTTCATCGATGAGCTGCACACAATCGTCGGTGCCGGTGCTACCGGCGAGGGCTCGATGGATGCCGGCAATATGATCAAACCGCTCCTCGCCCGCGGTGAGCTGCGGCTTGTCGGTGCAACCACCCTCGATGAGTACCGCAAGTACATTGAGAAGGACGCCGCCCTTGAGCGTCGCTTCCAGCAGGTCTTTGCCGCCGAGCCGAGCGTGGAGGACACCATCGGCATCCTCCGCGGCCTCAAGGAACGCTACGAGGTCCACCACGGTGTCCGCATCCAGGACTCCGCCCTCGTCGCCGCCGCTGAGCTGTCCAACCGCTACATCACCAACCGGTTCCTGCCGGACAAGGCCATTGATCTTATCGACGAAGCCGGTTCGCGGCTGGCGATGGAACTGGATTCCTCCCCGCAGGAGGTTGATGAGGCCGAGCGCGTTGTCCGCCGCCTGGAGATCGAGGAAATCGCCCTGGCCAAGGAGACCGATGCGGCCTCCCAGGAGCGCCTGGAGCACCTGCGCGAAGAGCTGGCCGATGCCCGCGAAACCCTGACGGAGCTGCAGGCGCGTTGGCAGAATGAGAAGGGCGGCGTGGAGAAGATCCAGAAGGCCAAGGAGGCCCTCGAGCAGGCGAAAGCCGATTCCGAGATCGCCGAGCGTAACGGCGACTACGGCAGGGTGTCGGAGATCCGCTACGGTGAGATCCCTGCATTGGAGGCCGCCCTCAAGGAGGCGGAGGTCGCCCAGGAGCTCGCCGGCCACACGATGGTCACCGAGGAGGTCACCCCGGAGACCATTGCGGAGGTGGTGTCAAGCTGGACGGGTATCCCCGCCGGCAAGATGATGCAGGGTGAGACCGAGAAGCTCCTGACCATGGAGAATATCCTTCAGGAGCGGGTTGTCGGCCAGGATGATGCTGTCCGCGCGGTCTCCGATGCGGTGCGCCGCTCCCGCGCGGGCGTGGCCGATCCGAACCGCCCGATTGGGTCGTTCCTCTTCTTGGGGCCGACCGGTGTGGGCAAGACAGAGCTGGCAAAGTCCCTGGCAGAGTTCCTGTTTGACGATGAACGTGCGATGGTGCGCATTGATATGTCCGAGTATTCGGAGAAACACTCGGTCGCCCGCCTCGTCGGCGCGCCCCCCGGATATGTGGGCTATGACCAGGGCGGACAGTTGACGGAGGCGGTGCGCCGCCGCCCGTACTCGCTCATCCTCTTCGATGAGGTGGAGAAGGCCCACCCGGACGTCTTTGACATTCTCCTGCAGGTGCTCGACGACGGCCGCCTCACCGACGGTCAAGGTCGAACGGTGGATTTCCGCAACACGGTGATCATCTTGACCTCAAACCTGGGGGCCGGTGGTGACAGTGAGCAGATTATGGAGGCGGTGAAGCACGCCTTCAAGCCGGAGTTTGTCAACCGCCTCGATGACATTGTCATCTTCAATCCGCTCAACGCGGATCTGCTGCGCGGCATTGTTGAGATTCAGGTCCGTGAACTCGCAGGCCGTTTGGCCTCGCGCCGGTTGGGTCTGCACATCACCGACAGTGCAAAGCTGTGGTTGGCGGAGCGCGGCTACGATCCGGCATACGGTGCCCGCCCGCTGCGTCGGCTCATCCAGCAGGCGATCGGTGACCAGCTGGCGAAGGAGCTGTTGGCTGGGGAGATCCGCGATGGCGACACGGTGCTGGTGGATCTGCCTGCGGGCACGGCCCCGAGCGCGGAGCTGTCCACGGAGGCGACCCCGGTGGCTGACCGGCTGACGATCGGCCCGGACCTCACCGGCCTCGACCCGGACGCCTAGCCCCGGGCGGTCCGCCCGGGGTCCGGCGGGGCCCCCGCCCCGCCGCCGGGCCCGGACCGGCAGTCCGGCTGCCGCAGCGACATGGTGATGGAATATCGGCAAATGGGGGAGGAGGGGCTACAATCGGCACCCGTGACCGAAACGCACAAGCACACCTCGCTCGGCACCCAGGGCTACCGTTTTATCGTGGTCGGGTTGATCTCGGCGATCCCGGATATCGGCATCACGTTCCTCCTCCAGTTCTGGGCCGGGTTCACCGAGGGCTGGGCGCGCACGTTCGGTTTTATCGTGGGTACCCTCGTCGCCTACATGATGAACCGCCGCTGGACCTTCAATGCCAAGGCCTCTACCACCCGATTTGTTCAGGTGTGGGTCCTGTACCTGCTCAGTTACGTGGTCAACATCGCCCTGTATAAGTACTGCTTCATCCTTGGCTACGATGTCCTCCACTGGAACCAGTTCCTTG
The DNA here is from genome assembly GCA_034179945.1 of Corynebacterium sp. Taxonomy (GTDB): domain Bacteria; phylum Actinomycetota; class Actinomycetes; order Mycobacteriales; family Mycobacteriaceae; genus Corynebacterium. Next base: position 109,585 of record JAXFPD010000007.1, on the reverse strand, counting down.
TCGGAGTTGGCGCGTTTGTCATTGCACAGGGCACGGCCGCCGTCATCAACTTCTTCGCCCAGCGGTGGTGGATCTTCAAATCCGTGTAGCCTAGTCCAAGTCCAGCAACTCGCGGACGGAGTCGGGGAGCTCATCCTGCGAGGAGATGATCGGCCCCTCCCACTGCTCGAGGGTGGAAACAATAAACTGCTGCTCGGAGACGGGGTGGAACGGCATTTCCTGGGCGAGCATCCGCAACACCGGCTCGCTCACCCGCATCGATGTCGTGTGCTCATACTGGTCGGCGGTCTTCTTCTTGAACAGTTTCACAGGCCCCATTGTAGGGCCACCACCTATACTGGAGCCATGCCCTCGCAGAACTTCAATCCCCTGAAAGGACCGATCCCGGTCACCAACCCAATCCTCCAGCAGTGGCTCGACCCTGTCCTCATCGGTGTGGCAATCGGCGCCTACTACGCTCTGCCGGACTACATCGAGAACCGGGCGGTGCGCATCCCCGTCACCGCAGCGGTGATGCTGGCCGGCATCGCCGGTGTGGTGGTCACCCAGGAGACCGACGTTCCCGAAGACCTCGACCCAGCGCGTGCGGAGCCGTTGACCGGCCAGGAGAAAGCACTGGCTGCGGCGACAGTGGCGGCAACGGCGGGCTATATTGCCCTGGATAAGTGGCTGTGGAACACGAAGGTGGCCGGCTGGCTGCGGGACAAGGGGTGCCGTAAACCCAATACCCTCCTCGGGTTGGTCTTCGGTGGATTGTCCCTGGTGGCGGCCAAGATTGAGCTGGCTGATGTGCGCGCCCTCATCGCCGCTGACTCCCCTGCTGCCGCATGATTGTCACCGTCCGCGATGTGTCCGGTGACACGGTCGTGCTGTGGCGCCTCGAGGCCGACCAGTTGACCTCAGCGTGGGTGTTTGACGCAACCGCCGATGCGGACACCCTCGCCCACCTGTGCGCAGACACCGCGATCCTGGACACCGCCGAGTGGGACCAGTTTGTCGGCCTTGCCGCGCGGGCCAACGTTGCCCTCCATGAGCCCGACGAGTTCGAGTACCACGGCGATCCGCGTGGGAAAACCTGCTGGCAGCATGCGAAGGTTGTGCAGGCGATGGCGCGGGAGTGGGCGGAGAAGGAGGCCAAGCGGATCCGCACGAAGGCGGGGCGAGATAAGCACGTCCCCACCGTGCGCCCACTGCCGGTCTAGACCATGGCGGGGACGGTGTCCTCGAAGTAGTCGCGCACGGATGCGATCATCTCGTCGGCGCCGTCGATGTCCACGAAACGGGGCCGCAGCAGCTCGTACTGCTCCCGGATCGCGGCGGGAATGGGCTCGTTGCGCACCTGGGTGAGCACGGCCACCGCCTGCTTCGTGTCCGTCCCGTTCCACCGCTCCGTGTAGGTGGCATCCCACACGCGGATCCGCTCGAAGAGGCGCTGGAATGTGCGAACCTGGTTGATCTCCGCGTCGTACCACTTGTTGTGGTCGTCGAGGCTGGTCAGTGGCGTTTCTGCGAGTCCGGCGTCGCGTGCGGCGAGGTGCCGGGCGAGGATATTGAGCTGGGAGACCGCTGCGGGAACGGCCATCACTTCACCGTAGACGCGGTAGCCGCGCCGCTGCGCCTCCGCGATATTGGTACGCACGATCATCGAATCAACGCTCGTGTTCTCCATATATGCGCTGGCCTTGTCCGTGAAAACACGGGTAACCAGGGTTTTGATGAGATACTCGACGACCGGATAGGCCCTTTCGGAATCGAGTGTGGGAAGCAGGCGCCGGAGGAGTTCGCCGTCGATATGAATGCCCGGGGTAGTGTTCCGCAAGCCGTGGATCACCAGGGACTTTCCGGAACCGGGTTGGCCGACGAGGTAGGTGAACATGGGCTGGTCGGTAGTGTGGTGCGGCCTCAGCCACGTGGTGGTGATCGCCTGCGCCAGCTGCTCCTTCGCCGGCACGATCCGCTTGAACGCCGCATCCACGCCCGCAAACCCGGCGACGTGCTCGACGAGGGTGTCGGTGGTGTTGCGGATGGCTTCGCGGTCCGTCGCTGGCGTCTCGGTAATCACATCCTGGGCGAGGTGAATTTGCTTCTCATACCAGCGGCGGGAGACCGGGTTGGTTTCCACGGCGGCGCCGAGAGTGTACGCAGCAATGAATTGATCCCCGGCGGTTTTGAGAGCGTCGAAAAGCGCTGTGTCCCGCGACTGCATTGTGTACCTCCAACAACTCAACTCAACTCAGCGGTCTGTCACGGTGAATTCCTAGTCGTTCACGCACGAATGTTTCGCACCATCCTAACCCACCCACTGTGGAATTGGTATCCGGTGAGCTTCCGCTACCCTCTCATGGGGTAGTGGTGGGCGATGCTCTACGATAAGGGCCACAGGGCAGGTGCCACGAAAGGAGATCGAATGCAGTGGGGTTGGACAGTTCATGGCGACGGGCGCCACATCGCGCCGGGCGGGGTCGTGGCCCCGCATGAGCGGCTCAACTGGTCGCGCACCGTGGGCATCGGCATGCAGCACGTTATCGCCATGTTCGGAGCCACCCTCCTCGTACCCACGCTGACCGGTTTCCCGGTGAACACCACCCTGCTGTTCTCCGGACTCGGCACAATCATCTTCCTCCTCATCACCCGCAACCGCCTACCCTCCTACCTGGGCAGTTCCTTCGCGTTCATTGCGCCGCTGACGGCAACGGCCTCGGAAAGTTTCTCCGTCCGCCTCGGCGGGGTGGTGGTGACGGGCCTGCTGCTCATCGCCGTCGGATTCATTGTGAAAGCCGCCGGGAAGAAGGTGTTGGATCGGGTGATGCCGCCGGCGGTGACCGGCGCGATCGTCGCCCTCATCGGCCTCAACCTGGCGCCGACGGCGGCGACAAACTACGCGTCCTCGCCGCTGGTGGCCACCGTCACCCTCTTTGCGATTCTCCTGTTCACGGTGGCCGGTCGGGGCATGATTGCACGGCTGGGGATCCTGTTGGGGGTCATCGTCGGCTGGGTGTTTGCCGCTGTGACCGGCAACCTCTCCGAGGGCGCAGCCGAGGCGATCGCGGCGGCCCCGTGGATTGGTTTGCCGCAGTTCCACACCCCGCAGTTTCAGCTCTCCCCGATCCTTGTGACCTTGCCAGTGATCATCGTCCTCATCGCCGAAAACGTCGGCCACGTCAAGGCGGTCAGCGCGATGACCGGCACGGATTTGGATGATCTCGCCGGTGATGCGCTGCTTTCTGACGGCATCGCCACGACGCTCGCCGGCTTCGGCGGCGGGTCTGGTACCACGACCTATGCGGAGAACATCGGGGTGATGGCGGCGACAAAGGTGTACTCGACGGCGGCGTATTGGGTGGCTGCGGCCACCGCGATCGTGTTGGCGTTCATCCCAAAGTTCGGTGCACTCATCTTCACCATTCCCACCGGCGTGCTGGGTGGGGCAACATTGGTGCTGTACGGGTTGATCGGCATGTTGGGGGTGCGGATTTGGATGGATAACAAAGTGGACTTCAACAACCCGGTGAATCTGACCGCCGCTGCAGTGGCCCTCGTGGCCGGTATTGGCAACCTGACCTTGTCCATTTGGTGGGTGGAATTGCAGGGGATTGCGTGGGGATCGGCCGGGATCATCATCATCTATCCGGTTCTCATGAAGTTGTATCGCACCCTCGGGGAGGGGCGCTCCTAGCCCTCGCGGCCACCAGGCTCACGCCCCGAGCAGCGGCAACGGGCACACGAGGATCCCGTCCGGGCGCCGGTACGCCCGGTTGCCGGTGGTCAGTATTACCAGGTCGGTGATGTCGTCGGGGATCTGGTGCCGTAGCCAGTTCAGCTGCGTGGCATCGGTGTCAGTGGGGGCAGCAGTGAGCTTTATCTCAATGCCGATGACCTGGCCATCTTGTCCCTCCACGATGAGGTCAACCTCGTGCTCTCCGGCCTGTGTACGCAGATGGCCGACGCGGGCAAAGTTAGCTTCGGCAGCCGCCCGCACGCTCAAGGTGGCCAGTGATTCCAAGAGTGGGCCGGTGAGATGGCTAAAACGTGGCGTGCCCAGCATGGTTTCACTCACTCCAAGAAGCCGGAGAGCGAGCGCCGGGTCGGCCACCTGGTGCTTCGGTGCTCCAACGACCCGAGCGAGTGGGGAGCGGACGAGGTTCCAGGCGGGGACTGGATCGAGCATCCAGATTTCGCTCAATTTGTGCCGGTACACGTAGGTTGTGCGTTTGGTGGGTTTGTCGCCGTCGGCAGTGGTTGCCCCAGACAATATGGTCTCGTAGGTAGAGGTTGTTGAGGTGGCCGCTGCATAGGATCTCAGCCAGCCCATAAGGCCTTCCTTGTCGCGGACTGTATAGCCCTGATCGGGCAGTTCGCGATCGACTATTCGCCGCAGGTAGGAATCCAAGTTGGCGGTGCGAATCTGCGGAGGAAGGCCGAGCAATTCCGGGAACCCACTCTGTGCGATGGCTCGATAGTAGTCGCTCAAGCCCCAGGTGGATTCTCCGTCGATCCCACCGGTTGCCGTGAGTCCGCCGAGCGCGGTGCCGTCGAGAAGCTCCTTCATGCTGATGGCGGGAGTGGGGGAGCCGGGGCGTTCGAAGACGGCCATGGGGCGCATCCGGACGGTGAGGATACGTCCGGCACCGCTGTGCGTGTCGGTGCCTTCGCGTGGCGTTGCGGACCCTGTGAGCAGATATTTGCCTGGCTGAGCACCGTCATCAACGGCGTGGCGGACGATGTTCCACGACTGTGGTGCCTGTTGCCATTCGTCGATGAGGATGCTGCCGGGTTGTGTGAGCGCTCCGGTCGGGTCGGCAAGGAATTGCTGCTGCATCTGCGGATCGTCGAGGTGGAGGGTCGTATCGACGCGCTGGAGGGCGGTCTCCGTCTTACCCACGGCTTTCGGCCCCTCGATGGCGATGGCAGCAGAATGTGGGAGGAGGGTGTCAAGCAGCGTATCGACGGCGCGGCGGTGGTAAACCATGGTCCTAGTATACCTCTCAACGGATGCGAAGTATACCGTTCAACGGATGCGAAGTATACCGTTCAACGGGCCACCAGGTATATCACAGTAACCGTTCCAACGAGTCCCCAGATGATCGCCGTTGATGTCCGCTGGAGAGCCTGAACGCGGCCCGGGGTACGAGCCAACCGGCCCGGTCCATCCGGATCGGCGGGGGCGGCGGCGTGGGCTGGGGAATGGGCGTGGACTGGAAAGATGCGTCCCATGGTCCAGGTGTAGAGCCGAAATCCCAGGTAGGCGCCGAGAATGTTCTGCCAGATATCGTTGATGTCGCTGTATCCGACGGCGAAAATATACTGCAGCACCTCAATAATCACGGAGGTGAGCCCGGAAAAAACGAGGACCGAGTGCAAGCGGCTATCTAGCTCGCTCGACGGGCTACCGGCTGGCGCGCCGGAGAACTGGCCGGATGCAAGCGCCCAGCCCAGCGGCATGAAGAGGACGATGTTCCCGATGAGGTAGTACAGCGGAATCCAGGGGGAATCGTAGAGGAAGAAATCGTGGAACGGGATGAATTCCAGGTCGCGGCGCCGTTGGACGCTCGCCTGCCATAGTCCGGGTATGCTCACCAGCGCTTTCCCCACTGTCAGTTCCACAATGAGGATCAGCGCGGGGAGGAGTTGCTGCGAATTCTGTCTGGTCATTGGTGTCTATTGTATGCGGAGCCCGCAGGCTGTCGGACGGGTGCCGCAACGTCCTCGCTGAGCCCGGGGCAGGGCCCGGGGGCGGGGCCAAATGGCCCAGCCTACTTAACAACGAGGTTGACCATCCGCCCGGGCACCACAATCTCCTTGACCACACTCTTCCCGTCAAGGTTGCTAGCCACAGCCTCACGGGCGGCGGCGAGAACAGTGGCGTTGGCCTCCTGCGTCCCCTTCGGCCCGGTCGCATCGGCAACATCGGCGGCGACGGTGATCCGCCCGCGCACCCTGCCGTTGACCTGCACCGGCAGCTCCACGGTGTCCTCCACCAGGTACTTCTCATCCACCTCCGGGAACTGCACATAGGTGCAGGTTCCGGCGTGGCCGAGCTTCTCCCACAGCTCATCGGCGAGGTGTGGGGCGAGCGGGGAGACCATGAGGATGAGCGGCTCCACGAGGCCGGTAGGCACGCGGGCATCATCAGCACCGTAGGCCTTGGTCAGGTAGTTGACGTACTCGATGAGCTTGGCCACCACGGTGTTCATCCGCAGGTTCGTGTAGTCATCGATGACTCCGGCGATCGTCTTGTTCAGGGCGCGCAGGTCGTCCTCAGTCGGCGCATCGGCGCTGGTAACCACCTCGCCGGTGGTTTCGGAGACGATGAGGCGCCACAGCCGCTGCAGGAAGCGGTGCGCGCCGATGACATCCTTTGTCGACCACGCCCGGGACATATCCAGCGGCCCCATGGACATCTCATAGACGCGGAGCGTATCGGCCCCAAAGTCATCGCAGACCTCATCCGGGGAGATCGCGTTCTTCAGGGATTTGCCCATCTTCCCGTACTCGCGGTTGACCTCTTCACCCTGATAGAAGTACTTGCCGTCCTTCTCTTCCACCTCAGCGGCGGGCACATACACTCCGCGCGCGTCGGTGTACGCATAGGCCTGAATGTAGCCCTGGTTGAAGAGGCGATGGTACGGCTCAACGGAGGAGACGTGCCCGAGATCGTAGAGCACCTTGTGCCAGAACCGGGAGTACAGCAGGTGCAGGACGGCGTGTTCGACACCGCCGACGTAGAGGTCCACGCCACCACCGGGGGCGGTGTCGGTGGAGCCGACCCAGTACTTCTCATTCTCCGGGGCAACAAGCTGCTCACTATCCAGCGGATCGATATAGCGCAGCTGGTACCAGGAGGAGCCGGCCCACTGCGGCATGACGTTCGTGTCGCGGGTGTAGGTGTGCAGGCCATCACCCAAATCCAGTTCCACGTTCACCCAGTCAGTGACCTTCTTCAGCGGCGGGTGCGGCTCCGAGTTCGGATCGAACGGGTCGAGTTTCGCCGGCGCATAGTCGGTGACCTCCGGCAGCGTCACCGGCAGCATGGATTCCGGCAGGGCGTGTGCACGTCTGTCAGCGTCATAGACGATGGGGAACGGTTCACCCCAGTAGCGCTGCCGGGCGAACAGCCAGTCGCGCAGTTTGTACTGGGTGACCGCATGCCCGGTGCCGTCGGCTTCCAGCTTGGCCACGGCGGTGGCGATCGCATCGGCCTTGTTCATCCCGTCGAGGAAACCGGAGTTGATGTGTTCCCCGTCGCCCGCATAGGCCTCCGTTGCAATGTCCCCACCGGCGATGACCTCCACGATGGGCAGGTCAAGGGCGTGGGCGAAGTCCCAGTCGCGCTGGTCGTGGGCGGGCACGGCCATGATCGCCCCGGTGCCGTAGCCCATGAGCACGTAGTCAGCGATGTAGACGGGCACCTGAGCCCCCGAAAGCGGGTTGACGGCGTAGGTGCCGGTGAACACACCGGTCTTGTCCTTGTTTTCCTGCCGCTCCAGGTCCGATTTGGCCTGGACGCTGGCCCGGTAGGCGGCGACCGCATCGGCCTGATCGGCGGTGGTGAGGGCATCGACAAGCGGATGCTCGGGGGCGAGCACCATGTAGGTGGCGCCGAAGAGCGTGTCGGGGCGGGTGGTGAAGACGGTGATGGTGTGCTCACCGGCGGTGAAGTCAACCTCCGCACCGTGGGAGCGGCCGATCCAGTTCCGCTGCATGGACTTCACCTTCTCCGGCCAATCCAGCAGGTCGAGATCGTCAATAAGGCGGTCGGCGTAGGCGGTGATGCGCATCATCCACTGCGGCAGTTTCTTGCGGAACACCGGGAAGTTGCCGCGCTCACTGCGACCGTCGGCGGTGACCTCCTCGTTGGCGAGGACGGTGCCGAGGCCGGGGCACCAGTTGACCACCCCGTCGGACTTGTAGACGAGCCGCTGCTTGTCCACAGCATCGGCCAACTCGTCCCCATCGAGCCCCTGTGCACGCAGCTGTGCTTCCAGCTCGCTGATCGGGCGGGCCCTGTTGAGCTCGGTATCGAAGTAGGAGTTGTAGATGGTCAGGAAGATCCACTGGGTCCACCGGAAATAGTCCGGATCGATGGTCCTGATGGCGCGGCGCTTATCGTGGCCGAGGCCGAGGCGGCCGATCTGGCGCTCCATGTTGGCGATGTTCTTCTCGGTGGTCTCGCGCGGATGGGTGCCGGTTTGGATGGCGAACTGCTCAGCCGGCAGGCCAAAGGCGTCGTAGCCGAGGGTGTGCAGGACGTTCTTGCCGTTGTGGCGTTGGAACCGGGCGTAGGTGTCGGTGGCGATGTAGCCGAGCGGGTGGCCGACGTGAATGCCCACCCCGGACGGGTAGGGGAACATGTCCTGGACAAACAGTTTCTCCCGCTTGAGTGCCGCCTCTTGCTCGGCGTTTTCCGGCTTCAAAGCGCCGACGGGGTTCGGGGTGTGGAAGGTGCCCTGGGTTTTCCAGTATTCCTGCCACTTGGCCTCGATGGTGCCGGCGAGCTCAGCGGTGTAGCGGTACGCGGGAGTGGTGTCTGTCATGGGTGCTCATTGTAGTACCCTCACGGCCCGAGCAATCCGAAGGGTATGACCGCGATGGAATCGTCGCGGATATAGGCGTCCGTGCCGGTCCATCGGTCGAGGTAACCGTCTACGATCCGGCGTTGGTACATGTGCTCTCCTCCTGTAAGTAGTCCATCTACACAGGTTTGAGTAGTCCATCCTCCTTGTTACCCGGGGCACGACCGATGGGATCATCGCCCGCCTCACCGCGACTACCTCGGGCCCATATCTAGTCCAGACAATGAGTTATGCTCCCCGAGCGTGCTACCTCTCAACCCGACCTGGGGTTTTGTGAACGGTAGCACGCTCGGGGAGCATACTTCCTCAGCTAATCCTCGTGTCCGATGAGCACCTCATCGGTGGCTGCCGGGGATTCGCCCAGCTGGCCGGAGGTGGCATCGGGGTGCTTCACCAGGTGCACGGTGGAGACGGCGAGGCCGCCCCAGATCACCACGATGAACAGCACGAGCATGACAATGGCAATTCCACTCATGGTTTTCACACTCCTTTAGTTCGAGGTGGACGGGTTGTGGGCGGGGCGTCCGTACTGTTCAGCAGCCGGACCTGCGTGGCGTTCGCGCCGGTCAGCGGCACGCTCCGGGGTGTGGAGGACACGCTGGAACTCGGCCTCAACACCGAAGTCGGAGCCGGGGAGGCCATCGATGCGCACCTCGCCCTTCCACGGCACGAGCGGCATGATCAGGGAGACGATGACGATGACGGCGATAACACCCCAGCCAAAGACGCCGTTCTGGGCGGCGGTGTAGCCGCCGTACGGCTCCTGGAAGAGGCCGATGAGCTCAGTGATGAGGGTGTAGATGAGCACCACGGCGGTGAGGTTGGTCACGCAGATGCGCCAGATCGTGCCCACCTGGAAGCTGGAGACGGCGTTGAGGTGGAGGCCAAACTCGTTGAGGCGGCGCAGCACCCAGTCCACGACGACGATGGAGAGGAAGGCGACGCCGACGATGCCGATGTTGTTGGTGAACTTATCGACAATGTCCAGGCTCGTCAGCCCCGACGTGGTGGAGAACAGAAGTAGGGACAGCAGCGCCATCACCACACCCATGACAATGGCGACCGTCTTGCGCGGCAGTCCGGTCTTATCGCGGACTGCGGAGACGACAACCTCCTGCAGGGAGAACAGGGAGGTGAAGCCGGCGATGGACAGGGAGAGGAAGAACAGGAAGCCGAAGATAGTGCCGCCGGGCATCTCGCCAATGATCGTCGGGAAGGCCATGAAGGCGAGGCCGATGCCGTTGGTGGCCACATCGTCGACGGCGACACCGGAGTTCGCGGCCATGAAGCCCAGGGCGGAGAACACGCCGATTCCGGCGAGCACCTCAAAGGAGGAGTTTGCGAACGCGGTGACCAGGCCGGTGCCAGTGAGGTTCGTGCGCGGGCGCAGGTAGGAGGAGTAGGTGAGCATAATGCCGAAGGCCACGGACAGGGAGAAGAAGATCTGCCCGTAGGCGGCCACCCACACGCCCGGATTCTTCAGTGCTGCCCAATCGGGGGTGAACAGGGCGTTCAAGCCGGTGCCGGCACCGGGCAGGAGCACTGCCTGGATGACCACGATAATAAACAGTACGGTCAGGATTGGCATGAAGAACTTGGACGCCCGGCCAATACCTTCATCGACACCGAGGGCGATGACGATGATGTTGACCACCCACACGACGAAGAGGGCGAGGGCGATCTGGGGGACGAAGTCGAGCGTCATGAGCGGGGTGCCTTCCACGTCACTGGCGTGGAGGAACTCGGCGACGAAGTAGGTCTCCGGGTCCGCGCCCCACGGCTTGGTGAAGGATTTGAAGGCGTAGAGCAGAGCCCAGCCGATGATTGCCGCATAGTAAATGGTGATGAAGAAGGAGATGCCCACTTGCATCCAGCCGATGGGCTCAGCCCACGGCTTGAAACGGCGATACGCGAGGGGGGCGGAGCCGCGGTAGCGGTGCCCGAAGGCGTAGTCGAAGAACAACAGTGGGATACCGGCGGTGAGCAGTGCCACCAGGTAGGGGATCAAAAACGCGCCGCCACCGTTGGTGTAGGCGATGTAGGGGAAGCGCCAGATGTTGCCGAGGCCGACGGCGGAGCCGATGGCGGCGAGAAGGAACGCAATCCGGGAGGAGAAGACCTCGCGGTGCTGGTTCTGGCCAGTTGTCTGAGCAGTCATGCGGACAATAGTACAACTGTGCCCGTACACCTTCTCATCGAGCCCCGTCTAAAACAGCAGGATTCGCGCCCCGAGGGCCTCGGCCTGCTCGAGTTGGCCGCCCCAACCGTCCTGTCCTACGTTGACGCGGATGACCGGACGCATCCCGTGGCGGGCATCGAAGCGGACGCGGGCGGTGTAGCCGGCGCCGACGAATTCGCCGACGGAGGGGTCGGGGGCGGCGAGGTCGTCGCGGACTTGGTGGAGGATTTCCAGCGCCTGGTCGAGGCTCTCCACGAGGGCGGTGGCGTTGTTTTCGAGCATGTTGCGGACGAGGTTGACCGAGGATCCGGCCACGCGGGTGCCGTCGCGGTAGGAGCCGGCGGCGAGGGAGAGGGTGAGTGCCCCGCCGCGATCGCCCTCGATGGCGAGGGTTTCCGCGAGTACGTGGGGGAGGTGGGAGATCTTCGCCACGGCCATATCGTGGTTGTCGGCGCGGGCGGGGACGACCTCAGCGCCGACGGTGTCGGCGAGGTGGACGACGGTTTTGAAGTGGTCGATCCAGGCTGCAGGGATGGCGGTGACGTCGTCGAAGCTGGCGGCGTAGTCGTAGGTGACGACCCATGCCGCATCCTGGAAGAGTCCGGTTTGGGTGGCCGACCATCCGGAGTCGGCGGTGCCGGCCATGGGGTGGCTGCCCACATAGGTGGCTTGCATGCCGAACTTCTCGACGAGCCGCCACACGGCACCTTTGACGGAGACGACGTCGGTGAATCCGCAGTGGGGGGCGTGGGTGTGAACAGTTTCGAGGAGTCCGGCGAGCGAATCCATCGGTGTGGCGATAACAATAAAGGCCCCCTCGGTTTCCGCGCGGGTGAGGGTGTCAACGAGATCACTGGAGACGTCGTAGCCTTCCTCGCGGGCGGTTTCTACACTCGAGGGGGTGCGGTTGTAGCCGAACACCTCCACGCCCTTGTCCTGCAGATCACGCAGCAGGGAGCCGCCGATGAGGCCAAGTCCGAGGATGCACACTTTTGTCATGCCACTAACCTAGCCTATTGCGCTGCCGTGCGGCGTTTCTCCCCGAAATGACACAGGTGTCATTTGGCCACTAGCATACGGAACCGTCAACAAAATAACCCGTGCATAATATGTACAAACCTGGAGGTTATAACAAGATTACTTACCCCCGCACGGGGGTGTAGGTGGAAACTAGGATGTTATAAAACGGGACTTTTCTGCGAACATACCAATGTCTCGCTGCGCCAGACGGACGTGCGGTTGGACTCTTCTAGGAAAAATATGCAGATAACACTTGCGCAGGCGCATGGGTTGGTGTAAATTACCTGGGAGATTTTGGTTGAGACAACTGAAAACTTCACTACACCTAGACTTGTAAGGAGAACCTTATGCGTTCGATTCGCAACGCTGCAGTTGCTGGCGCAACCGCGCTGGCTCTGACCATGGGCGGCACCGCTTTCGCCGCTGATGCCCCGCTGAAGGACGTTCCCACCGAGGCCACGGGCAATGCTTCTTCGAAGCTGTCCCAGGATTACGAGGGCGACAAGGCCATCTACGGTGTCGATGCCTTCGGCTCCGAGACCATTGCTGAGAAGCCGGCCTGGTTCGAGGCGTGGATGGGCTTCACCATCGCCGGTATCGTTCTCGCCGTTCTGACCAACCTCATTGCTCCGGCCTACAACTGGGCCGTGTACAACGGGTACCTCCAGTAAGACAACCACTACAACAAGGCTGAAAGGAAACATACATCATGCGTAAAACTGCAATTGCTGGCCTGACTGCTGTGGCTGTCGCTCTGTCCGCCACCCCGGCTTTCGCTGCTAACGTTGAGGGTGCCGAGGGCATCGACCGTACCCAGGCTTATGACAACGTCCCGGGTTCCGAGAAGATCCTCACCAAGGAGGTCACCAACGATAAGCCTACTGGTGAGAACACCACCCCGGTTGATGGCGATGGGGGCAACATCTCCTCCAAGCTCGCTGGCGCTCTCGATGGCGACCAGTGGGCCACCGGCCAGGATATCTTCGGCTCCTCCCAGGGTGCTAACCTCCCGAAGTGGGCTGAGCTCTTCTACGCCGCCGGTATCCTCGGCGCTGTGGGCACCGTCATCGGCACCGTTATCGCCGTGTACAACTACGCTGCTCACCAGGGCTGGGTTCCGGCCATCTAAGTAGCGCAAGCACGAGGGGGCGGGCGTCAACTCCCCTGCTCCCTCGATCGCTTACTTGTGAAAGCGCCCTTGTAGCACTTCGCTCGGGCGCTTTTCTCATGCGTAAGCACTCACCGGACCACCCCCAAGTCCTGCGAAGGAATCCCCGTGCACGTCCTCATTCTCTCCGAATACTGGAGCCCCACCTACGGGGTGCCGCAACGACGCTGGCATTGGCTCACTGGGATCCTCGAGGCCGCCGGACACACCGTGTCCGTCGTGACACCGCGCACCAAATCCGGGCCCATCCCTGTCGCCCACGAAACGCTCGTCCCCACGCAGATCCAAGAACAAAAGAGCGGGCTCACCGAGCGGGCACTCGCGCAAATCATGTCCTCGAAACGGATGGCAGCAACCGCCATCGACTACATTCGCGGACTCGACGCCGCCGAGCGGCCGGCAGTGATCATCGGGACAGTACCGACACTGCCCACCGCGAAAGCCACAGAAATCGTTGGGAAGAAGACGGGGATCCCCAACATCATTGATCTCCGGGACGCATGGCCCGACCTGCTCAAATACACCGCCCAGTGGAATGAAGAGACCGGCAGACAATCCCTGCGGGAAAAACTCCTCGGCGGACTGCCCACCACCGTGGCATCCACCGTGTTCAAGATGAACTTTGCGCGCACCCTCGCCAACGCGGCCGGGATCATCTCCACGACCACCTCCCTCGAGGCAGCGCTGCGGCAGGACCTCTACCAGCCGTTCTTCTCCACAGTGCGCAACGTATTCCCGCCTCCCACCCACCCGGAGGTCCGTCACACCCACACCCCCGGCCAGCCCCTGCACGTCCTGTATGCGGGCACAATCGGGCGGGCACAGAAGCTCTCCCACGTCCTCGATGCGGTCGCACTGCTGCCCGAAGGAACCGTCGATGTCCGGTTTGTTGGCACCGGTGCTGCCCAGGAGTATCTGCGCTCCCGGGTGGAATATTCCCCCGTGTTGAGGCAGGCGGTGAGCTTCTATCCACGCACCATCAACGGGCGGCTCTCGCGCCACTACGAGTGGGCCGACGTGGGATTGGTGCATCTGGCGGACTGGGAGCCACTGCGCCGAACCGTCCCGTCAAAAATGTATGAGCTCATGGAGGAGGCCATTCCCGTCGTCGGTGTCGTCGAAGGGGAAGCGCAGCACCTGATCGAAAACCTCGGTGCCGGGTGGGTTGCCGCCCCCGGGGATGTGCCAGGACTGGCAGCACTGTTCTCCCAGCTGGCCGCCGGGCCGGTGGAACCGGTTGGGGACGCCGCCCGGGAATGGGTGTTGTCGCAGCGTGAACAGACCGCGCCCGACAACTTCCTGTGGGTGGTGGAATCGGCAGCAGCCGGTGTCAGCGGGGGCCGAGGATCGCGAGAGTGCCAAACGCGGTCATCCAGCCCAGGCACACGAACGCGAGTGGCCACAGAATAGCCAACCACGGGGTCCAGCGCGTGTAGGCGCGCCACTTGAGATAGAGGATGAGGCAGCAGCCGAGAAACCCGAGGAACGCCACAGACATCGGGACGACAGTGAAGAGGATCTCCGCGCGCCGGGTACACAGGATCGTCGCATAGCCCGCATCACAGAGGGGACCACCCTGCACCCGGGAAAAAAAGGCCACCACCAGGCCCGAGAACAAGGTGATGAGGGGTGAGGCGATGATATAGATGATCGCCTGCCGGGTGGAGCGGTTCGCACGTTCGAGCCGGAGGAGGGGATCGATCTCATAGTCCACCTCTGTGTACTTGTACTCCGGGTGGTTGCGATCCCTCACAAACTCACCACCACTGGTGTACTGACAGTGCGGATCAACTCCTCCGTGGTGGCACCGACAAAAACCCGGTCCGTGCGGGTGGAGGACACCGACAACAGGTCGCCCTTCTTCCAGCGGATCGACTGGACCGCCTCCGTGAGGCTCGGGCCAGACCCGATGACCGTCTCCACATCGCTGACAAACCCACCCACCTGGTCGCGCAATTCATCGAGCTTCACCAGGGTTTCCTCGCGGATCGAGGTGATCATCTCCAAGTGGAGGCGATTCGGGGCGGCGAAATCCTCCGACAAGAACGCGACAATCCGCAGCGGCAAATCGAGCCGACCGGCCAGAGCACTCGCCTTCACCACATCGTTGGAGAAATCCACGGTCACCCGCGACGGGCCGTGCTTGGAGAGGCGGAGGTTATCGGGAACGACGAGGAGCGGATAGGTCGAGGAATGGAGGAGGGAAGACAGGAGGGGAGAGGAGGCAGAACAGACGATGAGCGTGGGCTCCCAATCCCCAGTAGCCTGCGCGAGCAACTCAATCTCATTGTCGCCGGTGAGCAGCTGATTGCCGTCCCACACCTCGAGCAGCGGAGTGTGCGAGAGCAGCTCTTTGAGTATCTCACTCTGCCGCTTCGCCTCCTTCTTCGCCCACTTCTCGTAGCTGGCGCCAAACGTCAGCCACGGCTTCACCACAATGCTGGCAGTGCGCACGCGGACATCGTGGCCGTCAGCAAGCCAGGCGACAGCGCGCACACACGGGGTGTTCGGAGTGACGATGAGTGCGCGCAGCATACCCGAAAGTCTACTTCTCCTCGGTCTGTAGGGTGTAGCGATGGGCCAATTTGTCAAAAATGGGGGCAACCTTTTCTACCTGCTCGAGCTCCTCCGGCTCCAGCACAGACAGCATCTCCGCCAGCGCCATCGAGCGTTCCCGACCCACACGGTGGAGCAGTGCGGCCCCCTTCTCCGTAAGGGAAACCTGCACGCCACGGTGGTCGTGCGGGTCGCGGGTGCGCTCCACCAGGTCACGATCAGCGAGGTGGTGAATGGCGTTGGAGGCGGTGGGCATCTGGATGCCCTCGTTGCGGGCAATCTCCGAGATACGCGATGCCCCGTGCTTCTTCAGCCACGTCAGAATGGTCAATTGGGGGCCGGTGAGTTCCGCGCCGGGGCTCATCCGAAAGTAGTTGACGTAGAGGGTGGTAAGGTGCGGGCGGAGCATCTCGGCGATGTTGAGCGCAGACTGCGTCATTGTGGTCCTTAACTATGCGGCAAAAAGTCTTTTACTCTCCAAAATATAGCGATCTGTGAGCGATACACAAAATGCTAGGCTAGGGGCCGTGAATCGGTTGGAACTTCCCGCCTCCCAGTGGGTCAGTTACGGCCTGGCGCGGCTGCGAGTACTCCAGCACCCCCTCGCGCGGAGCGAGGCGTGTGACGCGCCCCGCCAACTCCTCGATTCTGCGGAAGTGCTGGGATTTCCCCGGGATGAACCGTGCCCGGTGTGCGGCCGGAATACGCTCTGGGGAGTCTACTGGGTGTTCGGATCCGAGCTCGGCGAGCGCTCGGGGACAGCGCGGGCAGCCAGCGAGATCGAGACGCTTGTGCAGCAGGGGATTCCGGTAGAGGTCCACGAGGTGGAAGTGTGTGCGAGCTGTGGGTGGAACTATCTGCTGCGTTCAGCCCAGTTGAATTAGCTGAGCACTATGTTCCCAGTGTATCCTGGGGGGCATGTCGCATGCGTTGGAGAATAAGCCAGCACCGGAGCCGAAGCGTCAGCGCACACGCACACGCCGCTCGGCCACCAAGGGCAACGGATGGAAGCTCGCCCTCGGGATCATCGTTCCAATCCTCGTGCTCCTGCTCGTAGTGCCCACGGCTGTCTTCGCCATCGCCTATTCGCGCACGGACATTCCCACCCCCGACCATCTGACCACCCCGCAGATGACCTATATCTACGCCCGCGATGGGGAAACCCAGATCGCCCGCGTCGTCCCGCAGGACGGCAACCGCGTCCAGGTCTCGCTCGATGAGATCCCGCAGACGATGAAGGATGCCATCATCGCCGCCGAGGACCGCGAATTCTACACCAACCCGGGCTTCTCCGTCTCCGGGTATCTGCGCGCCGGATTGGGCCTGCTCACCGGCAACGAATCCGCCGGTGGTGGTTCCACGATCACCCAGCAGTACGTGAAGAATGCGCTCGTTGGAAACGAGCGCACCATCAACCGCAAACTGCGCGAACTCGTCGCCTCTGCGAAGATGACGCGCGAGTGGTCGAAGGACCAGATCCTCGAGGCCTACCTCAACACCGTCTACTTCGGCCGCAACGCCTACGGTGTGGCCTCGGCGGCGAAAGCCTACTTTGACAAGGACCTGGGCACTCTCACTGCTGAAGAGGCAGCTGTGCTGGCCGCCGCCGTGCAGCGCCCCAGCGTTCTCGAACCGTGGGTGAACTGGGATGAGGCCTTCGACCGGTGGAACTACGTCATGGACGGCATGGTTGTCATCGGGGCGATGGACCAAAACGCCCGCAACAACTCGGAGTATCCTGCCACGATCGACCCAGCCGAGAACAACTCCTTCACCATCGCCGAAGGCCCCAACGGCCTCATTAAACAGCGCGTCTATGACGAGCTGTTGGCCTTGGGCTTTGATGAAAACACCATCAATACCGCCGGTTTGCGCATTACCACGACGATCGACCCGGTGGTGCAGGAGGGCGTGGTCACCGCCGCCCGCAACGGCCTGCAGTACGAGAGCGAAAACATGCGCACCGCAGTGGTGTCCATTGAACCGCAGACCGGTGCCATCCGCGGCTACTACGGTGGCGAGGACTCGAACGGCTGGGACTACGCCAATGCCCCCCTGCAGACCGGGTCCACGTTCAAGATCTTCGGCCTCACCGCAGCCGTCCACCAGGGCATTCCGCTGTCAAAGATGTACTCCTCCGCCCCGGTGCAAACCGGTAACGCAACGGTGAATAACGCGGACGGGGAAACCTGCGGCACCTGTACCATTCAAACCGCCCTGAAGATGTCCCTGAACACCAGCTTCATCCGGATGCAGAAGGACCTCAAGAACGGGGCGGACGATACCGCCGCAATGGCCTACCAGCTCGGCGTCTCCCGCGACATGGACCTGCAGGAAGACAACGGCCACTCCGCCGACGGCGTCATCTTGGGCATGTACCCGGTGCGCCCGCTCGACATGGCCCAGGGCCTGTCCACCCTCACCGCCGACGGCATCTACCACAAGGCCCACTTTGTGCAACGGATCACCGATGCCAACGGCGACGAACTCTACACCGATGCGGGGCTGAAGGGAGAACGGCGCATTGAGAAGAACACGGCGAACGCCGTCACTGCGTCCATGCTGCCGATTGCCGCGTGGTCCGGCGGAAACGTGCTCAACGGGGGCCGCCAGTCGGCGAACAAGACCGGCACCGTGGAATACCCGAACGAGTACGGTACGAAGGACGCCTGGATGATCGGCTCCACCCCGCAATTGGCAACGGCCGTGTGGGTGGGCACCACAGACAACTCCCGCCTCGTGAACTCCTACGGTGGTTCGGTGTATGGCGCAGGTATCCCCGCCACCATCTGGCGCACCGCGATGAACGCGGCGCTTGTCAACGCAGACTATGAACAGTTCAACCTCCCCGTGAATGTGGGTTACAACTCCGTCCCCGAAACCGTCGGTGATGGCACCGAAACCTCGAATTCCTCCGCACCGACGACCTCCGCTACCGATGACACTGGCACCGGTGAGGCAACCGGTGCCGGGGACGGTACGGGTGCTGGTGCCGGTGGCGGTGGTGGCGCTGAACCGGTCGATCCGAACACCATCGTCATCCCCGACGAAGTGGTCCAAGACATCAAAGAATTCCTGGGGGTTAGCTAATGGCTGTGGCCCCTGAGCGGGTGTCCCCCACCCGCACTGAGCCCCTCGCCGCAGGAATCCGCGAATTCCTCGGTGGCGCGCCGGGGCGCTACGCGCTCGTCGGCACGCAACGGCGCTGGACGCCGCTGGCTGTACTCACCGCGGTATCACTGATCTTCCTCGCCTTCGCCTACCTCTACCGCGTCCCCTGCCTGTCCGGTACGAACACGGACGGGGTGTGGGGTATCAACTGGTCAGGCTCCCGCCAATACACCGCCACCTGCTACAACGACATCGTCGCCCTGTACGGGGTAGAGGGCCTCGAAGCAGGCCACTTCCCCTACGCCTACTCGTGGCAGGAGGAATCCGGCACCCGCTACATGGAGTACCCCGTGGCGATGGGCCTCTTCATGTACGTGACGGCCACGATCACCCGCGCCATCCTCGCCATCATCACCCTGCCCATCCCGCCCGCCTCCCTCAACTTCACCATCGCCGCCATCATCATGGCGTTCCTCTGGGTGTGGACAGTCCGGCTCACCGCCCAGCTCGCCGGAAACCGGGTGTGGGACGCCGTGCTGGTGGCCGCCTCCCCGCTCGTCATCGTCCACGCGTTTACCAACTTTGACATCCTCCCCATCTTCTGCGTCATCGCCGCCCTCGTACTGCTGCGCGATCGGCGCTATACCGGGGTGGGCGTGCTCATTGGCCTGGGCGCCGCCCTGAAACTGTGGCCCCTCTTCCTCCTCGGTGCCCTCCTCACCGTCGCGGTGCGGGAGAAAGCCTGGGAGCAGTTTGTTCACCCGCTCATCGCGGCGGTAGTGACCTGGCTGATCATCAACCTGCCGATCATGATTCTCTTCCCGGCGGGCTGGCGCGAATTCTTCCGCATGAACACAGAACGCGGCCCGGAGTGGACAACAATCTACCAGGCGATCAACCGGATTTTTGGGACAAATTTCCCGGTTCCGGTGCTCAACACGGTCTCCCTCGTGCTCTTCAGCGCCGCGTGTGCGGGTATCTTCCTCATCGGGTCCGGCGTTGTTTCCGTGCGCAACCGGGCACCACTCAACCTCACAGTCGCCCAGTTGATGTTCTGCATCACCGTGGCCTTCCTCATCACCAACAAGGTCTGGAGCCCCCAGTATTCACTGTGGCTGCTGCCGCTGGCGGCAATCGCCATCCCCACGTGGTGGCTGGTATACACGTGGGCCTCGGTGGAGGCGCTGCTGTGGCCCGTACTCATGTGGCACCTGCTGGGAACCGATAACAAGGGCCTGCCCGGCTGGCCGTACACCATCCTCGCTCTCACTCGCATTGGCCTACTCATCTACATGGTGGTGCGCGTGTGGCGAGGACACACCGTGACCACTCCGGCGAAGGAGACGATATCCGCATGACGATGATGACCTGGTTCACGATTGGCTCCGTATTCTTTGGGGCGCTCCTGTTTACGGTGTCCTTCGTGCTCTACTACTACACCCGGAAGCTGCCGCTGGTGATTGTTTTGGCCACGCTCGGCATCTTCTTCTTCGGCGTGGTGCCCACGGTGTTGGCCATCTTCGGGGCCACCCAGTACTAACCTGCACAACGAGGAGTTTCCATGCTACCCATGTCAGTTATTGCCGTCGGTATGATTGCCGTGTTCATCGGCTTCGTCGGCTTGGCCAGCGCCTACTACCTCTACATGGTGAAGAAGTCCGTTGTGGGGGCGGTGGTGGGCATTGTCATCGCGATCATCGGCATCCTCATCATCCCGTTCCTCATCACCGCCGTGACGGCCTAGTGTGGGTGGGCCAGGCGAAACTGAAAGTGAGGACCCGGGGCTCTAATCCGGGTCCTCACTTCTAAGCTGTTGTCTATTGAGTTATTTGCGCCCAGCGCGGGGCTGGGCGTCCCAGCTCAGCGGCTGGGTCACTGGTTTACTCGGCGACGACCTCAAACGCCACCTTGGCCACGATGTCCTCATGGAGGTTCGCATCCAGGGTGTAGCTGCCGGTATTCTTCACCAGGCCGCGCGGAACGTCAAAGACGCTCGGGGCGAGTGCCGGGCCGCCCGCAGCGCGGATGGCCTTGACAATGTCGGCTGCAGAGATGGACCCGAACAGGGTGCCGCCCTCTGCCGTGCGAACGGCGATTGTCACACCAGTGAGGGCCTCAAGCTGGGCCTTCACCTCGTTCGCGTGATCAAGGTCGTGGATGGCGCGAGCCTCACGAGCCTTCTTCAGGTTTTCCACCTGCTTCTCCGCACCCTTGGTGGCCACGATGGCCAGACCGCGCGGAAGCAGGTAGTTACGTCCGTAACCGGGCTTGACCTCAACGATGTCCCCAGGGGCACCGAGGTGGTCGACCTCAGCGGTAAGGATCAGTTTCATGATTGTTCCTTCGAGTGTTCAAGTGTTAGAGATCAGAACGGGGGCTCAGACTGGCCGCCCATCCCATCAGCCGGGCCGGCAGAGTTCCACGGATCCTGTTGCGGCTCCTGGTTCTGCGGCTGTGCCGACTGGCGGAAGCCACCCTGATTAAACCCACCCTGGTTCTGGTTGTACCCACCCTGGTTCTGGTTGTACCCACCCGGATTCTGGTTATCCCGGCTGATGCGGGTCACCTCGGCTGTGGCGTAGCGTAGCGACGGTCCAACCTCGTCCACCTCAACCTCAAACACAGTGCGATTCTCGCCCTGCTGGGTTTGGAAGCTGCGCTGCTTCAGCCGTCCGGAGACGATGACGCGCATCCCCTTCTTCAGGGTGTGGGCGATGTTCTCCGCGTACTCACGCCAGGCGTTACAGGTCAGGAACAGTGCTTCGCCGTCCTCCCACTGGTTTGTCTGGCGGTTGAACGAGCGGGGAGTGGAGGCGACACGGAAGTTGACGACAGCCGAACCGGACGCAATGTAGCGCAGTTCAGGGTCGGCAACGACGTTGCCAATCAGCGTAATGGGGGTTTCTCCAGCCATGGTGTGAACCTTTCTGAAATTCTCTAACGGTCTCCGCGCTGTACTTTAGTGCGCAGAATCGTTTCGTTCAGGTTCAGCACACGGTCCAACTCCTGGACAGTGGCCGGCTCGCAGGTCATGTCGACAACTGCGTAGATGCCGTCTTCCTGCTTGTTGATGGGATATGCGAGATGGCGCTTCGGCCAAATATCCACCTTGTCCACGGTGCCGCCTTCTTTGCGGACAATCTCGAGGAACTTATCCAGGGATGGAGCGACAGTGCGCTCGTCCTGGGAAGGATCAATAATGATCATGACTTCATAATGACGCACGGACCTCATCACCTCCTATGGTCTAGTAGTTCAATCGGCTGTAAGCAGGTTACCTACAGCAGGAGGGCGTTGCGTCATGCAACGTGCTGCATGAAAAAGTGCAGCCGGTCCAGTCTACAGCATGCCTCCCGACGAGCAAAACCGCCGTCAGTGCCACCCCATGGTCATGAGCAGTCCGAGGATAAACAGGCCGAAGCCGATGGCGTAGTTCCACGGGCCCAACTGGAGCATGAACGGAATATCCATGCCCGCCAGGTAGTTCACAACCAGCCAGGCGAGCCCGAGCAGCATGAGGGCAAACATCAGTGCCTTGTACCACACCGGGGTTCCGGTGGAGTTCAACTTCACCGGAGTCCGGGAAACCTGGGTGGACTGCTGGATCTTTTCTACTCTGGCTTTGGGCATGGTGATAATCCTAGGGCAAGAGGTCGAGCGTGTACACTTCGAGGGTCACTTGTTGGTCCTTCCGGACCGACGCACCGGCCGGGGGATCCTGTTTCGCAACCTGCTCCACCTGCAGCGGGTTCGTGGTGGGAACATCGACACGGGTGAAGGTACCGGACAGGCCCGCCTGGGTGAGAGCCGGCATCGCAGTGAGCGCACTCTGCCCCACGAGGTTCGGCATCGTCACCGACTGACCGTTGGACACCTGCACGGTGAGCTCGGAGCCTTCCGGAACCTCCGTGCCCTCCCCACTGGTGGCCACAACCGTTCCCTCCGGCTGGTTGGAATCGACCATCTGCTGGACCACGGTGAATCCGAGGGCCTTGAGATTGGCCTCCGCATTCTCCCACCGGGTGCCGTTGAGGGCGGGCACACGCACCGTCTTCTGGCCAATGGAGACGGTGAGGATGATCTCCGTGCCCTTCGACACCTGGGAGCCAGCGGCCGGGGATTGCTCCATGATCTGGTTCTTCGGCACATCCTCACTGTTGGCTTCCTTCACCGTCGTCGCCAGCTTCAATCCAGCCTGGTCGAGGATGGTGAACGCCTCCTCCGTGGTCTTCCCCTTCACATCGGGGACCTCGGTGATCTCCTTGCCGGAGGAGACGATGACGTCGATCGTCGTCCCGGAGGGTACGCGCGTATTCGCCGCCGGGGAGGTACGCACCACCGCACCCTTCGGCACCGTGGGGGAGGCCTCATTGACCACGTTCGTCTTCAAACCCGTCGACTGTAGCTGCGCCAACGCCTGATCCTGCGGCATGTTCACAAGGTCGGGGATGGTGATTGAGCGGGTGGCTGTCTGCTGCGTGTTCCCGCCGAGTTCAAAGTAGTTGTAGGCGAAGACTCCGGCGAGGGCGAGGCAGATGATAAGGAGCAGGCTGAGCAGCCAGCCCCAGAACTTCGAGTGTGTGCGCGGCTCGTCACTATCGTCGTCCACGGTGGCCATAGTCGCATCCGTTGCAGGATCTTCAAAGGTGCCGTCGGGTCGGGTGCCCGGGGTGTGTTGGAGGGCCGCCGCAGGCACCGCATTGTTCGCCAAAGCCTGCAGGTCCGCCGCCAACTCGTGGGCATCCTGGTAGCGGTCCGTCGGGTCCTTCGCCATCGCCGTGAGGATGACCGCATCGAGGTTGATGGACTCCTGGGTGGTCAAACCGCTAATCATGGTGGACGGTTTGATCGGGTCCTCTTTCACGTGCTGGTAGGCAACGGAGAACGGGGATTCCCCTTCGAACGGGGGCTTGCCGGTGACCGCCTCAAAGAGCACACAGCCGGCGGCGTAGATATCGCTGCGCTGATCGGCGCTCAACCCCCGCGCCTGTTCCGGGGAGAGGTACTGGGCGGTGCCGATGACGTTAGATGTTTGGGTCATCGCGGAGGTGGTGTCCGTGAGGGCATGGGCGATACCGAAGTCCATCACCTTCACCTGGCCGGTGTTGGTGATCATGATGTTGCCCGGTTTGATGTCACGGTGAATGATTCCCGCCGCGTGGGACACTTCCAGCGCATGGGCGACCGGCAGCATGACCTCGGCGGCCTCCTGCGGGCTCAGGGGGCCGTCCTCGTGGATGACGTCGCGGAGAGTGCGCCCGTGCACGAGTTCCATCACAATGTACGGCACGTCCACGCCGTCTTGGCTGGTGAAGCCGGTGTCGTAGACGGAGACGATGGCGCCGTCGTTAAGTCGGGCGGAGTTCTGGGCCTCCTTTTGGAAGCGCTCCCGGAACCCGGTGTCGCGGGCGAGGTCGGCCCGGAGTATTTTGATGGCCACTTCGCGTCCGAGCACGGTGTCCTGAGCGGCGTACACGTCGCTCATTCCGCCGGTGCCGATAGTGGCACCGAGTTCGTAGCGATTAGCTATCATTGTTCCTCCTCCGGGGCTGGTTCAACCACCGTCACTGTTGTTTCTACGACTACCGTATCAGTCGGAGTTACCGTCTCCGTTACCACGACGTCATTGCCTGTGGGCAGGCGGGTGATCATCGTGACGAGGGCGATAATACCGGCCAGGAGGATAACCGCCAATCCTCCCTGCCACCCTAGGTGCTTCCGTGCCGGTGCTGGTGCGGGTTCAGGGCGGCGGACCGGGGGAAGCACCGTCGTCGCAGGTGCACTGCGTGGGGCAGGGTCGGGGGGTCGGCGTCCGGCGAGCACTTCGCGGACTGCAAACTCGAGTGCCGCCCCATCCCGATACCGCAGCTGGGGGTCCTTGCGCAGGCAGATGTTAATGAGCTGGCGAGTGTGGGCGGAGATCGGTGCCGGCAACTCGGGGGCTGCCTGGTTGATGTGGGCGATCGCCACCGACACCGTATTGTCCCCGGCGAAGGGGCGCCGCCCGGAGAGCATCTCAAATCCCACCACTCCGAGTGAATACACATCACTGGCGGGGGTGAGCGGGTTGCCCTGCGCCTGCTCAGGGGAGACGTATTGGGCGGTGCCCATCACCATCCCCGTGCGGGTGATGGGGACTGCACTGGCGGCCTTGGCGATGCCAAAGTCGGTGATCTTCACTGTCCCATCGGAGCTGATGAGCAGGTTTCCCGGTTTGATATCGCGGTGGATCATCCCGGCGAGGTGAATATCGGAGAGCCCGTGGGCGGCTTGAGCGAGCACCCCGAGGGCTTCGGCCTCGGGGAGTTTGACGCGGCGGGAGAGCTCGTCAGCCAGCGAGGTGCCGTCGACGTACTCCATGATGATGGCCGAGCCCACATAGTCGTAGGTCTTCACCACGTTGGGGTTGGCAATCGTCTGCGCCGTCTGCGCCTCGCGGGCGAGCCGGGCGCGGAACTCCTCATTGGAGGTGAATTCGGGGCGCAGTTCTTTGATGGCGACGAGCCTCCCGTGGGCATCGTGGCCCCGGTAGACGGTGGACATGCCGCCGTGGCCGATCACCGCGTCTTTGACGTAGTTATCCACTGTGCCCCCTTGCTGCGGCGAGGATCGCCCGCGCGACCGGTGAGGCCACCTGCCCACCGGTTGCAGCCTGTCCGAGGTTGCCACCATTCTTGACGACGACGGCCACCGCTACATCCCCCTGGAAAGCGATGTACCAGGCGTGCGGGGCGGATTTGCGCGAATCAGTCCCCCATTCGGCGGTGCCCGTCTTTGAGGCGATCGTCGGATCGGTGAACCCCCACGTATTGCGTTCCGAGGCAAGCATGAGTTCGCGCACCTGACCGGCCACATCGGCGGGGATGACGTCGGCCGCCTCCTGCGGCTTCGCCTTATACCGCACGCTGAGATCCGGGGCGTCGACCTCGGCGACGAGGTACGGCTTCATCCGCAGCCCCTTGTTGGCGATTGTCGCCGCAACCATCGCGTTCTGCAGGGCGGAGACAGTGACATCGCGCTGGCCGATCGCGGACTGGGCGCGGGCGGCGGTGTCGGTGACATCCCCGAGCGAGCCTGCCGAGGTGGGAATCCCGAGGTTGGGATACTCTTCACCGATCCCGAATTTGGTTGCCATCTCCTCAAACGTGCCGGCGTCGAGGTCCCCGCCGATCGTCGCAAAGGCCGTGTTGCACGAGTAGGCAAACGCCTGCGTCAACGTCACCGTGCCCCCGCCGCCACAGGTGGAACCGCCATAGTTCTCCAAGGTCACGTTGTCAGTGCCCGGCAGGGTGATGACGGCGGCACCGGTGAGTGGGGAGGAGGGAGTGTAGCCGTTCATGAGGGCCGTGGCGGCCGTGATCACCTTGAACGTCGATCCGGGCGGCAGCGTGTCCTGGCTGGCGTGGTTGAGCAGGGGAGAGCGCTCATCGGCGGAGAGTTCCTCCCAGTTGTCCTCCACAGTGACCGGGTCATAGCTGGGGGAGGAGGCCATGGCGAGGATTTCGCCGGTGGAGGCCTTCACCGCCACGGCAGCCCCCTCGTAGCCCGGTTCGACGAGCTGACTATAGGCGACGGCCTGGACCGCCGGATCAATCGTCAGCTTGATCGAATTCTCCTGGTTGAGCGTGGTATTTTGGCTCGCCTCAAGCCCGGTAATGCCGAGCTGATTGGACAGGTAGCCCAAGGTCGGCCCATACAGGTAGGCAGTGGGCCCGTATTCACGGTGGTAGCGGCCGTTGGCATCGGCGACGGAGTGGGCGAGCACATCCCCACCGGCACTGATCTGCCCGCGGGCGATCATTTCCGCCCGGTAGATCTGGCGCCGGTTGAAGTCATTGTTGGCGTAGTGATCCTGCTGGAATGCCTGCACCCAGGTGAGGTTGGCCAACAGGATGGCAATGAGCAGGAGGCTGACGAGGCTGGCCCAGCGCAGGGACTTGTTCATGCGCGCACCCCCGCTCCCAGATTTGTCGTCTGACCACGGGTAGTAGCCCGCGCCGGGGCCGCGTTCTCCGAGATCCGGACGAGCAGCGCCAAGAGGATGTAGTTGGCCAACAGACTCGAGCCACCCTGGCTCATAAACGGTGTGGTCAAGCCCGTCATCGGCATGAGCGCGGAAATCCCGGCGACGACAACGAACACCTGGATCATGATCGCCAGAGCAGAACCCCCGGCCACGAGCTTGCCGTACGAGTCCTTCACATCCATGCCGATCCGGAATCCACGGGTGATGAGCACCCCGAAGAGGAGAATAATGGCCATGAGGCCGGTGAGCCCGAGCTCCTCACCAATGGCGGCGAGGATGAAGTCGGAGAACGCGACGGGCACCTCCTGCGGATATCCCTGGCCGAGGCCGGTGCCTCCAATACCACCAAAGCTCATCCCGAACAGCGCCTGGGAGAGCTGATAGCCGCCATTCTCATAGTTGCCGACCGGGTCGATGAAGTTGGTAAAGCGCGTTTGAATCTTCGCCGAGACCATGTACAGGCCGGTACCGCCGATAACCATGAGCACAAGCCCGATGAGCAGCCATGAGGCGCGCCCCGTGGCCAGATACATCATTCCGAGGACGATGCCGAAGAGCAGCAGCGCTGGCCCAAAGTCATTCTCCAACCCCATGATGATGATCGCCACACCCCACACGGCGAGGATCGGTGCCAAATCGCGCAGACGCGGGAACTCCAACCCGAGGAACCAGTAGCCAGCGGTGGTGAACAGGGCGCGCTTTGCCGTGAGCAGTTGGGCGAAGAAGAGGAGCAGGAAGAGTTTGGAAAACTCGCCCGGCTGCACGGACAGGCCCCCGATGGAGATCCAAATATCCGCGTCGGCGGTCTCCGGGGCCCACGGCCACACGATCGGTAGAGCCAGCAGGAGCAGGCCGATCACCCCGAGAATGTACGAGTAGCGCTGCAGGATGCGGTGGTTTTTCAAACCGACGAGCACAGCCACGAAGAACGCCACCCCCACCACGGTCCAGATCACCTGGCGGGAGGCCATCTGATTGCCGAGAGCTTGGTCGAGCCGGTAGATCATGACGATGCCGAGCCCGTTGAGCAGGGCCGCGACCGGCAGAAGGACCTGGTCTGCGTGGGGGGCGAGGAAACAGAGGCTGATGTGGGCGATGGCGAAGATGCCGATAAAACCGCCGATAATCCAGGCAACCTCCCAGGTCAGTGGGTTGCCGAGGGCCAGCTTGAGACTGACAACCGCCGCTGTGAGCACCACAGCGGCGAGAATGAGCAGTCCGAGTTCGATTCCACGAAACCTCATTGACCCTCCCCAGACGCGGCAACGAGGCGGCAGTTGATTCCCGGTTGGGTCAGATCGCCGCTGCTTGGCGAGGGTGCCTCCGTCGCCTGGGTTGGGCTATCTGTCGGCTTCTCCCGGGTCACACACACCGGCAGGGCCTCCTCGGCGAGCCGCTGCACCTGTGCCAGCACATCGGTGTAGCTGCCGCCGGGCAGTCCGCTGACGCGGGCACGGGCTTCCTCTTTCAGGGCGGCGACGTGGAACGGGTTACACGGGGTTCCATTCGACTCGTCCGCATCCTCAAAGGACACGTTGCCGCCCGCATCAATACAGGCCAGTTGGTACAGCGAGTTCATGGAGCCCAAGCTGACACCCCGGTAGATGACGATGCGCTCGTCACTGCCCGCTGCCGGCTTCGGGCTCGGCGTGGTCGACGCCGCCGTGCCAACAAAGTAGTGGTTATTGATCATCCGGTAGCCCACGATCGCCCCGACCGCCAACACGGCCAACACAATGAGCACGACAAGCCACGTCACCGCCGCCGACCAGCGCGAGGAGGCCTTGCGGACCACCGCATCACCGGCCTCCAGTTTCTCCGGATCAGCGGGGATGACCTGGGGTTTGCGTCGCAACGCGGCGGCACGGCCAGCCGCAGTATCCGGATGCGAGTCCGGCTCCGGCTCCTCCGACAGCGCCCCACCGGACACCGGAGTCTGCGGTAACGCAGCCGCGCGCTCATCGCCAGCGTCGATAAGGTCAGCGACGATCACCGTCACATTGTCCGGACCACCCGACCGCAGAGCCAAACTGATGAGGCGCTCCCCAGCCTCCTGCGGAGTGCCCTCAGACAGGGTCTTCTCAATCGTGGAAAAGCTCACCGGATCGGTCAACCCATCCGAGCAGATGAGCAGCCTGTCCCCGACCTCCATATCCAAATCCGTGAGCAGCGGTTCCACCGGAATACCCACGTAGGCCTTCATCAACTTGGACCGCTCCGGATGAGTGGAGACCTTCTCCGGATCGAGCTGACCGGCCTCCACAAGGGATTGCACATACGTGTCATCGTGGGTGATCTGCGCCAACGTGCCATCGCGGAGCACATAGCCGCGCGAATCCCCCACATGACACAGGCCAACCCCCTCTTCACCCACCATCACCGCTGTGAGAGTACAACCCATCCCATCGGTTTCCGGGTGGGCGTGCACATGCGCCTTGATCGCCTTGTTGCCCTCGTCAGCTTGCGCCGCCATGAGCGCCAACACGTCATTGTCCCCAGCATCGGCATCGAGAACGATCATGTGGCGAACCATCAGTTGGCTGGCCACCTCCCCAGCAGCATGGCCTCCCATGCCATCTGCGAGCACGAGCAAGTGCGGGCCGGCGTAGGCAGAGTCCTCGTTATTATCGCGGACGAGCCCCCGGTCCGAGCACAGTGCATAATCCAGGGCAAACATCAGGCAACCAATCTTACCGGAGTCTGCCCAATCGTGATCTCACTGTTGATATCCACCTTCTCCGGCTGGTCAATGCGCACACCGTTGACAAATGTGCCGTTGCGCGAGTCAAGATCCTCAATCACCCAGCTGTTCCCGGAACGCATGAGGCGGGCGTGGCTCCCCGAGGCATAGTCATCGGCCAGTGGGAACGTATTGGATTGGGAGCGGCCAAAGGTGATCTGGTTGATCCCTGTCAACGCCATCTGCTGCCCACCAGCCTGCACAAACTGGGGTTGGGAGCCCTTCGACTTCCGCAACCCACCCTGGCCGTGGCGGCCCGTTTGTTCAGCAATGACGGGTGCGGTAGTCCGGCTCATCGCTTTCAGGGCAAGGAACACAAACAGCCACAGGACAATGAGGAGGCCAATGCGAATATAGCCGAGGAGCTGATCGTCGAGGTTAACCACGTGTGAACCTCACTTCAATGAGGGAATGGCCGATTTGGATAACGTCCCCGTCCGCCAACATCCAGTTCTCAACCGGACGATTATTCACCACCGTGCCATTGGTGGACTCCAAATCCACGAGGATAGCGTCATCACCATCCCACACGATTTCCGCATGATGGCGGGACACGCCGGTGTCCGGCAACTGCAGATCCGAGTCCGCAGAGCGGCCAATGATATTGGAGCCATCGTGGACCATGTAGGTGCGCGAGGAGCCGTCCTGGATGAGCAGGTTGACGTGATTGTTCTCCCGCGCCGGGGCCGGGGCGGCGGACCACTGTGTGGGCTCACTGCCCGCATCGGCGGCCACCTGCTCCATCGCGGAGGTCGGGGCGTGGACCTGGGGAGTGTCCACCTTCTCTGCCCCGTCAAATCCGGACGGGTAGCTGCGCTCCGTGGTGTGGGAATTGGCCTTGAGTTGGCCGGTGGACAGTTCCTCAGTCTGTTGGATCTGTACCGCTACCGGGCCCGCCACATGCCACTGCTTATTGCGGATGTAGCGCTGCATCTGACCGGCGAGCTGCTGGGCAAGGTCGGGGAACTGGGTGGACAGATTGGAAAAGTCCTTCGCGGAGACGCGCACTGTGAACAGGTTCGGCGCTTCCATCGTGCCCTCGTAGGTGCGCACAGCGTTGTCGTCGGCTTCCTGCTTGAGCAGATCCTCGATCTCAGCGGGGACAATTCGCCCGCCGAAGACGGCGGCAAAGGAGTTATCGAGGCCGCGCTGCATCGCCGAATCAAGTTTGGCGATTCGCCCCAGCAGTGACATGGGTACTCCTTCGGTTGCTCTGGATGGGTTCGTGCTCGTCAGTTATTGCTTGGAACCATTGTAGTTCGCACTCGGGGCACGGTACCAACAATTCCGCGCCTACCCAAATCCCGTTTCGCCGTGGATGTCTGCGGTTAACCGTTCCACCTGGGAATTTGGGTGAGTCCCCGGTGCGTGCTATCTTTCTTGTGTACTCGCACGCAGTGTGCGGGAACAACACCCAGCCCGGGTGGCGGAATTGGCAGACGCGCTGGCTTCAGGTGCCAGTGCCCGCAAGGGCGTGGGGGTTCAAGTCCCCCCTCGGGCACAATACCCGGACAATCCTCGTGGTTGTCCGGGTTTTCCTGTATCCGGCCCCACCCTGGTCCCAGACTCCACCCGGGGGATCTGGCTAGTTCTAGGGGTGACCCCCTGTTGGCGACCTGGGGAAACGCAAAGGGGTCCCCCCTTAGAACTAGCGGCACCATATTAATAACCACCCGGCCCCTCACCCAGTGGTACCGTGAACACCATGGCATTGACGCGGGGGGAAATCCTCAAACAGCAAGTATCTCTGCAATCACAGCGTGGCATGGTCAACGTCGATGGAGTGTGGGTGAGTCCTGAGGTTGCAGCTGCATGCACCCAGCGAGAACATGTTCACCTACTCAAGATTGCAGCCGTGGCGCAGACGTATCAGAATGTGGTCATCGCCGGAGCGTCGTCTCTGATCGCCTGCGGTATTCCCGTTCCGGATGTCCCCGCTCAGGTGGACGTGTTTTTACCCGGTCGTCGCGGTGGGGACCGCAAACACGTGGTCCAGTTTAGAACTCATAAGCAGTGTTCTTTCACTCGTCAATATGAGGACCTATCAGGGCTGAGGGTATCGCCGGTGGGGGAGGCGACTTTTGATGCGCTGCGGTGGGGGCCACAGCGGCTGGATACAGCGGTAGCTCTTCTCGATTCTGTCTCCTATGTCACAAGCACCCCGCTGTTGTTCTTCCAGTCGGTGTACCAGAGGCAGGTTGCAGCTCATCGTCGCTACCGGCGGCTGTACATCGATCGGGCGTTGGAGTTGGCGTGTGTGAATGTGCAGTCCATTCGCGAGTCGATGCTGCGGATGGCTCTGTATGAGCGTGGTTATCCGGCCCCGATTGTGCAGACGAGGTTGTTTAGTCATCGCCAGCAGTGGCTGGGCCAGCCCGATCTGTTCTACCGGGAGGTTCGTGTTGCCCTTGAATATGATGGTCAGGGTAAGTTTCATGGGGAGTTTGGGAAGGATCCGCTGCAGGCGATGTCAGATCATCGTCACAGGTCGGACCAGATCGCGGCGATGGATGTGCGCATGCTGCATGTTGATAGCCAGTCGTGGCGGGAGGATGCGTGGGTGCCGCAGCTGGATGAGGCTTTACGACGCACCTGCGATCCGTTTCCAGAATCCCTTATGGCTGGTGGGCGGGTAGCATGGGACAGGCGGTTTGATATTTGGCCGATGAACAGATGGAAGATGGATTACTCCTAGCCCGGTCCCAAGCCGCCGCCCGGCCTTCCGACCGCCGACTGACCCCCATCCCAGTCCCAAGCCTCCGCCCGGCCCTCACCCGGGGGGATCTGGCTAGTTCTAGGGGGGGACCCCCTGTTGGCGACCTGGGGAAACGCAAATGGGTCCCCCCTTAGAACTAGCGCCTCCATACAAGCCCCACATCAGGCCTCGTCTGAGAGTCCCACGCCGCCTGGCCCCCAGGCCGGGAAGCCGGGACGCGAAGGGGGAAGGCCGAAGGGGAGGAAGGCCGAAGGGGAGGCCGAAGGGGAGGAAGGCCGAAGGGGAGGCCGAAGGGGAGGAAGGCTGAAGGGGAGGAAGGCCGAAGGGGAGGAAGGCCGAAGGGGAGGAAGGCCGAAGGGAAGGCCGAAGGGGAGGAAGGCCGAAGGGGAGGCCGAAGGGGAGGAAGGCCGAAGTTTCGCAGGCCTCCAGCAGCCGGTGCCCAGCAGCTGCGTACGGCCTAGATGCGGATGTCGAACCCGGCCAACCAGTCGCGGACGATGATGTAGAGGTTCGGGAGGGTGAAGGTCTGGGTGCCGATGGTCACGAGGATCGGGTTCCCGTTGACCACGGTGACACCGGGAAGAATCTGGACAGCAGCCGGGTTGGCGGG
Source organism: Corynebacterium sp. (assembly GCA_034179945.1). Taxonomy (GTDB): domain Bacteria; phylum Actinomycetota; class Actinomycetes; order Mycobacteriales; family Mycobacteriaceae; genus Corynebacterium. The sequence continues at coordinate 76,886 of JAXFPD010000007.1, read as the reverse complement.
AGCAGCCGGGTTGGCGGGAGCAGCGGGTCCAGCGGGAGCAGCCGGGTTGGTGGGAGCAGCCGGGTTGGCGGGTCCAGCGGGAGTGTTCGCGGTCCCGGTGCCGTTTTTCAATCCACACCGGTTTGCGGCCTCGTCGATTCGCCCGAGTGCGGCAAGGATCTGCGGACCGCGCGGGTCAAAGCCGGCGAGTGCGCGCGCCTGGGAGACCTTCTGGTTATAGTCGGCCGTGTTCGTCCAGTAGGCGGCCGCCTGCTCGCAGCTGATCTGGCCAGCGGGAATCTTGGCCAGGTAGGTATCGACCATGTCGGCGTTGGAGGTCAGAGTGCCCAGCGTCGCCGTCGCGGCGACGAGGGCCGCGCCGGACAGTGCGGCGCGCCGACCGCGCGAGGACTGTGTGACAGAAGTGAACTTGTGTGACCGAATGTTCCGCATGGGAGCCACTATACACAGATTCCGCACAGAGGCAACGGGGCTGCACGGCCTACTGGCCCACCGGGGTGCTGGGCCGTGTGGGGCTACCGGGCCAGGGCGGCGTCGATAAGCCCCTGGAAGAGCGGGTGCGAGCGCGTCGGGCGCGACTTGTACTCCGGGTGCGCCTGCGTGGCCACGAAGAACGGGTGCACCTCCCGAGGCAGCTCCACAAACTCAACCAGCTCCCCATCCGGTGAGGTGCCCGAAATGACCAGGTCACCCAACTTATCGCGGTAGGCATTGTTGACCTCATAGCGGTGCCGGTGGCGCTCATCCACCTCCGTGGTTCCATACAGTTCAGCAACGAGCGAACCCTCCGCCAACACGGCATGATAGGAACCCAAACGCATCGTCCCACCGAGGTCGGCCTCCCCGGCCACCGCAGCCCGCTGCTCCTCCATCGTCGCAATGACGGGGGACGCCGCATTCGGCTCAAACTCCGTGGAGGTGGCGTCGGCAATGCCGGCAGTGCGCGCCGCCTCAATCACCGCCGTCTGCAACCCCAAGCACAACCCGAGGTACGGCACCTTGTGCTCGCGGGCGTAGCGGATCGTCGCAATCTTGCCCTCCACACCGCGGGTGCCAAAGCCGCCGGGAACAATAATGGCATCACATTCGGCGAGCTTATCGCGCAGATTATCCTGATCGGAGTGGAGCCACTCAATGCGCGCCTTCTTCCGGCGGGCGAAACACGCCGCGCGGACCGCCTCCGCCACAGACAGGTACGCATCCGGCAAATCCATGTACTTGCCCACAATGCCGACGGTCACCTCGCCCTCCGGCTCGTGGACCCGCTCGAGCAAATCGCCCCAGATCGTCCAATCCACATCGCGGAACGGAAGGCCCAGTCGACCGATCACAAAGGTATCCAGGTGCTGGTCATAGAGTACCTTCGGAATGTCATAGATGGACGGGGCATCCGGGCAGGAGATGACACCCGCCTCATCCACGTCGCACATGAGTGCAATCTTCTGCTTCTGCGCCTCCGGCACCTCACGGTCCGCGCGCAGGACGAGCGCGTCCGGCATGATACCAATGCCACGCAACTCCGCGACCGAATGCTGCGTCGGCTTCGTCTTCAGCTCCTCACTCGGAGCAAGATAGGGTACGAGTGAGCAGTGGATGAACATCATGTTCTTCCGGCCCACCTCATGCGCCATCTGGCGGGCCGCCTCGAGGAACGGCTGGGATTCAATATCGCCCACAGTGCCGCCGATCTCACAGATCGCCACATCCACATCGTCAGCCGCCATGGACAGAATCCGGGACTTGATTTCATCGGTAATATGCGGGATCACCTGCACCGTCTTGCCCAGGTACTCGCCGCGGCGTTCCTTGGCAATGACCGACGAATACACCTTGCCGGTGGTGACGTTGGAGTTCTTAAACAGGTTCCGATCCAAAAAGCGCTCATAGTGGCCGAGGTCCAGGTCGGTTTCCGCACCGTCCTCGGTGACAAAGACCTCGCCGTGCTCAAACGGGTTCATTGTGCCCGGATCCACGTTGAGATACGGGTCCAGTTTCTGCATGACCACGGATAGTCCCCGACTGATGAGGAGCCGCCCGAGAGAGGCGGCTGTGAGCCCTTTCCCCAGGGAGCTGACCACGCCGCCGGTGACAAAAATGAACTTGGTTTGATGAGTGCTCGCCATGGGCTTTCAGTCTATCACGTGGTTTCCCATTCGTCCCTCGGGCCCCGTAAACTGGGGTCTATGGCCAACACCCCCGCCCGCCGTCGCCGTCACAAACTGTCCGGTTGGGTGCCCAACCAGCACGGGGCCTGGTCCATGCTCATCGGCCCGGCGGTCGTCGGACTCATCGGCCGTCTTGTCCGCGAACCCAGTTGGGTGGTTGTGCCGGTGCTCGTCGCCTGGTTCGCCGGGTACTTCGCGTTCTTCGCCAGTGGCCTGTGGGCGCATGCGCGCAACCCCAACCGGAAGCGCGGGTTCGCCCGCCCGATGTGTGTCTACGCGGCCATCGCCCTCGTTGCCGTCGTCGTTGCGCTGGTGCTTCAACCGAACCTCGCCTGGGCGGCGGTGATCTACGCACCGCTGATGACCATTGCGGTGGGGGAGATGCTGCGCGGGCGCTCCCGCTCTGTGCTCTCCGGATTCTCCACCACTGCCGCCTCCGGCCTGCTTGTGTGGGTCCTCGCCGGTGGGGTGCAGTGGTGGTCAGATCCTGCACTCGGACCGGCGCTCATCCTCGTGTTCTATTTCATGGGCACGATCACCTTCGTCAAATCCACCATCCGGGAGAAGGGCAACAGGGGTTTCTACTGGTTCTCCGTTGCCTTCCACACCGTGGTGATGGTTGCCGGGGCGGTGATCACCCCGTGGGCGCTTCTCCCACTCGGCGCTGCTACCGCGCGGGCGGCGGTGATTCCGCGCCGCATTCTCACCGCCGCTGTGGCGGGGCGGGCCTGGTCGGCGAAGCGGATCGGGTTGACGGAGGTCCCGTTCTTCCTGCTCTCCTGTATCACCGTGGTCGTCCTCCTCCTCCTTGTGGGGAGAGGTTAACCGTGTTGTTTGTCACTGATCCCACCATCGTCGCCGGTTCTATCTGGGCCACCGCAGCGGTCTCCATCGTCCCGCTCATCGCCTTCTTTTTCTTCCTCATGGGCCTGAAGTGGCATGTGCACTGGTCGGCGATTGCCGCCACCGCCATCGCGGCGGTCAGTGCTACCACTGTCTTCCGGATGCCGCCGCTGCTCGTCGGCGCCAGCTTTTCGCAGGGCTTCACCTACGGGTTTTTCCCCATTGTCCTGTGTATTTGGATGGCGATTTGGATCCACGATGTCACAGTGGTCTCGGGCCGTTTTGCGGATCTGCGCACCCTCATCGGTGAGATCGGTCCGGTGATATCCGCATCCAGGCCATTCTCATTGGCTTCTGCTTCAATGCTCTCATTGAGTCCTTCGCCGGTTTTGGTGCCCCGATCGCGATCACCGCTGCGATGATGATTGCCCTGGGGATCAAGCCGATGCGGGCGGTGACGGTGTCGCTGGTCTCCAACGTCTCGGTGGCTGCCTTTGGTCCGATGTCCATTCCGATCACCATCGCCGGCTCGATGACCTCGCTCGATCCTGCCCGCATTGGTGGGCTTGTGGCCCTGCAAATCGGGGTGTTGGCGATCGGTTTCCCGCTCCTACAGTGCGCGATTCTGGATGGCTGGCGCGGGGTGAAGGAGCTGTGGTGGTACGCGTTGGCCATTGGCATCGCGTGGTCGCTCGCCGCCAATCTCACGGTCCGCTTTGTCTCCTATGAGCTCACCTGCCTGCTCGCCTCGTTGGTGTCGCTGGCGGTGGCGGTGCTGCTGCTGCGTCCGTGGCGCACCCCCGCTGTGCTTTCGCGTGTCGACGCTACCCTCGCCCTCCTCCCGTATATTTTCGTCGTCGCCGTGTTCGCTGTGGCGAATATTGTAGTGAACAAGCCGCTCAATGCACTGACGGTGACGTTCAATTGGCCGCTGGTGGCCACCCGGATTCTCCACTCTCAGCCGGTGTTTTCCTTGAACTGGGCGACAACGCCGGGGACTCTTCTGTTTGTGGCGGGGCTGCTGACGGTGGCTGTGTATCGCCGTTGGCCCAAGCACACCGACTCCACCACGGCTTCCCTGACCTGGCAGTCCGCCTTCGCGCAGCTCGGTTCCGGGGCGGCGCGCCTGTGGGTGACTGCACTGACCATCTGCACGGTGATGGGGTTGGCGTACGTGATGAACTATTCCGGCCAGACCGGGGCCATTGGCACTGTGCTGTCCCTGACCGGCCCGTTCGCTATCATCCTCTCCCCAGTGTTGGGGTTCATTGGCACGGCGGTCACCGGCTCCACCGGGTCCTCGAATGCGCTTTTTGCCTCCATGCAGGTGGCCGCAGCAACCGCCGTCGAGGCCGATCCGCTGCTCTTTGTGGCCGCGTCGACCTCGGGGGCCGTGGTGGGCAAGATCATCTCCCCGGAGTTGTTGGCCGTGACCGCTGCCGTCATCAATCACAGGGGTGCTGAGCAGGAGATTCTTAAAACGGTTACCCCGTACGCGGTGGGTATCCTTGTGGTCGTGTGCCTCTACGTCTTCGCCCAGCAGGTGCTGTTTTATTAGGCCCAGCCGCGTTCTTTGACGAGGTTGATGATGAACTTGCGGAGGGTTTCCTTGTACATGGGGTTGTCCACGCCGGCTTCAATACACGCCTTGATAAACCCACCCGGGTTGCCCAGATCATGGCGGTGACCAGTGTGAACAACGATATGGACGGGCATGCCCTCCTCAATGAGTAACTGGATTGCATCGGTGAGCTGCAGTTCCCCACCAGCACCCGGCTCAATCCGGTTCAACGCGTCAAAAATCGCAGTATCCAAAATATAGCGACCCGTCGCCACCAAGGTGGAGGGGGCCTCATCGGCTAGCGGCTTCTCCACCATGCCGTTGATACGCTTGACAGTGTCGGAGATGTCCTCAGCGATGGAGAACACACCGTAGTCGGACACCTGCTCGGGTTTCACGTTGAACGCGCACAACACACAGCCCCCGAACTCCTCACGGACCTGCGCCATTTCTTTCATCACACCCATCGGCATGACAATGTCATCGGGAAGCATCACCGCGAGCGAATCCTCATCCTTCTCCATCACCTGCTTGGCCAAGCTCACCGCGTGACCGAGGCCCAAGGGGCGATCCTGTGTCACCGCCTCCACGGCAATGATGTCACTGGCATGGTGGACCCGATCCGCCTGATAGGTCTTCCCCCGCTTGCGCAGCATCTTCTCCAACTCCGGTTCGGGCCGGAAGTGACGCAACACCTCACGCTTCGTGGGGGCGGTCACAATGACCAGCCGATCAGCACCGAAGTCAGCGGCCTCCTCAGCGATGACCTCAATACCGGGCGTATCCACCACCGGCAGCAGCTCCTTCGGCACCGTCTTCGTGGCGGGAAGGAAGCGGGTTCCCATGCCAGCGGCGGGGACAACAACAGTTCGCGTTGCAGACATAGGGGTCAGATTACCACTCGCACGGTGGCGCTTGGGAATTCTCAGCGCAGTCACTCGTCTGCGGGCAGCCGTCGATGGTTTCGCCCGTCGCGTGGCGGTACCTGGTTTAATGGGGGTATGAAAAAGGTGGGTCTAAAACTTGCTGGCTGGATAATTATGCTGGTTATTGCGATAGTTGCCGGTGCTGCCGGATACTCCTATCTCACCGCGCCGAAGGTGGATGCGGCAGCGATCACCGCCCGGTTGGAGGATGCCAGTGAACTGACCACACAGAAGTTCTTGTACTCGGGGTTGGTGGAATATGAGGCAGGGCAGATTCCGATCCTCACTCAGACGAAGTTCCTCTTGACCTATGATGCGGTCGTGCGTGCCGGGGTGGACATGTCACAGGTGCAGGTGGCCGACGGTGCGCAGGCGGTGACTGTGACCGTGCCGCACGCAACGATCCAGGCGGTGGAGATTGATCCGGACTCCATCAAGTTCTATGACCAGTCGCTTACGATTATCCGCACTGGTGATAAGACTGCTGCTGCGGAGGCACTGCGGCTGGCGAAGGGTGATGCGGACTTGAAGGCCCGCAATTCTGATCTTCTCTCTCACGCCGATGAGCAGTCGCAGTTGTTGTTGACTGGCTTCATCGCCAATGAGGTCAACGGAAAAACTATTGAGGTGGAGTTTTCATGATTATTGAGTTTGATGGCAAGAAGCCACAGATCGATCCGACGGCGTTTATTGCACCGACGGCAACAATCATCGGGGATGTGCGCATTGGTGCCCACGCCAGCGTCTTTTACGGGGCTGTGCTGCGTGGGGATATCAACACCATCACTGTCGGTGACTACACAAATATTCAGGACAATGCAGTGCTGCATGTGGATCGGGATGCCCCGTGCACCTTGGGCCACCATGTGACTGTTGGCCACTTGGCTCTCGTTCATGGCACCACCATCGGTGATAACACCCTGGTGGGGATGCACTCTGCTGTGTTGAGCCGCTCGGTGGTGGGCGCTGGCTCACTCATTGCCGCTGGGGCGGTCATCCTGGAAGGCCAGGAGGTTCCCGAGAAGTCCCTGGTGGCTGGGGTGCCTGGGAAGGTGAAGCGGGTCAATGACCGCGATTTCATCGAGCATGCTGAGCGCTATGCCCGAGTTGCCGCCGCCCACCGGGCCGCCACTGCGCACAATGGACGTCAGGGGGTTGGGGGGTAAAATGGGACCTGACAACTGGGCCATGAGTGGCTTATAGCGAGTGACTGGAAGAGGAGTGTCCCGTGACTGTCCCCCCGAATCCGTATGCGGAATATGACAGCGAGGGCTTGCCGGTGCGGCGCCGCACCCCGCCGCCTGTTCCCGGCCAGCCAGTATTCAGTGTGGAGAACCTGACACCGGCCTACCAGGCACCCATGCCGGTGATCCGCTCGAGCAAATCACCGACACTGACCTGGCTGATGGCACTGGTGTTTGGGTTCGCCGGCGTCCACGATTTCTACACCGGCAATCGAAAGATTGGCGCGCTTAAGGTGGCCCTGCTTATTGCGTCCGGGATGATGTTGGATACCGCACTGGATCCGGTGGGGAACCTGGTGGTGTGGGTTCTCCTTGTGTGGATGTTCCTCGATGTTGGACGTGTGTTCTTTGGTACGTACACCGACGGGGACGGTTTTCCCGTCAAGTACGGTACGTAGCCAGTGGCGGGCAGTGTGCCACGGCGATTAGCGCAGCATTCCGCGCTGAATCATCAGCCCAATATCGGCGAGGGTGCGCCCCACTCCCAGGTTCTCCGGTGTCGCCTCCGCAGTTAGTTCATGCGTCTCGGAGTCGGTATCGATCGTCATCACCGCACCTGTGTCGTTGGCGGACATGGAGATACCATAGAGGCGCTCACAGCGTGCGCCGGACTCCTGTGGTCCATGAATCCGCACGTAACCGGCGCTGAATAGTCCACGGTGTAGCGGCCGAACTCCCCGGTGACGGCCCGCTGACCGACGGTATGCCGCAAGTCCTCGGCGTTCTCCCGCTCGTGATCGATATCGCCTGCCGGTATCGCCATCGGTTCTCCTCTCATGGGGGCCAGTGTGTGGAATGTACAGTAGTCTAACTGTCGAACGCGTTGCGGCCCGATAAGAAGTGGGATATTGCGGAGCTGGAGCGCGACTCATTCAACCAGCTGCTGGTGACAGATTGACGTCGAGCCCACGGCAACGGTCAGCTCTCACTGCGGGGCCGCTCGTAGCGCCACAACTGCGGGAACACGAGGACGCAGAGGAGCGTGAGCGCGACGACGGTGGCCCCGCCGCCGAGGGTTGCCCACGCCGCGCCGGTGTATTCGGAGACTCCGCCGTGGACAAAGTCGCCGAGGCGGGGGCCGCCGACGACCACGACGATGAACGCACCCTGGATGCGTCCTTGCAGCTCATCGGAGGCGGACTGCTGGAGGATCGCGTTGCGGAACGCGGAGGAGAACATGTCCGCCATGCCGCCGGCGGCGAGGAACGCCAGTGCCACGAACGCCCAGGCCCGCCCGGCGAACAGACTCACTCCCATGCCGATGACGCACACCCCCCAGGCGAGAATACACAGGTAGACGGCCCGACCCTGGCGCACCGCCTGGGATACCCATCCGGAGAATACTCCGCCGAGGACCGCCCCGAGGCTCATCGCCGCATAGAGCAGGGAGAGGAGGAGCCCGCCGCCGATCGGCTCCCCCCACAGGCTTGTGGCAATTTCGGGGAACAGGGCGCGCGGCAATCCCGCACCCATGGCAATGAAGTCGAGGGCGAAACTGGCCAGAAGGACCGGCTGGGTTGCCAGATAGGTGAGGCCCTCCACGACGGAGCTGAGCCCGGCCTTCGCCGCCTTCTCGTTCGGGGGAATGGGTGGGAGGGCGAGGACGGCGAGCAGTGTGGGGGCGAGGGAGAGGGCATCGATCCCGTACAGCCAGCTGAACCCGGTGAAGGGGAGGAGTACGCCGGCGAGGAGGGGGCCGACGAGGGCGCCGGCCTGCATCACCGTCATGTTGAGGGAGACGGCTGCAGGCAGCTTATCGACGCCGAGAATGCGCGGGAAGATCGCCGTCCGCGTCGGCTGGTTCACCGCAAAGAAGCCCTGTTGGATGGAATAGGTGCCGAGGAGGAGCCACACGTTTGTATTGCCGGTGATGGTGAGGAGCCAAAACAGGCCGGTTGAGGCGGTGAGGCCGAGGGTGGTGATAGTGAGGACGTGGCGTTTATCAAAGGCGTCGGCAATGGCACCCCCGTAGAGGCCGAAGATGACGAGGGGGACGAGTCCGAACAGGCCGGTGAGGCCGACGTATCCGGAGGAGCCGGTGAGGGCGAAGATTTGGGCGGGGACGGCGACAACTGTGAGCTGACCACCGATGACGGTGATGATGTTTGCCAGCCATAGCCTGCGGAAATAGGGGTTTTTCAGGGGGGTAATGTCCGCGAAGAGTTTCGCCATTTGTCCCATTTTAGCCGGATGTGTACACTGGTTCCTCGCAATTCATATACCCGGTGGCCGTCACAGGCATCCGGCCGGGTTCGCCCTGCGGGCGGTCACAATGCCGCCCCATGCAGACATCGGTAGAGCGAACCCGCAACTGAGGAAAGAGGTTTTACGATGGCTGCAAAGAAGAAGGCGACCGGCTTTATTAAGCTGCAGATTGAGGCCGGTGCGGCAAACCCGGCCCCGCCCGTGGGCCCCGCACTGGGTGCGCATAGCGTCAACATCATGGAATTCTGCAAGGCGTATAACGCGGCGACGGAATCCCAGCGCGGCAACATCATTCCGGTGGAAATCACCGTCTATGAGGACAAGTCCTTCGACTTCAAGCTGAAGACCCCGCCGGCTGCAAAGCTCCTGCTCAAGGCCGCTGGCCTGCAGAAGGGCTCCGGCGTCCCGCACACCCAGAAGGTGGGCAAGGTGACGATGGCGCAGCTGAAGGAGATCGCTGAGCAGAAGAAGGAAGACCTCAACGCCCGCGATATCGACCACGCCGCGAAGATCATCGCCGGCACTGCCCGCTCCATGGGCATCGAGGTCGAAGGTTAATCATCCCCGTGGAAGGGCCCGCCTGGCCCGCCAACCACAACCCGAAAGGAACAATCATGGCACATTCGAAGGCCTATAAGCTGGCTGCAGAAAAGATCAAGAAGGGGCACCTCTACACCCCGCTCGAGGCCGCGAAGCTGGCCACCGAGACCGCCACGAAGAACTTCGATGCCTCTGTCGACGTGGCCATCCGCCTCGGTGTGGATCCCCGCAAGGCCGATCAGCTCGTCCGCGGCACCGTCTCCCTGCCCAACGGCACGGGTAAGACCGTCCGTGTCATCGTCTTCGCCGAAGGTGTGAAGGCCACTGAGGCCGAGGAGGCCGGTGCGGATGCCGTCGGCTCCGCCGAGCTCATTGAGAAGATTCAGGGTGGCTGGACGGACTTCGATGCCGCGATCGCCACTCCGGATCAGATGGCCAAGGTTGGCCGGGTCGCTCGCGTCCTCGGTCCGCGTGGCCTCATGCCAAACCCAAAGACCGGCACCGTCACCATGGATGTGGCGAAGGCCGTCTCCGAGATCAAGGGCGGCAAGATCTCCTTCCGCGTGGATAAGGCTGCGAACCTGCACGCCCTCATCGGCAAGGCCTCCTTCACCCCGGAGCAGCTCGCCCAGAACTACGGTGCACTCATTGAGGAGCTCAACCGTCTCAAGCCGTCCTCGGCGAAGGGCATCTACATCAAGAAGGTGACCATTTCCTCCACCATGGGCCCGGGCATCTCCGTGGACCCGACTGTGGACCGCGCTTTCGACGCGTAATAATCTACAGCTCGGCTATCCCCAGCCGAGCTCGTGCAGGCGATCATCGTCGATCCCAAAGTGATGTGCAATCTCGTGGACGACGGTGATCGCCACTTGTTCTTTCAGGTCCTCGAGGTCCCAGCAGTAGTCCTTGAGGGCTTCCCGGAAAATCGTGATCGTGTTGGGTTCCCACGGGCCGTCAAAGGTCTGTTCGGTCAGTGCAACCCCAGTGTAGACGCCTAAAATGCCGGGGCCTTCGGGGGCGTAGTCGTCGATGAGGATGACGGTGTTGTCGAGGTGGTCGAGCAGTTGCTGGGGGACGAGGTCGAGTCCGGCGTCGACAAGCTGCTCGAAGTCCTCGTCACTGATCTCCACGCTCATGGCTGTGCGCCCGCGTCCGGGTAGAGGTGGGCAGGAACCTGCTGGGGGAGCCATTCGGGGTGGCCGTGCACTGTCCACTCCCCGAAGGCACCGGTGCGCTCGATCGCGACGATCTCGCAATTGGCCAGGGGGTTGGCAAGGAGTTCACTCGCGCCGAGGCCGTGGCAAGACAGGAAGGTGATCATCCGGATTGCCGCACCGTGGGCGACGAGGAGGGAACCCTCCGGCATGACTCCACCGGCGGCGAGGGTGTCAATGATGCGCTGAAACCGGTGCGTGAACTCATCTAACGTCTCCCCGCCGGGGATCGTGGCGGCCTCGCCCTGTGTCCACGCCCACAGCATGTCCTGGTAGGTGCGAAACGCCGGCCAGCCGCGCTGGCCCTCGACCGCACCGGCCTGAATCTCATAGGTGCCCTCCACCGCCTGCGGGGTGAGGTTGGTGGTGGTGAGGGCCGCGCACAGTTCGGTGGCGGTTTGCAGGGTGCGGGTGGCTGGGCCGTGGAACACAGCGGTCGGGGGCTGGAGAAGTGTGTGGGCGGCTGCACGGGCCTGTTCATGGCCGAGATCGGTGAGCGGCGAGCCGGGAACTGCAGTATCGAGGATCCGGTATGTGTTGGCCACCGTCTGGCCGTGGCGCATGAGAAAAATCATCGGGTCACCTCCGGGGGATGGGCAGTTGCGATCGACGTGAGCCAGGTCCGTGCCGCATCGTCGCGGGCGGCCTGCTCCGACAGGGAGGCCACCGAGGCGGCGGGCAATACCGATGCGGCCGGCCAGGAACCCAAGAATTGGACGCGGGTGCAGCGCCGGTGCAGACCGCGCAGGGCCTCGGTGACGAGCGGATCGGCAACGTGGCCGATGAGGTCGGCGTAGAAGACGTATTCGCCGAGTCCGGAGCGGGTCGGGCGCGACTCGATCCGGGTCATATCCACCCCCCGGGAGCTGAACTCGGTCAGCGCCGCCACGAGGGAACCGGGCTCATTGGGGAGGGAAAACACGACGGCGGTGCGGTCATTGCCCGTTGGTGCGGCAATCGGGCCCGTCGGGGCGATGGCGACGAATCGGGTGGTCGCCCCCGCCACATCGGCCACACCGGATTCCACAACGGTGAGTCCGCGCTGCTCGACGGCCTGGAGTGGGGCGGCACACAGGTCCGCTGTGCCCTCGACAACGAGGTCGGCGGCGGCGGCGTTGGAGCTGGCCGGAATGAACTCGGCCTGGGGCCACCGGCCGAGGACAAAGTGTTTGACCTGCTGCCAGGCCACGGGATGTGTGGCAAAGCGGGGGCGTGCATCCGGAGCGGTGGCCGCCGCCCCGATGGCGAAGACGATGGGCACATCCACCTCGCCGACGATCATCACGGGCGCATCCACGAGGGCGTCGAACGATGCGGTCACCGCCCCATCGACGGAGTTCTCAATGGCGATGACCGCCAGATCCACCTCCCCGGCTGCGACGAGCCCAACTGCCTCGCCGGGGGAGGAGGTGTAGCGGGGGGTGGGGGAGCTGACGAGCGACACGGCGGCCGACTCGGTGAACGTTCCGGCCGGGCCCAAGTACGCAACAGTGGTCATAGAAGCTAGGGTAGCGGGTATGGGAGCGAAACGTCGTGTGGAGGTGGCGATCGTCCTCGCCGTCACCCTCGGAATGAGCGCCGTCCGCGCCGTGCTCCAGCTCGTCGGAGCCCTCACCCGCGGCCCCCTCAACACGCAGGAGACCACCCTCAACGCACCGCAGGCGAGCCAGGCATGGCTCGACATTGCGCTGCAATTGACCAGTGCAGCCACCCTCATCGCCTGGGGCCTGTTGGTGTGGTACCTGCTCGGGGAACTGCCGCGACCGCGCTGGGCGGATGTGGTGCCCGCACTCGCCCTCGCCGCCGTCATCGGCATCCCGGGGCTGGCCCTCTATGCCGGAGCGCTGCGGATGGGGTGGACCACCGAGGTGGTCATCGCCGATGGGTTCCTCCTCACCCAATTGATGTGGGCGTTTGCGAATGGGTTTGCGGAGGAGTCGATCGTCGTCGCCTACCTTCAGCGCCGCTTTGGGCGGGCTGCGCTGCTCCCCGCAGCGCTGTTGCGCGGGGCGTATCACCTCTACCAAGGGGTTTCAGCGTTTTTTGGGAACCTTGTTATGGGTCTCCTATATGGCCTGTACTACGCCAAAACCGGGCGGATTTGGCCGCTCATTATCGCCCATTGTGTCATCGACGCGGTTGCGTTTGTTGGTTACCGGTTCTGGCCGTTCTAAGATGGTCGCCATGGGTGATTATGCGGTTGACCGCAACGGTCAGGTGCGCCGGGACAGGTACGGGCGGCCAATTCAGGCGCGGTCCGCAGCGGATGAGGTGCGGCCTCGTCCGGAACCCATTCCCACACCACGCCCCCGCTCCGCCCGCGGCTACGGCTCGCGCGGCATCCCCGCCCGTGATATGCCGAAGCGGCGCCGTGTGGTGGCCCCGCTGCTCTCCCTCATCCTGCTTGTCCTCATCGTTGGGACGGTCGGTCTCGGCGTGTGGGCCGACAGCCAGCTCACGCGTATCGACGCAATCCCCCCGCACAGTGCGAACTCCTCGGGCACAAACTGGCTGCTCGTCGGATCGGACTCGCGGGCCGGGCTCAGTCAAGATGAGAAGGACACCCTCGTCACCGGCGACGATGAGGGCTCCTCGCGCACGGATACGATCATGCTCCTGCACATCGTTTTGGGGCAGCAGCCCACGCTCGTGTCCATTCCCCGCGACAGTTACGTCAACATTCCCGGCTACGGGCAGGACAAGATCAATGCCGCTTTCGCACTCGGCGGCTCCCAACTGCTCATCACCACGGTGGAGCAGGCCACCGGGTTGCGCATCCACCACTATGCGGAGATCGGCTTTGGCGGCTTGGCTGGGGTGGTCGACGCGGTCGGTGGGGTGACGGTGTGCCCGCAGGAGGGCATTGTTGATGACGTCATCGGCTTCTACATCACCGCCGGGTGTCAGCGCTTGGATGGGCCTGCTGCCCTGTCCTATTCGCGGACGCGGCAGTCCGCCCTCGGCGATATTGACCGGGTGGCCCGCCAACGCGAGGTCCTTGCCGCCCTCCAGGAGAAGATCACCTCACCGGCGACGATGTTCAACCCGCTGCGGGCGATTCCGCTCGTCCATCAGGTGGGGGCGGCGTTTACGGTCGATGAATCCGACCACGTGTGGCATCTCGTCCGCGTCGCACTGGCAATGCGCGGCGGGGTCAACGAGGCGACGGTGCCGGTGGGATCGTTCGCAGACACGGAGGTCGGTTCGGTCATCCTGTGGGATACGCAGGGGGCGGCGAACCTCTTTAACTCGATCTCCTAGGGTGCACCCGCGCTGGGGTTGCGCAAGGTAGCTCGGATGCGGGCGACCTCTGCTGACAGGCGCGCGGTGTGTTCCGCATCGAGCGGGGTGGGGCCGACTGCAGCTGCCGCCTTTTTCAGGCGCGCAATCGCCGCCGTGATTGTTGACTTTCCCGTGGTCAGGGCACTGCCGTCGGGTTTGTGTGCGGCGGCGGTGGCCAGTTCCACCAGTTCCTTCCGCAATGCGGGTGGGGCAGGAGCGGTGAGTTCCCCGGCCAGCCCATTGAGATCGTCGCGGAGGGCGCGGATGCGGGCACGTTCGGCATCGACGGCATCATCAAGTGCCTGCGCCTGCTCCAAGCTGGGGGCGGTTCCCCCTTCGGAGGCGGGGACCCAAAACTCCGCCGGGAAGGGGCCCTCGTTGATCGCGTATTCACGCCGCACCTGCTCCAACCCGGCCTGCATCCGGGCCCGCAACTCGGCGGTAAGGCTGGCAATATCATCGCCGACGGGATACCACGGATCGAGCACAGAAATATAGATCGGTGCCTTCGTGCGCAGATTCGGCTTGTGTCCCTTGGTCCATAGCCGCTGTGTTCCAAACATGACGGTGATGATGATGGGTACCCCGGCCGCCTGGGCCATGCGGATCGCCCCGGAGCGAATTGTCTTGATTTCGAAGGAGCGGGAGATCGTGGACTCGGGGAAGATGCCGACGAGTTCACCATCGCGAAGCTCATTGATGGCGGCGGTGAGGGAGGAGGAGCCGTCGATGCGGTCCACGGGGATGTGCTTCATGGCGCGGAGGAACGCGCCGGCGACGGGGTTGTTGAAGATCTCGGCTTTGGCCATGAAGCGCAGGTAGCGCCCACGGAGCTCGGGAACGACCCCGCCGAACATGAAGTCGACGTAACTGGTGTGGTTGAGCACGACCACCCCGCCGCCGGTTTCCGGGATATTCTCGGTGCCGGAGATGGAGAATTTTACGCTCTGAGCACGGAAGACGCTTTTCGCCACAAAGTTGACGAAGTGGTAGAAGGGCTCGTCCATGCCCCCTATCTTACGCCGGGAGAATCCGCGTCAAGCCAGTGGCGGGGTCAAAGGTAATCGCGCCGAACTGGAAGTTCACCCGAATGAGCGGGGACCCGTCCTCGCGGAACTCCTCGGTGACCGGCAGGCCGAGCGGGCCGGCATCAAAGCCCTGGCGGGCCCATGCATCCCCAATCGCGCCCCACAGGGCGTGTGTTCCCGCCGCCGGGTTCGAGGTGATGATGCCATTGTCAAAGGTCTGGAAGGTCGTGTCCGTGCCGGAGGCGTACTGCACGGTGCTTGTGGGGGCGCCGAGGATCGGGCCGAGGACACCGGCGAGGTTGCCGATGGCGGACGCCGCCTCCGGGTTGAGCACCGAGGATGCGGCGTTGAGGGAATCGAGGATGGCGGGCAGGTCGGAGAGTTTCACGCTCTTGAGGATCCCGGCCAGCCCCTCCCCGGAGGAGAGGTTGACGTTGCCGTTGGTGGTGGAGAGGAAGCCGATGACCAGTGCGAGGATCGTTCCCACGATGGCGAGGATGGCGGTTTCATCGCCCTGCTTGGCCTTCTCGGACAGGTTGAGCAGGCCGGTGACTGAGTCAGCAGGGGTTTTACTGGTTGTGTCGGAGCCGGTGTTGGTGGTCAGGCGGGCCCCGGAGGAGGTGCCGCCGAGGTAGTTCCAGTTCTTTGCGGCGATTTGGCGGATTTCCCCCATCTTGGCGTAGCCGTAGGTGCCCGGGCAGGCGGTGGTTCCCACATCCCGGTGGGCGAAGATGCGCGGTAGGGTGACGGCTTGGCCGTAGGGGATGAAGGTGTAGCTGGAGCCTTCGGAGTAGAAGGTGTCGCTGGTGGAGGGGTCAAATCCGGCGACGGCGGCCCGCCAACCGGCGAGTTGGCCGACGGAGTCGATCATCGCCTGGGTGGGTTGGGCTTCCTCGAGGTTGCCCATCATGGAGATGCCCCACGTGTTCTCGTTGAAGCCGCCGGTGTGTGCGCCGATGGTGTCGCGGGTGAGGCCGCCGGCGCGCCCCTCGTAGATGTTGCCGTACTTATCGACGAGCGCGTGGTAGCCGATGTCGCCCCAGCCGAGGGTGACGGCGTGGTACTTGTAGATGGAGCGGACGATGCCGGGGGCTTCCTTCTGCGTGTAGTTGTTCGATCCGGCGGTGTGGTGGATAACGATGGCGTTGACGGGGGAGGCTGTCTCCGCGCGGAAGCCGCCGCGCCATGATTCATCCGCACCCCACCCTTTCCGCGAGATGACGGTGGGTTTGCCCAGGGTGGAGGCGGTGAGAGCGATCTGGAGGCCCGGGGCGGGGGCGGGAGCGGGATCCGGAGCCGCCGACTCGGGGGCGGGAGCGGGATCCGGAGCCGTCGACTCGGGGTCACCGTCGATGAACACGGCCTTGATGGTGGCCTGGTCGATCGGATTGTTCATGTCGATGTTGTTCATCGAAACCTGCACGCCCTGGGTCTTTTCAATGTAGATCGGGTCTGTGCCGTGGGTGACGAGGGGATTGTCCTCGTCGAATCCGAGGTCCAGGGGGGCGGCGTCATACCACGGTCCCCAGGTTCCCTCGGGGGTGAGGGCGCGGAAGAAGACGGCGGAGTCGCGTGGTCCGAGCCAGGTGAGGGCGAAGACGGAGAATGTGAAATCCGTGCGGAACTCCTTGACCGTCGTATCCAGGGCGTTCGGGTCGCCGGCGGCGGCGATCGTGGCGCGATCCCCCTGGGTTTGAATGGCGGCATCGGGCACGGTGACGTTGGCGCCCTGGAGGAAGGACATCTCGTGGGAGTCAACCCCCATTCCTGTGCCGTCGGCGGTGGTGTCCACGAGGTTCGGCTCCACTCCTTCCGGTTCGGCGTTTTGGCTGGTGGCGGCCATCGGGGCGGCGACGAGGACGGAGCCGATGAGGGCGAGTCCTCCGATCAGCGCGTTGAGCGGCACCCCGCGCCGGTTTTTCCACAAAGATGACATAATTTTCTCCTCACCAGAGATAGCACTTGTAACTCATGGTACCAGTGTTGCGAAAGTTATCAATGTGACACGCGGTGATTTCCTCCTCGCTGAGCACCCGGACCGTCCGGCGACTAGGGTAACAACCGTGAAAATGACGGTGATTGGCTGTGGCTACCTCGGAGCCACGCACGCGGCAGCAATGGCCGAACTCGGCCACGAGGTAGTCGGAATCGACGTGGACGAGAACAAGGTGGAACTGCTTAACGCGGGCACCCCGCCCTTTTTTGAACCGGGACTCGAAGAAATCCTCGCCCGCAACCGTCAGGCCGGTCGCGTCCGCTTTACCACCAATCCCCGTGCGGGTGCCGACTTTGTCAACGCAGCGGTGGCGGCGGGCGAACAACCGGCCGGGGTGCACTTCCTTGGAGTGGGTACCCCGCAGTTGCGCGACTCCTACGCAGCAGACGTCAGCTACGTGAACCAGGCTGTCGATGCGCTCGTGCCGCTGCTCACCGGCGAGCACATCATCGCCGGGAAATCGACGGTGCCGGTGGGCACAGCACAGCGGCTCCAGACGCGCGCGGATGCACTCGTCGCCGAGTCCGGAAACGCAGACACCCACATCGAGATCGTGTGGAACCCGGAGTTCCTGCGCGAAGGCCACGCCGTTGATGACACCCTCCACCCGGATCGGATTGTTGTGGGGGTCAGTCACAGCACCCCAGTAGAGCTCCTCCGCGCGGTTTATGCCGCACCGCTGGCGGAGGGGACCCCGCTGCTCACGATGAACCTGCCCACCGCAGAACTGGTGAAGGTGTCCGCCAACGCGTTCTTAGCCACAAAAATCTCCTTCATCAATGCGGTCAGTGAGGTGTGTGAGGCCGCAGGGGCGAACGTCGCACAGCTGGCAGAGGCGATCGGCCTTGACGAGCGGATCGGGCCCAAGTTCCTCGGCGCTGGCCTCGGCTTTGGTGGGGGATGCCTGCCCAAAGATATCCGCGCCTTCATGGCCCGCGCCGGTGAGCTCGGGGTCAGCGAGGCATTGACGTTCCTGCGGGAAGTGGATTCCATCAACCGGCGCCGCCGCACCCACCTTGTGGATATGGTGCGCGCGGAACTGGGGGACATGCGGGACAAACGGGTGACCGTGCTCGGCTGCGCCTTCAAGCCGGAAAGTGATGATATCCGCGATTCGCCCGCATTGGACGTGGCCGGGAAGTTATCCCTGCGGGGTGCACAGGTGACCGTGTACGATCCGCAGGCGATGGACAATGCCCGCGCGACGTGGCCCACCCTCACCTATGCGCAATCCCTGGAGGAGGCGTTGACCGGCGCGGAGGCCGTGGTCATTGGCACGGAGTGGGATGAGTTTACACACATGGATCCGCAGTGGGTGGGTGCTCTCGTGAGCAATCGCCTCATCGTCGACGGGCGAGGAGTCATTGACCTGCGAGAGTGGCGTGCTAGTGGGTGGCGTGTTCTTGCTCTTGGTCATGGCGAATCAGAATCGTTGTGATTGTTGGCCCACCGGATAGCTGCGACAACGATGCTAGCCAGGTAGGCAAGGGAAGCTATTGAGTATCCAACAAGGCCTGCGTAATGCCAGGTAGGAAACAGCTGTGGCAGAGGTCGACTCAACATCTCCCGTTGACGTGCAGAACACCGTGATTGAGCTGGGCTGATCGGTGCCGATGATCGGTAAGGTAACGGCAAAATCTCCCGCTGGACTCTGTTTAACTGTGGCGTCGAATAGCTGGAGATCGTATGCAGGGTACTCCTGGAGATTGTGGTGCGCGTGGTTCGGATGGTATCGTATTATCAATCATGTGTCCTGGGTTATGGATCTCGCTGAAGGTGAATGCCAGGTTAATTCTTGATGTCTAAAAAGTGAACGACCTGGGAAAAGTACGTCCGACTCCGGGAAACGACTTTCTCCTCCGTTCACCATGCGTAACAATAGTGGGCGTGACTGACACGCCTACCCTTCCGTCGCCGCCAGTGAAACCGTCCACCGGATCCGACCTTCTCTGGCATCTCTTCTTCGGCGGACTGCTCTTCGTAACCCTCGTCATCTTCACCTTCTGGGCCACCGAGGAAATCGGCACCAGCAGGCACTACGCCATCCTCATCGTGACCATCCTCTTCGGCGTGTTCATGGCGTTCAACATTGGCGGAAACGACGTGGCCAACTCGTTCGGTACCTCGGTGGGTGCTGGAACCCTCACCATGAAACAGGCCCTCCTCGTCGCGGCTGTCTTCGAGGTGGGTGGGGCGACGCTGGCCGGTGGATCGGTGACAGAAACCGTGCGCAGCGGCATCGTCGACCTCGAAGGGGCGGGTATGTCCCCCATGGACTTCGCCTACATCATGATCGCTGCCCTCGTCGGTGCGGCCGTGTGGCTACTCATTGCCACCAAGTTTGGCATGCCCGTGTCGACGACGCACTCCATCGTCGGCGGTATCTGTGGTGCCGCAGTGACCATGGGCTTCCTCTCCCGGACTGTGGAGAACCCGTGGTCCATGGTGCAGTGGGGTGGCATCGGCACCATCGTCATCAGCTGGTTCCTGTCCCCCCTCCTCGGCGGCATTGTTGCATACGCACTGTTCTCCATGGTCAAGGTCAAGATTCTGCGCTATAACGAGGACGCAGACGAGAAGCTGCGGGAGATCCGGGAGAAGCGCATTGAGCACAATCAGCGCCACCGCGCCGCCTTTGAGCGCCTCAGTGAAATTCAGCAGGTGGCCTACACCAATGCGATGGCGCACGATGCGGTGACAATGTCCACACCGCACTTCACCGAGGATGACCTGGAATCGGAATACTACAAGGAGCTGTACCGCCTCAACCGGCAGGCCGATGACATCAACGCACACCGCGCCCTCAACCGGTGGGTGCCCCTGTTTGCAGCCGGTGGGGCGATGGTCATTGCGGCGATGATGCTGTACAAGGGGTTGAAGAACCTCGGCCTGCAGCTCTCGGACTACGCCAACGTGGTGATCATCGTCATGGTGGGTGTCATTGCGTGGCTGGTGACCACGGTCTTCTCCCGGCAGATGGGCAACCGCACCCTGGATAAATCCACGTTTATTCTCTTCAGCTGGATGCAGGTGTTTACTGCGTCGGTGTTTGCGTTCTCCCACGGATCCAATGACATTGCCAACGCCGTCGGGCCGTTTGCGGCGGTGTTGGATGTGCTCAAAACCGATTCGATCAACGGAAAGGCGGCGATCTCCTCTCCGGTGATGATCACGATGGGCATTGCCCTCGTGGCCGGTTTGTGGTTCATTGGCCGCAGCGTCATCCACACGGTGGGATCTGGCCTCACTGAAATCCACCCAGCCTCCGGGTTCTCTGCAGAGTTGTCGGCGGCGACGGTGGTGTTGGCCGCCTCCCTGCTCGGACTTCCGGTCTCCTCCACGCACATCCTCATCGGGGCAGTGTTGGGCGTGGGCCTGGTGAACCGCGCGGCGAACTGGTCGCTGATGAAGCCGATCGCTTTGGCCTGGGGGATCACCGTTCCGGTGGCCGCCCTCATCGGTGCGGTGACGGTGGTGATTGTGCGCGCCGTCTTCGGCGTGTAGGTAGATTCGAGTTAACTCGAAGTTGCTGACCGGCCTGTCGCCTGAGTTTCATCATCGTTGTGGGGGTGTGTCATGGGATTGCTGGTGCTTTCCGGCAGGTGGTCGCGGTGGACGGGCATCCAGCTGCCGCAAGACAGGCTCGGGATGGAGTGCGGCAGCGGTGGGTGGGCAGCGATTGTTGCGAGAAGGGCTCGGGGAGGTGGTTTCGGCGGTTGTGGATAACTTTTGTGGTGGGGGGTGACCGGGGGGTTGTAGATGGCCCCGTAGATGTCGGAGACCGCGACCACGGTCATCCCCGCCTCTGCGCAGTAGCGCACCGCATCGCGGCCGACCTTGCCAAAGCCCTGCACCACCACGCGTGCTTCGTGCACATCAATCCCCTGGGTTTCCAGGGCGTTCAGTGTTATTAGGAACACATCGTACGAGGTGGCCACGTCGCGGCCGAGTGAACCGCCGAACGGCAGGTTGAACAGGGCGCACCTCCTCCACATCCACCTGGGGTGCATAGCGCAGGCCACCCTTGCCGGGGCCCCGGGAGAAATTGTGCTGGATGCGGTAGCCCTGGAGGACTTCGATGGAGCCGTCGTCGCGACGCACCGGCACGGCGACGGTGAGTTCCCGGCGCGGGGTGGTGAGCAGCGCGAAGTCCTCATCGGAGAAACCGAGGACCTTCTGTATTTCCTTGAGTGCGGATTCTTATCTCCCCTTCCAGGCTACCCGCTACTGCTTGTACGAGGCCAAGAAGTTCCCCAACCGGTCGATCGCTTTCGCCAGATCATTCGCGTGCGGCAGGGTGACCACGCGGAAGTGATCCGGGGTGGGCCAATTGAACCCGGTGCCCTGCACGAGCAGGATCTTCTCCTGGCGCAGCAGGTCAAACATCATCTTCTCGTCATCGTGGATGTCGTAGACGGAGAGGTCCACCTTCGGGAACGCATACAGGGCACCCATCGGTTTCACACAACTCACCCCGGGGATCGCGTTGAGCTTCTCCCAGGCCACGTTGCGCTGCTCCAAGAGCCGGCCGCCCTCGCCGGTGAGCGAGTAGATGGACTGCCGGCCCCCCAACGCCACCTGGATCGCGTGCTGGCCAGGTACGTTAGAACACAACCGGGTGGAGGCCAAGAGGTCGAGGCCCTCAATGAACCCGCGCGCATGGTGCTTCGGGCCGGTGAGCACCATCCACCCGACCCGGTATCCGGCCACCCGGTACGCCTTCGACAGCCCGTTGAGGGTGATGCACAGCAGGTCCGGGCACAGGGTGGCGATGGAAATGTGCTTCGCATCGTCGTAGAGGATCCGGTCGTAGATCTCATCGGCGAGGATGAGCAGCTCGTGCTCCCGGGCGATCTCCACAATGCCCTTGAGCACCTCCTTTGAGTACACCGCACCGGTCGGGTTGTTTGGGTTGATGATGACGATGGCCTTGGTCCGATCGGTCACCTTGGCGCGAATGCCCTCCAGGGATGGGTTCCAATCGTCCTCCTCATCGCACAAATAGTGGACGGGGGTGCCGCCGGCCAGGGAGGTCGCCGCCGTCCACAGGGGATAGTCGGGCATGGGGATGAGAACCTCATCGCCGTCGTTAAGCAGCGCCTGCGTGATCATGGTGATCAGCTCCGAAACACCATTGCCCAGGTAGACATCGTTGACGTCGCAGCTGGGGAAGCCGATGATGTCCTCGTAGCGGGTGACCACCGCGCGCCGCGCCGGCAGGATGCCTTTTGAGGTGGAATAGCCCTGCGCGGTGGGCAGGGCGGCGATGATGTCGCGCATGATCACGTCGGGGGCCTCAAAGCCGAACTCGGCGGGGTTGCCGGTGTTGAGCTTCAAAATGCGGTGTCCGTCCAGCTCCAGGCGCTCTGCTTCGGCGGAGATGGGGCCGCGGATCTCGTAGAGAACGTTCTTGAGCTTGTCGGATTGGTCGAACACGCGATGAGTCATAACCCCCCACGATAGTCCCCCGCTGGGCTAAGTTAAAACTATGTCGATTGAAACATTTTCGCTGGCACCTCCCGTTACCCAGGTCTTCCTCATCCACGGCTACCACTCCTCACCCAACAAGGGGCTGTTCGGGTGGCTGAAATTGCAGGGCATTATGAAGGGCATCAAGTTTGATGCGCTTGAGTTGCCGGATCCGGATCATCCGGTCGCCGCCGATTGGGTGCAGAAGATTGCGCTGGATATTGGGGTGGTGACCAAGCAGATCGGCATTGTGGGGCACTCGCTTGGCTGTATTGCTGCGCTCAAGTACCTGCAGAGCTTGCCTAACGACGATTGGACCCTCGGCCGTCTCGTCCTCATTGCCGGGTTCAATGAGAACCCCGACCCGAGTGATGAGATCCTCGCCGAGTTCATCGGTGAGGGGGTGGACCTTACCCACATTTCTGCCCATGTTCAGGGTATTACGGTGATCCGCTCGGATGATGATCCGATTGTCGATGCGGCACTGACGGATGCACTGGCCCGGGGGCTTGGCGTGCCGCCGATTATTGTGCCGGGGGCGAAGCACTTTGCCGATTCGGACGGGGTGACCCAGGTGCCCGAGGTGATGGACGGTCTGGTGAAGTAGTCTCACCAGCTGGCCGGCCGGCTCGATGAACCCCCGGTGGATGAGCGAACGCCGCGTCCGGATTCTTGCCCAGCTGGTTGGCGGCGATCGTTGCAGCCCTGCGCAGGAGGCTGCGGACTGACTGACTGGCGGTATTCTCCACAAGGTTGAGAAGAACGGTCTTTCCGCTTCCATGTGCGCCACTAATGAGAGTGAATCGGTACGGCGACCCAGCGCCCTCCTTTAGGCGAGCCGGACCTGCAGGTCAATTCCATCTCGCCCGATGACGACCGGCGGAGTGATGCTGAAACTCGGGCGGAATGGGTTGCTGTGCCATCGTGCCTCCACATCAGTGAGCGATGCTGGCGATTTTGCCGTTACCTCCGACACCCCTCCACGGTGAGGGCGCGGGCTATTGCCCCTTCTTTCGCTTGAGCATGCTGGACCCGAGCTCGAGGGCCTGGGTCATGAACTCCTCTTGCTTCTTCTTCCGCTCGCCCCGGGTTTCCAGGGCCTTGAGTTGAGCGTCGTATTGCAACTGCTTGAGCCGCGCGCGCTGGAGCTGGGCCGTTGAGGGCATATTCCAGTCGGCGGGGCCCACCTTCAACAGGTAGAGGAGAATCCACATGAGCGGGACAATTGTGAGCAGGAAAATGGGGGTATCTGCCGCCCAACTCAACCCGAAGGCGAGGACGAAGCTCACCCCGAGGATGCCGAGCTTCGGCTTGGCGCCGTGCTTGATGGCGGCCTCAATCTCAGCGGCGGTGTACACGTCCGGCAGGTTCTGTCCGAGAGTGGGGTTCTGCGGGAGGATGGTGGGGGTGGGCAGTCCACTGAAGACGGTGAGGAGATCATCGCGGGTGCGGGCCTCAGTGAGTTGTTGGACTCGGGTGTCGAACTCTTCGACGGTGAGTCGCCCCTCGGTGAACGCGCGCGAGAGATGTTCCATCGCCTGGTCGCGCTCATCATTAGAGAGTAGATAGTCGCTCACACCCCCGTATTGTAGCAGTGAGTGACCACTTGCTCCCATTGGGGTGGACAGGGCTGCTGCGCTAGACTGGCAGCCATGTCTTCCACACTCTATGTCGCCGCCCTGCCTGCAGAAATCGCCCACATTGAGGTGCCGGTTCTGCTCACCGGGATTGGGCTCGTGCGGGCAGCGATCACCGTGACGGAGGCAATCGCCTCCCTTCCGCCTGCCGAGCGGCCCGACCGCATCGTCAACATCGGCACTGCCGGTGCGCTTGTCAGCGGGATGTCCGGTGTCTACGAGATCACCCACGCCACCCAGCATGACTTCTTCGGGGAGGGCTTCTCCCCGGAGCACTTCGCCGCCTATGATCTCGATCCCAGTGGAGTGTTCCCCACGGCCAGGTTGGCCTCCGGATCGAGTTTCGTCTCCTCCACCGCTGACCGGCAGCGCATCGCCGAGACCGCTGAACTGGTGGATATGGAGGGTTTCGCCATCGCGGCGGCCGGGCAGAAGCTCGGAATCCCGGTCACCTTGCTCAAGTGGGTGTCCGACTCTGCGGACGAGAATGCCCTGGAGAGCTGGGATGATGCGGTGGACCGGGGGTCGCGGGAGCTCAATGAGGCGATCGCCCGCCTGCAGGGTTAGTGCGGAGGACGTCATCGTTACATTCTAGGGCTGGGCGCGCTTCGTCCGATTCGTCGGCATGGCGGTGAGCGGATCCTCCGGCCACGGGTGCTTGGGGTAGCGCCCGCGCATCTGCCTGCGCACCTCACGGTACGGTCCAGCCCAAAAACTCGCGAGATCACCGGTGACGGCGAGGGGCCGCCCGGCCGGGGAGAGGAGTTCCACGGTCACCGGGACACCGAGGATGCGCGGGGTGGCAGTGAGCCCGAAGAACTCCTGCAGCTTCGCCGCCACATGCGGGGTCTCACCACTGTAATCAATCCGGTGCGCGTGTCCGGCCGGAGTGGTGAATGTCTCCGGGGGCAGCTGGTCAAACTTGTCGTAGGGGATCTGCGCCATGAGCGCCTGGTAGGCATCCGTGTGGGCACCGGTGGGGCGAATCGGTTCGGGCCACCGGTCACCGGCGGCGTGGCGGTAAGCGAAGTTCAACCGCTCCCACAGGCTCGTGGCCTTCTCTGACCAGCGGGCCGGTTGCTGTGCCTCCCACTGTGCCTGCTCCTCAGCAGTGGGCTGGACCGGGGTTTCACTGAGCACGATCGCCCCCACCCGGGCGACCTCCCGGACCTGCGGTTTCGTGCGGGCCAGCTCGCCGCCCTTCCCGGAAACAATCTCCCGGCTCACCGTCGGCGTTGGCGGGGTGTCCACCTCCTCCCACCCGTGGAGGATGAACCGGTCGCCACTGCGGGTGATGTCGGTGGCGACAATCCAATCCGTGTGGGGAAGGGGTGCGCCACTCACCCGGAAACCCGCCGCTGTCAGATACTCACCCTCACGGACGCGCCGGGCCACCCACTCCGGGCGCATCGCCTGAGCCACCACCCCCGGTGCTACCGGTTGGGAGCGGAACGTCATCCGGGCCAGTCGGCCGGGGGAATCATCGGTCAACCGGGCGATGGTGTCTGCCGCACCGGAGCCCAGTGTCAACAGTGCTGTTGCCGAGCGCGGTTCCACGGGCAGGCGGGCGGCCTGGCGGCCGACGTCCGTCAGCTCCCCTGCAATGGAAACGAGCCCCAGTCCCTGCAACGTTTCCCAGGCACTTGCCCAGGC
This sequence comes from Corynebacterium sp., assembly GCA_034179945.1. Taxonomy (GTDB): domain Bacteria; phylum Actinomycetota; class Actinomycetes; order Mycobacteriales; family Mycobacteriaceae; genus Corynebacterium. Next base: position 51,120 of record JAXFPD010000007.1, on the reverse strand, counting down.
TGGGGTGGGCGGCTCGTCGAGAAGCGGAATGGCTTCCCCGAAGCCGCTGTCCGCCCACGCAGCCAGGACCAACGCCGCATCGGTGAGGTCGGCGGCGGCGATCTCCGGGGTGGGGAACGGCTGGCTGATGTCGCTGGCAGAGTAGGCGCAGATGACCGTGCCGGGGGCTTCGCGGGCGGCACGGCCCGCCCGCTGCGTGGCCGAGGATTGCGAGATCGTCCTGGTGATGAGCCCGGTCACCCCGCGCAGGCTGTCGCGGGTAGGAACCCTCTCCAACCCGGTGTCAATCACCCTGCGTACTCCCGGAACAGTGAGGGATGACTCGGCGATCGGGGTCGAGACAATCACCTGGCCGTCGCCGGGCGCCGGTGGGTTGAGGGCACGGTCCTGCTCGGCGGCGCTGAGGGAGCCATGGAGGGGGAGCGCGCCGGGAATCATCTGCACCAGGGTGTCCACGTCGCGGATGCGGGGAACAAAGACGAGGGTGCGCCCGCCGTCGGCATCCCGGGTGCCACGGCGGGCGAGGTCTGCAAGGTGGATGAGATAATCCCGGCTCATCTCCAGCCGGCCCGGATGCGGTGCATACTGCGTGGTCAGCGGGTAGGTGGGGGCGGGGAAGGAGGCCACCTCCGCGCCCATGAGACTGGCGAACCGGGTGGCATCAGCGGTGGCGGACATCGCCACCACGTGCAGGTCCTCGCGCAGCTCAGCAACCTGGATGAGCATCCCCAATAGGAGGTCAGTGTCGAGGTGGCGCTCGTGGACCTCATCGATGATCACCCCACCGATGCCCTCGAGGAGGGGATCGCGCAGGAGGTGATTGACCAGGATGCGTGGGGTGAGAAACTCCACCGCGCGCCCGGGCACTGAGTCCCCTTTCACGCGGTAGCCCACCAGGCCCGGCGTGCCGCTGAGGTGTGCAAGGCGACGGGCAGCGGCGCGCGTCGTCACGCGGCGTGGGGAGGTGACCAGTACTTTCCCGCCATCGTGGGCCGCAACCAGGTTGGCCAACGCCGGTGGCACGAGGGTGGTTTTACCGGTGCCCGGCGGGGCCTCCACAACGAGTTGGCGGCTGGTCAGTGCTGCTGATACGGCCTCCGATGAGAGCGGAAGACCAGCAGAAATGGCCGAAAGGTCAAACACTACTCGTCGGAGCTATCGTCGTCGGCAGCGGCCTCGCGGCGGGCCTTCCGCTGCTTCATCACCGCTTCATCATCCACCTCGCGGCGGGCAGTGCGGCCCTTCCCCAGCACCTTAAACCGATTGACCAGGTTGTGCACCGCATCAGAGCTCGTGGAATCGGCTGTTGCCAACTTGATGTCCTCCACCGTCATCTCCCCGGTGCGCAGGGAGACCATGTCGGAGTGATAGCGCACCCACACCGCCACAGCCGCAGCGATCGGCACCGCGAGGAACGCGCCGACAATACCAAAGAGGGCGGAGCCGACCGTCACCGAAAGCAACACGATCACCGGGTGCAGGTCCATCGCCTTGGACTGCAGCATCGGAGAGAGAATGTTGCCCTCCAACTGCTGGACCAGGATGATGAGCACGAGCACGGCGATGGCGATCTTCCAGTTCACGGTCACCAGTGCGATCAACACGGCCACCGCACCGGCGGCCACCGCACCGACGATCGGGATGAACCCGCCGAGGAACGTCAACACGGCCAGGGCCAGCGCCATGGGCACACGGAGCACGAGCAGGCCAATGCCGATGATGACGGCATCGATCGCGGAGACGGTGGCCTGGGCGCGAATGTAGCCGCCGATGGTGTTCCACGTGCGGGTGAGCAGCTCCGAGAGGTGCCAGCCGACGTTTTGGCCCATGTAATTGCGGAGGGTGGGGAGGAAACTCGGGCCGTCCTTGAGGAAGAAGAAGGAGAGAACGAGAGCAACACCAATGGTCACCGCCACCGAGGAGACCACCGACAGGCCGCTGAACACGCCGGAGGCGATGTTGGAGGCCTGCTCCTGCAACCAGCCAGTCACCTCATCAACGACGCGGTTGATCTGCTCCGTATCCGCGTTGAACGGGGGGCCCTGCACCCAGCTGATGAGCTTATCCACACCGCCTCGGGCTGAGGAGGCGATGCCCTTGCCCTGGCTGACGACGGTCGGGGCGATGGCGGCGATGATGCCGCCGAAGATGATGATGAATCCGAGCAGGGTGATCACCACGGACAGCGCTTTGGGCACGCCCTTTGTCTGCATCCAATGGGTGGGCGGCCACATGACCGTGCACAACAGGATGGAGATGATGATGGGGAGGAGGCCCGTCCACAGTCCACCGAGGATTTTGCCGAGGACCCAGGCGGCGGCGGCCAGTCCGACGAGGCGCCACGCCCACGCGGCGATGAACTTTGCGTCATAGCCCAAGACCGCGGCGCGGTCGGTTTCGACGGTGTCGGTGTCCGCGCCGGTGGGGATCGGTGGGGTGGTGGGTGTATCTGGTTCGTCAAAGAAACTCGTCATAATAACCTGCCATCGTAGCAGTAGCAGGTCAGTTATACCCCATAGACCCTGCTAAACGTCTGGTAGATGCCGTGGGCGAAGTCCTCTACATCCTGGTTGCGCGCCTCAGCCAACTGGGCGAACGTGTGGCCGATGATTGCCGACTCGTTGCGGCCGCCCCGGAAGGGCTCCGGGGTCATATAGGGGGCGTCGGTTTCGACGAGGAGCTGCTCGATGGGAGCGATGCGGGCGGCTTCGCGCAGGTCCTCGTTGCGGTTGAAGGTGGAGTTGCCGCACAGGGAGAGAATGTAGCCGCGGTGCAGGGCCTCCTCGGCCACCGCGAGTGGGGAGGAGAAGCAGTGCAGGATGGTGGTTGTTGGCTGCGGTGCATCGGCGAGGATGGCCATGAGGTCCGCATCGGCTTCGCGGTTGTGGATCATCAGCGGTTTGCCCACCTCAATGGCCAGGTCAATGTGCCAGCGCAGAGATTGTTCCTGCACGTCCTTCGGGGCGGTGGTGTCCGGTTCGTGCTGGATCCAGTAGTAGTCCAGGCCGGTCTCGCCCACGGCAACGCAGCGGCCGTCAGCGGCCAGCTCATGCAATCGCTTTGCGACGTTCTGGTCCACGATTCCCTCAGGACCGATGAGTTCTGTGGCATTGGTGGGGTGAATGGCCACGGCTGCCCACACCCGGTGATCCCAGTGGGCCTGGGCGATGGCGGCCTCCGATTCGACGAGATCATCGCCGACGGTGACGATCTTTTCCACCCCCGCATCGGCTGCCCGGTCCACGAGGGTCCGGGTCTCGGCCTCGGTCCTCGCCCCGCACGAGTAGATGTGGGTGTGTGCGTCGGTGAGCTGTGGAATGAACTCGTGGGGGACGGGGACAGGGCGGGGCTTCTTCCGGGACATGGCCTTACTCTAGTAGCTTGCGACAGCTGTGTCCTTCGCCGTGGGGTTCTGGTCACGGGCCCGTTGATTCTACTGCACTTTTTCGGCGCGGATGGTGAATCCGGCACCGCGCAGCCGGTCGATGTAGGCCGGTCCGAGGCCGGTTGCCGGGGTGAGAACTCCGCCGCCCGTCAAGTTATGCTCTGTTTGTGTGTTTGCCTGCGGTTTTGTAGAAGGTGGCACACAGACAGAGCCCGATCGGTGGTGGAGGAGGGTGAGGGCGGCCTCGCCGAGGAATCTGGCGGTCCCCGCGTAGCCGGGGTCCTCTGATCCGGAGAAGATGGACCGGTAGACCTCACCGGACTCGGTGATCCCCCAGTGCGCAACCGTGAAGTGGCCCTCGCGCTGGGCTTTCTCGCTCGGCCCGGACCCGGGGGCTGGTTTTACCCGTTCCCACAGGGTGCGGGCCAGGTGGTTGTTGGAAGTGGCCAACCCATAGACCGCCCCGAGGGCACCGGCGAGGCCGTATGCTGCCGCACGTGAGCCGGTGAGCTGGTATTCCCGGTAGTCGAGTTCCCTCCCATAGGTGTGGTCGGTGAGCGAATTGGACCGATACACCACGAGGGTATTGAACATTCCCATGAAGAACGGCCCCGCCCACCCGTCGGGAGTGTGGGCGACGAGCTGTGGGCGTTTGGCGGGGCTGTGTGGCTCGCTGGTGGTGGCCTGAGCCTGGGCGCGCTCAGCATCGGGGTCGGCGGTGAGCTGGAATCGACCGTGCAGGCGGGGATCGGGGTCTGTGAGGGCCGCCTCCATCGAGGCGATGGTGCCGCCAGATAGTCCGCCCTTCAGTTCCCGGACAACCATTGTCACCTCTGAGAACGGTGCGCCACCGGCGGCTTCGGAGAGGGCCAGCATACCGATGTCACTGGGGACGGAGTCAAACCCGCACGAGTGGACGATCCGTGCGCCGGTTTCCCGGGCGAGAGCGTGGTTGCGGTCGATGTTGCGGCGGATGAACGGGGCCTCCCCGCACAAATCCACGTAGTCGGTGCCGTGCGTGGCGCACGCATCGACGAGTAGATCCCCCCACTGGGTGTAGGGGCCGACGGTGGAGATGATGACCCGCGCACTGGTGGCCAGTTTCTCCATGTCGTCCGGGTTGAGGGCATCGGCAACCAGTATGGCCGAGGCTGGCGTGCTGGGGCGGCCACCATTGTCTTGCTTTGCGAGTTCACTGGTGAGCGCATCGAGTTTTGCCTGGTTGCGGCCGGCCAATGCCAGCGTGAAGGGGGCTACGTGCTCGGTGTCTACCCCGCCTCGGTGTGCCGCAGACAATAGCCCAACCAGGTACTTCGCGGTGAGTCGGCCGACGAAGCTGGTGGCACCGAAGAGGATGATGTCGTAGGGGCGAGTTGAGGTCTGTTCGCTCATAGCGTTATTGTGGCATAGCCTGCGTAAATAAAACAAAGTTGAGTGTATGCGGAATAACTTTGTGTGAGGTGTGTTATAGTTCATGTCAGGTCCGCCGGAAAGTTGAGTGAATGAGACTCAACCAGGCGGCGGACAATCAACAAAAACACAGTTCACATCGTATAAGGAGTACATCATGGGACGCGCAGTAGGTATTGACCTCGGAACCACAAACTCAGTTGTCGCAATCCTCGAGGGCGGCGAGCCCGTCGTCATCGCGAACGCGGAAGGCCAGCGCACCACCCCCTCGGTGGTGGCATTCGCCAAGAACGGCGAGGTGCTCGTCGGCCAGTCCGCCAAGAACCAGGCGGTCACCAACGTGGACCGCACGATCCGCTCCGTCAAGCGCCACATGGGCTCTGACTGGTCGGTCGATATTGATGATAAGAAGTACACGGCCCAGGAGATTTCCGCCCGCACGCTCATGAAGCTGAAGCGCGACGCGGAAGCCTACCTCGGTGAAGAGGTCACCGATGCGGTCATCACCGTGCCCGCCTACTTCCAGGACGCGCAGCGTCAGGCCACCAAGGAAGCCGGCCAGATTGCCGGCCTCAATGTACTCCGCATCGTCAACGAGCCCACCGCCGCCGCTCTGGCCTACGGCCTGGAGAAGGGCGAAAAGGAACAGACCATCCTCGTCTTCGACCTCGGTGGCGGCACCTTCGACGTGTCCCTGCTGGAAATCGGCGACGGTGTCGTCGAGGTAAAGGCCACTGCCGGTGACAACCACCTCGGTGGCGATGACTGGGATCAGCGCGTTGTGGATTGGCTCGTGGACAAGTTCAAGGCCTCCAACGGCATTGACCTGTCCAAGGACAAGATGGCTATGCAGCGTCTGCGCGAGGCCGCCGAGAAGGCGAAGATTGAGCTGTCGGCTTCCCAGCAGGCCGCCATCAACCTGCCTTACATCACCGTGGACGCGGACAAGAACCCGCTGTTCCTCGATGAGACCCTCTCCCGGGCAGAGTTCCAGAAGATCACGAAGGACCTGCTCGATCGCACGAAGGCCCCGTTCAACCAGGTGATCAAGGATGCTGGTATCTCCACCTCCCAGATCGACCAGGTCGTCCTCGTCGGTGGCTCCACCCGTATGCCGGCCGTCTCTGAGCTGGTGAAGGAGCTCACCGGTGGCCGTGAGCCGAACAAGGGTGTGAACCCGGATGAGGTCGTCGCTGTCGGCGCTGCCCTGCAGGCCGGTGTGCTCCGCGGCGAGGTGAAGGACGTGCTGCTTCTCGATGTCACCCCGCTCTCCCTGGGTATTGAGACCAAGGGTGGTGTGATGACGGTGCTCATCCCGCGCAACACAACGATCCCGAAGCGCGAGACCCAGACTTTCACCACTGCTGAGGATAACCAGCCCTCCGTGCAGATCCAGGTCTACCAGGGCGAGCGCGAACTGGCTCACGATAACAAGCTGCTCGGCTCCTTCGAGCTCGGTGGCATTGCTCCGGCCCCGCGCGGTATCCCGCAGATCGAGGTGACCTTCGATATTGACGCGAACGGCATCGTCCACGTCACCGCGAAGGACAAGGGCACCGGCAAGGAGACCTCCATCACCATTCAGGAGGGCTCGGGCCTGTCCCAGGAAGAGATCGACCGGATGATCAAGGATGCCGAGGAGAACGCCGAGGCGGACAAGAAGAAGCGCGAGGAACTGGAGATTCGCAACCAGGCCGAGTCGCTGGTGTACTCCACCCGCAACTTCATGGAGGAGAACTCCGAGAAGGTCTCCGCCGATGTGAAGACGAAGGTGGAAGAGGCGCTCACCGGTGTTGAGGAAGCCCTCAAGGGTGAGGACATTGAGGCTGTGAAGACGGCTGTGGAGAACCTGTCCAAGGAGTCCATGGAGATGGGCAAGGAAATCTACGCCCAGGATGCGGCCGCTGGTTCCACCGAGGCCCCCTCGGCTGACGGTGCTGCCGATGACAATGTCGTTGACGCCGAGGTTGTTGACGATGACAGCGCTGACACCAAGGGCGGTGAGTAACCGTGACCTCCCCGATTGATCCCGACGATCCAGCTGAGGAAGCTGGCGCTGGCTCGGCCGACGCGGCAGCTGCAGCTGACACTGATGCAGAGGCGGATCAGGCTGAGCCCACCGTCGAGGAGCTCTTGGCCGAGCGCACCGAGGACCTGCAGCGGATGGCTGCCGAGTACGCGAACTTCCGCAAGCGGCAGACAGCCAGCACGCAGGCGGCGATCGAGCGGGCGACGGCCAATCTGTTGGCCCAGTTCCTGCCTGTCGTTGATGATCTCGACCTCGCCGCCCAGCACGGCGACCTCGCCGAAGGCCCCCTCAAGGCCTTCTCGGACAAGTTCATGCAGATCCTCACCGGCCTCAAGGTGGAGCCGTTCGGTGTGACCGGTGATCCCTTCAACCCGGAACTCCACGAAGCCGTGCAGGATCTGTCGGAGGGCGAGGAGAAGATCGTCGGACCGGTACTGCGGAAGGGCTACATGGTTGGTGACAAGCTGTTGCGCACCGCCATGGTGATCATCGCCGATCCGGAGTCTAGCCCCGCCGACGAGTCCGAAACGGCAGAATAAAACTGGTGAACCACAGGAACACTTGCGAGAGAGGAGATATCTGATGTCACAAGCAGAATGGGCCAATAAGGACTACTACGCCGACTTGGGTGTTTCCTCCTCGGCTTCTGCCGATGAAATCAAGCGGGTGTACCGCAAACTGGCGATGGAAAACCATCCCGATAAAAACCCGGGCAACTCCGCCGCTGAAGAAAAGTTCAAGCGCATCGCCGAGGCCTACGACGTCATCGGTGATGAGAAGACACGCGCCGAGTACGACGAATTCAAGAAAATGGTCGGTGCTGGCGGATTCTTTGGAGGTGGTTCCGGCTTTTCGGGCGGGTTTCGTCCGGGGCAGGGCGCGCAGGCAGACTTCAACATCGGCGACCTCTTCGGTCAGGGACAAGCTGGATTTGGCGGAGAAGGTGGCCTGGGCGATATCCTCGGTGGCCTTTTCAGCCGCAGTGGGGGTCGTCCTCGGCGTCCAAGCCAGCCGTCGCGCGGCGCGGACATCGAAACGGAAATAACCCTCGACTTCCGCGAGGCCGTCACCGGCAAGGACATTCCCCTTCAGCTGACAGCCGATTCCCCGTGCTCCAACTGCCACGGAACCGGATCGGAGTCCGGCAAGTCCCCACAGGCATGCCCGGACTGTCACGGCACCGGGTTCACCACTGAGCAGAAGGGTGCCTTCGGCCTGTCCGCACCGTGCCATACCTGCCACGGCACCGGCCAAACCATTCCCGATCCCTGCCACATCTGTGGTGGAACCGGGACGGTGAAGCGGTCGCGCTCGATCACCGTCCGCATTCCCGAGGGAGTGCGCGATGGTCAGAAGGTGCGCCTGGCAGGCCAGGGTGAGGCCGGGCCGAACGGGAAACCGGCCGGGGACCTCTTTGTCAACGTGCACGTGCGCGAGGACAAGGTCTTCACCCGCTCCGGCAACAACCTAGAGGTGACGGTGCCGGTGACCTTCGCCGAGGCGGCGCTCGGGGAAACCATCGCGGTGCCCACGATCACGGATCCGGTGAAGGTGAAATTGCCCGTCGGCACGCCCAATGGGCGCACCCTGCGGGTGAAAGGGCGCGGTGTGAAGGGCGGTGACCTCCTGGTGATGGTGGACGTGAAGATCCCCACGAGCCTCGATCCCGCCGCCATGAGTGCGCTGCGGACCTACGCGCAGGCCGAGCGTGAGTCCGGGTTCCGGCCGCGCAGTAAGTGGGTGGGCAATGAGCGAGGATAACGAGGAACTCTTCGTCATCTCCGTGGCGGCCCGCCTGTCCGGGATGCACGCGCAGACCCTGCGCGCCTACGACCGGATTGGGCTGGTCACCCCACAGCGCACGAGTGGCGGAGGCCGCCGCTACTCCCGCGATGACATTGACCTCCTGCGGTGGATTCAGCACCTGAGCCAGGAGGAGGGGGTCAACCTCGCTGGGATTCGCACGATCATCCAGCTGCAGCGGGAGAAGTCCGAGGTGGAGGAGGCGCTCCAGCAGGTGCTCGAGGAGAACACGAAGCTGCGGTCGGAGGTTTCCCACCTCTCCCGGACGCAGCGCAGTGGTGGCGAGCTGGTGCATGTGCCGCGGTCTACTGCAGTTGTGCTGTGGAAACGCCATTAGAGGCACCGTCTGCTGAGAAAAAATTAAGAAAAAAGGAAAAAATCTCAGAAATGATTTGCTTCTTTTCTCAGATAGTCCTATAATGGTGCGTGCAACAACGTTCAGCTTCATCACGGACACTCTCTCAATAGTCCGAAGCTGAACTGCATCTCACAACTGAATTCCTAGTCAACTCAAAGAACGCCGCTCGGTATCATCGGGCGGCGTTCTTTTCATCTCCAGCGGGCGCCGCTCACAGGGAACCCACCCGCCTGCACTAGGGTAGGGGGCATGGGAGCGACCACCAGGCATGCAGACACATGGCTTATCGTGCCGTGCTTCAACGAGGCCACCGTCATCCGGGACGTCATCGCCTCTGCGCGACGCACCTTCCCCAACATCGTCGTTGTCAATGACGGCTCCAAGGACGATTCGGCACAACAGGCCCACCTCGGTGGCGCCGTCGTGGTCAACCATCCGGTGAACCTCGGCCAAGGGGCGGCACTGCAGACCGGCATCGAGTTCGCCCGCCAACAGCCCGGTGCTGAGTACTTTGTCACCTTTGATGCGGACGGCCAACACCAGGTGAAAGATGTCCTGGCGATGGTTCACCGCCTGCGCACGGAACCGCTTGACATCATCGTCGGCACGCGGTTTGCAGCGGGGCAGAGCACGGAGGGGGTGCCGTGGATCAAGCGGCTCGTGCTGAAGACCGTCGTGCTGCTCTCGCCGACAACGCGCAAGCTCGGCCTCTCCGATGCACACAACGGCCTGCGGGCCTTTAATAAAACCGTCGCCGATGCGTTTGACCTGAAGATGAACGGTATGTCACACGCCTCGGAGATCGTCTCCACGATCGCACGGGAGCAGTGGCGGGTGGCCGAGCAACCGGTGGAGATCCTCTACACGGAGTACTCCATGTCCAAGGGCCAGTCCCTCATCAACGGTGTGAACATCCTCGCGGATAACTTCGTGGCGGGAGGCCTGAAATGATCATCGTGCAAATTGTCCTCCTCTTCGGGGCGATCGCCCTGGCCATGTACTTTTTGGCCAACCGGAAGAAGGCGCGCGCAAAGGCGAGCGTGAAGTTGGGTTTTGTCATCTTCCTTCTTGCCTGTGTTGTGGCAATCATCTTCCCCGAACTGCTCACCAGTGTGGCGCACTGGGTGGGGGTGGGCCGCGGTGCCGATCTACTGCTCTACGGCCTCGTCTTCGCGTTTTTCTTCACCACACTCTCAACGTGGATGCGCTTCCGCGAGCAGGAGCTGCGCTATGCGCGTCTGGCCCGACGGATCGCCCTGGAGAATCCGGTGTGGCCGTTACCGGTGGAAGAGGACAGCGTAGACGCGGGTGAGTAGCCTCCGGGGCAGGAGGCGGTAGGCGGAGCGCACGCCGAGGTTGATGAGGGCGCGCGGCCACCCGATGAGCCCGTAGTGGACGAGGTTGGTCTGCATGTGCCATTCGGCGCGGAACATTCCGGCGGTGCGGCGATCAAATTGGGCGGGGCTGACCCGGAAGTAGGTGAGCGCCTCGGGGAGGTTGGCAAAGTGGTAGTCGGCGGCGATGAGCCGCGCCCACAGGTCGTAGTCCTCCATAAAGTGCACGTCCCGGTAGCCGCCGACGGCGTGCACGGCGGCGGTGCGCATGGTTGCGGAGGGGTTGTTCACCGGCGAGTTCCATCGCGCATAGGCGACGATGTCGGCGTGGTCAGCGGGCAGTGCCCGGCGTGTCGACGCATCGGATGGGTCCTCGGTGAACTCGGCCACCGCTGTCCCGCACACGGCGATCTCCGGGTGAGCGGACAGGAATGCGAGCTGTTTCTCCAGCCGTTGTGGTGCGGCGATATCGTCGGAGTCGAGCCGGGCGAGGTAGTCGCCGGTGACGTGGGGGAGGGCGGCGTTGGAGGCGGGGCCGGAGCCGCGATTGTCCGGGAAGCGCAGCACAGTAACCCCAGTGTGGGCGGCGGCGTAGCCGCTGAGGACAGTGTCGACGGCCTCAGAGATGGGGCCATCGGCGACGAGGAGCACCTGCTCCGGCGGGCGGGTTTGGGCATCGATCGAGTCGAGTGCCTGGGAAAGTTGTGCGGCCACCGTCCCCGCATACACGGTGATGAGGACGGTGACCGTCGGAGTGGGCTGGGCCATCGGGAAACTAGGCGCCCTGCGTATCGGCGGGGGCGACCTCATTGCCGATGCCGAGGCCGGCAGCGAGGGTGGGCCAGGACTGGTACATGTCGTCCGTCCAATACCCCCACTGGTGGGTGCCGGTGGCGTGGAAGTTCCAGTCGGCGGGGATGCCCGCCTTGTCCAGCTTCGCCTTCAGATCGTGGGTGCACAGGTTCGTTGCGGCCTCGATGATACCGCCGGTGACCTGGACCTCCGCCATTGCAGCGGAGTTGCCCTGGGTGCGCGGGGAGCTCCAGAAATCCCACCGCCCGGACAGGCCGGAACCGTTGGAAATGTACATCTTCTGCCCGCGCAGCTTCTCCGCGTTGATGAGGGCGTCATTGTAGGCGAGGTAGTTCGGGATCGGCTCGGTAGACCAACCGGGTTGGAAGGCGCCGCCGGTGCCCCAGATCTCTCCGAGGTTGGAGTTGGCGCGGTTGAGCGTCAGATCAATGGCGATCTTGCCCATGCCGCCGTTCGTTTGGGCACACCCGGAGAACGAGCCGATGGCGTCGTAGAAACCGGGGTGGTGCTGGGCAAAGAGGAGAACCGTTGTGGCGGACATGCTCATCCCGGTGATGGCGCGCTTGCCGCTGGCGCCGAGTTCTTTCTCGATGACCCCGGGTAGCTCCTTGGTGAGAAAGGTCTCCCACATCTGCTTGCCGCCGAGGGCGGTGTTCTTCGGCGTGTTCGCCCAGTCGGAGTAGTAGGAGAACTGGCCGGACATGGGGACGACAACGTTGATGTTCTTGGAGGCGTAGTACTCCAGGGCGGGGGTCTGCATGATCCAGTTGGCAGCGCCCTCGCCGCCGTCTCCACCGTTGAGAACGTAGAGGGTGGGGCGCGGTCCCTGCGACGTGTCGTTGGCTTTGATGACGACGAGCGGAATTTTGCGCCCGTCCATCGCCGGGGAGGTCGCTTCGTAGACGTACACGCCCCTGGCCTGCATTGCCGGGGTGGACCCGGCCCGGAACTTCGCTTTCCCGTTGGCATCGAGCTCGTACTGTCCGTCGCCGTTGTCGGCGAGTCCGCCGATCATCTGCCGCCAGCGCTGGGTGGGCCCCTCTTTCGGCGGTTCGTCTTGGCTTTCCTGCCGCAGTGTGGCCGGTTGGGCCGGTTCCGCACTGGGGTAGTTGATCTCCTGTGCCACTGCGACGCTCATTGCACCGCTGAGCATGGTAGCGGCGGCAACGCACGTGGCGACGAGTCCTCTCCGGATCCGGGAAACGCGTTTAGTCATAGCGCCCACGTTATCATTTTCTTACCGGGACCACTACAATAGCCGCCATGGAGACGATTACATTCCCCCTTGATAATGTCGAGCAGGTCCTCGTGGCCATCAATTCCTTCTTCGGAAACCTGCTGCATGCGGGTTCGTCTGCACAGTCGGCCCTGTCTGCTGATCTGGGTATCATCTAACTTTCCCCCCGGCTTCTGGAGTTTTCCGGACATGCCGGGGGTTTAGTCTCTACACTGGGGGGCATGAGTGAACATTTTGATGTAGTTGTGCTGGGCGCTGGCCCAGGTGGTTATGTGGCCGCGATTCGGGCAGCTCAACTGGGGTTGAAGACGGCCGTCGTGGAGAAGCAGTACTGGGGAGGAATCTGCTTGAACGTCGGATGTATCCCCTCGAAAAGCCTGCTCAAGAACGCCGAGCTGGCCCACGTCTTCATCAAGGAGAAGGACGTCTTCGGCATCGAGGGGGAGGTCAGCTTCGATTTTGGGAAGGCGCATAAGCGTTCCCGCGAGGTCAGTGAGCGCATTGTCAAGGGCGTGCACTACCTCATGAAGAAGAACAAGATCACCGAGGTCAACGGCAAGGGTGAGTTCACAGACGCGAAGACTCTCGTCATCACCGATGGTGCCGATCAGGGCAAGGAAATCACCTACGATAACGTCATCATTGACACGGGCTCCGTGGTGAAGAAGCTGCCCGGTGTGGAGCTGTCGGAGAATGTGCTCTCCTTTGAAGAGCAGATCCTCAACCCAGTCGCTCCGCAGTCGATGGTCATCGTCGGCGCTGGCGCAATCGGCATGGAGTTTGCGTATGTGCTGGCCAACTACGGTGTGGACATCACGATCGTGGAGTTCATGGACCGTGTGCTGCCGAACGAGGACGCCGATGTGTCGAAGGAGATGGCGAAGGCCTACAAGAAGCTCGGTGTGAGATTGCTCACCAGCTATGCGACGACCGCCGTCCGCGACCTCGGCGATCACGTTGAGGTGGACGTGGAGTCGAAGGACGGGTCGAAGAAGGAGACCCTCACTGTTGAGCGCGTGCTCGTCTCCGTCGGCTTCGCACCTCGGGTGGAGGGCTACGGCCTGGAGAACACCGGTGTCAAGCTCACCGAGCGCGGTGCTATTGACATCAACGAGCACATGCAGACGAATGTGCCTGGCATCTATGCCATCGGTGATGTCACCGCGAAGCTACAGCTCGCTCACGTTGCTGAGGCGCAGGGAATTGTCGCCGCAGAGGTGATCGCAGGCGCGGAGACCCTCGAGCTCGGCGACTACATGATGATGCCGCGCGCGACGTTCTGTGAGCCGCAGGTGGCGTCCTTCGGGTACACCGAGGAGCAGGCGAAGAAGAAGTATCCGGAGGCTAATCTGAAGTCCGTGACGTTCCCGTTCACGGCGAATGGTAAGGCTGTTGGGCTCGGTGCGCCGGAGGGCTTTGCCAAGATCGTCGCCGATGCGGATTCCGGTGAGATCATCGGTGGGCACCTCGTGGGGGCGAACGTCTCCGAGATGCTTGGCGAGTTGACGTTGGCTGCAGGCAACGATCTGACGAGCGAGGAAATCGCCCGTAACGTGCACATTCACCCGACTATGTCGGAGGCTATCAAGGAGGTTGGCCACGGTGTGCTCGAGGAGATGATCAACATCTAGCGGCAGTGGACTGTAGCGGCGCCTCGGTGATGTTTCCCGGGGCGCCGTTCTGTATCAGCCGTTTGGTTGAACGCGCCTAGGGGGCAAAAATGTGACGTCAGTCACACCGTCGTGTGAGGGGCGAGAAATAACCCCCCAAGGGACGTAGAGTAAGGGGGACACACTGGAGGTGCCATGACTGTTAAGTATTACGAAGGCCGTGAAGCCCTAGTTCACGGCAAAATAACCGAAAAGCCGCTGCGTGAGCGGCCCAGCACCCCCTCATGGGTGCTCAAGCTGATTATGGCCGTAACCGGCACAATCTTCGGCTTGTTCGTCTTTGTCCACATGCTCGGGAATCTCAAAGTGTTCCTCCCGGACACTGACGGCGTCAATCACATCAATGATTACGCGCATTTCCTCCGCACCGTCGGCGAGCCGCTGCTGCCCGCGATGTCCGTGCTGTGGGTCTTCCGCATCGTGCTCTTCGTGAGCATCGTGCTCCACATCTACTCAGCTCTCACGCTGTACGCACGCGGACGTCAATCGCGCGGCAAGTTCCGTCGGAGTGGCCTCATTGGGGGTCTCAACTCCTTCGCAGCACGGACGATGGTGGTGACAGGTATCGTCCTATTGCTCTTCATCATCTTCCACCTGCTCGACCTGACCATTGGTGCGCAACCCATGGCTCCGTCCACCTGGACGGAGGGTGATGCGTTTGGCAACCTGATCGCCACATTCAGCCGTTGGCCCGTGGCTCTCGTGTACATCGTTGCCATGCTCATCCTCTTCCTGCACCTCTCCCACGGTCTGTGGACAGCGGTGAGCGACCTCGGCATTGTCGGTCGCAAGTGGCGTGCCACGCTCCTGTTCATTTCCTACCTTCTCCCGGCTGCGGTGCTCGTGGGCAACATTGTCATCCCGATCGCCGTCCTCGCTGGATGGATAGGGTAGAGCGGAAAAGTAAGGAACAGAAATGACTGAACCAATTACCACCGTCACCCTACCCAATGGGGACACATTCACCCCGCCGCAGTCCTCCTACGAGCGCGTGGAGATCGGTTCGACGATCTCGGCGCACCTGCCCGAGGGCGTGCCGCTGAAGGACGCCTGGAACTACCACAAGGCGCACATGGAGCTCGTCTCCCCGGGTAACCGGCGCAAGTTCACCGTGATTATCATTGGTACGGGCCTTGCTGGTGCGGCCGCTGCCGCTGCCATGGGTGAGCTCGGCTATGACGTCAAGGTCTTCACCTATCACGACGCCCCGCGCCGCGCCCACTCCATTGCTGCCCAGGGTGGTGTCAACTCCGCCCGCGGCAAGAAGGTGGACAACGACTCCTTCTACCGCCACGTCAAGGACACGGTGAAGGGCGGCGACTACCGCTGCCGTGAGGCCGACTGCTGGCGTCTGGCCAGTGAGTCCGGTCGCGTTGTCGAGCATATGAATGCGATCGGCGCCCCGTTCGCCCGCGAATACGGCGGCACCCTCGCCACCCGCTCCTTCGGTGGCGTGCAGGTCTCCCGCACCTACTACACCCGCGGCCAAACGGGTCAGCAGCTGCAGCTCTCCTCCGCGAGTGCCCTGCAGCGCCAGATCCACCTCGGCTCCGTGGAGATCTTCACCCACAATGAGGTCGTTGACTACATCTTCAACGAGCGCGACGGCCAGAAGGTGTGCCAGGGTGTGGTCACCCGCAACCTCATCACCGGCGAGCTGCTGCCGACCACCGGCCACTGCGTCGTTCTCGCCACCGGCGGTTACGGCAACGTGTACGGCATGACCACGCTGGCGAAGAACTCGAACGCCTCGGCCATCATCCGCGCCTACAACTACGGCGCCTACATGGCCAGCCCGTGCTTCGTCCAGTTCCACCCGACCGGCATTCCGATCTACTCGGATTGGCAGTCGAAGACGATCCTCATGTCCGAGTCGCTGCGTAATGACGGCCGCGTCTGGGTGCCCAAGAAGGCCGGCGACGACCGCGACCCCGTGTCCATCCCCGAGGAGGAGCGCGATTACTTCCTCGAGCGCCGCTACCCGGCGTTCGGTAACCTTGTTCCCCGTGACGTCGCCTCCCGCGCGATCATGAAGGAAGTGCTCGACGGCAACGGTGTCGGCCCCAACAAGAACGCCGCCTACCTCGACTTCGCCGACGCGATCAACCGCCTCGGCAAGGCCACCGTCATGGAGCGCTACTCCAACCTCTTCCGCATCTACGAAGAGGCCACCGGTGTGGATGCCTACGAGACCCCGATGATGGTCGCCCCGACCGTCCACTTCACCATGGGTGGTCTGTGGACGGACTTCGACGAGATGACCAACATTCCGGGCCTGTTCGCCGCCGGCGAGTGCTCGTGGACCTACCACGGCGCCAACCGCCTCGGTGCGAACTCGCTGCTGTCCGGCTCGGTCGACGGCTGGTTCACCCTCCCGTTCACCGTCCCGAACTACCTCGCGGGTCTGTTGGGCAAGGAAATCCTCTCCGCTGATTCGCCGGAGGCTCAGGCCGCCGTCAAGCGCGCCGAGGATCGCCTCAACGCCCTCATGAACATCAAGGGCACGCACGGCCCGGTGTACTTCCACCGCAAGCTCGGCCAAATCATGTACGCCTACTGCGGTGTGGAGCGCGACACGGAGAAGCTGCGCAAGGGCATCGAAGAGGTGCGCGCCTTGCGTGATGAGTTCTACCGTGACCTGCTCATCACCGGTGCGGCCAATGAGATGAACCAGGTTCTCGAATACGCCTCCCGCGTCGCCGACTACATCGAGCTCGCTGAGCTCATGTGCGTTGACGGCCTCGACCGCGACGAGTCCTGTGGTGCCCACTACCGCTCCGATCACCTCACCGAAGACGGCGAAGCCGCCCGTGACGATGACAACTGGTGCTTCGTTTCCGCCTGGGAGTACGGCGGAGACAACCGCTTCATCCGCCACGCGGAGCCGCTCTACTTCGAAGAGATCCCGCTGATGCAAAGGAACTACAAGTAATGAAACTCCATCTTGAAATTTGGCGTCAGGTCGGTCCCGATGCAGAAGGACACTTCGAAGATGTCGATGTCCCCGACGCAGATGAGGGCATGAGCGTTCTCGAGCTCCTCGATCACGTCAACAACCGGATGATCGACGAGGGCAAGGAGCCGTTCGTCTTCGCCTCTGACTGCCGCGAAGGTATCTGCGGCACCTGTGGCCTCATGATGAACGGTCGCCCGCACGGTCCGGACAAGAACAAGCCGGCGTGTGCTCAGCGCCTGCGCGGCTTCTTCAATGACGGTGACACCATCACCATCGAGCCGCTGCGCTCGGCCGCCTACCCGGTTGTCCGGGACCTGTTGGTCGACCGCTCCGCCCTCGACCGGGTCATGCAGCAGGGCGGCTACGTGTCCGTCAACGCGGGCACCGCCCCCGATGCGGACTACCTGCCGATCCCGCACAAGCGCCAGGAGAAGGCACTCGACTTCGCCGCCTGCATCGGCTGCGGAGCCTGTGTGGCCGCCTGCCCGAACGGTGCTGCCCACCTGTTCACCGGTGCGAAGCTCGCGCATCTGCGTATGCTTCCGCTGGGGAAGAACGAGCGCGGCCGCCGCGCCCGGAAGATGATCGACGAGCTGGAAACCAACTTCGGTCCCTGCTCGCTGTACGGCGAATGCGCCGACGTCTGCCCGGCCGGTATCCCGCTCACAGCGGTTGCGGAAGTTACGCGCGAGCGTGCTCGTGCTGCTATCCTTGACCGAGACGACTAAATAACACACTCAAGAAAGGCACATACGATGGCTACCACGCACGCACCCGCCCCGCTCTATGACAAGCAGGGCACCTACGTCTCGGGCTACAAGCCCACGTCGTTCGTCGCACCGCACTCCTCGTTGAACAAGCTGGTCACGTGGATCGGTATGGCGTTCTTGCTGGCAGCTACCGGTGGTCTGGGCATGTTCGTGTATGCCCTTGCCGGTGGTGCACCGAACCAGAACTCCCAGGTGCTCGTGGGCTTCGCTGTCGTCACCGTAGTGTTCGTGGTCCTCGGTGCCCTCTGCATCGCAGTGGGCCGGAAGGATTGGAAGAAGTATTCCAAGGCTACCGGCTACAAGCACTAGACGCCGAACCCGTCAACGACCGGACGATTTTCCCCTCTAAGAGGGGGTATCGTTCGGTCGTTTCCGTATCGTCCATTAGGGTGAATTTCTATGATGTCCCCACCTGAGGTCGAGCGTCGTCGCGCCCTCACACGCTACAAGGCGCTGGCGACAGGACTCCTCATCCTTGCCACCCTCATCTACCTTCTCTGCCGGTGGCTGCAGCTGCGCACTGACGCCCCCTGGATCGGATTCGTCCGCGCCGCCAGCGAAGCCGGCATGATCGGTGGCCTGGCGGACTGGTTCGCCGTCACTGCCCTCTTCCGCTACCCCCTCGGGCTGAAAATCCCCCACACCGCCATCATCAAAAACAACAAGGATCGACTCGGCAACACCCTCTCTGAATTCGTCGGCGAGAACTTCCTCAACGCCGAACTCATCGTCGAAAAGGTCCGCGCAGCAGGTGTACCCAACCGGATCGGCGAATGGCTCCAACAACCCGACAACGCCCAACGCGCCTCCCAGGAAATCGGGAAGTTCATCGATCGGGCCGTCCGCGCCATCGACCCCGCCGACGCCGAAGACCTCATCGACCGGATGCTCGTGCAGAAACTCTCCGAACCCGCCTGGGGGCCACCCGCAGGACGGTTGCTCGAATCCCTCATCTCCGACCACAAAGTCGAGCCCGTTGTCCAAGAAGTTGCCGGGTGGGCGCACCGCAAGACCGTCGAAGGCAAGAACTACGTTGTCGCCACCATTGACGAGCGCATGCCCAGCTGGGCGCCCCAATTTGTGAACCAACTCGTCGGCGACAAGGTCTATCGCGAACTCGTCGATTGGACCCAGCAGGTCGCCGAAGACAAAAAACACCCCGCCCGCGCCGCCATCCGCCGCTTCATCACCCAATTCGCCTACGACCTCCAATTCGATCCCGTCACCGGGCAGCGGGTGGAACAGCTCAAAGCCGACATCATGGGTTCCGAGCCCGTCCAGAAGGCCGCAGCGACACTGTGGGCGGCCACGAGCGACCAACTCATCCAAGCGTCCGGGGACGGGGGGAGCATCATCCGCCGCAAAGCAACAGAAATTGCGCAGATGTGGGGCGAGAACCTCCTCGACTCTGCCGAACTGCGCGAGCGTCTCGACGCCTGGATCGAACGGTACGTGCGCATCCTCGCCGACAACTACACCCCCGAGATCACCGCCATCATCTCCGAAACCGTGCGCCGGTGGGACGCCGAAGAAGCCAGCAACAAGATTGAACTCATGGTGGGCAAAGACCTCCAGTACATCCGCCTCAACGGCACCATCGTCGGCTCGCTCGCCGGACTCGCCATTTACGCGATCTCGTATATCCTGTTTGGTGGATAAGAAAGGACACATTCATGACGGTGTTGGCATCAGCTGCTGCGATATTATCGTGGATTCAACTGGCCGTATACGTGGCAATCGCAGGAGCCGGGGTTGCCGGGGTGATCACCGCAGCCATGACCCGGGAAGACGCCTTCCCGGCAGCTGACCGGCAACCCAAAATGATGTGGGTGGCGCTGCTCCTCGGCTCCACTGTGCTGCAATTCATGAGCTTCGTGCCGCTGCTGCCGTGGTTCGGGATCGTCGTCATCGGCGTCTACTGGTTCGACGTCCGCCCCTCGCTTATCGACGTGCAGAATCCTAGTTATTAGGCTCAGAAAACGCGATCATCAACGTCGCATTGATGTGGGAAATCTCCTCATCTGTGAGGACCGCATCGGCCAGCTCCGGGTGCTGCTGCACAAGCTCGGTGATGTAGCTATTCCACGTGTTCAAACCCTTCGAACGGGCCACCAAACCAATCACCGCCTGGCCTAACAACTGCTTGCGCACCGTCGGGCGCCGGCCCACATGCTCCAACATGGCCACGAGAATATCGGCAACAGACTCCACGAACTGAAGCAGCAGCGGGACAATCATCTCCGCCCACTCCGGCACCCGCAGTGACTTGGTCTCCACCTCGTAGTACAAGACGAAGAAACTCCGGTCCAAACCGCCCGCAACCTTCGTGTTCAGCAGTAAGGTCGCCAATTGGGCGACCGGATCCTTCTCCTCAAAATCCGGAGTCAGCTTATCCACTGCCGCAACCCACTGATTGGTCATCGCCTGGAAGCGGTTGATGTAGTGGGATAACTCCTGCTCAACCATGAGCAAAATGAGCTCGTCGATCTTCTTGAAATTGGAGTAAAACGCTCCGCGCGTGAAACCAGCGAGCTTGCACACGTTGTCCACGTTGATGGATTCCAGACCGTCGGCAAGTAGCTTATCGCGGGTGGCGGCAATGAGCTTTTCGCGGGTTAACGCCTTATCTCGGACCATTTTTGTTCTCCTTGGGGGTGGGATATCACTGCCCAGCGTACTCCACCGTATTCTGTTCAACATAATGACCCGTCAGGGTGAGTCTCACCCCACCGTCGATAACCTCCACCGCCTCCACCGACATTGCCTCATTCTGTGCCTGCGACTGTGCCGCCTCACTCAACGCCGAGGAAATCCGATCCACCACACCTTCCGGTAGATCAAACCCCAACAGTGTCGCCTCCGTCGCCGCAAATGACAACGCCCCATTCCGCACAGACGGCTCCAACACAAGACTTGCCGCCCCCTCCGTAAATTCCACCTGCACATTTCCCGTCTGCGGATCCGATGTCACCGCAGAAATCCTCACCACCGCCTGCATAAGACCACTCAGCTGCTGTTCCAGCCCCTGCTGGGCGACGATCGTGAGGAATGCATCGGGAAACATCGTTGTCACCCGCATAAACAAGGCCGTGTTTGTCTTCGTATTCAACCCCTCCATGTGCACCTGCGACGCCGGGGTGCCCTCGAAGGAATCGCCCGACGGCGAATACGACAGTGTCGATTCCGTCTCCACATCCACCTCCGGAATCGTGCCCGTCACGAGCGAAAACAACACCGGCGTGGGACCGAAAGCAATCTGCGCCTGAGGGGACTGTTGAGCCAACTCATTGCCAATGAGCCACCGCACCCCAAACTCACCCGCCGCAAACAACACGGCGACGGCAACAACAATGGCAACGATAATCTTCTTCACGGCTCCCACCGTAGCAGAGGGGAGAACGATGGGGAGCCCCGAAAAGAACCTTGAAATAACGGCAAACGCGCCCTGAAACGAGAGTAAGCAATTAACTCACGGCTGCCCACGGCACGGTGAGAATGCAGTCGCGCTGGGCACGAGGTAATGTATAGCCCACTGGGGAAGTGGATGTCGTGATCGGTGGTCGGCTACCGGCAGGTATGGAAAGACCCTCCACAGGCCAGGTAGTTGAGAGTATCCGCACGGCCTCCCGCCACCGGTACCGGGGCCCGTACGGTGCAAACGGGGCCGCCGCATCCCACGCCCGATCCATAGCCACCACGAGCTCATGGATCGGCTCGCCGGGCACATTGCGGTGAATGAGGACTTTCGGGAGCCGCTCGGCCACGATGGAGGGTTTCGCCTGCAAGCCGCGCGCGGAGCGAGATGCGTGTGTATCGGACGGAGAGCTGCCCGCAGGAGTCGGATTCGCCAGTTGAGCCGAATCAATGCACAGGGTGAGCGACACCGGCCCCGCAGCAGACAAAGTGATCCACGAGCCAATCCGCCCCAACTCATCGCACGTACCCTCCACAAACAGTCCCCCTGGCGCGAGTCGTGAGCACACCATATCCCACGCTTCTGTCACCTGCGTCACCGAGTATTGCCGCAGCACGTTAAAGGCGCGCACAATATTCGGCCGATACCCAGCCAGCTCAAAACCCCCGAGCTCAAAATGGACACCATCGCGGTCCGGTTGGATGCGGCTCGGATCAATCTCCAGGCCAACCACAGTGACCGACGGAGCAACACTGCGGAGCCGAGTTGCCCACTCCACCGTTGTCCACCACGCCGCCCCATACCCCACGTCCACCGCGAGAGGAGAAGAAACCGCGTGGAGGGTGCGTCGGATAGCTGGAGAATGAACCATCCAGCGATCCGCCCGGCGCAGCCGATTCACCCCCGTTGTCCCCCGCGTAACCGTACCAACAGGACCATGCCCACTACCAGAAAACATCAGGTCGTGGGCGTGGTCAGGCACAATTTACGCCATGTTGTCCGCGATCCACTGCGCGAGCAGCTGGTTCTCCTTGTCAAAGGAATCCGGCAGCCCCTCGAGCACCTTCGGCTCCACAGCGGCACCCATGAACGGGATGTTCACATTGATGAACGCATCGTAGACGAACTTCGTGGTGTTATCGCCATTGTCCGAAACGGTCACATCGGCACCGAAGTCCACCGGGGTGCCCTTCACATCCACGGTGAAGGAGGTGTGGTCATCATCAATGACCTTGACCACACGCTTCATCTTCAAGGCTTGGCTGATCATCGCGCGGACAGCCTCCGGCATGATGTCCATCGGCATGACCTCATAGAGTACTGCCTCGCTGGTGCCGTCCTCACCGGCGGTGAACTCGTGGAGTTCGCCGTCCTCACTCATCGCGTGGGTGGCGTTGAACTCCCAGTATTCGCGGGTGCGCAGCGCCTGCATCACCTTATCCTTGGGGGCGTTGACCGTCAGTTCGACCGTATTTTTCGTTGTCATAGTTGACAGACTACCGTTAGAAGGGTGTTAGATACCACGCAAATCACCGGTGCGCGCGACATTGACGCAACTTTTTCCGAGCTGACCACCTTGCATGTGGGCGGAACCCCACTTCAGGCCATTGAATGCTCGTCGGAGTCGGCGGCGGTGGAGGTGCTCACTCATCTCAAGCGGGTCCTCATTGTGGGGGGAGGGTCCAACTTGTTGGTGGCGGATGGGGTGCTGGATTTCACGGCGGTGGTCTTCCGGATGAATCGGATTGAGGTCACTGGCAATGTGGTGCGCGCCCAGGCGGGGGCGACCTGGGATGATGTGGTGGCTGAGGCGGTGGAGCGCGGGCTCGGCGGCATCGAGTGCCTGTCGGGGATTCCCGGTTCTGCTGGGGCGACGCCGGTGCAGAATGTGGGGGCGTATGGGGCGGAGATCGCGGACCGGTTGACCCGGGTGAAGATTCTCAATTTCCGCTCCGGCCAGGTTGAATGGGTTGGTCCGGAGACGCTGGATTTGGCGTATCGGTTCTCGAATTTGAAGTTCACACGCCGGGCGGCGGTGCTGGAGGTGGAGCTGACGCTGACGGAGGATGGGCTTTCCGCCCCGCTGCGCTTTGGGCAGCTGACGAAGCATTTGGGGGTCAGTGAGGGTGGGGAGCGCCTGCCCGTTGGGGATGTGCGTGATGCGGTGTTGGAGCTGCGCCGGGCGAAGGGCATGGTCTATGATCCGGCCGATCATGATACGTGGAGTGCAGGCTCGTTTTTCACCAATCCGGTGGTGGATGTGGCGGTGGTGGATGAGTTGGAGGCGCGGGGATTGGAGGTGCCGCGCTACCCGGCGACGGTGGGGAAGGTGAAGCTGTCGGCGGCGTGGCTCATTGATAAGGCTGCCGGGTTCCATCCGGGTTATCCGGGGGAGGGGGCGCTTGCTCGCTTGTCGACGAAACACTCCCTCGCCCTCACCAACCGGGGTGCGGCGACGGCACGTGACATTGCCGATCTCGCACACGAGATCCAGGCTGGTGTGAAGCAGGCAACCGGTGTGGAGTTGAAACCCGAGCCGGTGTGGGTGGGGTTCGCCTAGTCCTTGAGGAGCTGGGCGCGGACATCGGCGCGCCGGATCTTGCCCATCATGTCCCGGGGCATGTCCTCGAAGTGGTAGAACTTCCGTGGCACCTTGTAGCGGGTGAGCTGGGTGCGGGCGAAGTCCTTCAACCCATCCGGGTCGAGCGGGGAGCCGGGGCGCAGGGTGATTGCTGCGACGACGTTCTCGGAGCCGTCCTCGCGGGGGAGGCCGACCACGGCAACATCCTCGATATCTGGGTGGGTGCGGAGGACCTCTTCCACCTCGACGGGGTACACGTTGAACCCACCGGTGATGATGACCTCCTTGAGGCGGGAGACGATCTTGATGTAGCCCTCCTCATCCATGAAGCCGATGTCGCCGGTGCGCATCCACCCGTCCCAGAACGTGTCCGCTGTGGCTTCCGGTGCGTTGAGGTAGCCGGCGAAGACCTGGGGGCCTTTCACCTGGATTTCGCCCTCCACTCCGGGGGGCATTTCGGTGGCGGGGTCGTTCGGGTCCCCGATGCGGATGAGCGTGTCGGGGAAGGGCAGGCCCACATAGCCGGGCCGCCGGTTGCCGTCCATTGTGTTGCCGACGATGACGGGGGAGGTTTCGGTGAGCCCGTATCCTTCGGCGAGGTTGCCGGAGGTGGCTGTCTCCCATCGTTCGACGATGGAGGTGGGCAGGGTGGAGGCGCCGGAGAAGGCGTTGGCGACCCCGTCGAGGGAGATGTTGGAGGCTTCAGCGGCGTCGAGGATCTTCTCGTAGAGGGTGGGAACCCCGGGGAGGAAGGTGGGGCGGTGTTTCTTCATCACATCGGTGATGAGTTTCATCTCCGGGGCGGGCAGCAGGATTGCCTCCCCGCCGCAGAGGACGGGCAGGGTGGCGATGAAGGTGAACCCGTAGGCGTGGAACATGGGGAGGGCGGCGAGCATCCGCTCCTGGTCCCCGTGGTGGCCGAGGTCGGGCACCCACTGTTCGCCCATCCGGATGTTGGAGTACAGGTTGAGGTGGGTGAGCTGGGCGCCCTTCGGTTTGCCGGTGGTGCCGGAGGTGTAGAGGATGAGGGCGACGGTGTCGGGGGTGACGGTGGGGGAGTTCTCGAGGGATTTGCCGGTGCCGCCGATGGCGTTGGAGCACAGTGCTTCCCACGGCACGGTGTTGTGTGCTTCCCCGGTGAGTTTGTCGCGGCTGGACTTGAGGAAGGGGAGTTTGAGGGCGATCTGCATGCGCCGGGGCATGGCGTCGATCATGTTGACGGAGACGATCGTCTCCAGGGGGGTGGTGTCGCGCAGTTGGTCGAGGACAGCGGAGGATTTGTCCCAGCAGATGGCGATGCGCGCACCGTGGTCGGTGAAGGGGTGTTCGAGCTCGTGGGCGGTGTAGAGGGGGTTGTGCTCGACGACGGTAGCGCCGAGTTTGAGCACGGCCCAGATGGCGATGACGTGCTGCGGGCAGTTGGGCAGCATGATGGCGACGCGGTCGCCGGGGCGGACACCGAAGGCTTTCAGACCGGCGGCGGCGCGGCGGACTTGGCGGTCGATCTCGTTGTAGCTGAAGGTGTTGCCAAGGAAGTACACGGCCGATTTTTCGCCGTTGGCGGCGAGGTTGTCATCCCACATGTCGAGCAGGGTGGTGGTGCCGTAGTCGATGGTGGGGGCGGTCCAGGGGGCGTAGTGGGTGACCCAGGGCTTGTTCATCGTGTGTTCCTTCCGTCTGGTTACGCTTAAGTAAGTTTCAGTTTAGCCCTTTTCACCCGCTTCTGCGAATAGGCTGGTGGTATGCGCGTGGCCATGATCTCCCTGCACACCTCCACGCTTGCCCAACCCGGCAGCGGTGACTCCGGTGGGCTCAACGTCTATGTTGACAATACGGCGCGTCGCCTCGCGGCGATGGGGATGCGTATCGATGTCTTCACCCGCGCCACCAGCCCCGGCCCCACCGTCATCGACGTCACCGATACCTACCGGGTGATCAACATCACCGCCGGCCCCTATGACGGTGTGCCCAAGGAGGAACTGTACACCCAGCTGACCACCTTCGCCGACGGGATCCGCGCCTGGGCGCGCGAACCCTACGACCTCATCCACTCCCACTACTGGTTGTCCGGTGAGGTGGCGTCGTTATTGAGTGAGGTCTGGCAGATCCCGTTTGTCCACACCGCGCACACCTTGGCAGCGGTGAAGAACCTGGCGAAACCCCCGGACGATACTCCAGAGAGCCAGGCCCGGCGCACCAGTGAACAACATATCGTCAACAATGCCGCCGTCCTCATCGCCAACACCGAACTCGAACGCGCCGACCTCATCGCCCACTACAACGCCGATCCCGCAAAGATCCGCGTTGTCTACCCCGGGGTTGATCTGGCAGTGTTCACCCCGGGGCCGAAGCAGGAGCACCGGGAGAAAGTCATCGCCTTTGTCGGCCGGTTACAGCAGTTCAAAGGCCCCCACGTGGTCCTCGAAGCCGCCGCACACATCCGCCACAACCACCCCGACCTCCCCCTCGCCGTACTCCTGTGCGGAGGCGCCTCCGGGGCGGAAGCAACCGGGGAAACCTACCACACGCTGGCCCGGGAACTCGGACTTGAGGGCACCGTCCGCTTCCTCGACCCAGTGCCGGCCCGCCAGCTCGTGGACATCTACCGCGCCGCCGATGTCGTCGCCGTGCCCAGCTACAACGAGTCCTTCGGGCTCGTCGCAGTGGAGGCACAGGCCTCCGGCACCCCGGTCGTGGCCGCCCGCGTGGGCGGATTGCCCATTGCCGTCAGCGGGGTACTCGTGGACACCCACGATCCGGCAGTGTGGGCGCGAGAAATCTATGCACTCCTCGCCGATGAGGAGCGTCGATTAGCAATGGCACAGCAGGCCGTCACCCACGCCCGCCGCTTCTCATGGGCAGCCACCGCAGAAGGGTTGGCAGAATCCTACGAGTTCGCCCAAAACATGGCACACTAATAACTATGACAGGAAAGTTGATTCTGCTGCGCCACGGGCAGAGCGAATGGAACGCATCCAACCAGTTCACCGGTTGGGTCGACGTGGCACTGACGGACAAAGGTCGCGCGGAGGCCAAGCGCGGTGGCGAGCTGCTCAAGGAGAAGAACATCCTCCCCGACGTGCTCTTCACCTCCGTGCTGCGTCGCGCCATCAACACCGCCCACCTCGCCCTCGACGAGGCCGATCGCCTGTGGATCCCCGTGACCCGCAACTGGCGGCTCAACGAGCGTCACTACGGCGCCCTGCAGGGGTTGAACAAGGCTGAAACGAAGGAAAAGTACGGCGACGAGCAGTTCATGACCTGGCGTCGCTCCTACGGCACCCCGCCGCCGGAACTTCCCGATGATGACCAATACTCGCAGGCCGGCGACCCCCGCTATGCCGAGCTCGACCAGGTCCCGCGCACCGAGTGCCTGAAGGATGTCGTCGCCCGCTTCGTGCCCTACTTCCAAGAGGTCATCCTCCCCGAAGCCCTCGCCGGGAAGAATGTCATGATCGCCGCCCACGGCAACTCCCTGCGTGCACTGGTGAAATACCTGGACAACATCTCCGACGAGGATATCGCCGCCCTCAACATCCCCACCGGCATCCCGCTCGTCTACGAGCTCGACGCTGAGGGCAACCCCACCGACCACTACTACCTCGATCCGGAGGCCGCCGAAGCCGGCGCCGCCGCTGTCGCCAACCAAGGTAACAAGTAATTGCCGGTGCTCACCTTCCTCCTCGGTGCCCTCGCGGGCATCGTGGGGTGGCGCCTCTGGGAAAAGAGGCGCAGTGGACAACCCGCCCCACCGCGGACAACCACGGTCGGGCGGTTCCTCCACCTCGCCGTCCAAGACGCCCCCGTCGGGATCGCCATCATTGACACGGACGGCAACATCGTGCTGTCCAACTCCGCCGCCCACGACATGTCCATCATCCACGGGCGCGACATCCACCCACGCATCTGGCAGGCCGCCCTTGAAGTCATGGAAGACGACGAGGAACGCGAGGACCGCGAACTCGACATCAGCCTCCCCCGCATCGCCGGCAAAGGGCGCATCACCGATGTCCACGCCCTCGTCGCCCCACTCTCCCTCATTGACAGTGGCTTTGTCGTCATCTACGCCTCCGACCAATCCGAGAACGTGCGCATGGAAAACGCGCGCCGGGACTTTGTCGCCAACGTCTCCCACGAACTGAAAACCCCCGTCGGCTCGATGGCGCTGCTCGCTGAGGCACTCATGGAATCCACCGACGTTGACTACTTCGGCACCCGCATCGTCAGCGAGGCACGACGCATGGGAGATCTCATCAGTGAACTGATCTCCCTCTCCAAACTCCAGGGTGCACAAGCACTGCCGGAGTTAACCCCCGTCGGCGTCGATGAGCTTATCGACGTTGCTATGGACCGCACGTGCATCGCCGCAGAAGCCGCCGGAATTAAACTCTCCCGCGACGATGCCACCGGCGTAAAAGTCCTCGGCGACCGCGAATCCCTCCTCATGGCGCTGGTCAACCTCATCACCAATGCGGTGAACTACTCCCCCGACGGCACACCCGTCACCGTCACCCAAAAAATCCAAGGCGACCACGTCCACCTCTCTGTCACCGACCGCGGCATCGGCATCCCCGAGGAATACCAGGACCGCGTCTTTGAACGCTTCTTCCGCGTGGATAAGGCCCGCTCCCGCGCCACCGGCGGCACCGGACTCGGACTCGCCATTGTCAAACACGTCGTAGCCAACCACGGGGGTGAACTCACTCTCTGGTCACAGCCCGGTGTTGGCTCCACATTCACCATCATCCTGCCCATCTATCAGGTTCCGGTAGCGCAACCCTCGGACAGTGCTTAGACTAGCTGCCATGACCACGGTGCTCATCGTCGAAGACGAGGAAAACCTCGCCGAACCACTCGCCTTCCTCCTCCACAAGGAAGGATTCGAAGCGATCATCGCCTCCGACGGGGCCACCGCACTGGAAACATTCGACACCACCCCGATCGACCTCGTCCTCCTCGATCTCATGCTCCCCGGCATGAGCGGCACCGACGTCCTGCGCGAGCTGCGCAGAATCTCCACCATCCCCGTCATCATGGTCACCGCGAAAGACTCCGAACTGGACAAAGTCCTCGGCCTTGAACTCGGCGCCGACGACTACGTGACCAAGCCCTACTCCTCCCGTGAACTCATCGCCCGCATCAAAGCGGTGCTCCGGCGTGGCAGGGTGGACAACGTTCTCGAAACCGGTCGCATCAACCTCGACGTTGACTCCCACCAAGTCACTGTCGACGGGAAAGCGATCTCCATGCCGCTGAAGGAGTTCGACCTCCTCGAATACCTCATGCGCAACGCCGACCACGTCCTCACCCGCGCCCAACTCATCGAACGCATCTGGGGCTACGACTATGTGGGGGACACCAAAACCCTCGACGTGCACATCAAACGCCTGCGCTCCAAAATCGAGGTCGACCCCTCCAACCCCACCGCCATCATCACTGTCCGCGGTCTCGGGTACAAGTTCGTTGGCGCTCAGTAAGGTAGGTGCGCAACTGCGCCCACGCCGCCGGCCCCACGAGGGCCTTGAGCTCATGCTCCATCGTCTGCCACAGCGGGCGGGACGCCGTATGACAGACCGGATTATCCGTGCAGTACCAGGTGAAATCCGCCCCACCGGGCCCCCATGCGCGGCGCGTGTACTCCGTGATGGTCGTGTGCACAATCTCCGTGCCGTCGGGAAGCGTTTCCTCCTTCTCAATCCGCCGCAACGGCAACTGCCAACACACATCCGGCTTCACTGAGATCGGATCCACACCATTCTCCAGGGCGTACAGGTGGAGGGCGCAGCCCGCCCCACCCGGAAAATCCGGTGAATTGGAAAAAATACATACCCCATTGACGGTATCCGTCTTCAGTGCCGGCTCCCCGTCGATCTCATCTTCCACAAAAAACGTCTCCCGCTGGTGCTCCCACAGTCGCGCCGGGAGTGCGAAGCCGGCAGTGGCCACACGTTCGGCATCCTCGGCGCAGGAAAGAAACGCCCCATGGACGCAGCAGCCGGTGCCTGCAACGCCATACAATCCGGCGCAGACCGTGCCAAAACCGCACTGGTAGAAGGAGGTCAGCCACGTCACATCGATGGTGATGAGGCGGGTGGGATCGGCGGGATCGTACAACGAGTACCACTCGCGGGGATGATCGGGCGCGGAAGATGACACGTACCCACCGTAGACCCTTTACACTGGAGGCGTGCGATTAGGTGTGTTAGACATCGGAAGTAATACGGTTCACCTCGTGGTGCTCGACGCCCAAAGCGGGGGTCGGCCCACCCCGATGAGTGACTGGAAATCCACCATGAAACTCGTGGATTATCTCGATAGCGACGGCGCCCTCTCCGACAAGGGCGTAACTAAGCTGGTGAAGGGGATCTCTGAGGCGACAGAACTGGTGACCCAGTTCAAATGCGACCAGATGCTGCCCATCGCCACCTCCGCCATCCGCTCGGCGACGAACTCCGACGCCGTACTCGCACAGGTGAAGAAGGAAACCGGGGTGAGCCTGGAAATCCTCTCCGGTGTGGACGAAGCCCGCCTGACCTTCCTCGCGGTGCGCCGCTGGTACGGCTGGTCGGCGGGGCGGATCATTGACCTTGACATCGGGGGTGGATCACTGGAACTGTCCACGGGCACCGATGAGGAGCCGGATGCGGCGTTCTCGGTGAATCTTGGGGCGAACCGGCTCACCCACGACTGGTTTGATGCGGATCCGCCGAGCCAAAAAACCATCGGTATCCTGCGCGATTATATTGACGCGGAACTGGTGGAACCGGCGAAGGCGATGCGCGCTATGGGGCCGGCGAATCTGGCGGTGGGCACCTCCAAAACCTTCCGCACACTGGCTCGTCTCACCGGTGCGGCCCCGTCGAGTGAGGGGCCGATGGTGAAACGCTACCTGACGGCGGCGGGGTTGCGGCAGGTGATTGCGTTTATCTCACGGATGACAGCGTCCGATCGGGCGGAGTTGGAGGGGGTGTCCAGTGATCGCTCTGGTCAGATTGTGGCCGGGGCGCTGGTTGCGGAGGCGGCGATGCGTGCGTTGCAGCTGGAGCAGCTGGAGATTTGCCCGTGGGCGTTGCGGGAGGGTGTGATCTTGCGTCACATTGATACCAATATAATGTCCCAGTGATGTACTCTCATAACAGGACTTACTGATACGTAGCGAGGTACCCGATGGCTGAGAAGCAACTGACCGTAGCTGAATTGTTGGCGCGCGTAAAGGAAGAGGGCGGATCGTCTGCCCCTGCTTCTTCCCGCCGCCGACACCGCAGCCTCGAAGAGGGCGGGGTGTCTGTTGCCGAGCTCACGGGGTCCATTCCGCGCGTGAATGAGCGGCCCGAGGTGTCCCGCCATGGCGGTGAGCTGCCTCCGGTGCATATTGTGCGCGAGGGAGAGAAGGCGCCCCTGGTGACGGGGAGCTTCAAGGCGATCACGCCGGAGCAGCTCGCGGACGCCCCGGCCCCGGCCCCGGCGGATGCCCCGGCCCCGGCCCCGGCGGCGCCCGAGGTGGACGTGGAGGCCCCGGCCCCGGCGGCGCCCGAGGTGGAGGTGGAGGCCCCGGCCCCGGCGGCGAAGCCGTCGATCGCGAGCATCGTCATCACGGCGGTCATCGGCGTCGTCCTCGGGGGCATCCTGTTCAAGGTCTTCGAGCTGCTGTGGGCATCGGCGCTCATGCCGCTGCTCGTCATTCTCCTCGCCGTCATTGTCACCGCGCTCGTCGGCGCCGGCGTGTACGCCCTGCGCCCCAACCGGGATGGCTTAACCACGGGCTTGGCGGTGTTCACGGCACTGATTCTCACCTTCGGTCCGGTGCTTGTCACCGGTCTGTGATCGGGTACACTCTGTCCCATGATTGATTCGACAATTTCCATCATCGGCGGCGGAAACATCGGCGAAGCCCTCGTGGCGGGGCTGCTGGCTGCTGGGGCAGACGGGGACCGTCTCACTGTGGTTGAGCGTCGCCCGGAGCGGGCAGACTATCTCACTGACACGTACGGTATCCGTGTGACAGCGGAGCTGTCGACTGCTGCGGATGTCACGTTCATTGCGGTGAAGCCGAAGGATGTGGTCGGCTGCGCCACGCAACTGCAGGTGCCGGAGGGGGCAGTGGTGGTGTCGTTGGCTGCGGGGGTGACAGTGGCCACGGTGGAGGCAGCACTGCCGAATGTGGCGGTGGTGCGGGTGATGCCGAATACGCCAATGCTGGTGCGGCAGGGGATGGCGGCGGTGTGCCCCGGTTCGCTCGCCACGGATGCGCACGTGCAGGTGGTTCGGGACCTGTTGGATACGGTGGGGGAGACGATCGTCCTGCCCGAGTCGCATATTGATGAGGTGACGGCGCTGTCGGGTTCCTCGCCGGCGTATGTGTTCCTCTTTGCTGAGGCGCTTATTGATGCCGGTGTCGCCCGTGGCCTCACCCGCGATGAGGCGACCACTCTCGTGGTGAACTCGGTGGCGGGGGCGGGGGCGCTGATGCGGGAGTCCCCGGCAAGTGTGCAGGAGTTGCGGGCGCAGGTGACCTCGCCGGGTGGGACAACGGCGGCGGCGTTGAAGGTGTTGGAGGCAGCCGGTTTCCGCAGTGCGCTGGCCGACGCTGTGGATGCGTGCGCGGAAAAAAACGCGGAATTGTCATAAAAACCGTCGCATGAGTAACATGGTTAACGCTAAACTGATTTATGCACTTGTGTGAAAGGACAGCAGGAGGGGAAGCCTGCGGCGCGCGAGAGCAGCGAAAAGAGAACATAATGACCCAGAATTATCAGACACAACAGGATAAGTTTCTCACCATCGCCGAGGTGGCAGATATCATGCGCGTCTCCAAGATGACGGTGTACCGCCTGGTCCATGGTGGCGAATTGCCGGCCGTGCGCGTCGGGCGCTCTTTCCGGGTGAGTGAGGCCGCCGTCGAGGGGTATCTGCGCTCGTCGGAATACAAGGTTGGCTAACCCCAGTTTTGGTCTCAATTCCCAAGGGCGGTAAGATGTGTGCGTTCATGCACGCACAGGTAAAGTAAAAGTGAGGAAGCCCAATGGGTTCTGTGATTAAGAAGCGCCGCAAGCGCATGTCCAAGAAGAAGCACCGCAAGATGCTGCGCCGTACTCGTGTTCAGCGTCGTAAGTTGGGCAAGTAAAATCACTGCTAAAAGCCGCCCGGTCAGCCGGGCGGTTTTTCTTCATCGTATGTCAAATCATCACGTTGTCACCCTGCTCACCCGCGCCACCTGTGGCTCCTGTGCGCGCGTGGAGGCGCAGATTCGCCCCGTCGTGGCCGCGCACGGCGCCACGCTCGTGGTGGAGGATGTGGATGCTGATGTGGATCTGCGAGCGGAGTTTGGGGACCGCACCCCCGTCGTACTTGTCGACGATATCGAGATCGCCTGCTGGGAAATTGATACGGAAGATTTGATTGCAGCTCTAGCGTGAATTATCCTCTACATCTATGTCAGGGCGGATTACCTTTGTTGGCGCGGGTCCGGGCAATCCAGAGCTGCTCACGGTAACCGCGCGTACCGTCTTAGCGGGTACCGTCTATGCGCTCGTGGAGCCGGGCGTAAGCACAGGTGTACGCGAGGTCATCTCCTCCGATCTGCCGGTACCGCAGGAAAAGATCGCCGCCGCCGAAGAGGCCTACAACGTGCTTGTCAGTGAGGCGAAGGCGGCGGGGGCGCGACGTCGCCCCGCCCGTCCAGCACCGCCGAGTGCCGCAGAAATCACCATCATGGATGGGGCGGACCCCCGCAAGGTGGCCGCCTGGCTGCAGGAGGCAACCGCGGAGGGGGAGGATGCGGTGCGCCTGGTCAGCGGGAACCCCCTGTCCCAGCCGAGTGTGTTGGCGGAGATCAACTGTGTCACGGAATTGGGTTTGGATTTCCACATTGTGCCGGGCATGAGTCTGCCGGCGACGGTGCCCATGTTTGCCGGTATCGCCACCGGGCACACCTTCACTGAGGTGGATGTGACCGCTGGTGCGGAGATCAACTGGGAGACGGTGGCCGCCGCCCCGCAGCCGCTTGTGGTGCAGGCGCAGGCGGAGGATTTGGCGGAGATCTCCTCCAGCCTCATCGCCGCCGGTTTGGCCGGGGTCACTCCGACAACGGTGACGGTGAACGGCACTACCCGTCTGCAGCGGTCCTTGGATACCACGTTGAAGAACCTCGGCAAGTTGGAGGGGGAGCTGCCGGGCCAGCTGGTGGTGACCATTGGCAAGGGTGTGGATGAGCGCACGAAGTATTCGTGGTGGGAGAACCGCTCCCTGTATGGGTGGCGGGTGCTGGTGCCGGATCAGGTAGATCCAATGGCGACACGCCTGTCCTCCTATGGGGCGATCCCCCGGGAGGTGCCGACCATTTCGGTGGAGCCGCCGCGCAATCCTGCCCAAATGGAGCGGGCGGTGAAGGGCCTTGTGGAGGGCCGCTACGAGTGGGTGGTGTTGACCTCCTCGAATGCTGTCCATGCCCTGTGGGGAAAGATCAGTGAGTTCGGTTTGGATTCGCGTTCCTTCGCCGGGGTGAAGGTGGCAGCGATCGGTGTGAAGACGATGGCGGCGGTGCGGAAGCTGGGGATCACCCCGGAGCTGGTGCCGCCGTCGCGGAAGCAGAACGTGGCGGGCCTGTTGGAGCAGTTCCCGGACTACGATTCCCTCATCGACCTGGTCGGTCGGGTGTTGGTGCCGCGCAGTGATGCGGAGGCTGAGGAACTTGTCGAGGGGATTCGGGAGCTCGGCTGGGAGGTGGACGATGTTGTCGCCTACCGGACGGTGCGGGCGGCCCCGCCATCGGCGGAGATTCGGGACATGATCAAGTCGGGCGGATTCGACGCCGCCTGTTTCACCTCAATTGCTGCCGTGCGCAACCTTGTCGGGATCGCCGGCAAGCCCCATGCGCGCACCATTGTGGCCTGTATTGATCGGGCGACAGCGGAGGTGGCGAAGGAGCTTGGGATGCGGGTGGATGTGGTCCCGGAGAATGCGGCGATGACGGATCTTGTGGATTCCCTCGCCCAGCATGTGGCGTCGCTGCGGGCGGCGGGGACCTTGCCAGCTCCCCGGAAGAAGCGGCGGGCCCGCAAGTGACGGAGCGCCCTGAGACGGTTCGGCTGGCGTACCTCAGTTGGCTGGTGATGGCGGCGGCAACCTGCCTCGGGTTCGCTCTGATTGCTGTGTCTGCCGCAGTGACGCAGCAGTGGGCACCGGTGGCCATCAACGCGGTGTTCGCAGTGCTGTTTGCCGCCCTCATCACGTTCTTTGCCCGCTCGGTGTACTTCCGCTTCGCCCATCCGGACCGGTCCCTGCGCACCCTGTGGATGCTGTCCATCCTCGTGCTGTACGACGCTGTGTTTGTGGCCCTGAGCCAGATGGAGGGCCCCCTGTGGGTTGTGCTGCCTACCGGGTGGGTGCACATTTGTGCTGCTGTCGCCGGGATGGTTGCACTATGGTTGAGTACAAGACAAGACGCAACGGCGTGGGTCAAGGGAGAGTGAGGCAATGAGCCATCTCACCAGTACACAGGCAGCCATTGATGCCGCCCGCGATGCGGCCTCCGCCGCCGGTGTGAGCCTGCGCAACACCCGGGACAACGCCGACCGCGTCCGCGATCCGCACCAGCCGTGGCGGGGCGATAACGTCATCGCCTACGGCCTCGAGCTCACCGGTTTGACCAGTGCCGTCCACATTGGGGAGTTGCAGAAGGCGGTGGCGGAGATCCCCGGTGTGCAGGTCTCCATCAACTATGAGTCCAAGGTGGCGTGGGTGACCTCGCCGGATGTCATTTCCCCGGTGAAGGTGGTGGATAAGTTCGCCGAATTCGGTGTGGATGCGCAGTTGACGGAGAATTCCCTGCACCGCCGCTCCCTGCCGTTGGGGGATTCCCCGGAGCGGGAGCGCAAGAAGATCAAACGCCAGGATGCCGCAGTCCGCGCCTCCGGGTACTTCGCCGCAGAGGTGCAGGCGGAGAATAAGCAGTCCACCTCCCCCTATGAGGTGCTGTTCACTGCCTGGGAGCTGCTCACCACCACTCGCCTGTGGATCTCGATTGTCTTTGCGGTTCCGGTGTTGGTGTTCTCCTACTACACGCCGTGGCAGTTCCCCTACTGGCAGTGGGTGTGTTTGGCCTTGGCCACTCCGGTGGTGTTCTATGGGGCGTGGCCGTTCCACCGGGCGGCGATCGGCGGTATCCGGCGCGGCCAATCCGCCCTTGATGCGGCGAGTTCGCTGGCGGTGGTTGCCGCCTACGCGTGGTCTATCTTCCTGCTTGTGACCACTCCGACCGGGGTGCCGGGGTGGCGTTCCTCCCCGGCCTGGTTTGCCATCGGCCATGCCCGCATCACCCAGGGTGAGCTGTTTTTGGATGTGGCCTGCGGGATGACGGTGCTGCTGTTGGCGGGCCGTCGCCTTTCCACAATCCGCCGCGCCACCCTCCTCGAGGACTGGTCCCACCGGGTTGGGGATTCCACCCGCAATGTGACGGTGGTGCGCAGAAACGTTGCCACGGGCACCCCGAAGCGCCTCATCATCCCGTTGACGGAGGTGCGCATTGGCGATGATCTCATCATTCCCACGGATGCCCCGATTCCCTGTGACGGGGAGATCATCGGCGGTGCCGGCAGTGTGGAGGTGCGCTTCGGCCGGATTGAGGGGGAGCGCCACCCGGTGAAGGTGGGTTCGCGCGTGTATGCGGGCTCGGTGAACCGGGGTGGGCCGGTAAAGGTGCGCGTGAAGCGGCTCGGGTCAAAGACCCGGATGGGGGCGGTGCGCCGGTGGATTCTCCAGGCGGTGCGCGGCAACAATAATGACGCGTACGTGGCCACAAAGTCCGCCTCCCTCCTCGTTCCCGCCGCCATCTCCATTGCGGTCATCGATTTCAGCATTTGGTGGCTCGTCTCCTCCAACCTCAACGCCTCCTTCGCCTCCGCCCTGGCGGTGTTGGCCTGTGTGGGCCCGGTGGCGATGGCCCTGTCCACCTCGTTGGCGATGCGCCTCGGGCTGGAGGTCTCTGCCCGCAAGGGTGTGCTCATCCGCGATGCACAGACGATGCGCGAGCTCGTCGCCACCAATGTGGTGATCTTCAACCGGGTGGGCACGATCACGAAGGGTAAGGCCACCGTGGAGACGGTGACCGCCGAGTATGGGGAGGACCCGGAACTGATCCTCCATGTGGCGGCCGCCCTCGTGCGGGATTCGCAGCATTCGGCGTCCCAGGCGCTCGTGCGGGCGGACCGGATTGCGCGGGATTCGACCTCCTCGCAGTGGATTGATGCGACCGATGTGGAGATCACTGACGATGGGTCCTTTGTCGGCCGGGTGACGGTACCCGATGGTGACGGGGAGATGGTGACCGTGGAGGCGCAGTTGTGGCGGCCGCGGGAGCTGTCGGATGTGCACGGCCGGTTGGGGCATGCGATCAGTTCCGGTGGGGCGCCGCTTGTGGTCAGCTGGGCCGGTCAGGCGCGCGGGGTGATTACGCTTCGCGACGACATGAAGGACGATGCCCCCGACGCTATCGGGGAGCTGGAGAACATGGGCATTGACACGATGATGCTCACCCGGGACATGTATCCGGTGGCGCGTCGCTTTGCCAACAGCATTGGCCTGTCCAAGGTGCTCGCCGGGATTCCCCCGGGCGGGAAGATGGCGGCAGTGCGCAGTGTGCACACGGCGGGCAACACGGTGGCGATGGTCGGGGATTCCTCCGTGCTCGGGTGCCTGCGGGTGGCCGATGTGGGGATTTTCTCCGGTGTGGCGGATGTGCTTGAGGTGGAGGAAGCTGACGTCATGCTCATGCGCGATGATGTCATGGCGATCCCGGAGACCATTCGCCTCGCCCGCCGAGTGGCCAAGGTGGCGGATCGGAATATCCTGCTCACCTGGATTTACAACATTGTGGCGATGGTGTTGGCGGTGTCGGGGTTGCTCAATCCGATGTTTGCCACCCTCCTCATGGTGCTCTCCTCGACGGTGGTGGAGTGGCTCTCGGCGCGGGTGTCGCGGTTCTAAACGGTGATGTGCACGTCGATGTCGGGCACATCGATGGAGATCGTTGTAATGCCGTCGCCATCGACCTCCACCGTCTCCCGCACGAGTGGGCCCCCGAGTGTGCGGTGCACATCAACCTGGCGCAGATCGACACCGACGAGCTCCTTCTCAAACGGCACCGCCACCTCCGCGAGCAGGGAATAGTCGGCCGAGTCCTGGCTGGAGTACTCCACATAGCGGAACCAGCCGACATTGTGGGCGGCCCGATATTGGCGGGACACCTCCATCGGCGGCTCAGCGGTGGCGGGGACGAGCTCGTCGAGGGAGACCACCGACCCGTCATCCCACTCCCGGAACACCCCGATCGAGCGGGAGAGTTTCTCATCCAGGCTGAAGCCGGAATCCCCGTCGGCAGCGATCGCCAACCCCACCGCCGTGCTTCCCGAGGGCAGCGGCGAGCGGTGCACCCGTCGGCCGAACCGCTCCCGCAGGATGCGGGGGACGAGGGGGAGAGCGGTGGCCCCGCCGACGAGGTAGATGCCGGCGATATCGGTGCGGCTCTCCAGCAGGGGTTCCATCGCCTGAATAGTCAGCTCCACGAGGTTTTGTGCCGCCGCGTAGTAGTCCCCGATGGCGATGGTCACCACCGAGTCCGTCTCCAGCACCACGCGCTTCGTCTGCGGGGCGATGGCCTCCTTGGTCAACCGGGCCTCCCGCAGCAGGTTGCGCTGCTCGTGCAGGGGGAGAGCGTCGAAAAGCGTGCCCTGTTGGGCGAGCGCCATCTCGGCGAGGATCTGGTCAAAATCGTCCCCGCCGAGGCGAGCGATGCCGGCGGTGGCAACAACGGTGTGGTAGCCGCCGTCGATATGGACGAGGGAGGCGTCGAATGTGCCGCCGCCGAGGTCATAGACAATCACGGAGGAGCGCTTCGAGTTGAGGGTGGAGGCGTGCCGGTGCGAGTACTCAAACGCGGCGGCGGAGGGCTCATTGATGAGGCCGAGCACCGTCGCCCCCGCAGCGGAAAACGCGGCCATCGTCTCCAGGCGCTGCGCGGAGTGGGAATTCGCGGGCACCCCGAGCACCACCTCAATCGGCTCCTGCGGGTAGGCGGCCTCGATGGCGGCGATGACGTAGCGGGCGAAGCCGGTGAGGACCTCCTCAATCGGCCGGTCGAGCCCCTCATCGAGGGTGACGGGGGTGGTGCCGGAGACCCGCTCACCGGACAGGACGCGCTTGAACGAGCGGGTGAGGGTGGGATTGTCAAACTCCGCCATCGCCTCCCAGCCAAAGATCAACTCCCCGTCCGCGCTCTGAGCTATCACGGTGGGAATATAGTCGTGGGAGTCCCCAGCGGTGTCGGTGACTGGGACCACCGGGTAGTTGCCCCGGTCGACGGCGGCAATCACCGTGCGGGTTGTACCGAAATCAATCCCAAATCGCATGGACGCTACTGTACCCTACAATGGTTGCCATGAACGGAACCCTCGTCCACCTTGTCCGCCACGGTGAGGTCTACAACCCGGACAAAATCCTCTACGGTCGCCTCCCCGGCTACCACCTCTCTGCCCGGGGCCGCAGCATGGCTGCAGCCACCGCCACCTCCTTCACCGGCCACGATGTGGTCCTCCTCGCCGCGAGCCCGCTCACCCGCGCCCAGGAGACCGCCGCCCCCATCGCGGAGGTCACCGGCTGTGAGATCGACACATGGCCGCAGATCGTTGAAGCCGGAAACGACTACACCGGCCTCCACATCAAGGGGTGGGATTCCGCCCTGTGGAACCCACGTCAGTGGCCGAAGTTGCGCAATCCACTCCGCCCGAGCTGGGGGGAACCGTACACGGAGATCGCCGCCCGGATGATGGGGGCCCTGCACCGGGCAGCCGACGAGGCGAAGGGCCACGAGGCAATCCTCGTCTCCCACGAACTGCCTGTGGTGATGGTGCAGCGCACCATCGCCGGTCAACCGCTGCCGCACAATCCCGCGCGACGGCGCTGTTCGCTGGCATCTGTCACATCGGTGTATGTTGAAAACAGTCAGATCGTTGACATGTACTATTCCGAACCGGCAGCGGAGGTCACCCGATAATGAAGAAACCCCTCGCCATCATCGGCACCGTGCTCCTCGCCACCATGCTCACCGCCTGCGGCGGCACCGCCGGCACAGATGCCGTCGCCATCGGCGGCACCTTCACCTTCGTCAGCCCCGGCGGCCAAACCGTCATCACCTACCCGGCAGCAGAACGCCAACCCGTCGGCGCCTTCACCGGGGATTCCCTCATGGAACCGGGCACCGAGATCACCCTCGATGACTTCCCCAACCAGGTCGTTGTCCTCAACGCGTGGGGTCAATGGTGCGGGCCCTGCCGCTCCGAAGTCGATGACCTCCAAGTCATCCACGAGGAACTCGGGGATGCCGGCACCGTCCTCGGCATCAACGTGAAGGACCCCTCCCGGCAGGCTGCCCAGGACTTCGTCCACGACAACGGCGTCACCTACCCCTCCATCTACGATCCGCCGTTCCGCTCCTCCGCCGCCCTCGGTGGGGTACCCGCCTCCGTCATCCCCACCACCGTGGTGCTGGATAAACAGCACCGTCCGGCGGCCGTGTTCCTGAAAGAGGTCACCGCCGACGAAGTACTCGACGTGGTCACCTCACTGTTATCGGAGTAGCCCATGGGTGAATCGTTTGCGCAGATCGTCGCCTCCGGGCCCCTGATCCTCGGGCTCCTCGCCGCCGCCGTCGCCGGGCTGGTCTCCTTCGCCAGCCCCTGTGTGGTGCCGTTGGTCCCCGGCTACATCTCCTATCTCGCCGGGGTGGTCGGGGGCGAACTGGAGGAGGATTTGAGCGTGGCCAAGCGATCGCGCGGACGCGTCGCCGCCGCCGCCCTCCTCTTCATCGCCGGCTTCACCGTCGTCTTCGTCCTCGCCACCGCCACCGTCTTCGGCGCCATCAGCTTCCTCACCCTCTCTGCGGTGACCCTGCAACGCGTCGGCGGAATCGTCACCATCATCATGGGATTGGCGTTCATGGGACTCATCCCCGCCCTCGACCGCGACACCCGCTTCACCCCCCGCGAGGTCACCACCTGGATCGGCGCCCCCCTCCTCGGCGGGGTGTTCGCGCTCGGCTGGACTCCATGTTTGGGCCCCACCTTGGCCTCGATCATCTCTGTGGCCGCCGGCACCCAAGGGATGACCGCCGTGCGCGGGGTCATCCTCATCGTCTTCTACTGCCTCGGCCTGGGGATTCCGTTCCTCGTTGTGGCCCTCGGTTCCGCCGGGGCGATGCGCGGAGTGGAGTGGCTGCGCCGGCATTCCCGGACGATCCAACTCATCGGCGGGGTGCTGCTCGTCCTCGTCGGTTTGGCCCTGCTGACCGGTCTGTGGGACTATTTCATAGGAATCATCCGCCAATGGACCCTCAACTTTGGGAGCACCTACCTGTGAAGTACCTGCTCGCAGCCTGGCGCTGGCTCACCGCCATGCGCACCGCCCTCGCCCTGCTCTTCGTGCTGGCAATCGCCTCGGTTCCCGGAGCCCTCCTGCCGCAGCGCTCCCTCAATGAGACAAAGGTGGACGAATACATCGCCGCCAACGGGACCGCCGCCGAGATCATGGACACGATGCAGCTCTTCGACATCTTCTCCGCCCCCTGGTACATCGGCATCGCCCTGCTGCTTACGCTCTCCCTCATCGGCTGCATCATCCCGCGCACGTGGGACCACTACAAGGTCTCCCGCACCGATCCGGTGCGCGCACCCCGCTACCTCGACCGGCTACCCCGGTCAGCTGCCGGTGATGTCGGCGCCGATCTCGCCACCGTCCGCGCCCGGGTGGAGGAGCGCTTCACCGGGTGGCGCACCCGCTGGTACACCCCGGAGGAGGACCGCGCCGGGGCCCTCACCCTCTCCGCGGAGAAGGGCTACACCCGCGAGTGGGCGAACCTCGTCTTTCACTTGGGCATCGTCGGTATCTTGGCCACGGTGGGCTGGGGGGCGATGGTCACCACCGAATCCAACACCATCGTTGTCGTCGCTGAGGAGGACAACCTGTTCTGCAACACGGCGGTGGCGAACTTCGACTCCTTCGATGCCGGGCCGCTTATTGACGGCACCAATCTCGACCCCTTCTGCGTGAACATCAAGGATTTCACGGCCGATTATCATCCGAATGGGCAGGCTGAGCAGTTCTCCTCCCATGTCACCTATTCGGCGGACCCGCTCGCCCCCCTCGACCAGTGGACCCCGGCGGAGATCTCCGTCAACCATCCGCTGCGCGTCTCCCAATCCCGCGTGTATTTGCAGGGGCACGGGTATGCGCCGACGTTCACGGTGATCTGGCCCAACGGTGAGGAGCGCTCGCAAACGCTGCAGTTTAGGCCGGATGATCCGCAGAACTTCCTCTCCACCGGGGCGATGCGGTTTGATCCGCCGGCGGGCATGTATCCGGATGATTTTGAGCGCCGCCGCCACCAGATTTCCGTGCAGGGGCTCTTCGCCCCCACGGCCGCCTGGAATGGGGAGTTGCTGTCCTCCGGGTTCCCCACACTCACCGATCCGGCTGTGGCCATTGATATTTACCGGGGCGATAACGGGTTGGATGCCGGTACGGGGCAGTCGATCTTCTCCCTGGATGCGACACAGATTGCCAGTGGGGAGTTACAGAAAATCGCCCGCGTGAACCTCGCGCAGGGGGAGTCCATCACGTTGGACGATGGTACGGTGGTGCGTTTT
This sequence comes from Corynebacterium sp., assembly GCA_034179945.1. GTDB lineage: Bacteria > Actinomycetota > Actinomycetes > Mycobacteriales > Mycobacteriaceae > Corynebacterium. Next base: position 8,664 of record JAXFPD010000007.1, on the reverse strand, counting down.
GAGGGCGCCAAGGAGTTTGTCAACCTGCAGGTGGGGACCGATCCCTCGCAGGTGTGGGTGCTTGTGTTCACGATCATCATGCTCGTCGGGATGGCGGGGTCGCTGTCCATCAAGCGCCGACGCATCTGGATTCGCCTCACCCCCACCGCGGCAGGGACTCATCTTGAGATGGGCGGATTGGCCCGCACGGACAAGGCTGGCTGGGGCGATGAGCTCGACGACATCTTCGCGGAGCTGACGCATTAGCGTGCGCTAAGTTGCCGAATATGGGGGCGAGGAGTACACTGCTTGCAAACCTCCAGCCTCTATTGTCGGAGTTATCATGTTTGCAAACGGTGAATTGGCCACTCTCTCGGATCTGGCCTATAAGTCCGCAGTGGCGATTTACCTCGTCGCCCTCATCCTGTCGGGTGTGTATTACGCCAAGGTTGGTGTGAAGAAGCACACCGAGCAGCGGGTGATTGTCGGTGCTGGTGGCCCCCCGGTGGATGAGTCCGCTGAGGCGAAGTCGGAGCGTCTCACCGCCGATCAGGTGGCGGGCATGATTACCTCGGTAATGTGGCTGGGCATCATTATTCACGCGGTGTCGGTGGTCGCGCGCGGGTTGTCCACGGGCCGGATTCCGTGGGGCAACCTGTATGAGTATATTTCCGGGATTACGGTGATCACGATGCTGGTGGCGGCGATTGTGATTGGGCGTCGCAAGTACACGGCGTTGTGGCCGTGGCTGCTTGTGCCGATGATCGCGCTGATGTTCTTCGGCGGCACGAAGCTGTATGCGGCTGCTGGTCCGGTCACTCCCGCGTTGGAGAGTTTCTGGCTGCCGTTCCACGTGTCCACGGTGGCCGGTGGTGCCGCGATCGGTATTTTCTCCGGTTTGGCCTCGTTACTGTACGTGTTCCGCACGTGGCAGGCGCCCGGTCAGGAGCACGGTGCGCTCGGGGTGATTGCGCGCCCGCTGCCGAAGCCGGCGGTGTTGGATTCGATCGCCTACAAGCTCGGTGCGCTGGCGTTGCCGGTGTTTGGCTTGGGTATTCTGCTCGGGGCAATTTGGGCGGAGTCCGCGTGGGGCCACTTCTGGCAGTGGGATCCGAAGGAGACGATCTCCCTGGTCACGTGGGTGATGTATGCGGCGTATCTGCATGTGCGCTCGACTCCGTCGTGGGCGAAGTTCGCCCCGTGGATCAACGTGCTGGCGTTGGCAACGATGCTGTTTAACCTCTTTGCCATCAATCTTGTGGTGTCGGGGATGCACTCCTACGCTGGCCTGAATTAACCTGACTGGGGCCTCGCGCCGACGAAACAGGGCGCAGAATATGAGAGCCGCTGTCCAGAGAGTAGCGGTAAAACAATTAGCCGTGAAGTCCTGAGCTACTTCACCTGGTTCCAGCCAGAGTAGATTCTTCACCCACCAGTAGGTTCGCCAGCCCATGTAATCTCCGATCCATCGGGCAGTAACCATGGTTAGTGCCACTATCAGATATTCCCAGCTGAGCTGCGAATGCTCTGTCCATCTTGGAATAGAAAAGAGAGCAATCTCACACAGGAAAACACCGACCAATTCCCCTAGAAACATCGGTCGGTAGACAAACCATGACAGGTCGCTTGCAAAGGCGAGGTAGATAGTTCTTGCGACGAGGATAGTGAGCATGGAACTAGGTCCGGGAAAAAGGGCGGCGAATCCGTAAAGGACTGGTCTGCCGAAGAACACACCACTAGATATCCTCGGCGTGTCTAATTGAGGAGTCAATGCCTCTGGTCTGGTCGGTCCCCGTGAGGAGGCATTGTTGAATACATTTCTGCTCCACGTCCCTTGGCGATGCCATTGTAGGGAGCTTATGCTGGGTTGCCTGGCTGCGGCCCCGTGCCATCGGAACCCGAAGGATCCGGCGGATCAGTCCGGCGCGGTGGCTGCTGTTCGGGGTGCTCCTCGGCCGCGCGCCGCTTCTTGAACTGCTCTTTCTCCAGCTTCCAGAGGAATTCCTCGTCGTCATCGGGGCCTTTGATCTCCGGCTCCATGTCCCGGCCGATACCGCGCCCGGTGTCACCCCACGTGCCGGGGCCGAAGGCCTTCCACACGAGCACTGCCGCCACAATGATCAGGATGAGCAGTAACAATCGCCCCATTGAGAGGCCTCCTTTCTGGTTTTCCATCCCAGTCTAATATGCTGGTCCCCATGACTGATACCGAGCAACCAACAGTAGATGCGTCCGTGCGCAACCAGGCCTGGTGTGACATCATCCTCTACGGGCTCGCCCGCCTCGTGTTGTTCCTCGTGCTCATGGCGGTGATTCACGGGTTTGTGCTGCTCATTCACGCCCCGGTGCCGCTGATGATTTCGGCCCTGTTGGCGCTGCTCATCGCGTTCCCGCTGTCGATGTTTGTGTTCAAGAAGCTGCGGTTGAAGGTGATGGGAGAGATGGCGGAGTGGGACAGCCAGCGCAAGGCCCGCAAGCAGTGGATCAAGGACGAATTGGAAGCCCGTTAAGGAAGTCCAGCGCGTTGAGGTGCTGGATATCGCCGAATTTCACTTATACTTTATTTTTACCGGATGATCCCCGGTATGGAGAGCGCAACGGCCACCACCACCGCCCACGCGATCATTGCCTTGCCGCTGTCCCCGAGCACGGGGATGAGCTCGCGCCCGGTGGCACTGGAGCGCACCGGGTAAGAGGCCTTCCACACGAGCGGGGCGACAATGAATGCGCACAGCACCCACGGCTGGTAGAACGCGATCACGACGGTTGCCACAAACGGTATGGTGATGAGGGTGAGGAAGAGGCGGCGCGCCCAGACCTCGCCCAGTTTGACGGCGAGGGTGCGTTTTCCACTGGCCGCATCGGTGTGGATGTCGCGGATGTTGTTGGCCAGGTTCACCCCTGCGGAGATCGACCCCAGCCCGACGGCCGCGGCAACCCCGGGGATGGAGACCACGCCGGATTGGGTGTATTCGGTGCCCATCACCGCGACGAGCCCGAAGAAGATGAACACGAAGACTTCGCCGAGCCCCATGTAGCCGTAGGGGTGTTTGCCGCCGGTGTAGAACCATGCGGCGAACACGCACGCGATGCCCACAAGGACCATCCACCACGCATCGGCCAGCCCGACGAGGATGAGCCCGAAGATGCCAGCGATGCCGAAGCAGGCGAACGCCGCCCGTTTGACGGTTTTCGGCTCAGCCAGCCCGGAGGCGGTGATGCGCAGGGGCCCGGTGCGGTCCTCGTCGGTGCCGCGGATGCCGTCGGAGTAGTCGTTGGCAAAGTTGGTGCCGATGATGAGGGCCCACGCCACGAGTCCGGCCAGTAGTGCGCGCACGAGGTGGAAGGAGCCGTCCCAGGCGGCGACGCCGCTGCCGGCGATGACGGGGGCAAATGCGTTGCCAAAGGTGTGGGGGCGGGCGGCCTCTTTCCACTCGGCGAATCCGGCTTGTGTCATTCCTCTATTATGACCTGCCCGCGAGGCGGTCTAAAATTGGGGCGTGATGTGGGTGAGTTATGTGCTCGGCCAGATCGCGTCAATTGTTTTGACGTTGGGCCGGATGGTTCCCCTGGTGTGGAACAATCACGTTGCGCGCACGCGTGTGCCCGCCACGGGCGACGTGGTCATTTCGCTCACGACGCATGGGGCGCGGCTGCGCACGGTGTTTTATACGCTCGAGTCCCTCATGAAGCAGGATGTGGTGTGTCCGGTGGTGGTGTGGCTCGATGCGGATGATTTCCACGCCCGCTGGCCGCGTTCGCTGAAGCGTCTCGTCCGCCGGGGTGTGCAGGTGAAGCTTTCGGACGGCACCTATGGCCCGCACACGAAGTATTGGAACCAGTTCCGCCTCGTTGCTGGGACGGCTGTGCGGGTGATAACGGTGGATGATGACATGATCTATCCCTCGTGGTTGACCAACCGCCTGCTGGAGATCACCCCGGACCGGCAGGTGGTGGCGTTTCGTGCGCACCGGGTGGTGGTGAAGCGGCAGGGTTCGATTGCCCCGTATGCGAAGTGGAAGCCGGTGCTGTCGACGGCACCTGCGCTCACGAACTTTGCAACCGGGGTGTCCGGGGTGTTGTATCCGGCGAGCTTCATCGATTTTGTTGTCGCCCACGGTGGGGATTTCATGCAGTGTGCCCCCCGCGCCGACGACGTGTGGCTGCATGTCATGGCGGTGCGGTCGAATCATCCGATCCGCCAGGTGGGGGTGCGCCCGCGCACTTTTGCGTGCATCCCGTCGGCGCAGTTGTCCGCGTTGGTGGTGGGGAATTTGGGCGGCGGTAATGACGAGCAGATTGCCGCCACCTACACTGCCGAGGACATCGCCCGCCTCCTGGCTGCAACCACGTAAAATCGAGGGGGCGAGACTACCCTGGTCCGTGCCTTCGCTGAGTGTGAATACGCAGGTCACCTCGTCAACGAAGATATGCTCGTGGGTGGGATGCCTCAGTCGGTTGTGGCCTTTTTGAAGGCGGGTAGTTTTTCAGAATGCGATGCTGGTGGAGAATGTCGTAGCCCAGCAGCTGCGGGCGATCGGCGATGAGCGCCCCCTTCGCGTGGAGGGGCGCCGCCGCACATGTTCTTCTGTCTGTGACATCCTCGTCTACACTGGGGCGCATGGATCCCTACGTACAGACCTCCCACGAGCTCGTAGCCAAGAGTGAGAAAAGCCCGATTGGTGTCATCGTGCTCGCTGTCCTCCTCGGCACCCTCGGCGGCCACAATTTTTATGCCGGCAATTCCCGCAACGGTGGTGCTCAGCTGGGTTTAAGTGCGGTGGCCACCATTTTCAACTGGTTCGGCGGCGCCCCGGGCGATGTGCTCGGGTCCATTGTTGGCGGGGTGGTTCTCCTGTGGATCGTCGTCGATGTCATCATGGTGATTACAGGCACGTTTACCGACGGCTTTGGGCTCCCGGTCCGCTTCGGCGACTGACCATGATTCGCAGTATTGTCGGCCTCAACGGCGCAGGGACATCCCAGTATTTGCGGCGCCGCGTCGGCGAGGAGGAGCGGCACAAGGTCACCGTCGGGTACTTGCCGGACATCCCCACCCTGCCGGTGGAGATGAGCGCACTGGAGCTGTTTACCCGCGTCGGTGCGATGCGTGGTGTGCCCAATCCCGCTCCTCGGGCGCGCGAGCTGCTGGATTTCCTGCTCATTGGCTCCTCGTCTGCGGCCCCGATTGCCTCGTATTCTGTGGGGAATGTGCACCGGGTGGCGTTGGCGCTCACGTTGTTCCTCCCGGCCCAGGTGCTCCTCCTCGATCATCCCCTCGAGCTGGTGGATCCGCTCTCCCGGCTGCGCGTGTGGGACGAGTTCGAGCGCCTCGCAGACTCCGGTGTTCAGATCGAGTTCTCCACCCATGACCTGGCTGCGGCGATGCAGTGCAGCGAGGTTGCCGTGATGGCCGATGGGGAGATTGTGGCGGAGGGGCCCCCGCGTGTGGTGTTGGGGCGCGATCCGCTGGGCAGGCTTGCCGCCCTCAGTGGGATAGGACCGCGATCGTCGTGACCGTCAACCCTGTCGCTGAACTGACCAAACTGTGTTTTGCCCTGCAGTATGGCCGGTTCGCGCGCGGTGGGGATCGCCTCCTGGAGATCGTCCTTGCCATCGCCCTGGCCGCGGTGTGTTATGAGCCCGGCATGAGCGGGTGGGTGCGCCTTGTCGCCGCAGGAGTATCCACGGGCCTGGTGGGGGCTGTGTTCGCCAGCCGCTACGTGCCCGGTGTGCGGCAGTTTCCGATTCGGGCGACCCGCCAGCAGCTGCGCCTGCCGCTGCTGGCAGTGAGTCTTGTCTCCTTCCCCGGGCTGGCGGCCCTGCTCAGTGGGGTGGTGCCGGTCATGGGGGCGGTCATTGGCGCAGTGGTGGTGATGCTCGTGGAGACCCGCCGCCCCTCTCAGATCAGCAGTACACCGGAGGTGCTGGTGGGTCCGCTGCCTACGCTTGCGTGTGATCTGCGGCGGCGCCGTATTATGCCGCTGCGCCGTCTCGTCGTCCCGTACGTGGTGTTCCCCGTCCTCTTCGCGCTCATAGGATTGGCCGATGCCGAGGCGTCCGCCCTTGCCGGTGTGGCCGTCGGGGTGACCGCGTCGTTCGTTTTTGGCCTGTGGGATGATCTTCCCGCCCGGGATGATTCACTCGTGCGCTTCCTCCCGCCGCTGGTGATCGGTGCAGTGATCGCGCTTATCGCCGGGGCGTGGACACCGTGGTTCGCCGCCACCCTCGTCGCCTGTTTCATCGGCTACTCCTTCCAGGTTGTGCCCACCCACCACGCCCTCCTGCGCCTGCCGGTGCCCGGCTACGTGCCCAATCTTATTGCTGAGCTCGCCGCGTTCACCGCTGTTGCAGTGGTGTTTATTCATTTGTCATAACCATCGCGGTGCCATACAGTTTTTTCCGGTTGGCAAAGATTCAGGAGTACTGATGGGTAGTTTCTTCACTTGTGCCGCTATCCTCCTCGCGATGGTGATGTGTGTCACCCCGCCCCGGCGGTCGTGCAATCCATGCAGGAGTCGACGTCCCTCCCCGAGGGCACGGTGACATACGATCTGACGGCGATCGCCCCGTCGAGCCCCATCGCCGAGTGGGGGCTAACCCCGGATTTGAACTGCCTCATACGCCAGCGCGGTGCGGAAACGTGGTCGGCCTACGCGGCCACCGCCTGCGCCCCCCTCATTGAGGTGGATGGCACACGGCGGTGCTCCTGCTTGCGGTAACCGGCTGGCAGGCCTCCACCGGGAACCTGCACCTGTAGCTACACCTGGATTTTCCCGGGTGTGACGAGTGCGACCACAAGGTTGGAGGTGAGGAATTCGCGCACCACGGGCACTCGCACAATCCACCACGCCCACCACGGGTGATACCGCGGCAGGGCCACACGTGCGGTGGCATGCACGGTATCCAACCAACGCAGTCCTTCTGCTGTACTGACTGCGAAGAGGCTGGTGCCAAACCGGTTTTTGGGTGGGTGCCCGTGCATCTTCTCATAGCGCCGGGCCGCATAGTCCCCGCCGAGGTAGTGTGGCCATAGTCCGGTTTCGTGCCCGCCGAAGGGCCCCAGCCACACGGTGTAGGAGATAACCGTGAGCCCCCCGGGCCGGGTGACGCGCACCATGTCATCGGCCATGGCCTGCCAGTTGGGGAGGTGTTCTGCCGCGTTGGAGGAGAACACGATATCGAAGCTGCCATCGGGGAAGGGCAGGTGGTGGCCGTCGGCGCAGATGGCATGGGGGCGGGATTTGCCAGAGCCGGGGGATGAAGCGCCGGATGCAAGTTCCCCGAGGTCACTGTCAACCCCCACGTATGTGCAGTCCTCGAACGCCGCCGCGAAGTACCCGGGTCCGCACCCAACGTCGAGGATGCGTGCCCCGACCATACTCCCATCGCCGCCAATGAGGTCACGCACGAGCCCCTCCAGTAGTGCGCGTGTGTCGGCAGCCAGTGGTAGATAGAAATCAGCCGGTGTTGTCTGCTCGGCCTGGAAGGCGCGCAATAGCCGCCATGAGCGAGCAAGGGTGGCTAAACGGCGTGTGTGTGTGAGCACACTGGTGAGGATACCTGATCCCGCTGAGGGGGATGGCTGCGGTGCGGCCCGGGTTGTGGTTGTGCGTAAACAGATGGTTCAGTACGACGAATCGCGCGAATGAACGGCACGGTGAATTGCCCGAACATCCGACAAAGACCGTACCTGATGAGCAGTTTCCCTACATTGGGATGACTTAAAAATGATAGCAAACCCCACCTACGGGGGGGGGTGCATATGTTCAGCAACTAAGTTGCGCATATCTAAATGACGTGCTAGGGATACATGGCCGTATTCTGCCGGTATCAGTAACGCGAAATCATGTTGCCGATCACAGGAAAACAGCTTGTTAATAATCTGCGGGTCATTAGCTTCACTTGTGTATGCACGGGGTTAAACCACTAACCACATGCGCCTATCTGAGTTGGTTTCTACACAAGGAGTTCAGTGATGAACAAATCTCTCAGCCGCCGTGAAACCAACCCTAGATTCGAAAGACAGTGACACCACTACCCGGGAGTTGACCCAGCGCTTATGGTCTTGTTAGCATCTATGTAAATCAATTCTACCTAGGAGTTCAAATGTCATCTTCTGCTCAGCCCTCCCCACGCCGCCGCGCTCTTCGAAGCATTTGTGCTGCCACGGTGGCCATGATGGGCATCTCATCCGTTCAGTTCGTCCCGTCTGAGTCCCCGCTGGGGATTCTCAGCCCGGCCATCGCCAACGCGGCGACCATCAACCCGACCGAAGCATCCTCCTGGTCAGATGCCCTCGATGATGGCACGCTCGCCAGGGACACGGTGCCGATTACCGAGGGCACGGGGGAGGCGCCTTGGCAAACTAATAATTCCGTGCAGTCGAGCAACGTCAGCGGAACGGTGACGTGGAATAAAAATATCGGAGTGCAGGACGGCAGCCTCAACCCTTGGTTGTATGACGTTCGGGCCCAGCTGGCAAAGGCTTACAACACGGATGTGAATTTCCCCAGCTTCAACGACGGCCAGGAGTTTGACTCCGGTGATATCCCAGGGGCCATTCCGGGTTTTACCTTCCGGTGGAAGGGAAATGACCTACTGTACATTGACTGCGACTATACAAAGATGACCCCGCTGGCCACGGCCAAAGACGAGTCCAAGGTCACCATTCCGGAAATCGGT
>JAXFPD010000004.1:0-128971 GCA_034179945.1 Corynebacterium sp. | reverse complement strand
TGTCGATGCTGTAGTTCCAGTTCCCACTGGCTGGTGGGTTACTCATCGTGAACGTGGTGCCATCGGGCAACGTGGTGTCGCCGGTCTGGGTGATAGTAGCCGTCTCGCCGGCATAGAGCTTCGGCACCGTGTAACCAGGGGCATTATTCGCCATATCGGACGGCCCCGATGGGTCTGGAGTAACTGAGATCTTCGCGGTGGTGTCCTTCGTGGTTCCGTCGGTAAAGACGTACTTCACTGTGAAGATATATCCTGATCCAGTCTCACTGCTTGGGGTAGAGAGGTTGAAAACTCCGTTGGTACTGCCCTGTGGTCGAGCTGGGCTAACTGTCCATCCTTCGGGTAAATCGGAGTTGAAATACGAAGTGCGTACTTGGTCAAAGTTGACTGTCCCCTCTTTCGGTTCTATCGAAACACTCTGTCCGGCTTGAACCGTCTTGTCGTCGTAGACTGGGGCACTTACTTGTGCAGCTATTCCGCCATTTGCGGGTGCTGCAACGGTGAAGTTAATGGTCGCTTCATCCCAGGACCCGTCAGTGTAAACGACGCGATACGTGGCCTTCGCGGTGTTACCTACCATCGTATTGGCCGGTGTGGCAGCGACAGTGCCGTCTTTACTAATGTCGATTGTCCAGGTGGATACACCTGTAATTTTCTTGAAGTACTGGATGTTCTCGGCCGGAGACACTGCGTCTTTCAGGGAGAATCTGGTTGTTCCTGAGGATGTAACCTCCTGTGTGACGTCGTTGGCTGTGGTCGTCTCGCTCAGCGGATTAGCTGGCGGATCCACATACACCCGCGTTGTGATCTTTCCAACAACCTCATTGCCGCCAGACACCGGCTTGCGTACCGCAAACTCGAAGATACGTGAGGTTCCAGCCTCCGTACCAGCGGGAACGTTGAAAGTGATGGTGTTGTCCTTGGTTGAGGATGTCCACCCCATTTGGGTGTCGGTGCCATCCAGAAGGTTAAAGGTGATGTAGTACCCCTCGGGAAGGGCTGTGTTGATAGTGGGGTTAATTGTAGAGGCAGCTCCTGCGGTGACAACAGCCACGGATTGATCCTCTCCGTTGACCTTCCGGGTCTGCGTTGCGTAGGTGACCCCGTTCCACTCCGGCGTTTGGTCGGTGACCATGTTTGACTGTGCGAGGGCGGGAGATGTGATGGTCGTGGGAATAAGAATGCCACTCACGGCGGTGCTGAGGGCAGAGGCGATAGCAATAGAACGAATTCTTCCAATAGACATGGTTTGAGGATACACATTAAGTATCGGAGACTCTACTTTGGGTCAAGTCCGGGGTAGTGGTGTCACTCCTTTCGGGGGGGGATGGTGGGTTAGGCGGCTAGTTCATTGGGGGCTCCTGTGGTGGTGATAGGGGTTAGTTACATATAGTATCGAGATATGAAACGAATTCTCATGATCATCGTACTTGTGATCATTTCCGTGCTTGGCTTTACCACTGCTCAGTCTGCCTTTGCGCAGGTGGTAGACCGTACTGGTGTTCCTCGTGGAATTGGTTCTTCAGACGGGGATTACCTCCGTGATCCGGATACTAGGCTAGATCCACTTGAGTATTGGACTCCGCAGCGTATGGAAGAAGCGATTGCCGCGACGGAGGGGGATCGACCAACCGCTACTTCTCGAGAGAGTAATGATCGGCCAACCCGGGCACCTTCTGTGGTCACGGCACCCCCATCGGTTGGGCGCCTCTTTTTCACCAATACCAACGGAGAAGACAGAGTCTGCACTGCCTCTGTGGTTGATTCGGCTACTGAGAATATCATCATTACCGCTGCTCACTGTGTTTATACCCGCCTGACTGGTTGGAATTCGAATATTGTTTTCGTTCCTGCCTATAACAATGGTCAAAGGCCCTATGGGTCGTGGCGTTCGCTGGGGAAGGTCGCTTCAACAGGTTTTACTCAACAGAACAACAACAAGTATGACCAGGCTTTTGTGAAAGTTGAGAATGTCAATGGAGCAACTATTCAAGACACAGTGGGATCAAATAGTATGGCTTACGATGCTGGTTTCATACATACTGGAGTCACATTCTTAGGGTATCCGTCGCAGTACAATGGTGTATCGAATGGGATAGCACGTTATTGCATTGCTAACACTGTGCGGCGCTACGCAACGTCAGATGATGCACAGTTGGGGTGTGCCTTGGGTGGTGGGGCAAGCGGAGGTCCGTGGTACACAACGGTGAACGCGACTACGGGTACGATCTTTGCCGTTAATTCGCGAGGCTCGGCAGATGGGGAAGATGTGCAGTATGCAGCGCCGCTACACCAGGGTGTGCAGAGCCTATTGGCCCAGATAGAAGGAAGTTTCCTGTAGGGATATGCACCTAGGCGTAGTAGTCCGGGCGCTTGAAAATCCAGTACTTCTCCTGTGACTCGCCGTAGTCGATATCGGTGAGCTGGTCGAGGGTGGTGATGTCGCCGTCGCTCAGCGGCAGCGGCTCCCTGGAAATGGCGAGGTTATCTCGCATGTGCTCGGGGTTGGTTGTCTTGGGCAGGATCACCAGGCCCTTGCCCAACAGGTAGGACAGGCACACGGCGGTGACGGTGGAATCGTAGCGGGCGGCCATGTCTGTGAGAGTGGGATTGCGCAGGATCTCGCCGTGGCCAACCGGGGAATAGGCCTCCACCGTGATGGACTTGTCCTGGCAGAAAGCAATGAGCTGGTGGGACATATTGCCGGGGTGGGCGAGAATCTGATTGGCCTCCGGCCACTGACCAGTGTGGTCATAGATGGTGGTGAGGTCATCGATGTTGAAGTTGGAGACCCCGATGTGGCGGAGCTTCCCAGCCTCCTTTGCGGCCATCATCGCCTCGAAGACGGTAGCATTCTCCGGCCCGTAGCGGTACTCGTCGCCGCGGTGATCCCACGGTTGCGGGGAGTGGATGAGGATGAGGTCAATGTAGTCGCGCTGCAGTAGTTCCAGCGAGCGGTCAATTGAAGCAGCGGCTTCTGGGGCGGTCTTCCACCGGGCCTCGATCTTGGTGGTGACAAACGTGGAGCGGCCAGCTTCTCCTGCTGCTGTGAGGGCGCGGCCCACCCCGCCTTCATCTCCGTAGCCTTGGGCGGTGTCAATGTGCGTGTAGCCCAGCTCAAGGGCCTGTGTGACAGAGGCCTCGGCCTCCTCCGGGGTCATCAGCCACGTGCCCAAACCGATCTGGGGAATCCCGTCAATCATTCCCTCAGTGTACCCGCAAACGGCGCGGTCATGCCGGCCCAGATGGAGCAGCAGAGCACCGAGAGGGTGCCGATGTACCACGGCCAGGGGCCGAAGAAGTCCAGGGCGGACTTTTCGCCCGACTTGCCGGCGAGGTAGCCGTAGTTGCCACCGGTGAGCTTGTTGAAAATGCCGGTCATCCCTGCCCAGCCGTGGGAGAAGACCACGATGAAACGCCAGTCTTTCCAGCTGGGCCGGTAGTCGAATCCCCAGGTGAGCACCGCCGGAATGACAAAGAGGGCGATGTGGGTCAGCCAGTACTCCACAAACTGCAGGTACTTGGGGTGAATGTAGGTGAGCGAGGGGGTGATGATGGCCTGCAGGTTGAGCAGGAGCCCCCAGTAGAAGGAGATGGCGGTGAGCTTGCGTGAGTTGGTGATGAGCGCCAGCGGGGAGATCACCCGCAGCCAGTCCGTCAGATGCAGGGGGAGGGACTCCGCCGGATCGTACTTGCCCGGCAGGTTGGTGTAGACAAACCAGCTGATGGACAGGGACAACAGCAGCCAGCCGATGAGTTGGCGGGCCAGGGTGGCAGGGGCGAGGCTGCGGGCGGCAACGATGCAGATGCCGGTGACAACAATGGTGGTGACAGCCATGATGAGGTGGGCCCCACCCCACTGGGGGAAGTGGTTGCCTTTTTTTGGTGAGTACACCGATATCGGTGGCAGCGTCAGTGATGCTAGTCGCGGTGGTCTCATGCGAGGCGCTCCCGGCGCAGCTGATCCACTTCCTCCAACTTGAGCGGCTGGAGCTGGAGGCCAGTGGCTCGTTCGAGGAGGAGATCGGCGAGCTCCGGGTTGCGGGCCAAAGCCGGTCCGTGCATATAGGTGGCGATGACGTTGTTCTGGATCGCCCCCTCCACATTGTGGGCATCGGTGTTGCCTACCCCGCGGGTGACCCGACCGAAGGGCTGGGCATCCAGCCCCAGGCGGGTGGCCCCCATGTGGTTTTCAAACCCGGTGGCCGGACCGGTGAGCAGGGGTGAGATGGACTGCAGCTCCCCGATCGCCCGCTTCTTGTTCAGCGAGGTCGTTTCGCAGTCGATGAGCCCCAAGCCCTCAACGGTGCGCCCACCGGCGTGGAAAGTGGTGCCGAGAATCTGGAATCCGGCACAGATGGCAAAGATGGGGGCAGTGACGCGGGCCAGGGTGCCGTCGTCACGCAGGTGCTTCACCCCGAGGATCTGGGCGGTGTCCTCCCCGCCACCGAGGGTGTAGATGTCGCAGGTGGCAGGGACTGGGGCGCCCAAGGGGACGGGGATGATCTCAGCATCGATGCCGCGCCAGCGGGCGCGCTGGGCCAGGATCGTGGCGTTGCCGTTGTCGCCGTAGGTGCCCAGGATTTCCGGCAGGATGAGGGCAATGGAGAGCCGCGAACCGGCGTGTCCGGTGGAGCTAGGCATGGCGGGCCTCCTTGTTGTTTGTTGTCCCGGTCGCGGTGGCGCGCGCCAAGTCGCGCTTCAAATCCCTAAACGCGGTGTAGTTGGCCAGCACTTCCACCCGGCCCGGCGGGCAGGATTTAATGGCGGCGACGGGGTCTTTGATTAGGGTGTGGTCCACATCGGCGTAGAGGAGGCGGACCGCCAAATCGGCCCCGCGCTCACCAGCCGCAACCACCGGGATTCCCTCGAAGTTCTCAAACACCACATCCCACAGCCAACTCAAGTCCACCCCGTCGGCGACCTGCCCGTTGACGGCGATGACCACCCCGTCGGCGGTGCGGTCTACCATGGAGAGTGCCTCTTGCCACCCGCCCGGGTTCTTCGCCAACAGGAGGTGAATATCGTGGTCGCCGAGGTGGACGGTGGCGTAGCGGCCAGCAACTTCGGTGACTGATTCGCAGGCAGCCACCGCATCGGCCACCGGTACTCCGAGGCTGACGGCCCCGGCGATGGCTTGGGCGGCGTTGCCCAGGTTCGCCCGACCCGGCAATTGCAGGTGGAGGGGATAGTCGCCATCAGGGGTCAGGAGGGTGTCTGTGGCGTGGTCGTCAGCTGCAGGCTGCACAATGTATGTGGGGGCCGGTCGGCGGAAACCAGGCTGTGACCCGTCGGCGTCTTCCTCCCACCAGTCACCGGTCGCCTCATCGCGGACGATACGCCCCTCCCCGCGCGGGGAGCTCACCGAATCGTGAGTCCAGCCAGCACCGGCTGCCCCCCAGATGGTGTTCTCATGGTCAAAGGCCACACTGGCCACGTTCACATCGTCGCAGTTGGCAATCACCGTCATGTGGGGCCGCGAGTTTACGCACTGGCGGAGGGTGTGCTCAATCTTGTTGATCTCACCCACCCGATCCAGCTGGTCGCGCGACAGGTTGAGTACCACCAGGGCGGTGGCATCCAGCTGCTCAGCAACATTGGGTACGTGCAGCTCATCACACTCGATGACGATGGCTTCGGCATCGGGGTGGGCGAAGAGAGCGGAGACGATGCCCTCCTCCATGTTGTCGCCGCGGTCGTTGGTGGCCACACTGTAGCGGGTGCGCACCGCGGCGGCGAGCATCCGGGTGGTGGTGGACTTGCCGTTAGTGCCGGTCACAATGATGACGGGTCGGTTGTGTCCGAGTTCGGTGAGGATGTTGGGGTAGATGAGGCGGGCCACCAGTCCGCCGATCATGCCGCCGGAGCCGCGCCCCGTCTTCTGTGATGCCCAGGTAGCCAGGTCACCGGCTCGTTGGGCGAGCGCACGTCTGAAACCCATGGCGGTTATCCTAGCAGCGGTCTAGGCCCGCGCGAGGAATTCGGTGTCGCTGATGATCGGAATCCCCTTGCGCTTGGCGTGCATCGCCTTGCCACGCAGGGTCTCCGTCTTGTTGCAGATGAGCAGGGAGGTTTCGCGGGTGACCTTCTCTGAGTAGCTGAGGTTACTCGCCAAAATGCCTTCCACCAGTGTGTTCGGGTCCACCTCCACCTCGGGGGCGATGACCACCTCCAGGCCAGGGGCGAGCTCACCGGTGAAGAGCCCCGGGTTGGAGTGGCGGCGCGCCGCGGCCGCCGCGTCCACACGGATCGCGGAGCGCTGCAGACCAAAGCGGTCGGCCTTGAGGTTGTCCGGGTCGCGGGTGGCAGCAGCGTGAGTGCTATCGGCGGCAAAGTGATCAAAGTACATGCTGGCAACGAGCTTTGTGTCGGTGCGTTGAATCTGGGCACTTGGCTTCTTCGCCCGCTTCACCGTGGCGGTGGGTTGGACGCGATACCCCAACTGCTGGGCGAGGCCGCGGATGCGGGTGTCGTCGACAAACATGCCGGCGCGCCGGGAGCATTCGAGTGTGTCCAGGATTGCTACCGGACGCGGTACGTGACCGACTGGTCGGCGGGACTTCCGCCGGGCGCGCTTCGTCTCCGAGACAATGAACCCCCAGGTGCGGGGGGCATCGTGGACGAGGAGTGTGAGGCCGTCGAGAAGCGAATCCAATTGTCTGATGACAGACCGGAACGGGCGGGCCTGCTCGATCTTCTCCCGGGTCAGACCATGCAAGTGGGTGGGGCCGGGGTTGACGCGGGGATTGACCACCGCGTGCCAGGAGCGCACCTTGTTGCCGGTGGCGGTGTAGGTGACCACGTCGAGGGCGACCACCCGCGCTGAGGACGGGTGGAGGCCCGTGGTGAGCACCGTCAACGCGGCGAACTTCGCTTCTGGTTCTTCCGGCTCACGACTAGCTGTAGGCTCGGTTGACAGCGGAAGTCACCGCCTTCAGGGAGGCCATCGTAATCGAGGAGGCGATGCCCACACCCCAGAACTTGTGGCCGTTGACGTCGGCCAACACGTAGGCGGCCGCTTCTGCGTCGTCGCCGGCGGTGCGGGCTTGCTGGGAGTACTTCTGCACCTCCACGTCAATCCCAATCTGCTCGAGGGCATTGGTGTAGGCGGACAGTGGGCCGTTGCCGGTGCCGGTGAGCGAGTGCTCCTTGGAGTCGAAGACCACCTTGGCGGTGACTGCAGCATGGTCGGCATCCTCGGTGTCCACGGTGATCTTGATCTGCTCGAGCGGAGTGTAGTTGTCCAGGTAGGTTCGAGAGAACAGCTTCCAGATGTCGTCGGAGCTCATCTCGCCACCGTGGGCATCCGTCTCATTCTGGACCAGCTGGGAGAAGTCCACCTGCAGGGTGCGCGGTAGGTCCATGCCGTGGTCGGTCTTCATGAGGTAGGCCACTCCGCCCTTGCCGGACTGGGAGTTGACGCGGATGACGGCTTCATAGTTGCGGCCCACATCCTTCGGGTCGATCGGCAGGTAGGGCACCTCCCAGTGGCTGTCGCCGTCGCGTTCGCGGGCGACTTGGGCGGTGAAGCCCTTGTTGATGGCATCCTGGTGGGAACCGGAGAAGGCGGTGAAGACGAGGTCGCCACCGTAGGGGGAGCGCTCGTGCACACCCAACTGGTTGCAGTATTCCACAGTGGAGCGAATGAGCGGAATGTCGGAGAAGTCAATCTGCGGATCCACCCCCTGGGTCATCATGTTGAGCCCCAAGGTGACCAGGTCCACGTTGCCGGTGCGCTCACCGTTGCCAAACAGGCACCCCTCGATGCGGTCCGCCCCGGCCATGTAGCCGAGTTCTGCGGTGGCGATGCCGGTGCCGCGATCATTGTGCGGGTGGAGGGAGAGGAGGATGGAGTCGCGCCGGTTCAGATTGCGGTCCATCCACTCGATGCAGTCAGCGTAGACGTTCGGGGTGATCATTTCCACTGTCGAGGGCAGGTTGATGATCATCGGGTGCTCCGGGCTCGGATCCATGACCTCGACAACGGCATCGCAGACTTCCTTGGCATACTCGATCTCGGTGCCGGTGAAGGACTCCGGGGAGTACTCCCAGCGCCAGTTGGTGTCGGGGTATTCGGCGGCAATGGATTTGATGAGCTCGGCCGCCTCGACGGCGATCTGCTTGATGCCGGCCTTGTCTTTACGGAAGACCACCTCCCGCTGGAGGATGGAGGTGGAGTTGTAGAAGTGGACGATGACGTTCTTGGCACCCTTGCACGCATCGAAGGTGCGGCGGATGAGGTGTTCGCGGGCCTGCACGAGCACCTGGATGGAGACGTCGTCGGGGATCATGTTCTGTTCGATGATCTCACGGACGAAGTCAAAGTCGGTTTGGCTGGCAGACGGGAAGCCGACCTCGATCTCCTTGTAGCCCATCTGGACGAGGAGGTTGAACATGCGCCGTTTGCGTTCCGGGCTCATCGGATCGATGAGGGCCTGGTTGCCGTCGCGCAAATCCACGGCACACCACAGGGGGGCGCGGGTGATGCGCTTGTTGGGCCAGGTGCGGTCGGCCAGTTGGAAATCCTGCACCTCTTTGTCGTAGGGCAGGTACTTGGCATAGGGCATCTGGGAGCCCTGCTGCTTGTTCCAGGCGGGCTGGTCTGCTGGGGTGGGGGAGTGTGGCGTATCGACGTGTGCCGGTGCTGAGAACGAGGGTGTCATGGGACTGGTGGCCTTTCAGTAAACTAGGGTGCAGCAGCGACCGGCACAAGAATACCCGCGACGGGAGGCCAGTCGCGCTATCTAGTACTGTAAACTCATCCCGCCGCGGCAAAGAAGAAGTCGCCGTGCACGCAGCATGGGTAAAAATATAGCGCACAGAACGGAATGATGCTATTTGTCTGAGCAGTCAGCTACCCCCGCCCCGGCGACAGGCACCGGGAGAAAAACCCGTGAACTGTGGTTTCCCGGGATGCTTGTGGTCAGTGTTGGGCTCGCCCTCGTCGCGTTCATTGCCAACGTCACCGGACTCGGCCTCCTCGGAGAGCGGGAGGGGTTTGTCGGAGTCGACATCCTCGGCACCTGGTGGATGATCGCGGCGGGTGTTGCCGCTCACGCTGGGTTCATCTACGCATCCTATCTCCTCGTTTGGGCGGTCTACCCGCGCGGACATGTCGGAGCCATGCTCCTTGCCGCAGCGTTCCCCCTGTCCACCCTCTTCTACACTGACCCCACCATCGGTCTCGGCGGGATCCTGTGCCTGCTCGCGATCCGCTTTGCCGCCGCTCCTACCTTCCTTGTCTCGGCGGTGTGTGGCATTGCCGCCTCACTGTTCACCCCCGCCGCGATCGCACTCGTGGTGGTCTACGTGTTTGGCATCCTCGCCCAGAAGGGAAAGACCTTCGCCTGGCTGGGGCTCATCACTGCGTTTGTCACTGTGGAAACACACGATCCACTCCACCAGTTGGCATCTGCTGCCTGGGAGACCTATGCACCTGTCGGCGGTGTTCTCGTGGCCAGTCTCGTGGTGTGGGCAACTACGCGGAAATCGCAATCGGTGATGCTCTGGGTGACGGGGGCAGCGGTGCTTGTCGTCTCGATGCGCGCCTACACCGTGTACCCGCTGCTTCTTGTGGTGTGGTTGCCGGTGTCTGTCACTGCTGCTGCGACCATGCGCAGAGGTCCGCTCGCCGTGTTGGCGGTGGCTGCGCTGGGGTACGGTGCCTGGGTCTCAGCGACCGCACTGTAATCCCACGAAAAAACCGGCGCAAGGACAAATTCCTTGCGCCGGCCAATCTCTCACCCAATCCTTTACGTACCAAACGTAAAGGTGGCTTGTATAGTGAATCGCTCAACCCGCTGCTCTCTCTTCAGCGGGGAGCTGAATTCCTTCACAGCGGTTGATATTAACCCTGATTACGCGAGAATCAAGCCGAAAAGACGCTTCTGTCCAATTTTTAATGAGAAAGATGATCTTCTCTTAGAAAACCCCCCACTTTATGAAGAATTTATCAGGAAAATTCGTGTGTCACCCGTGTGCGGTACAGTAAGCCCCATGGATTATGCGCAGCGGGAACTGGCAACAGCATTCCGACACCTCGGCGTTACAGGCGGCACCCCGGCTGCGGCTGAGCCCACCTTCCTCAACCCGCTCACCGCCCGCGCCGTTGCCTCCCGGGAGCTCGGCATCCCCACCCTCCGCTGGCGCGGGGTACACAGCGCAGCGGAGCTCGACGGCGCCGCCTTCCCCGCCCGCGTCATCGCCGCCGACGGAACGATCACCATCGCCCACACCGCCACCGACATCCCGTTCGGCGGGGACGATCTGCTCATGGAAACGTGCGCTGACAGTGCCGACGAGTACATCTTCCTTGCCGCGAAGAGCCGCGATCCCGAAACCGGCGAGGATGTCGTCTGGTTCGCTGAACCCATCGCCTACGACAACACGGATGGGTCCGAGGCGGCTCAACCCGCCCCACTACCGGCCAAACTCGCCGAATCTGGCCACTCCATCGGTGCGCGCATCGTTGCTGCACTCTCCGGGGATAATCACGGCCTGTATTGGGTGTCGCTGACTCTCGATGCCGATCAGCTCTACTTCTCCCACCTCGGATATGGTCCCTGCCCGGCCGGGATGCTCACTGCATACACGCAGCGGTTCTCGCAGGCGATCATTCATGCGCGCGCCTACCTCGGACTGCCTGTCGATGTCACCCTTACCACCCCGGGGGCATCGACGATTGTCGCTGGATCGCTTGACCTGAACCGGGCTCTCGCCGTCCCCGAAGCCGATGCCGTCGCCCTCACTGAGGGTGAGTGGCTTGTCGTTGCCACCGGCCCGACCGTAGAGGACGCAGCTCGCCGGGTCACTGCTGCAACTGCATCCGACGATGCGGCACACCATCGAGGTTAAACACCTCACCGATCGCGGTTAACCCCAGCTGCTCGTAGAAGCCACGCGCCTGCTGTGCCACGGTGAAGAGGAGGGGCGTGGTGGGCACGGTTACTTCCCGAGGGAGGCCTTTACCATGTCATCCCACTCGACGATCTTCTTGCGCTCGCGTCCCTCGGCCACCCCGGCTGCCTTCTCGGCGGCGTCGAGGTTGTGCCAGCCCTCCCAGTCGGTGTAGCCGATCCCCTTTTCGGTCAAGAGGGCGAGAACATCGGCGCGGTCAGGGTGCTGCGGGGCGGTGAGTTTCCCGGCTGCATAATCCTCAAGCAGCATCCCGATGGTCTGCTTCGCGTCTGACTTCGTGTTCCCGATCAGCCCCACGGGGCCGCGCTTGATCCACCCGGTGGCGTAGAGGCCCGGAATAATCTCCCCGTCTGCGGCGGTAAGAACGTGTCCGCCGTCGTTGGGGATAACAGCCGTGGCCTCGTCAAACGGCACGCCACTGATGGCGTCGGACCGGTACCCGACGGCGCGATACACTGCCTGCACCGGATACGTGCGCGTCTCACCGGTCGGGCGCACTCCGCCGTTGCCGTCGAACTCCTGGCGGGCCATGGTGATCGACTCGACGTGGCCCTCGCCGTCAGCATTGATGGACACCGGAGCCTCAAAGAAGTGGATGTGGACGGTGTGTGGGGCATCCTTTGGCTCGGCGAGGGCGTACTCCTCAATGGTCTGAGCGACCAAATCGACAGTCTTGGAGCCGCGCCGGGCCTCTTCGCTGGCGGCGTCGTAGTCAATATCCTCCGGATCGACTATGACGCGCACGTTCGGGGAGTAGGACAGCTCCTTCAGCTCGAGGGGGGAGAACTTGGCCTGGGCGGGCCCGCGGCGACCAAACACGTGAATGGTCTGAGCCGCAGAAACGTTGAGGTTGTCGTACACGTTGTCCGGGATTTCGGTGACGTGGAGTTCGTCGGCGGTTTTCGCCAACATGCGGGAGATATCCAGGGCCACGTTGCCAACACCGACGACGGCGATGTCGCGGGCGGTGAGATTCCACGTCCGAGTGAAGTCCGGGTTGCCGTCGTAGAAGCCGACGAAAGCCCCGGCACCGTAGGATTCGGGGAGGTCTTCACCGGGGATGCCCATGTCCCGGTCACCGACGGCGCCGGTGGCAAAGATAATCGCGTCGTAGTAGTCGCGCAGTTCATCGACGGTGATGTCGGTGCCGATCTCGACGTTGCCGATGAGGTGAATCTCGGGCTTGTTCATGACAGCGTGGAGGGAGGCGATGATGCCTTTGATGCGCGGGTGGTCGGGGGCGACCCCGTAGCGGATGAGGCCGAAGGGGGCGGGCATCTTTTCGAAGATGTCGATGGAGACATTCTCCCCGGTCTTGGTGAGGATGTCGGAGGCATAGATGCCGGCGGGGCCGGACCCGATAACTGCGACGCGCATGCAGGAACTCCTTGGGAATTGTTGACGATTCTCACGTCCATGTTAGCGGGTGCCGTGATGGGGTCGTCAATTAGAATGAGTGGCATGACACAGTTCGAACAGTGGTTGGCGGCGAAAGCTGCGGAGAAGAAGATCCGGATCGTGCTCCCGGAGTCCCAGGATGAGCGGATTCTACGGGCGGTGGCAGAAGTGCTCCAGGCCGGTGTGTGTGATGTGACCCTTTTAGGGGAGGAGGAGACGGTTCTCCGCCACGCGAGCGAGTTGGGGTTGGACCTTTCCGGAGCCGATATCCAGCCGATCGATGACCGCTATGCTGAGCGTCTTTTTGAGCTGCGCAAGGCGAAGGGCATCACCGCAGAAGAGGCGCGGGAGTTGAGCCATAACCCCAACTACTACGGCACACTCATGGTGGTCGCCGGGGAGGCCGATGGGATGGTCTCGGGGGCGGCGAATACGACGGCGGAGACGATTCGCCCAGCCCTGCAAATTATTAAGACCAAGCCGGGTATTTCCAGCGTGTCCGGAATCTTCCTCATGGTGCTTACCGATGGGACGGTGTGGGTGTTCGGGGACTGTGCCGTCAACCCGAATCCGGATGCGGCGGCACTCGGGGAGATTGCGGTGCTTTCGGCGGAGAATGCGCGCCGGTTTGGCCTCGACGAGCCGAAGGTGGCCATGCTCAGCTATGCGACGGGTGAGTCCGCCGGTGGCCCCGATGTGGAATTGACCCGGGCTGGGTTGGCCACGGCGCGTGAGTTGGATCCCGAGTTAGCGGTGGATGGGCCGATGCAGTTTGACGCCGCTGTCTCAGCGGATGTGGCTCGGTCGAAGATGCCGGGGTCGCCGGTGGCGGGAGAGGCAAATGTGTTTATCTTCCCGAACTTGGTGTCCGGCAACATCACCTACAAGGCGGTGCAGCGCACGGCGGGTGCGGTGGCCATCGGCCCGGTGTTGCAGGGTTTGAACATGCCTGTCAACGATTTGTCCCGCGGGGCGAGCGTTCGCGATATTGTGAACACTATCGCCATCACTGCGATCATGGCCCAATAGAAGGAGTGTGTGAACATGGGGTATGCCCTGGTGTTGAATTCTGGTTCCTCGTCTGTGAAGTTCCAGATCGTGGATTCGGAGTCATCGGCAACGGACACGCCCTATGTCTCCGGTGTCGTTGAGCAGATCGGGGAACCGTCGGGGACGATCACGATCAAGGCGAAGGGGGAAAAGTTCTCTGATTCGCTGCCCATTCCCACCCACACGGCGGGGATGGAGCGGGCCTTCGCCATGATGGATGAGGCCGGGGTGGGTATTCACTCAGTGGAGATCGAGGCGGTCGGGCACCGGGTGGTGCACGGGGGTCTCCTGTTCAGCAAGCCGGTGATCATCACTGATGAGATCAAGGGCATGATCCACGATCTCATTCCACTGGCGCCGTTGCACAATCCGGCCAACCTCGATGGGATCAACGTTGCCGAACAGCTTCTTCCCGATGTCCCCCACGTCGCCGTGTTTGATACGGGGTTCTTCCACTCCTTGCCCCCGGCCGCAGCGGTGTATGCGATCAACGCGGAAGTGGCTGCCGAGGCGGGAATTCGCCGCTACGGGTTCCATGGCACCTCCCATGAGTTCATCTCCAAACAGGTGCCCACAATCATTGGCCGGGATCCCATTCACACCCGGCAGATCACGTGCCACCTGGGCAATGGGGCATCGATGGCGGCGGTGGTCAACGGCGAGGCCATTGATACGACGATGGGGATGACCCCGCTGCCGGGCTTGGTCATGGGAACTCGTTCCGGGGATGTTGACCCGTCGGTGGTGTTCCACCTGTACCGGCGGGGGATGAACATCGATGAGATTGATGATCTGCTCAATCGGCGCTCCGGTGTGAAGGGGATCTCCGGGGTCAATGATTTCCGGGAGCTGCGGGCGATGATTGAGGAGGACAATCAGGATGCCTGGTTGGCCTACAACATCTACATCCACCAGATGCGCAAGTACATCGGTGCCTACATGATCAACCTCGGCCGTGTCGATGCCATCACCTTCACCGCAGGCGTGGGAGAAAACGATCCGATCGTCCGCGCGGACGCACTGGCGGGCCTGGAGAACTTCGGCATCATCATTGACCACGAGCGCAATGAGGCTCCGAGCAGTGGCCCGCGGTTGATTTCCACCGATTACTCCCGTGTGGCGGTGTTGGTGGTGCCGACGAATGAGGAGCTGGCGATCGCCCAGTACGCGGTGAATCTGGCTAGAACCAGGTAGTTGGCCGCACGGAGTTGGCGAGGTCGATGAGGGTGTAGCGGTGCCGGGCAAACGGTGCCGAGCGGGCGAGTTGCCGTAGCGTTGCCGACAGCCCAGCCCGCAGGTCGGCCACGGTGAAGGCGTAGTCGAGCAGGGAGTTCGTTGACGCTGACTCGGTGATGTTGTTGTCGCGCAACCACGTGAGGGCGGCGACGAGGACAGCAATGCGCAGTTGGGTGATGCGCGGCTCATTCGTGGGAATCTCCTCGAGCCGCCGGGCGGCCCGCCGGATGCGGGACTCATCCGTATCTCCGGACAGGAGCGTAATAATCCCGGTTAGCTGCGCCATCCGGTAGTGGCGGGAGTTGTTCGGGAGCCGGTCGAGAACCTCGACAGCCATCTCCAGGTGATTCTCAGCGGTCAGTGCGCGGGCCAGCCCATGGGCCGAGGAGACCGTGGTGGGGTTGGTTGCCCAGACGAGGGAGTACAGCCAGATTTCGGTGAACCGGAGGGATTTCGGGTCGACGGTGGAGATGAGGGAGAAGGATTCATCGTCGGCAAGCTCAACGGTCAGTCTCGCTGCCGCCGCCGACGCGGTGGGGGAGAGCAGTTGGGTGGCGGAGAGGCTGCGCTCTTGGAGGATGAGCTCATCGGTGGCGGCGATGGCGAGTTTCGGTGCGGCTTCCCCGGGGAGAATGGCCAAAACCTGGTTGAAGTAGTCGAGTGCGGCGGGGAAGTCGTCGAGAAGCAGCGCGGTGACTCCGGCGTACCAGAGCAGTTTCCACGATCCTTCCATGTCCTTCTCCAGGGTGGTGAGCAGTTCGCGGGCCTCAGAGGTGAGTCCGAGGTCGAGGAGGATGCGCACAAGAGCCAAGGGCAGCTCAACGGAGCCGTGATACTCTTCCTGCTCGAGAGCGAAGCGGATGGAGGCGAGTGTTTCCACGGGCTCATCGGAGGGGGCGTTGGTGAGGAAATCGGCCCCGATATCGGTGGTATCAAGATGGGGGACGGGGAGGGCGGCGAAGACTTCCTCGGGGGTGATGGAGACGGTGCGGGCGATCCCGTCGATGAGCTGATCGGCGCGGAAGAGCCGGTGTTTTGTGCCGAAGGTGGTGCGCTGTGGCGTAAAGAGGGTGTGGGTGGCGGGGAAGACTTCCCCATCGCGGACGGCTTTGATCTCCCGCAACACCCCGTACAGCTGGGTGGCGAGCTCGTCAATGGAGGCGAAGCGTTCGGTGGGGTCCTCGTTGGTGGCGCGCTGGAGGAGCCGGTAGAGGGAGAGGTAGCGGCGGAACATGGGTTCCTGGCTCGGAGTGGGCAGCCCCGGGGCGAAGGAACCGTCGGCCTCTTTGGGCAGGGCGACGATGAGTGCGGCAAGGGTGCGTCCGACGGAGTAGATATCGCTGGCCACCGACGGGCCAACCTGGGATATTTCGGGAGCTTGGAAGCCCTTCGTGCCATAGATGTGCCCGTAGGCGCCGATGCCGGACACTGCGCCCAAGTCGATGAGTTTGAGTTGATCCTCGGTGAGAATGATGTTCGACGGTTTGAAATCGTTGTAGACCACTCCGCGCGAGTACAGGTAGCTGAGGGCGGGGAGGGTTTCGAGGATGTAGCCGATGGCTACGTCCGGTGGGTAGAGGCCGTCCTTCAGTGCCTTGCGACGCTGCTTCAACGACTGGCCCCCGACGTATTCCATGACAATGAATCCACCGTGGACGCGGTCGTCATCGATGAAGTTGTAGATTTTCACGATCTCGGGATGGGTGATGTCGGCGAGGAATTCGCGTTCTGCCTGGGCCACAGAGCGGTCCTCATCCTTCGCATCTGCCCGCATCCCTTTGAGCACAACCCACCGGTTGGAGACGTTTTTGTCCCGGGCAAGGTACACCCACCCCATGCCGCCGTGTGCGATCGCCCCCTGCACCTCATACTGTTTGGCCACGACATCGCCGTAGTGGAGGTCCGGTGGCTCGACGTGCTCGGCGGCGATATCGGCATCGGAGAGGATCGATTCGGCGGGATCGGTTAAAGGGATAAACGGCAGGGTGACCATGCCGTCGGCGACGACGCGCCCCTGGCGGGTATCCCCGCGCCGTTTGCGGAATTCCGTCAGCGCCTTCTCCCGGTTTTGGGCGTTGGGGTCAATGGAACCGAGGAGCTTATCAATGTCAAAGCCGGTGGTGGCGGTGTCGTCGTCATCGTCATCGGCGAACGGGTCGAAGGGGACCGATGCTGTTTCCATGCTCATCTCTCCTCCGTTTCGTAGAGCGGTAGAGGCGGGGTGGTGCGCCCGATGTATTGGGCCAGCCACCGCTGGTAGAGCCGTGCCCAGGTCCCGTTGGCGATGATGTGGGCGAGCGAGGCGTTGATCTGCTGAGTGAGGTTGCGGTGGCCGTCCTTGACAGCGATCCCGTAGTACTGGGTGCCGATGCGTGCATCGGCACCCACAATCCTCGTGTGGGGGTCTTGGGCGGCCATCCCCGCCAGGGGGATTGCATCACTCATGATCACATCGGTAAATCCCTGCTGGAGGGCGACGAGGCAGTCGGAGCGCAGGCGCACCTTGAGGAGCGTGGCTGCCGGGGTGACGGCGCGGGCGTAGTCAACAGTGGTGGTGTTATCGGCTGCACACACGGTGGCGGAGCCGACCGTGTCAAATCCGGTGATCGGGGAGGTGTCGTCGACAAGAAGCTGCACGGTGGTGGTGAGGTACGGCACGGAGAAGTCGACGAGCTCATCGCGGTCGGCGGTGATGGTGATGGAGCGCAGGGCCATGTCGATATCGCCGGAGTTGAGGGCATCGATTTGGGTGGACTGGTCAATGAAGCGCAGCTCCAACGCATTCGGATCCCCGAGGATGTCGCGGGCTAGTTCGCGGGCGAGGTCGCTCTCAAACCCCTCCTGGTTGCCAGTGCGGGGGTTGCGGTAACTCATGAGGTTCTGGGACTGATCGACCCCGATGACCAGTCGCCCGCGAGCGACGATGTCGGGGATCCGCTCTGCGGGGGTGCGCGCGTCGGGGGCCGGGCTGGGCACCAACTGCACCGTGGGCAGGGACCCAGCAGTGGTGCGGGGCGGGTCGACGGTGGAACCGGCGGGAAGGATCGCAGAGAAGGCGAGTTCATCGCGCTGGGCGAGAGGAGTGGGTTCGGTCGTCGGAGTGCTGCTGCAGCCACTGAGGGTGAGCAGTCCAACGAGGGCAAGGGCATGGCGCTTCATCATCACAGGTACTCCTGGAGGCGTGGGCGTACCCCGATCCATAGGGCGAGGATGGCGATGATGCACAGGGCCAGGGTTCCCGGTCCGAGCAGGAAGTTCGCGTTGTACGAGGTGGTGATGGTGTCGCGGGCATGGGTGCGTGAGATGCCGATGAGGGTTTCCAGGATCGAATCGACCCGGGATACCGGCGATGCCGAGTCGACGGCCATGATCGTCGTGGCTCCGGTGTAGTCCCCGGCCCGGGTGGCTGCGACAACCTGCTGGTGGAAGTCACTCCATTCGGTGAGTGCGGTGTGGGCCGCAGCAAGCGAGTCGGACATGCCCGGATCGTCAGTGCGCGCCTCGATTGCATCGAGAGTGGCGGAGATGCCGGCGAGGGAGGAATCAAATTCGGAGGAACTGGTGGTCAGGTCGGCGCGGCGAACGAGGCCGAGGACTTCGTCTGCACGCAACCGCTGGGTGGTGATCCGCGCCTGCGTCAGTTGGGTGTACGAGTCAATGTCGGCGGTGCCGGCAGTCCACGCGACGATTTGTACGACACCGCCCCACACGAGGCAGACGGCGACGAGTCCGGTGGCCACGAGAAAACCCCGGTTAAACCGGCGGCGGGTGAGATGGTAGAACCACATCTGTATTGGGATGAGCACGATCAACCCGGCGAGCAGCAGCAGGAACGGGATGATATGGGGGCGCGTGTTCGCCGCCTGCTCGTCGATGACGCGCTGGGAGGTGGCAGTGAACAGGGAATCTGCCGCAGGCATCATGCGTTCGCGCATGAGCGCGGAGGCCTGCCCCATGTAAGCGCTGCCGAGGGGATTGTCCATCCGATCAAAGGAGCGGCCTGCCTCGATGAGTCCGGAATACACCGGCAGGTACATGGTGACGGTGCCGATATCCACGAGGGTGCGGTCAGCCCGCTGGGCTCCGGCAGCCGATTCCGTCGCCGCCAACGACGCCCGGTAGAGAGCATCGCGGTAGTTGGACACGTCCGGGTCCTGCTGTACGAGTGCCCCCATCGCCTGGGCATCGGCAATGGAGAGGGAGGTGTAGAGATCGTGGGCGGAGAAGGCAACCGGTTCAGTGACCGAGGAGACGGTGGCGATGGAGGAACGCCGGTTGGCGGCACTCTCAAACTGGACAACTCCGGCGGCGAGGAGGATGAGGGAAATGGTGAGGATGAGCATGAACATGGTGCCCGGGCTCGTGCGGGTGAAGGCGGCGAAGTCACGGGCCCAGTCAACCGGTTGGCCGATCCACTCGCGGATTCGCATGCGGCGGGTTGTCGCCGTGTTCACGGAGTGGTCCTCCAACCACCGGTCCAGTTCCATGTTTGTTAAGAATAGTCGCTTATTGGCTGTGTTTGCTGGGAAGTTACTGGAGATTCCCGTTTCAACTTGGGTTTCAGGGATAAAACGTGCCAGACTGGTGGCCATGATTGAGGTTGCCGGATTGACCAAGCGGTATAAGAACACGCTTGCTGTCGATGATCTGTCATTTACTGTGAAGCCGGGAGTAGTCACCGGATTCCTCGGGCCGAACGGGGCTGGGAAATCCACAACGATGCGGCTCATCGTTGGGCTCGATCGGCCCACCGCCGGTTCCGCAACATTCGGCGGCGCCCACTACTCCGCGTTGAAGGACCCGCTGCGTACCGTCGGCTCGCTGCTTGATGCGAAATCCTTCCACCGCAACCGCTCCGCCCGCGCCCATCTCAACTGGGTGGCGGAGACCAATGGGATTGCTCGCCAACGGGTAACCGCTGTCCTCCAGATGGTCGGCCTCAGTGACGTAGCGGGACAGAAGGCCGGATCCTTCTCCCTCGGCATGGCACAGCGTCTTGGTTTGGCGCAGGCCCTGCTCGGCGATCCGGAGTACCTGCTCCTCGACGAACCAGTCAACGGCCTCGACCCCGAGGGCATCCGCTGGGTTCGTGAGTTCTTGCAGGCCCTGGCGAAGGAAGGACGCACCATTTTGGTCTCCTCCCACCTCCTCAGTGAGATGAGCCAGATGGCGGACAACCTCGTGGTCATCGGTCAGGGCAAACTCATCGCGGACGCCTCCGTGCACGAGTTTGTCAAGGGGGCCTCGCGTCTCCTCGTCTCCGTCCGTGCCGCCGATGCCGCCGGGCACGCCCACCTCCAACAGGTGCTCTCCGATCACGCCATCGCCTTCACCGTGGGCCGCGATCCAGAAGGCCGCGAGGTACTGGAAGTCAGTGACCAATCCTCCGACGAGGTGGGCCGGGTGGCCTTCCAGGCCGGTGTGCAATTGGCCGAGCTCACCCAGACTGAGGCGAGCCTTGAGGAGGCATTTATGGAGATGACCGGAGCCAGTGTCCAGTACCACGGGATGCTGACGGGAGAAGGGGAGTAAACAATGTTTTTCCACGTGTTGAAATCGGAGCTGACCAAGCTCACCACCACCGCCTCCCTCTACTGGACAACCGGGCTATACCTGTTGTTCTCTGTTGGTTTTTCCGCACTGACTGCCCTTTCCATCCGCCTCGACCCCTCCCATGTGCTGGCGTTTGGTCCGCAGGCCCTCCTCGTGCTCGTGTACATGCTCGGAGTGTTCATCCTCGCCATTCAGGCGGTCATTGTGGTGACCAACGAGTACTCGCACCACTACCAATCGGCCACCTTCCTCGCCACCCCGAAGCGCTGGGTGGTGATCGTGGCCAAGTGGCTGCTCTACGCCGTCTATGCGGCGATCCTCACCTTCGTCGCCATCGTCCTCTGCCTGTATGTGGCAAAGGCAGTGGTCGGTGGGGCGATTGGTGCCTCCCTCGATGTGTTCGGGGATGCTGCCGCACGCCGGGCCCTCTGGCTGTATCCGGTGCAGGCGGTGCTCTACGTGACGGTGGCGCAGGCAGTAGCCTGGTTGACCCGGCAAACCGCAGCTGGTGTCGCCTTTATGCTCATGGTGCCGCTCGTTGTCGAGTCGATCCTCGGGGCGCTGCCGAAGATTGGCCAGTACATTTACTTCCTCATGCCGTTTAGCAACCTCAACGCCTTCATCAACAAGGTGAATCTGCGCAATCTGTGGGCGCAGGATGCTCCGCCGTGGGGGTGGGAGTTTGGTATCTGGTACTTCCTCATCTGGGCTGTCGTGTTGGCCGGTGCGGCTGTGGTGGTTGTGGAGAAGCGGGATGCGTAAGCCAGCAGCTACTGCACCGCTGAGGTGAGCCGCATGACGTTGTCCACGTAGCGGCGCAGAATCCCGCGCTGGGACCACTCATCGAGGGTGAGCTGGTGAGACCGGCCCATATACTGGTCCGCCAGCTGTGTCAGTTGGTCAGTAAACGCGCCAATCACAAACATGGAAATCTCATAGTTGAGGCCGAAGGAGCGCATGTCCATATTGGAGGAGCCGAACACGGCGAGCGCCTGCGGCCCGGGATCAACCACCATGAATTTTGTGTGCAGCACAAAGGGTGTCGGGTACTGGTAGATTTCAATGCCCGCCCGCAGCAGCGCATCGTAGTAGGAGGATTGGGCGTGGCCGACAATGAATTGGTCCGCCTCCTCGTTGACGAGCAACTGCACTCGCACCCCCCGATATGCCGCTGAGGTCACCGCTGCGAGGAGGGATTCGTCGGGGATGAAATAGGGGGAGCAGAGGATGAGGCGCTCCTTCGCCTCGGCGACGAGGGCGTTGAACATGCGCAGGTTCGGCTCGGTGGTGTAGCCCGGTCCGGAGGGGACGAGCTGCACTGTGTTGTTACCGGTGTGTGTGGTTGGCTCGAGGAGGTGCAACTCCTCCCCGGATTCAGTGAACCAGTCAACGGCGAAGACCGCGTGCACGGCTGCGACGATGGGGCCGCGCACCTCGATGAGGGCATCCACCCACTGGCGCTGTCGGCGAGTGTGCTTGTGTTTGAGGTAGGACGGGTCGATGAGGTTGAGGGAACCGAGGTAGGCCACTGCCTCATCGATGACCACGAGTTTGCGGTGATTGCGCAGGTCAGGGCGGCGGATGCGCCACCTCCACGGGCGGAACGGCAGCATGGCGTAGGGCTCGACCCCGATCTCGCGGAGCCGGCCAGCCAGTTTGATATAGCCGGGGTAGGGCAGCGTTCCGAGGTGATCAAAGAGGAGCCTCACACGCACCCCCCGCTCCACGGCGCGGGCACAGGCCTGGAAAAAGGGGTCCGTGTAGTCATCCCAGCTGGTGATGTACATTTCAATGTCAACACTGCGTTCGGCGGTGGTGACGGCAGCAGTGAGTGCGTCGATGGCCTGGCGGTAGTCGGTGTAGAGCGCACTGATGGTGGATTGG
Organism: Corynebacterium sp.; assembly: GCA_034179945.1. Taxonomy (GTDB): domain Bacteria; phylum Actinomycetota; class Actinomycetes; order Mycobacteriales; family Mycobacteriaceae; genus Corynebacterium. The sequence goes on along the minus strand of JAXFPD010000004.1, from coordinate 106,933 downwards.
GAGGCGGGGAACCCCGTCAACGCGCGGTTGAGCCGCATGATTGCATCCACCTCGGAATTGATGTGCGGGTTCTTCTGTCCGGCGGTGACATCGCTGAAAATGGCCATGGCCGCCTGTTGGATTTCATGGCGGCGGCGGTTCACGTAGGTGGAACCCCAGATGAGGTAGAGAGGCAGGCCGACAAAGGGGACAGAGAGAATGAGCAACAGCCACGCGTTCGCCGCTGAGGGGTTGCGTCCGCCGGGGACGACGCCGACGGCGATGACCTTGATGGTGTAGTCGGCGATGAGGAGGAGGATCTGCGTATGGCTCATCCGGTCAGTCCCCGTACACGCAGATCAATGGGGCGTGATCGGAGCTGCGTTCGCCGCGCTCCTCCCTATCCACCCAGGCATCGGTGACCTGGTGCGTGGAGAGCTGGAAGTCAATGCGCATGCCCTGGTCCCGGAAGAACGCGCCGCCCTTGTAGTCCCAGTAGGTGTAGCCGACCGGGGAGACGACAGGGAGGACATCCGTGAGGAGGTCAAAGACCTGGCGTTCGGGTTCAGTGACGTGGGTCTCCATGGCGGTAGCGTCATAGACGTCTGCGTCAGTGGGAATGATGTTGAAATCCCCCATCGCCACGTCCGCACTGCCGGCGCCGGAGCGGGCAAAGTTGTAGAGGAATCGGAGCTTGTAGTCAAAGTGGGGGTGGTCGATGGCGCGCCCGTTGGGAACGTAGAGTGACCAGATGCGATATCCGCCGCACACTGCAGAAACTGCACGACCTTCCAGTTTGCCCTCGTAGTCCGGTTGGCCGGGGAAGTGGGTGTGGATGTCCTCGAGACCGACCCGGGAGATCAGTGCCACCCCGTTCCACTGGTTGTAGCCGACGTGGGCCATCTCGTAGCCGTGCTGTTCAAGGGCGCCGGTCATCTCGGCGGGAACCTTGCCCATTTTGGTCTCCTGGATTCCAAGGACGTCGAGGTCGTGGCGTTCGAGCACCCCGAGGATTCGGTCAAAGCGGGTGCGGGCGGAGTTGACGTTCCAGGTGCCGATGCGCATGGGGAAATTCTACCCCACCTGGTATCGGTGTGGACTCTGAGGAAGGTCACCCGGGTCGCTGCGACAATCCCTAGAACCCGCCGTCTAAGTATTCAGCCATGTGTGAGACCTGCGATTTTGATAGTCTGGCGATCCCTAAAGCGTGGTCTACATCATCCATCCGGCGAACAGAAGGCCAAGCACTAAAGCAAAGATTGGCCAACTACTAAATTAAAAAGCAGCCAAATACTAAAGCAGAAATCAGCTAATTACTAAAGTAATGCTGGTCGAATGCTATACTGCGTACATGAGTACGTACCGGCCTAGAATCTATGACACCGTCCTCCGCGAGCACCTCGAAGCAGCCGGTGCCGTCCTCGTGGAGGGGCCCAAGTGGTGCGGCAAAACTACGACGTGCGAGCAACTGGCCGCCAGCGCAATCTATCTGCATGATCCGGAGAAGCGGGACCAGTACGCCCAGCTGGCTGACCTCTCACCGAGTTCCTTGCTCGAGGGCGAGACTCCCCGGCTTATCGATGAGTGGCAAACCTCGCCCCAGTTGTGGGATGCTGTCCGCTTTGCCATCGATAAACGCCGGAAGCACGGGCAGTTTGTTCTTACCGGTTCGGTTGTTCCCCCCGATACCGGCGACATACAGCACACGGGCACCGGGCGCATTGCCCGGCTGCGAATGCGAACGATGAGCCTGTTTGAATCCGGCGACTCCAGCGGAGCAGTGTCCATGGAGAAGCTCTTTGTTAGGAAGGAGGTACCGGTCTCCGAAGCGCCCAGTAATGATCTTGAACACGTGGCCTACCTCATCTGTCGGGGCGGGTGGCCAGATGTCATCGGATACGGCGAAAGAATCGCCCTCCGACAAAGCTACAACTACCTCGATGCCCTCGTTAGCATGGACATCTCTGCAGTTGACAGCACCAAACGAGACGAGGAAACCGCGCGAATGCTGCTGCGATCCTATGCACGCATGGTCTCTTCCCATGGCAGCTACCGTGCCATGCTCACGGACCTAACGCAGGCTCAAATGGCTATCTCTGAGCCTACTTTCCTGGAGTACGTGCACGCCCTGGGCAAGCTGTTTGTTACCGAGGATTTGACCGCGTGGAATCCTAACCTCCGCTCCAAAACAGCAATCCGGACATCGCCTACGCGCCACTTTACTGACCCATCTATTCCAGCTGCAGCCTTGGGCACCTCACCGGCTGAACTCATGGAGGATTTGGAAACCTTCGGCCTACTCTTTGAAGACCTCGCCGTGCGCGACCTGCGTGTGTACGCGGACCTGATAGATGGAGATGTTTTCCACTTCCGGGACAAGTCAGGGCTGGAATGTGACGGCGTTATCCGCCTACGCAATGGGCACTATGGCCTTGTGGAGGTGAAACTGGGCGGTAAGAAACTCATCGACGAAGGGGTGTCCAGCCTGCTCAAAGTTGCGGAGAAGTTGGACCCAGCAAAGATGCCTGAACCGTCCTTCCTTATGGTCCTCACCGCTACCGGTGACTACGCGTATCAGCGCGAGGACGGTGTCATCGTTGTTCCGATTACCACCCTGGGGCCATAGGTGGCATAGCCCGACCTCCTGGCCAGTTCCCACGCGTAGGAGGAGGGTCTGGATTTATTGACCTGCGGTAGTAGGTTTTATGCCCCCGGCTACGCAAGGGGTCCGACCGGTATGGGCGATCAGGAAGTTAGAATCCGGATACCGGAGGGGGAAAGGAGGGTAGGGAGGGGAAGAGGGGTCAGACGGCCAACTCAAAGTACCGGTGGGAATGGTGGCGGGTGAAGCCGAGGGAGCGGTAGAGTGCCAAACCGGCCAGGTTGTCGGTCTTCACCTGTAGGTAGGCGAAGTCAGCACCGTGGCTTGCACCCCAGGTGAGCACCGTTTTTCCGAGCGCGGTTCCCAAGCCCTGGCGGCGATATGGTTCGGCCACTTCCACCGCCGAGAAGTTGAGCCATCGGAAGCCGCCGGCCGCAGTGATGACGGCGCGGGTGACCGCCCGCACGCCGTTAGGTGAGTCGCTTGATTCGGTGGCGGGAGCGGCGATTTTTGCAAACCCCTGCACCCCGTCGATGCGGGTGTTTTTGAGAGAACCGGCCGGCAGCGGGTGTCCGCGGAAGTGGTACATGGAGAGCCACTGGTCATCGGGGCGGTCCATGACCTCGCCGACCGAGATATCATTTCCAGGTGCGAGAGGGATAGTAGGGTTCAGGCCAACGGCGGGGTTCCAATCGGCCAGGTCCAGTACTAGCACGGCGATTTCGGGGAGACGCTGCCACGGGGTGTTGTACCAGGGTGCGGGGATGAGGCGCACGTGGTCGGGGATGAGCACGCGCACTGGCAGGTCGTGGTCACGGTAGAACTCACGGGCCCGATCAAACGGAAAGGAGGATGGTGTCAGTGGTACTGCTGAGTTCGACCGCTCAGTGATGTCCTCCCCGGCGCGCAGCAGCCAGCCGTCACACAGTTCCTGGGCGCGGGTGCCAGGAAACGCCTTTGCGTAGGCGCGCTCAATGGTGAACACCTGTTCCTGTGTAGGCAGTGCACTAAACGGCTGGGTGGTTGGACTCATTGCAGGTGAGGAGGTTATTCAGTCTCGTCCTGGAAACCGGGGGCATCTGGATCCGGCAGCCAGGTGACCCCGGGTACTTTCCAGTTGTGGTCGCGGATCATGCGTTTGGCCTCCCGCTTGTAGCGGCCGATGGTGACATCGGTGTAGACGTGCCCGTCCAGGTGGCCGCATTCGTGTTGGAAGCAGCGTGCCAAAAACCCGGTGCCCTCATAGGTGACTGGTTCGCCGTCTTCGCCGATGCCGGTGACCTTCGCCCAGTCGGCGCGTCCGACAGGCAGATACTCACCGGGCAGCGACAGGCATCCTTCGAGGTCGTCGTCCTCACTGGGCATGGTTTCAGGGACGTCGCTGGTTTCCAGGGCGGGGTTGGCTACAACCCCTTTGACCCCCTCGCAGTCGAAGACGAACAGGGAGATACCCAGCCCAATCTGGTTGGCGGCGAGCCCCACCCCTTCGGCGGCGTACATGGTTTCAAACATGTCTGCTACCAGCTGCTTATCGACGCTCTCCACAGGCGTGGTGGGCGTGGAGAGCACGGGATCGCCGAGGACTACGATGGGTCGAATCATGGCTCTTAGGCTACTACACGGGGTTCCAGTAAAGACGAACCCCCTCGCAGCCTTTCCGCTGCACGGAAGACCTCAATGTAAGGGGAATACGCTTTGCGATATACCGTAAAAGCTTGGTGCCGGGGGAAACCCCCGGCTCTGGGAAGTCGTACTGTTAGGCACCACCGGTTCTTTTGCACCATATTGAGGAGTGGTGAGTCAACGTTGGTGACTATAGTTACAAACCATGGAAAAACCCGCCCCACCCGCAGGTTTCACGGATAGTGAACTGTTGGCCTTCGAGCAGGCCCACCCCACCGCGTCGGGGGAAAAGAATGATCTCATTCGGGCTAGGGGTATCACCCCGGTGCGCTACTATCAGCGGCTCAATCAGCTCATTGATGATCCTGCTGCACGCGCCGAGTACCCGGCAATGCTCGCGAGACTGTCACGTATGCGTAAAATCTAGACCATGTCACATTCGGTAAAGCGCGATGAGAAGAACGTTCCCATGCGGGGTATTGCAATGATCCTCATTGCGGTGGCCATTCTCCTGCTGTTGTGGTGGGTGTTCACCATGCCCGGGAAATCCGGCGATGAGAACAATCGGGCTGCTGGTACGACAACCACCGCCGCCGTCACCTCCACAGCGGCGGCGGAAAACTCGGCGCCGAGCACGAGCAGTGCTGCCGAGACGCCAACGAGTGCGGAGGCGCCGACTGAGGAGACGACTGCGCCGAATGGTGAGAGTTCGCAGCCGCCGGCCGCGCCGGGCGAGGTGAAGGTCCACGTTCTCAACAACTCGACGATTCAGGGGTTGGCTGCCGATGTGGCCAAGCGGATCCAGGCGGACGGTGAGGTGACGAACTTGCCCAGCGTGGAGTTGCCCAATTCGGTGGTGTTCTTCTCTCCCGCCGATGAGCAACGTGCCCGGGAGATCGCCGATGAACTCGGAATCGTCGCCCAGCCAAAGATTCCCGAGGTTGAAGGCTATGACGGGATCGTCGTTGTGGTGACGCAGGATTTGAGCGGGGTTCAGTAGACCATGTCTGCCGCCGGCCATCCGCTCGAACCGTTCAATGCTTCGCCCACACCAACGGTGGGCGTGGAGTGGGAGTTGGGGTGTGTTGACCGGGAATCCCATCAGCTTGTCCCCGTCGATCCGACGGTTTTTGATGGTCGGCATATTGTTCGGGAGTACTTCAACAACACGGTCGAGCTCGTGTCGGGGGTACATGACAGTTCCCCTGCGGCGGTGGCGGACATTCTCCGGCTGGCGGAGCAGGCGCGTCGGGTTGTTGACGCTCACGGATGTGCATTGTGGGCATCGGGTACGCATCCGCTGACGAGCTGGCATGACGCGGAATTGACGGATAAGGAGTCCTACGGGGAGATCATGGAGCGCACCCGGTTTTGGGGTCAGCAGATGCTCATTTGGGGGATGCACGTGCATGTGGGGATTTCTCACCGGGATAAGGTGTGGCCAATCATCAACGCGCTCATGGCGCACTACCCACTGCTGTTGACATTGAGCTGTTCCTCACCGGGGTGGGAGGGCCAGGACACCGGCTATGCCTCGACGCGCACGATGCTGTACCAGCAGTTGCCCACTGCGGGGATGCCATACCAGTTCCAGTCGTGGGAAGAGTGGACGAACTTCCAGATTGATCAAACCCGCTCCGGGGTGGTTTCGCACATCGGCTATATGCACTTTGATGTGCGCCCGTCCGGCAAGTGGGGCACCATTGAGGTGCGGATTGCGGATTCGCCGACGTCGCAGACGGAGCTGCGGGCTGTGGCGGCGTTCACGCACATGCTGGTGGTGTATCTCGATCGGCTTTTGGAGGCTGAGGGCCACCTGCCGATCTTGCAGCCGTGGCATGTGCGGGAGAACAAGTGGCGTTCCGCCCGCTACGGTTTGGATGCGCAGATCATTGTGGATCGTGATACCACGGAGCGGTGGGTGCGCGACGAGTTGGCCGCCTGGGTGGATCGGCTGACTCCGCTGGCGGAGGAGTTCGGCTGTGTGGCGGATCTGCGCTGTGTTCTCGACGTCATTGAGCAGGGTGCCTATGAGCGTCAGCGCAATCTCTATCAGGAGACGGGGTCGTGGGTTCCGGCGGTGGAAGCGGCGTTTATTTAGCGGGATGTTATGACAATGCCTTTTGTGACCTCTCGCCCGCTCACCCGCCCTCACCCGCGTGGCCTGTTTTGTATGTGCGGGGTGGAGGTTTTTGAACGGTTTAGCTTTTACGCCACGATGGCGGTGTTCATCTACTACCTGTATTGGGGTGCTGACCAGGGTGGACTGGGGATGGATGTGGCCGATGCGACGGCTTTGTCGGGGGCATTTTGCTCGGTGGTGTACCTGACTGCGGCGGTGGGCGGCTGGATCGCAGACCGGATCTACGGTTTGGAGAAGGTACTGTTTATTGCCCTCGCCTTTTGTTTCATCGGTTATCTCTCGTTGGCGCTGGTGCCGGGGATGTTTGGGGTGGCTGGTGGGGTGCTGTTTGTTGGCTTCGGTACCGGCGGGGTGAAGGTGGTGTCGGCGTCGATCACCGGCCAGCTGTATGATCCCGACGATCCGCTTCTCGACGGTGGCTTCTCCTACCTGTACTTGTTCATTAACGTGGGTGCTTTCTTCGGGCCGTTGGTGGCGGCAGTGATGCGCCGTGAGGCTGGTTTCCACTGGGCGTTTGGCCTGTCTGCGATGGTGATGGTTGCCGCCCTGGTGTTGTATTTGCTGACACGGGATCGGTTGGTGTCTCTCCCGAAGAAGCCTCCGTACCCGCTCGAGGAGAACATGGATGTGGAGTCGTTCACGATCACGGCGTTCACGCTGACGTTTGCCGTGCTCGTGGGCTTTGGGGCGATCCCGGTGGTGGGGTTGCCGCATGTGGCGGCTCTCGCAGCGTTCTGCATTGCGGTGTTTGTCTTCTTCCAGCTGCTCACCCAGGTGGAGGTGGGTCCTTCTGAGCGACGGCGGGTTGTGGGCTATGTGCCGATGTTTGTGGCGATGGTCGTTTTCTACGCTGTGTTCAAGCAGCGGTCGACAGTGTTGGCGGTGTACTACGATCGCCGGGTGGATCGGAACGTGTTTGGCTACGAGTTGTCGCCGGAGATGATCAACGCGTTGAATCCGCTGTTTGTCATTGCCTTGGGGTGGTTGTTGGCGTGGGTGTTTACCCGTCTGGGGCATCGCCAGCCGACGACTCCGACGAAGTATGGGGTGGGGATCATCCTCACCGGTATCGCGATGCTCCTGTTCATCCCGTACGTTTCCACGGAGGCGAACTCGACACCGCTGCTGGTGATCGCCGGTATTATCCTCCTGTTTACGATTTCGGAGTTGCTGCTCAATCCGACAGGCCAGTCGCTGGTGACGCGGATGGCTCCGGCGGCGTTTCCGGCGCGGATGATGGCGTTGCAGAATTTAGCGCAGTCGATCGGGGCGTCGGTGGCGGGTTCTGTGGGTGGGTTCTACATTTCCTCGGATCCGGTGTCGGAGATGATGTACTTTTCAACGATTGGCATCATCACCGTCACCTTCGGCGTACTGTTGATGCTGCTCAAGACGTGGATGGATGCCCAGTTCCAGGGGGATCTGGGCAGTCGGGCGTCATCACACTGACAGTAGGAAGATCGCGGTTGTAGCCGCAGTGGCGATGATCTCGGTGGGGTCGACAGATTCGTTGGGGGAGTGGATGTTGGCCTGCGGGTCCTCACACCCGTAGAGGGCGAGCTCGGCGTGGGGGTGCGCTTCAATGAGGGTGGTGGTCAGCGGAATCGATCCGCCCATACCCACTTGTTCCACGCGGGGGAATGTCCCGCTGGTGCTTTCCGCATACGCGGCTCCCATGGACTCGGCCAATACCAGGGTGAGGGGGCCGTCCATGCGGGCGGAGAACGGGTCAGCGGCCTCAGAGACGGCGAATTCCACGTGTGCTCCCCACGGCATGTGGGCGGCGATGTGCTCGCAGATGGCTTTTTGTACCTCGTCGGCGGTAAGTCCCGGGGGCACGCGGAAGTTGACGCGGGCGGTGGCTGTCGCCGGTACGGCGTTGACGGCTTCGGCCACAGGTGTGGAGGTGAACCCGGTGATGGAGACGGCGACTCGACTCCACAGTTGGGAGGCGATGGTGTTGTCCGCATCGGCGATGACTTGGGCGCCGTCGACCAGCCCTGCATCCGCAGTGAAGGCCTCTTCGTCGTACTGGTAGCCCTCCCACACCTGATCACTGGGCAAGCCATCGATGCGTACGTAGCCGGCCTCGTCGCGCAGTGAGTTGAGGGCGCGGATGAGCGCGAACACGGCGTCGGGGGCGGGCCCGCCGAAGGAGCCGGAGTGGGCGGGTGATTTCAGGGTGGTGACGGTGACATCGATTTGGCCGCCGCCACGCAGTGATGAGGTGAGCGTGGGCACCCCGGTGGCGGCGTTGCCGGAGTCCACGATGAGGTACATGTCCGAGGCAAAGCGTTCGGGCTCGGTTTCGATGAGGTGGTCGAGGCCTTCGCCGCCGACTTCCTCGGAACCTTCGATGATGAGGTTGATGTTCGCCCGGGTGCCGCCGAGCTCGTCGAGGGCGCGGATGGCGGCGAGGTGGGCGATGACGTTGCCCTTGCAGTCGGCGGCGCCGCGCCCATACCAGCGTTCAGTCCAGTGGCTGGCGGCAGTGGCGCGTTTGGTGAGGGTGAAGGGATCGGTAGCCCATTCCCCCTGGGCGGGCACGACATCGTAGTGGGCGTAGAGGGTAATGGTCGGGGCATCTGCAGCGGTCGAATCGTCGGTTGCTGTGGGGCCACGGTGGCCGAGGAGGACGCGGGTGCCGTCGACAGCGGGGACGAGCTCGACGGTAAAACCGAGGGTTTCGAACTGTTCCTTCACCCATTCGGCGGCTGGAAGGTTGCCCTCGGCTCCGCGCGGGGAGTTGAAGGAGACAAGGTCAGTGAGCTGGTCAAAGATGGTGTCGATGTCGGCTTCAATGGTGGGGCGCACCTGTTGTGCGGCGGGGGAGAGGGGGTGGGACTGGGCCGTGGTGTCGGACATGGTGACCATTGTAGCCGCTTGTTCTCCGCCCGCCGGGCGGGACTGTCCTATCGGGATCTCGTGCGCAGGGGCAGGGAGACGGAGAACTTCCGGGGCTCCCTCAGTGAGAACTTCGTCCTCGGCGAGCTCCTCCGGTTGGGCTACCATCCGCATTTTTGGCGGTCCTCCAATACTGCTGAAGTGGACTTTGTCATCGAAGTTGACGGCGGCGTTGTCCCCATTGAGGTGAAGGACCTCCCGGTCAGGTGGAACATGTACCGTGTCGCTCCCACTTCCGTTGATCTGCCTGCTGCCGCGCTATCTTGCACTCGATGGGGGAGAGTGCTAAAAATGACTTAGCACTTACGGTTTGAGAGTGCTAAAAAACGTGAATAACGTACAGACCATTCAGGTGGGGCTCAAACTCTTGCTACCCCAAGGCCGTCGCGGGCGCCTGTGTGGAACCATAAACAAGGAGTAACACTTCAACATGGCTAAAATCATTGCCTTTGATGAAGAGGCACGTCGCGGGCTCGAAAAGGGCCTCAACACGCTTGCCGACGCTGTCAAGGTCACCCTCGGCCCGAAGGGCCGCAACGTGGTCTTGGAGAAGAGCTGGGGTGCCCCGACGATTACCAATGACGGCGTGACCATCGCCAAGGAGATCGACCTCGAGGACCCGTACGAGAAGATCGGCGCTGAACTCGTCAAAGAGGTAGCCAAGAAGACCGACGACGTCGCTGGCGACGGCACCACCACCGCCACCGTGCTCGCCCAGGCCCTCGTCCGCGAAGGTCTGCGCAACGTGGCCGCCGGCTCCAACCCGATGGGGATTAAGCGCGGCATTGAGAAGGCCGTCGAGGCTGTCACCAAGCAGCTGCTCTCCACCGCCAAAGAGGTTGACACCAAGGAGGAGATCGCCGCGACCGCTGGTATCTCCGCAGCTGACCCGATGATCGGTGAGAAGATCGCCGAGGCAATGTTCGCCGTCGGCGGCGGCAAGCTGAACAAGGACTCCGTCATCACTGTCGAGGAGTCCAACACCTTCGGCGTGGAGCTGGAGACCACCGATGGTATGCGCTTTGATAAGGGCTATATCTCTGGCTACTTCGCCACCGATATGGACACCCTTGAGGCCGTCCTCGAAGATCCCTACATCCTCCTCGTCTCCTCCAAGATCTCTGCGGTCAAGGACCTGCTGCCGATCCTGGAGAAGGTCATGCAGTCCGGCAAGCCGCTGCTCATCATCGCTGAGGATGTCGAGGGTGAGGCCCTGTCCACCCTCGTCGTCAACAAGCTGCGTGGCACCTTCAAGTCTGTTGCCGTCAAGGCCCCGGGCTTCGGTGACCGCCGCAAGGCTCAGCTGCAGGATATGGCCATCCTCACCGGTGGCACCGTCATCTCTGAAGAGGTTGGCCTCTCCCTGGAGACCGCCGATCTGGACATGCTCGGTTCCGCCCACAAGGTTGTGGTGACCAAGGATGAGACCACCATCGTCGATGGTGCCGGTGCAAAGGATCAGATTGAGGGCCGGGTCAACCAGATCCGCGCTGAGATCGAGAACTCCGACTCCGACTACGACAAGGAGAAGCTGCTCGAGCGGCTGGCCAAGCTGTCCGGCGGTGTTGCCGTGCTCAAGGTCGGTGCTGCCACTGAGGTGGAGCTCAAGGAGCGCAAGCACCGCATTGAGGATGCCGTCCGCAACGCCAAGGCTGCCGCTGAGGAAGGTATTGTCGCCGGTGGTGGCGTTGCTCTCCTGCAGGCCGCTCACGTGCTGGACAATGACCTTGATCTGACTGGCGATGAGGCCACCGGTGTGGGGATCGTCCGCGCCGCCCTGTCCTCCCCGCTCAAGCAGATCGCCCTCAACGCTGGCCTCGAGCCCGGTGTTGTGGCCGCCAAGGTGGAGGAGCTGCCGGCTGGTCAGGGCCTCAATGCCGCCACGGGTGTGTATGAGGACCTCATGGCTGCCGGTGTCAATGACCCGGTGAAGGTGACCCGCTCTGCTCTGCAGAACGCCGCCTCTATTGCCGCCCTCTTCCTCACCACAGAGGCTGTCGTTGCCGATAAGCCGGAGCCGAAGGCTGCGGCTGTGCCCGGTGCCGATGACATGGCTGGCATGATGTAATAACCGAACATCTGAAATGTCCCGAACACCCGAGGGTGTTCGGGACATTTTTGGTTCCATCCGAACTCAATGCTCCCCCGTTTGGGGGTGGTTAATACCTCACTCTCGGGCACGTTTCTCCAGGTGGCGGCGATGCGGTACGGGGTGATATCAGATTGTTATGCGCGGATTTTGCTTTATCGTCGTGGTGGGAGCGGTCTGTTACATCGCTGTTACATCACTGCGCGATCGGCTACCCCCGGGAACTGCTTGCGCTACCTGGTGGTTTAGGTGCAATGGGGGGGGAGTTGTGGGGGTGGGATAAATCGACGGGAATTCTCAGCTCGCAGGTCATTGAACGGGGGTTGGCGAGTAAACGGATTCTTTTCTGTCGGTGGCGCCACGGAAAACTGTGGCATTGGTGTTGCAGACGCGCCGCCTACCCGCTAAATTATCCCGTAACGGTCGCAAGACCTACCTGTACACAACTGAGTTGGCAGCGCCAGAGTCTGTGATTCAGCGCTATCGGCCAGTGATACTCCAAGGAGAATAAACATGGACCTTTCTGCAGTGAAGGATGCCCTCGACTTCTTCCACGTTCTCGTGAAAAACCTGATCGGTCTCTTCACCGATTTCCCGAAACTGCTGCTCCACATTGGCGAGCTCGCCAAGGACGGCACCACGCTGGATAGTGACCAGGATCCCAAGACCTACTTCGACTTCGATACTATCCAGAAGGCAATCGATGCGAAGAAGGATCTCGCCCCTGAGGAGCCTGCCGTCTAGTAACTGGACGCTCGGTAAAGCTTAATTCAACGACGTAAGGAGAAAAGAAAATGGAGTTTGAAAAAGCCTCGGAAGGGCTGCAGGCGTTCGATTACGACATGGGCGTCTGGGGTCTGCTCTCCGGCAACACCGGCTTCAACTGGCTGTGGGACCTGTTGAGGATTCTGGGCAACATCGCCGACGAAATCTCTAAGCTCATCGGCCTGATGTAAGAGACGTCTTACAAGGGAAAAACCCCGCCCCGTGCGTGTTCACGGGGCGGGGTTTTCGCTGTTGTGGGGTGGGCAGAGTCCTACGTGGGCACACCTGCCCGGGCTGGTTCCTCCTCGGGGATCTTCACTGTGATCTGCCAGGAGGCATCCCCGGTGGAGTGGAAGTCCGTGATCTCCAGGCCCTCCTCCCGTGCCCACTGGGGGATGAACTGAGCGGTCTAGGCCGAGAATACTAGGCGGTCTGTTTGGGTGGGGCAAATCGGCCCGTCGAGGGGGAGTTCATAAGGTGGAGAGAAATTCCTGGGCGGAAAGGGCTGTGCCGTATTAAACTCACTATTATGGCTGAGAATGAAGAAGAACTGCCGGTCATCGACCTTGCGAAGACCGAAGGCTACTGGGTGGACGATTCCGACGAAGATGACCCAGCGCTCATCATGCCCAATGGGGAGCCGGTGCAAACGTGGCGGGAGAACTACCCGTATGATGAGCGGCTCACCCGTAAAGAGTATGAGCACGTCAAGCGCGGTTTGCAGATCGAATTGTTGAAGTGGCAGAACTGGACGAAAGACACGGGCCAGCGCCACATCATCATCTTTGAAGGCCGCGACGCCGCTGGCAAGGGTGGCACCATCAAGCGTTTCAACGAGCACCTCAACCCCCGTGGTGCCCGCACCGTCGCTCTGGAAAAGCCCTCCCCGAAGGAGTCCACCTCCTGGTACTTCCAGCGCTATATCCAGCACTTCCCCTCCGCCGGGGAAATCGTCTTCTTCGACCGCTCCTGGTACAACCGCTCCGGTGTTGAGCGCGTCATGGGCTTCTGCACCGAATCCCAGCACGCCGAGTTCCTCCGGGAGGTGCCGATGCTCGAGAACATGATCCTTGGCTCCGGTATCTCACTGACCAAGTTCTGGTTCTCCGTCACCCGGCGCGAACAGCGCACCCGTTTCGCCATCCGCCAGGTGGACCCAGTCCGCCAGTGGAAACTGTCGCCGATGGACTTGGCCAGCCTCGACCGGTGGGACGATTACACCCGGGCGAAGGAAGAACAGTTCCGCTACACCGATACGGATGAGTCCCCGTGGATCACGATTAAGTCGAACGATAAGAAGCGGGCGCGGATTAACGCGATGCGCTACATCCTCTCCAAGTTCGACTACACGAACAAGGACTACGACCTCGTCGGGGAGCCGGATCCGCTGATCGTCAAGCGTGGTCGCGATCAGATCGGCGATTAGTCACACCGCACAGAAGCCCCGCCTCGAGTACGAGGCGGGGCTTCTGTGTAAAAAGAAGTCTTACACCGGGAGGATGCCGTTGAGCAGGCCGGTGGCGGAAGCAACAGCACCGAGCACACCGAGCACGATGACGGCGATGAGGGCGCCGAGCAGACCGTCAGCGGTGGTGCCAAGAGCCTGGCCAGCCTTCACATCGTTCTGCAGACCCGGCAGACCCAGCTTGGCAAGGGTATCGGAGGAACCGGAAACCTTCTCCTTCGCGGCGTCATCCGCAGCATCCTTGTAGTTCTGGGCGAGCTTCTCGGAGGAGCTGGCGGCCAGACCGCCGAAGATACCAGCGGCCGGACCGGCGAACGGGTCGTAGGTCTCGGCCTTCGGATCGGCCTTCTTGTTGGCTGCATCCGTCTCGGCAGCGGCCGTCTTCAGATCGGCGATGGCCGTCTTGGTGGTATCAGACAGGTAATCGCCAGCGAGAACGTCGCCCCAGGTTGTGGGGGAAGTCTCCTCGACGGCGAAGGCCGGGGTAGCAGACAGGGCAACAGCAGCGGCGGTGAAGCCAGCAATCATACGGGTACGCATAGTTTCTCTCCTTGTGTAATGCGCTTGTACAACCCCACCGGATTGTGAGGTGTTAACTAACCAATAGGTGACGGCACCAATTTCGTTACACGGTCTGTATGCTTGACAGGCGATGAAGATTCTCCTCCTGTGTTGGCGCGACACCGGTCACCCCCTCGGTGGGGGAGCTGAACGCTACCTGCAACGCGTCGGGGAATACCTGGCGGCGCACGGGCACGAGGTCACCTATTTCTCCGCTCGCGGACCTGAACAACCCTCCTGCGACACCATCGGTGGGGTCAAGCATCTCCGCAGAGGCGGGAAATTCAGCGTCTACCTCCACGGGCTCTGGCACACACTGACCCACAGATACGATCGGATCGTGGACACGCACAACGGCATCCCCTTCTTCGCCCGCCTCACCCACCCCAGCCGCACAGTGCTGCTCATCCACCACTGCCACCGCGAGCAGTGGCCCATCGCCGGACGATTCATCGGCAGACTTGGATGGTTCCTTGAGTCGCACGTCTCCCCGCTCGTCTATCGCGGCAGCCCCCAGGTCACCGTCTCAGAGCCCTCCAAACGTGAGCTCGAGGAGATCGGATTCCGCATCACTGACATCATCTACAACGGTGTTGACCGCCCTAGAAACACCCACCGGCCCCACCCTGATGGGCGCACGCACATCGTCACCCTCTCCCGGCTCACCCCGCACAAGCAGGTGGAACACGCCATCGACTGTGTGGCCGCCCTCGCTGCCAGCCATCCCGACCTCGTCCTCGACATCATCGGCTCCGGCTGGTGGGACGATCACATCCGCTCGCATGCCGCCCAATCACCCGTGGCGGAGCGCATCATTGTCCACGGGCAGGTGAGTGAGGAACGTAAACACGAACTCCTTGCGGCAGCATCCGTTCTGCTCATGCCCTCGGTGAAGGAGGGATGGGGGCTCGCAGTCATCGAAGCGGGCCTGCACGGGGTGCCTGCCGTCGGCTACTGCGAGGCGGCCGGACTCACCGAGGCGATTATCAATGGTCACACCGGGTTCACCGTCACCGGGTTCCCCGCACTTGTGGACGCCACAGACCGTCTCCTCAATGACGATGATCTGCGCACGCGTCTGGGGGAACAGGCGCGTTCCTATGCCACTACCTTCTCGTGGGAGCACACCGGTGCCCGCTGGCAACAGCTGCTTGAGCCCCGCACATAAGGAACTGGACACTCAATCCCAGCCCCAACCACCACCGCCACGGCTGCTCCCACGATGAGCTCACCGGTGGGATCACCGCTGGGTCGGCGGGAGTGCCCCCGACACGCAGCGGGCCTTCAGGGGCAACATCGGCGGCCTTGAACACGGGATTGAGGGCAACATGCCCGCCGATAGTGACGATCATCGGTGCCGGCCCGCGCGCGGAGTACCAGCCCGGGTCCTCCGCCACGGGGGCGAGTACGCGCAGGTGAGAGGGTAAGTCGGGGACACTAGCCAGGGCGAGAACAGTAAGCACCGCAGCGCCGATGCGGCCCCACGGGAGGGACTCGAGCGTGCGGCACGCGGCGACGAGGGCAGGGGAGACGAGGACGAGCCACTTTGAGCCATCGCGCAGCAGACCAGCACCGGGAACGTGCGAATACACCCACCCCAGTGGCACAAACGCGGTGATTAGTGCAACAACGAGGCCGAGGAGCGCACACACCAATGCCCACCGGTGGTGGCGCGGACGCGAGGCAAGAATGACGGCGACACACACAGCCATACCAACGCCTGCGGCAAGTGACCACGCGGAGAGGCGCGAACCGGGGGTGACAGCACTGTTCCAGATCCCGCCCAGCCCGAGGATATCCCATACATTGCGGCGTGGAGCGAAAGCCTCCGACGCACTCGCCACCGGGCGCATAATGAGCGACGGGATGAGCCACGGCAGCGACACGACGAGCCCGAACCCCCACCGGCGGGAGGCCACCGCTGCGGCACACGCCCCGGTGGGTGTGAGAGAAGCCAGCCACTGCGCGACCATCGACCACCGTCCCGTGCCCATCACCACCGGCAGCAGCCACCACGTGCACACCAGTGCCCAATGCCCCTGGGCAAGGCGCTCAGCAACAAAGGGGTTCCACGCCACCAGCACCATCGCCGCTACTCGCGGCACCAGCACTGGAATCGCCCGCCACACGTACACCAGCCCCCAGATCAAACACCCCACGACGATCAGTCGCACCACCCACGAGGCTGGTGCCACCAGCCCCACCAGCGCAAGTACACCGTCCTGGGGGGCATTGCGGGGGGCGAGCGCGGTACCAAAATTCCACACCGACAGGGCCGGGTGATTCACCACTACGAGATCTCGCTGCATAAGCACACCTGGTCTCCACAGTGCCCAGCTCACACAGCCGACGAGGACGGTGAGAGTGAACGCAGAGACCGCAGGGCCTACACTCGGGCGCGCAACCATAGCACAACCGTCACAATAATCAGTGCGCCGCCGATGGTCCGCAGCACAAAGGTGAGCCAGTCGGTCACACGTATCCGCTGGTAGTCCGCCTCCATCGTGGCCAGGCGTTCCGCCTGGGTTGCAGCGGACCACGCGCCGTCGCCGGTTTCCACGTTGAGCAGTTGCCCGGTCCGCGGTTCCACAGTGAACTGCCGGTACGGTCCATCGTTAACGGTGAAGACAAACGCGGTGAATCCGGACAGATCCACGGTGTCAGTGAAGTCGGCCGGGTGGGCTGTACCGGTGGAAGGATCGATCACCGGATAGGTCTGCTCTATGGTGCCTGCGGGGAAGAACCACGTGAGCTCGCCGTTTTCCGTGCGCGCGGTGCGGGTATCAATGCGCCACGTGCCAGTGGGATCGGTGACGGGAACGAGGATGGTCCCGTCAGCGTCCGCCGCCGGTTCGCCGACGGTGACGGTGAGCTGGTCGGCGGTGAAGGAGTCCGTCGGGTCAACAGTGAGGGCGGTACTCAGCAGCGGATAGGGCAGCACCGTGGCGAGGATGAGCAGAAGGAAGCCACAGGCGGCTAGTATCCACGTCCGCACGGCCCACCTCCTACAATGTTGAATAACTATGCACCGCCACTATATCCCAGCCTTGGACACCCTGCGTGCACTTTCCGCCGCAGGGATTCTCCTCACCCATGCGAGCTTCCTCACAGGTGTGGGCACGCGGTTTTTTGAGCGCTTCGATTTCTTCGTGGCCGTGTTCTTCGCGTTGAGCGGGTTTGTGCTGTGGCGCCGCTACACTCCCGGCAGCGACTGGTTCGCCTACTACCGCTCCCGCTTTTTCCGCATCGTCCCCGCCTATGTGGTGGTGGTGCTGGTGACGGCGGTGCTGTTGGGGCAGGTCGCCGGCTTAATTCCCACACTCCTGTTTGTGCAGATCTATGTGTCCAATGCGCTCATGGCCGGGCTCACCCACCTGTGGACGATGTGCGTGGAGGTGGCCTTCTACCTTGCCCTTCCCGCTTTGCGACGCCTCCCCGCCTGGTCGATCGTCCTGCTTGCGGTCGCCTCGTTGGGATGGGCGTGGGTGCCGTTTGCTGTGGACGGGGTGAATGCTCAGCTGTTCCCGCCAGCCTGGTTTGCCTGGTATGCGGTGGGGATTCTCACAGCTGAGGTGGAAGCTGCTCGCGCCGCTTCTGCCGTCGCTTCCACTGGCAACCGGACGATTCGGCTCATTCACGGGGTCGGAGCCTCCATGTCCCTGGCTGCCTTTGTTTGTGCAGTGCTGTTCCTGCCCTCCGGCTTTGTCCACCCCACACCCATTGAGTTCTTGCTGCGGGTGATCTGTGGGGCAGTCTTTGCCGCCGGCATCCTCGTGCCGTGGGCCCTGTGGCCACCACAGCTACCTGCCTGGTCGCAGGCGGTTGGCCGGTGGTCGTACTCCCTGTTCCTGTGGCATTTGCCAGTGCTGACAGTGATGTTCACGCTCACCGGAATTAGGCAGTTCTCCGGTTCGGTGGTGGATTTTGCCGTGATCACTGTGCTCACGCTGGTGGTGTCGGTGGCGGTGAGCTACGTGTCCTACTCCTGGGTGGAGCAGCCACTGCGGCGGATGTAACGCCGAAGTTGGGGGGGCGATGTATCAATTATGATGAACCCACTACAGATTCAACAGGCCATTGCTGGTGGCATTGCCGCCATCGCAGTCATCCTCGCCGTTGTGCTCGGCGCAATCGGCGGAACGTGGCCAGGAAAACTGACACCGGCTGATCCAGCAGTCACCCCAGCGGCGGTGACCGCCCAGACTACTGCTATGGAGAATGAGCAGGCAGTCAAGCTAACAGACTACGAGAAAGTGGACGAGGATACGGTGCGCGTCTTCTTCCTCACCGGTAATCCGCAGTGCTTCGGCTACCGTGCTGAGGTGACCGAGGCGACCACATCCATCAAGATCAAGGTGATGGAGGGAACGCTGGCCGGTGCGCCGGAGGTGTGTACCCTCATTGCGGGTGCTGGCTACCTTGATGTTGACCTGGCTGCACCGATTGGTGCTCGTCTGGTTCTTCCGGCGTAGGGAACACTGCGGCGGCCAATGCCACCAGTGCAAACACCGTGGTGAAGAGCGATGTCCCCGGCCACTGGGGGTCGGGCCAGGGGGCGTAGCAGTACCAGATGGTGGGCACCCCGAGGCCGGCTGCGATGAGCGGGGTGCGGGTGCCCAATCCCCGAATGCAGGGGGGCATAAAACCTGCTATCGCAGGTGTTTGTAATCCATCCCCCCTCGCATCCGGGCGGGGTCCTCTGCACCTTCCAAGCATGCACCCCCCAACAACAATCAGCCACAGCACGCCGCCCCCGATGAGTCCGGCGCGGTAGATACCGGTGGCGCGCGGTGAGAAGCTGACAGTGACATCTGTAGCTGTGGTCGGGAGTACAAACCCTTGCAGCCCTGCGTCGATGGTGATGGGTTCGGCGGGCACACCGCCCAGATCCGCCTGCAGGCCGGGGTTGGCCGACCGCCCGGTCAGGGCGATTGTGGCTCCGTCGCTGGTGGTTGGTAGTGGGACGGTGAGCTGTGGATTGGGGACCGTCAGGCTCACCCAGTCGGCAGTGGTGGAAAGTCGATGGGGGGCGGCCGTCAGGGTGATGGGCTCGGAGGTGGGCACGGTTGCGTAATCGGTGCCATCAATCGTTACGATGGTCTCCTCATCTGTGTTCGAACCCGCGCGCAGCACCACCTCCATGTCGTGGGGTACGGTGAAGGTGCGGATGAGGTGGCCGGTGGGCACCATGAGCTGCTGGAACACGAACTGTTGGACGGTGTCGGGAGCAGGGGGAACGGTGACTTCGCGGGTGATGTCCGCCCCGGTGAGGTGGGCTTCAGCCACGCCGGTGCCGGCGGGCACCTCGATGCGCACGCTTCTCGACGCTGGAAATCTCACGGTCGCAGGTTCATCGGCAACTGTCTCCACGGGCTGGGACCAGTCGCCGGCGTGCACGGTCACGGTAGAGGATGCAGTGGTGGTGACCACGAGCTCAGTGGGTGCTGTGTCCACTGTGTCCGTCGTGAGTTCAATCCAGCCGGATCCATGCAAGCCCGGATACCAGGCGGTCTCTTCAACCCCGTCGACGGCGGCGGTGATCGACTCGGCCGGGTTGGAACCGCCGAGGCTCATCGCATCGCTGGCCTGCGAGGATGCTGTGATGTGTCCGCCGGTTTCGACCACAGCAGTCGGTGTGCCAGCCGAGGGGTAGTCCACCAGCCGGTTGGCCACCCCAGTTGTTGTCCGTCCACCTTCGGCCTCCTCGTGGGTGAGGAAGGCTGAGGTCGCATTCTGGGTGGCAGCCGCCCCATAGTTGCGGGCAACGAGGGCCGGGGTATCGGTGACGATGGTGGGATTGGCGGTGGGGTGAGAGCCAGAATCGGTGGGTGTCAGTAGATAGGGCGACAGCGCGCTGGTGGTGCTGGGATTGATGGCATCGAGGAGGGCCACAATTTCTCCGCCACCGGCCACCGGAATCACTGACGTTGCAACCGATAGGGTGTCTGTGGCTTTGGGCAGGCTGACAATGTCGACCGATTCGCGGCCTGGCTCCTCGGCGGTGCCCGCACCATAGTGGGTGATGCTCGCGCCGGGGATCGCAGCTGCAAGTTTTTCCGCCGACCAATCAGTGGCTCCGACCGTATCAATGAGATCGTGGCGGACAACAATGTGGCCGATGCCGAATCGGGTCAGTGCTTGGGTGAGGTCTGGGGTCGTCGCAACCGTTTCCAGTACCGCCATGAGCCCATCGAGTCCCCGGATGGACTCCGGGTTGACCAGGGGGATTGCGTCGCGGGTGGCCCAGGGGACACCCCGTTCGGTGAGGAGCGGCTGAAGAGGCTCGTCGCGGGTCCATCCCCAGCTCTGGCGGGCAAATTGGGCCGGTGGGGTGATGAGGACGCGGGAGGGAGACTGGGCGATGTGGTCGGCGGCCTCGGTCCAGTAATCCGGAATCTGCGTGTAGGCACCCACCGGGAGGAGCCGGCCCGACCAGGCGGGTGCGGTGGCGGCGAGGGTGACGAGGATGGCGGCCACGAGGCGTGCGGACCGGGGGGATGTATCCGTGACAGTGCGAGGTGATGGGCGCGGGGTGAGTGCTGCCGCCACCCCAACCATGAGCGGGAGGCGTACCACCGGATCGAACTTGTGCACATTGCGGAAGGCGGCGAGGGGGCCGTCGAAAAGCTGCGGGACGAGCGCGGCCACCGCAAAGACCGCAACACCGGTGAGAAGCATGGCCACCCACAGCCGAGAGCGCAGGCGGCTGAGCCCCGCCAGGCCGATGCCGGCGACGAGGACCGTGGCCACCACCATGATCGGCGCGTTGAGGAGCACCCCGGCGGTGCGTTCGACATCGACAAACGGGGCCCAACTCGTGGTGCCACGCAGGACCTCGAGCAGCCCCAACCAGCGGGTGGTAGTGGTGGCGGACTCGATGAACTCCGTAAACGGCGGGGAGAAGCGGCCAAGGATGATGAGTGGCACGAGCCACCACACGCTGAGGGCGAGGGTGCCGGCACACCAGATCAGGCCGCGAGTGATCTGACGGCGCCAGATGAGGACGATGAGGGCGGGGACGAGGGCGGCGAGTGTGGCAGCTGCGTTCACCGCACCGAGACAGGCGACAGCGAGGAGAGACTGTGCAAGGGGCCGCCGATTGAGCTGAGGGTGCAGGAGTGGGTACACAATCCACGGCACGAGGGCGACTGGCCACGCCTCCGAAGAGATCGCGGTGAGGGTGGTGAGGATGCGCGGGGACAGTGCGTAGAGTACCCCGGCGATGGTCTGTGAGCTGGCAGTGCCGAGGGTGACTGTGCGCAGCAGGCGGACCATGCCGAGGTAGGCCAGTGAGACAAGGAGCCACCACCACAGCCGCTGGGTCACCCAGTCTGGAAGCCAGTCAATGAGCGCAAAGAACAGGCCCTGCGGAAACAGGTACCCGTATGCCTGATTCTGCAGGCCCCCCAAGGTGAAAAGGTCCGACCACGGGGTGAGTGCTTCGCGCAGGAACCCCCACGGATTCACCGCGAGAGCGAGCTTCGTATCGGCGGCGACCTGTCCCGGATGTGGCAGCCAGACAACCAGACCAAGGATGAGGATCCCGATCATGTCACGGATGCGGGTACTCACTGCTGCCGGGAACCGTAGTCCTGATTGCCCAAAATTGCGGTGTCTGCGGTGACGGAGGTCTGTGCGGGGACCGACTCATCATTGGTGAGTGCGAGCACTCCGACAACGGCGGCGACGCCGGCGACGATACCAACGATGGTGGATGCCACCGCCGGTGGGGCGGTGCGCCGGTTCACAGACTGGTGGACAAAGGGCATGACTCTAGCCTAGCGGAGTCGAGGCCCCGTCTGTCTATTTTGCGGTGCCCCCGAGCGCGGTGCGGCGACGGGGAGGTCGCTACACTGTGTGAGGATGAGAGAGGAGGCCCGGTGGTGAGACACGTCGGTCGGTGGTGCGCCAATGCCCTCACTGTGGTACTGAGCCTGCTGGTGGCAGGATGTGTGCCGCAGCCTGGTGCCCAAGTGGAGGCACCTCGCGTGGGGGAAGAGACGAGCGTGTCACAGGCCCCACCAGCCACTCCCTCGGCGGCCCCAGTGGTAGATACACGCACCCAGGTCGCAGGTCTCCTCATGGTCGGTGTGCTCGGCTACGACGATGCCCTGTGGGCCCTCAACCAGGGGGTCGGAGGTATCTTTATCGGCTCCTCCACCGATCCGGCGCTGTTGACTGACCCCACTCGTAATCTGGAAACCCTGCGCGCTGAGGTGGGCAGGCCGTTCCTCGTGGCCACGGATGCGGAGGGCGGGCGAGTCCTGCGCCCCCTCGGCCTGGTCGACCCGCTCCCGTCGGCCCGCGAGTTGGCAGCCACCCGCAGCTCCCACGAGGTGCAAAACCTTGCCTTTGACCTCGGAATGCGGCTGCGGTCCCTGGGGATCACCACGGATTTCGCCCCCGTCGTCGATGTCGATGGGGGAGCAGCTAACGCGGCCATCGGGGACCGCGCTTTCTCCCCGGACCCACAGCAGGTTGCCGAGTATGGTCAGGCGTTTGCGCAGGGGCTTCTTGATGCCGGCGTGATCCCCGTATTCAAGCACTTCCCTGGGCACGGTCGTGTGCAGGGGGATTCTCACACCGGGGACGTCTACTCCCCGGAGATCAATGACCTGGGTGGGGTGGACCTTGTGCCCTTCGCCCAAGCCATTGCCGCCTACCCGAACGCTGGTGTCCTCGTCGGACACATGATTGTGCCGGGGTTGACGGACCGTCCGGCTAGTATCAGCCCGGAGATCTACCGGATGGTGCGCAGCGGGGATTATCCCGGGGCGCGACCGTTTAACGGAATCATCATCACCGACGATGTATCCGGCATGAAAGCAATCTCCGCACACTACTCCACCCCGCAGGCCGTCGCCGCTGCGCTGAGTGCGGGTGCGGATCTGGTGCTGTGGTCATCAACAGCCGATCTCATTCCGGCGATCGATGCAGCAGTAGCTGCTGTGGACAGGGGAGATTTTCCCGCCGACTGGTTGGCTGCATCCGCAGAGCGGGTGGGGCGCCTGGCGGCGAATCCGGACCTGGCGCGGACGAGTCAGACGGAGGGGGATCGTGGCTAAACACGTGGAAAGTCCCTCCCCACTGCGCGGCATTGCCATCGGCATCGTCGTCCTCTTCACCCTGCTTGTCGTCGCCTATGTGGTCGACGGGTGGAGTCAGCGCGGTGAGATTCCACGCGGGACCAGTATTGGTGGGGTAGCTGTTGGTGGGCGCACTCCCGAACAGGCGGCGCAGTTGTTGGAAGCCGACACCGCCGCCGAACAGGCGGGGACGTTTACCATCCGCGCCGGGGAGCTCACCACCACGGTCGATGCGCTCTCGGCGGGTCTGACCCCAGATTGGCCGGCGACGTTCGCACAGGCTGGCGGGGTGCCGTGGAATCCGTTGACTCGCGTGGCGCGGTGGTTTGTGGCACAGGAGTTGCCGATCGTCTCCCGGCCAACTGAACCGGCCTTTTCCCACACCATCGACACGGCAGTGAAGGCATTGAGCACAGATCCCGTCGATGGACAGGTGCACCTGACAGAGGGCACGGTTGAGACCGTCGATCCGATTCCCGGCCAACGGATGGATCCGCAGGTTCTCGGGGAGGCGGTGAAGGCGCAATGGCTCAACCCGCGCGGGGTGACCACAGAGCCAGAGATCACCCGCCCCCGTATTGATACCGCCGAGGTGGAGGCGGCGGCGACGGGTCCTGCCGCCCAGGCGGTGGCCGGGGATGTGACCGTGACCGGGAACAATGACGCTGTTGGCACGATTCCTACGGGGCGCATGGGTGAGGTTGTGACCTTTGTTCCCTCCGATCCGGCGAGTGGGGAGGCTGCGCACTTGGTGCCCACGGTGAACCGGGAGGCCGCACGGGCGATCCTCGCCGAGGGGCTTGCCGCCGGGGATGTGCATGCGACTAATGCGCAGATCAGTTTTGCCACCGGAGCCAAGGTGGTGACCCCGGAGGTGGCGGGCATTGTTGTGGATTGGGATGCCACTATTGCTGACCTCGATGGCCATGTGGTTGGGGAGTTGCCGAAGGGGTGGGCGGCCACCTATAAGCCGGAGGAGGCCACCTACACGGCTGCGCAGGCGGAGAACGCCACCTTTGATGAGGTGGTGGGCGAGTTCACTACCTCTGGGTATGCGCCGAGCAGTGGGGTGAACATTGGGCTGACCGCCCGGCTTGTCGACGGCGCCGTTGTCTCTCCCGGAGATACCTTCTCCCTCAACGGGTACACCGGTCCGCGCGGAGCGGCGCAGGGGTTCGTCGAGGCTGGGGTGATCCTCAATGGGCATTCGGATACCGCCGTCGGCGGGGGCATTTCCCAGTTCGCCACCACCTTGTACAATGCGGCGTACTTTGCCGGCATGGAGGATGTCGCCCACACTAATCACAGCTACTACATCTCCCGCTATCCGGCAGGCCGGGAGGCCACCGTCTACGAGGGGGTCATTGACCTGCAGTTCAAGAACACGTCTCCCTACCCGGTGATGATTAACGCGTCAATGGGGGCGAACTCGGTGACTGTGCAGTTGATGGGGGTGAAGATGGTGTCGGTGGAGTCGGTGAATGGGGGCCGGTGGGCCTACACAGACCCGGAGACGATGACGCTGACCGATAGTAACTGTTCACCGTCGTCGGGGGCTCCGGGATTCACCACCTCCGATACGCGCATCGTCTCCGATCTGCAGGGCAATGAGTTGTCTCGGCGGACGACAACGACGGTGTACGATCCCTCCCCGATTGTGCGGTGTAGCTAGTCGGTGACCATCTCGTTGGCGGTGCCATCCTCGATGGCGCGGGCGGGGGTGGCGTGGTGTACCTCGGCACCGGTGGTCTCCCCTTCGCATTCGCGTGCCTTGTGTTGGGCGGCGCGGCGGGCGAGCAGGCGTTCCTGTTCCGCCTTCGCATTTGCGGCGCGCATGAGGCGCTTCTGTTCCTCCCGCAACTGCTCCATCTTCGGGGTGGCCATGGCGCGGATATCGAGGCGGCGGAGCACCATGTCGGCGATTTCTGGATCATCGGACATGGTGTTGCGGGCACGGATTGCTTCCTCGCGAGCGGCATCGGTAATCACGCGTAGCAGCACGTTCGTGTAGTGGGTGAATGGGGAGTGATCGCCGGCTTCCAGTGTCGCGTCGTCGTCGGCATCGCTACTGCGGATCGCCCCGGTGCCGGTGGCGAGAACTTCGGGTATTTCCAGGTTCAGTTCACGGCGCAGTGTGGTAAAGCGATTGCGCACTATTGCCCGCATCCCGAGGGTGAGCTCTTGGCCGGGGAACTTTTGGCGTACGGCCGCCCACGCAGCCGTCTGCACCCGATCGACGAGTTTCTCCACCTCCCGCTTGAACTCTGTGGGGTCTTCGCGCAGGTTGAGTATCCGGGTGGTGGCAGGCAGGGTGAGGCCGGTGGGGACGAGGGTGACGATGAGCAGCGTTGTCGCCGTAATGAGGATGAAGGGGCGCTCGGGAACCGGGGTGACGGAGTTCGTTGTGTAGGGCACCGACAGGGCGAGGGCGAGGGTGGCCACTCCGCGCATCCCACACCAGGTGAGCAGGACGGCGCTGCGCAACCGGGTGCCGGGGGCGGTGGGCTCGACCAGAAAGGTGATGACGAGCATGAACAGGAAGCGCAGGAGGATGGTGGCGACGACGATTGCGGCGACGGGGAGGGTGTAGCGGAAGACGCTGAAGCCCTCGTCCACGAAGATGTTGTGCATCTGCACCCCCATGAGGCCGAAGGCCAGGCCGGTGACGGCGACGTTGGTGACTCCCCAGAAGGCGTCGCGGGCAAGGCGCACCTCGCCCTGGTTGACGGTCAATTGCCGGTTTGTCTCCAGGGCGGTGACGACGACGGCAATGACCCCGGAGGCGTGGAATTCCTCGGCAATGAGGAAGGCGGCGAAGGGGGCAACAAAGCTGATGGCGACGAAGGATTCGCGGGTGGTGACGATGTGCTCGCCGATGCGGTAGATGAAACCAACACCCAAACCGATGATGATGGCGAGGATGGCGCCGAGGAAGAAGTGCCAGATCACGGATGCAGAGATGGTGAGGGTGTCATCCATGGCGGCGGAGAGGGCGGCAGAGAACAAGACGATCGCCATGGCGTCGTTGAAGAGGCCCTCGGTTTGCAGGGTGGTGAGCAGTTTGCGGGGCATTTTCGCGGGTTTGGATACCGCATCCACGGCCACCGGGTCCGGTGGGGCGACCATTGCTCCGAGGAGGAGTGCGGCCGGGAAGGTGATGCCGGGCACGAGCCACCACGCCAGTCCGGCGACGACGAACGCGGTCACTGCGGTGAGGATGACGGCGAGGATGAGGAGGGTTTTCCAGCGCGCTTTGAACACTGCCCAGCTGGTTTTTTGGGCGGTGGCGAAGAGGAGCGGGGGGAGGAAGATGGGGATGATGAGCTCGGGGTCGAGCCGGACGTGGGGGAACCCGGGGATGAAGGTGATGGCCAGCGCGACGAGCAGCATGAGGATGGGGTAGGGCAGACCGAGCCGTTCACCGGCGACCACACAGGCAACCATGAGTGCGAGTAGACCGACGAGAACGAGCAGTGTCTCCATAATGAGCCTCCTAGGAGCTGATGAAAAACCGTGTGCGGGCACACGGTTAGCAAGTCTAGCGGAGGCTAGTGGATGGCGCGTCCCTTCTGTTCGGGCAGAAGGAAGGCGCTTCCGGCGGCGACGGCGAAGGCGACGCCGAAGACAGCAAAGGTGAGCACGTTGCCTCCGGTGGCGATGAACACGGGGACGAGGAGCGGGGTGACAATGGAGGCGATGCGCCCGAAGGCGGCAGCCGCCCCGGTGCCGGTGCCACGGATGGTGGTGGGGTAGAGCTCGGGGCCGATGGCGTAGAGGGCGCCCCAGGCGCCGAGGTTGAAGAAGGAGAGGAACAGTCCGGCGGTGATGATGAGGGCGGGGGTGGTGGCCAACCCGTAGCAGACGGCGGCGAGGGCGGAGCCGGCGAGGAACAGTGCGAGGGTGATGCGGCGCCCGATGACCTCAATCAGCCAGGCGGCGGCCGCATACCCGGGCACTTGGGCCAACGTCATGATGAGGGTGAACTCGAAGGATTTCACGAGGGTGAATCCGGCGGCGGTGAGCAGGGAGGGGATCCAGGTGAAGGCACCGTAGTAGGCGAAGTTGATGGCGAACCAGATGATCCACAGGGCGATGGTGCGGGTGCGCAGCGGGGCCGACCAGATGGAGATCCCGCCGCTGGGCGTAGTGGGGGTGGGGGTGTCGTCGACAAGCTCGCCGGTGTAGGTGAAGTCGCTACCTGCCGATGCTTCGAAGGCGCGGACGTGCTCCTCGGCTTCGCCGTGGCGGCCTTTCGCCTCGAGGAAGCGGACGGATTCGGGGGTGTGGAGGCGGATGATGAGGGCGTAGACGGCGGGAACCGCTCCGAGTGCAAGGCCCCAGCGCCAGCCGTTGTCGGAGCCGGCGACGACGAAGTAGCCGATGAGGGCGGCGAGGATCCAGCCGAGCGCCCAGAACGCCTCGAGCCAGACGATGATGCGTCCGCGAATGTGGGTGGGGGAGTACTCGGTGACGAGTGTGGAGGCGACGGGCAGCTCTGCACCGAGGCCGAGGCCGACGATGAACCGGAAGATGAGGAGGGCTGCGACGGAGGCGGTGAGGGCGGAGGCGCCGGTGGCGAGACCGTAGACGAGGAGGGTGAGGGCGAAGACGGAGCGGCGGCCGATTGTGTCGGCGAGGAGTCCGCCGAATCCGGCTCCGATGGCCATGCCGACGAAGCCGACAGAGACAATCCAGGATTTCTCCGTGTTGGAGAGGTCCCACTGGGCACCGAGGGCGGCGATGACGAAGGAGATGAGGCCCACATCCATGGCATCGAGGGCCCACCCGATGCCGGAGGCGGTGAGGAGTTTGCCGAGGGCGCGGGAGAACGGAAGGCGTTCGAGGCGCTGGCTGCGGGTGAGGTGGGTGGCGGTGGTCATGATTGCTCCTTTGTTCGGTTCCGCCTGTGTTTTCGCCTCAGAGGCGATAACCGGTGTCATCGTACGCCTCCGGTCAGCTGTGGTGCAACCCCGCAGCCCACACCCGGCGGCGCGCCGGGTTAGAGGGCGGGGGTGACCTCGTTGCGCAGCAGGCCGTACACGTACCCGCGGGTGAGCGCCTCCCACGAGGCCTCGATGACGTCGCTGCCCACGCCCACCGTCGTCCACGCACCACGCCCATCGCGGACGGTAATCATGACGCGGGTAGTGGCCTCGGTGCCCTTGTGGGAATCGAGGATGCGCACCTTGAAGTCCACCAGTTTGAACTCTGTGAGCAGCGGGTAGACGTTCTCCAAGGCGGTGCGGAGGGCATCGTCGAGCGCGTCGACAGGGCCGACACCCTCCCCGATGCGCATGATCCGCTGCCCGCCAGCGTGTACCTTGACGATCGCCTCCGCGAAGGTGGTGTCGGTATCCACGCCAGCGGTATGGGTGGAGGCGCTCCAGGATTCCACAGTGAAGTATTCGATCGGGGCTCCGGCGAGGATTTCGCGCAGGAGCAGTTCAAAGGAGGCTTCGGCGGCATCGAAGGTGTAGCCGTGGGCTTCCGCCTCCTTCACGGCATCGGTGGCGTGGGTGAGCACCTCGGAATTGCCGGCCAGGTCAATGCCAAATTCGCGGGCTTTCAGCTCAATGGAGGCGCGTCCGGCCATGTCGGAGACGATCATGCGCATGTCATTGCCCACCCGGGCGGGGTCGATGTGCTGGTAGAGGTCGGGATCCACGCGGATAGCGGAGGCGTGAAGTCCGGCCTTGTGGGCGAAGGCGGTCTGGCCCACGTAGGGTTGCCTTGACGACGGTGCCTTGTTGGTGATTTCGGCGACGGCATAGGCCACCGAGCTCAACTGTTGGAGCTGTTCGTCGGTGGCGACCTGGTAGTTGGTTTTCAGCGCCAGGTTGCCAATGCAGGTGAGGATGTTGGTGTTGCCGGTGCGCTCGCCGAGGCCGTTGATGGTGCCCTGGATTTGGCGACACCCGGCGTTGACGGCGGCGATCGTGTTGGCGACGGCGCAGCCGGTGTCATTGTGGCAGTGGATGCCCAGGTTGTAGGGGCCCTTTCCGAGGCGTGTCCGCAGGTCGGTGACGATATCGGTGATCCGGTCGGGCAGGGAGCCGCCGTTGGTGTCACAGAGGATCACCCACGTCGCCCCGGCGTCGAAGGCGGCCTTCACCACGGAGGTGGTGTAGTCGGGGTCGAAGGCGAAGCCGTCGAAGAAGTGCTCGGCATCGATCATCACCTCGCGGCCCTGGTTGCGGAGGTAGGTGACCGTGTCGCGGACCATGGCGAGGTTCTCCTCGGGCGTGGTCTTCAGTGCCTGTTCGACGTGGCGGATGTCTGACTTGGCGACGAGCGTAATCACCTGTGCCCCGGATTCGACGAGGGCGTTGACTTGGCGGTCCTCCCCGGCCTTCAGTCCGGCTTTGCGCGTGGAGCCGAAGGCGACGAGCCGTGCACTGGTGAGCGGGTTGGATTCTTTGACCTTTTCGAAGAATTCGGTGTCGCGCGGAATGGCACCGGGCCAGCCGCCTTCGATGTAGTCGAGCCCGAGCTTCTCCAAGTAGGGCAGCAGTGCGAGTTTGTCAGCAACGGAGAGGTTGATGCCCTTTTGCTGGGCGCCGTCGCGGAGGGTGACGTCATAGGTGAAGACGGTGTCGCCGGTGTTAGCCATGGGACTACCATACCGCACCGGTGGCGCCCGCTCCGAGGGACCGGTGCCGCCTGCCCGCACCCGGATCGCTGGTGGGAACTCGTCGAATGCCACGACCTCAGTTCCCTCCGCCTGCTCGGCAGCGTTGGTGAACCCATCAACCCGGAGGCGTGGGAATGGTTCTACGAGGTGATCGGCGCCGGTAAAGCCCCGATCATGGACACGTGGTGGCAGACAGAAACCGGCATGTTCCAGATTGCCGGGGTGCCGGCGATGCCGCCAAGCGCGATGAGGGCGGGTATTTCTGGATCATCGGACGTACCGACGATGTGATCAAGGTGTCCGGCCACCGTCTCGGTACCGCCGAGGTGGAAAGTGCGCTGGCCTCCCATCCGGCGGTCGCCGAGGCGGCCGTGATCGGACTGCCCCACCCGGTGAAGGGTAACGCGATCACCGCGATCGTCGTCCTCAATGAGGGGTACACGGGGTCGCGGGAGTTGACGGAGAATATCCGCAGCCATATTGCCGTGCACCTGTCACCGATTGCGAAGCCGGATGAGATTGAGTACGTCGACTCACTGCCAAAGACCCGCTCCGGCAAGATCATGCGCCGTGTACTTCGGGCCCGGGCTCTCGGCGAGGATGAGGGTGATCTGTCAACCTTGGAAGGTTAAGATAGGCCCATGACATTCGGTATGCCCCTCCTTGCAGTAGTCCTCCTGTGCGTGGGAGTTTTCCTGTGGTGGTGGTCCGGGCACACCTGGGTGCCTGCCCGCAGCTCCCAGCCGCGTATCCTCGAGCACGGGCAGGTGCGAAGCTACGCATATACCGTGGTTGCAGCGGCACCGGGTGCGGAAGGAGAGAAGCGGCGTACGGTGCGCCTGACCCGTCCGTGGGAGTCGGCGGTGACGGTGCGGTTGGGGCCGGACGAGTTCGTCGAGGACTCTCGCGCTCTCGCTGCCCTGCGGCGGCTGCCCGCAACGACCGGTGAGGTGGTTGTGGAGGCCGCTGAGGTGTCGGCGACGGTGCCCGCCTCCGGTGTGGCAGATGCGGTGGAGGCCCTCGCCGATATCGCCGACTGGTCGCTCACGCTCCCGCCTCGCGACGCCGAACTGGTCGATCTGAGCTGGGCTGACCCCTCCCGCCCCCAGGCCGAGCGTGCGGTCGAGCCCGCTGCGGCGGCGGGGGCTACCCTGACAGCGGCACCCGAGCCCGCCGAGGCACCGCCGGTGCCCAAGCCGCAGCGGATGACCGGTGGGAAATTCGGGGACGCCGACGGTGCTGGTGCGGCAGGTCAGGTGGGGGAGGACCGAGTCGAACCGATTGCCGCCGGTCGACCCGACGAGCCCACGTACTCGGAGACTCAGGGAACCCGAGTGATCCGCAAGCAGGGGCCCTCGACAATTTTCTGACCGGGCGCGGCAGACAGGCGGTACAATAACTTCCCGTGATTGAGGTAAATGCTGCTGAGAAGAAGGAACTGGCTGAACTCGTTGGGGAACTCGCCGTCTTCCGTCAAAAGGTGATCCTGTCCTCGGGGAAGGAGGCCGACTTCTACGTTGACCTGCGCCGGGCCACCCTCCACCACCGGGCCAGTCGGCTCATCGGAAAACTCATGCGCGAGCTCACTGCGGACCTGGACTACGCCTCCGCAGGCGGGTTGACCATGGGGGCTGACCCCGTCGCTGACGCAATCATGCACGCCGACGGCCGCGATATCGACGCCTTCATCGTCCGCAAAGAACGTAAAGACCACGGGATGCAGCGCCAGATCGAAGGACCCGACATCGCCGGAAAGAAAGTCCTCATCGTCGAGGACACGACAACGACGGGCAATTCACCGCTCACCGCCGTGGAGGCGGCCCGCCAGGCGGGAGCCGAGGTCGTTGCCGTCGCCACAATCGTTGACCGCAACACCGGCGCCGATCAGGTCCTCGCCGAGGCCGGCCTGGAATACCGGTACCTGTTGGGGCTGGACGATCTTGGTTGTGCCTAACCGCCCGGAGAGCGCCCCGGACAAGGGCCCCACCGAGTGGGGTGAGGGCACCCACGGGGTGGGCCCGTGGGCTCTTGAGCACCCCGACCTACCCATCCCCGATCCAGCTGAGGACCTGCGGTATGACCGCGAACTTCTGGCGGGTGGGGACCGCCGCAACGTCGTCGACCGCTACCGGTATTGGACACTCGCAGCCATCAACGCAGACCTCGATGCGCGCCGGGCCCAGCGTCGAGAAGCCCGCCCAATAGACGGCGCCGTGCGCGAACTCCACATCGCCATCGAGAACTTTGAAAACGATGCGAACATCGGCACCGTTGTGCGCACCGCCAACGCCTTCCTCGCTGAGACCGTCCACATCGTCGGACGGCGCCGCTGGAATCGGCGTGGTGCCATGGTCACCGACCGCTACCAGCACATCGTCCACCACGACACGGTGGCCGACCTCATGGAATGGTGCCGCCACCGGGACCTTCCCGTCGTCGCCATTGACAACGTCCCCGGATCCGTCCCTCTGGAAACTGCGCACCTTCCCTCCCGCTGCCTCCTACTCTTCGGCCAAGAGGGGCCCGGGGTGACGGAGGCGGCCCAACATGCTGCGGTAATGACCTGCTCCATCGCCCAATTTGGATCGACTAGGTCGATCAACGTCGGGGTCGCCGCCGGGATTGCCATGCACACGTGGATACGCCAGTGGGAAGGGTAACGTTCTCGAGGCCTCAACCGAATGTAGCTAGCGGCGGATGCGCAGCAGTGGCGTATGGTTCACACAGTGAACTGGAAAGGAGTTGGCGTGCAGGATAAATGGGCACATCGTGCAGATCTCGCGGAATCTGCTGTCAACGAGCGCCACGCCCATCAGCTGTGGTCCATTCCGCACACCAACCTCGGTGTCATCGCCTGGCCAGCAACCACCCGTGACGAGCTCTTCCTCCACTGGCATTACTGGTGGCAGGCCCACTACCTCGACTGCCTTGTCGACGCCCTCGAACGCCGCTCCACGAAGATCCGCCGCTCCCGGGTACACCGGACCATGCGCACCATCCGGATGCGCAACCTGCGCTCCCTCACCCACAACCGCTACAACGACGACAAAGCCTGGCTCGCCCTGGCCATGGGCCGTACCATCGGGACTGGTGTGCGCACCCCCGGGTCCCTGAAGAAACTCGAATTTGATCTCCTCAGCGGAGTCGACCCGGTCCTCGGCGTGCTGCCGTGGAAGACGGGAGAACACTTCTACAATGTGCCCGCCAACGGCCCCTTCGCCATCATGGCGGCGCGGACCGGACGGGTCGATGTGGCCGTCAACGTGCTCACCTGGATGACCGACAACCTCATCGGCGATGACGGCCTCGTCGCCGACGGCATCCGCCTCCGCGTCTCCGGCCCCGAACTCGTCAGCGCACTCTACCCCTACAACCAGGGCACCCTCCTCGGGGCGAGCCTGGAAGTTGCTCTCGCCCTCCGGGATATGGCAGGCACCACAGTTGACGCGTCCGGCAGTGCCCCCCTCGCCTACGATGAGGCCGAATCGGCCGCCAGCTACATGCCCTACATCCTCCACATTCGGCGGCTTATCGATGCCATCTCCACCCACCTGGCCACCCGCTCCGGTGTCATCACGTGGCACTCCACCGGTGGGGACGGGGGCCTGTTCAACGGGATCCTCGCCCGCTACATTGCCGATGTGGCTGTGCGGCTTCCGGCGGATTCCCCGGCAAACGTGGAGACGCGCCGCAAAGCAGCAAAGCTCATCGTCGCCTCCGCCGAATCCGTGTGGACGCACCGCCTCGAGGTGGATGGCCTCCCCGTCTTCGGAGCCCGCTGGGATGCGGACGCGCAACTGCCGCGTGGTGCCGGGCCGATCTCGGAGACCCGCTCCCTGCTCACCGCCCCACCCGTCTTCGAGCGCGACTTCTCCGTCCAACTCTCCGGGTGGATGCTCATGGAGGCAGCCGCCCGCATCGAGCGCGAGGGCGGCCTGCTCTAACTTGGGCGGTAATTCCGGCTGCAATTACCGCCAACAGTGGGCATAATTGAGGGGAGAGTACTCGTGTGAGTTTCGTCGCTAATTTTGGAGGATTCATCCATGCCCATTGCAACCCCGGAAATCTACGCCCAGATGCTGGATAACGCGAAGCAGGGTGGCTACGCCCTGCCCGCCATCAACTGCACGTCCTCGGAGACTATCAACGCCGCCCTCAAGGGCTTCGCGGAGGCCGAGTCCGACGGCATCATCCAGTTCTCCACCGGTGGCGCCGAGTTCGGCTCTGGCCTGGCTGTCAAGAACAAGGTCGCCGGTGCCTTGGCGCTCGCCGCCTTCGCCCATGAGGCCGCCAAGAACTACGGCATCAACGTGGCCCTGCACACCGACCACTGCCAGAAGGAAGTGCTCGACGACTACGTCCGTCCGCTCATCGCCATCTCCCAGGAGCGCGTTGACCGGGGCGAACTGCCGCTGTTCCAATCCCACATGTGGGACGGCTCGGCCATCCCGATCGATGAGAACCTGCAGATCGCCCAGGAGCTGCTGGAGAAGGCGAAGAACGCGCACATCATCCTGGAAATGGAGATCGGTGTTGTCGGCGGTGAAGAGGACGGTGTGGAAGCCAAGCACGGCGCCAACCTGTACACCTCCGCCGAGGACTTTGAAAAGACCATCGATGCCGTCGGCACCGGTGAGAACGGGCGCTATATCCTCGCCGCCACCTTCGGCAACGTCCACGGCGTGTACAAGCCGGGCAACGTTCAGCTCAAGCCCGAGGTGCTGAAGATGGGGCAGGAGGTTGCCGCGAAGAAGCTCGGACTGCCGGCCGATTCCCAGGTCTTCGACTTCGTCTTCCACGGTGGCTCCGGCTCCGAGAAGGAGAAGATCGAAGAGGCTCTCTCCTACGGTGTGGTGAAGATGAACGTGGACACCGACACCCAGTACGCATTCACCCGCCCCGTCGTCGGCCACATGTTTGAGAACTACTCCGGTGTGCTCAAGGTGGATGGCGAAGTGGGCAACAAGAAGGTCTACGATCCCCGCTCCTACCTGAAGAAGGCCGAGCAGGGCATGAGTGAGCGCGTCATCGAGGCGTGCCAGGATCTCCACTCCGTGGGTTCCCACATTAAGTAACCCAGCCAGCTTTTACCCCGTCTCTGTGACGGCGCCTACACTGCCCCCACGGGCGCTAGGTTCCTCACAGATTCGGGGTTTTTCTGTGCTGTGATGGAACGCGCTCCTGACGATCAACGTTAATGTGAACGAACGGAAAGGAGCTACACCATGTCGATGCTCACAGCTGCCGCGCGCCCGCGCGGTAAAACCACCACCCCGGCGGTGCGCCGCTACGTTGTCAACAGCGTGCGCGACGTGACTAGCCACGTGGACCTTGGGATGCGCCTGGGACGCGTGCGCACCGGACTCATCCCCGCCCTCCAAGGCGGGCTCGCTGCCGGTTTGGCGTACTGGTTCGCCTTCCACATCGTCGGTCACACCCAGCCGTTCTTCGCCCCGATGGCCGCGATCATCGTGTTGGCCATGTCCGGCGGCGGCAAGATTAAGCGCGCCACCCAGATCGTCATCGGTGCCTCCCTCGGCGTGGGGATGGGTGATCTCATCATCTCTCAGATCGGCTCCGGGGCCTGGCAAATCGCAGCCGCCGTGGCTGTCTCCCTGCTGCTGGCCATCTTCATTGATGACTCAGTGCTCGTGACCAACCAGACCGCGATCGGGGCGGTACTCATCGCCACCATCATGCCGCCGGGCACCTCCGGTGGCTTCGACAGGATGGGCGATGCCCTCGTCGGCGGGGTTGTTGGGCTCATCGTTGTGGGGCTCATCCCCACCTCCCCGTTCCGCAACGCCCGCCAGGAGGTTGGGCGCATCCTCGGCACCGTCTCCAGCGTGTGTGAAGACGTCTCGCTGGCTCTGACCACCGGCGACACGGCGCTCCTGCGGGCGGCGCTGACCCGGGCGCGGGGCACCCAAGGGCGCATTAATGCGATGCTTGCCGCTGCGCAGGCCGGTGCGGAAACAGTGAAAGTGTCCCCGTTTAAGTGGCGTGATCGGGAGAAAATCACCTCCCTGACCATCATTCTCGCCCCGGTGGACAATGCGATCCGCACCACTCGGGTTCTGGTGCGCCGGGCGCTGGTGCTGCAGACTGACCACAATGAGCTCGATCCGCGCCTGCTCGACATTATCGACGAGCTCGCGGAGGTTGCGGCGATCCTCTCCAACGTGTTCCTCAACCGGCCAATCCGCCTCGCCGGTTCTGTCGGTGCCGCCCCGTTCGCGAGTTCGCAGCCAGCGGCCGATGAGGCGCATGTGGTCACCGATGTTGTCCACCGGCTTCGCCTGCTCGGCTCCCGGGCTGGCATCGAACTGGTCGACGGTAACGTGCTCTCTGCCTACGCCGTCTTGGCCCAGGTGCGCTCCCTCATTGTGGACCTGCTCATGGTGGCAGGGATGTCCTACGATTCCGCTCGCGCGGTGCTCATCCCCACAACCGAGGAGCCGGCGATTCCCCCGGAGCAGCTGCCCGGGACTCCCACCTCCGATCACCCGGCTAATTAAACACGTGATTCGAATACGTGTTCAATTGCGGGAGGGGACATTCACCGAAGATGTGAAGTGAGAGAGTAGGATAACGAGGTAATCCCAGGCTGATTTTGGGGATCTGCTGTGCAACTGGGCAAGTAAAGAGGAAGGATGGCGTCAGATGAGAGCGATGACCTCGATTGACTTGTTTGCGGGTGCTGGAGGTCTGACTGAAGGGTTACGTCGCGCCGGATTCCAGTCGCTCTACGCCAATGAAGTAGTCGAACAATACGCGGAAACGTTTGCGTTAAATCACCCATCGGTTTTAGTCGATGCGCGAGATATTCGAGAGGTGAATGCTCGCGAGGTTAGGGAGCGTCTTGGACTTGAGCCGGGAGAGTTGGACCTTGTGGCAGGGGGGCCGCCGTGCCAAGGGTTTTCCATTAACGCACCTGTCAGGAGTACAAGCGACTATCGGAATCACCTTTTCCGTGAGTTCTTGAGGTTTGTCGAGGAGTTTTCGCCAAAACAGGTGCTCATTGAAAATGTTCCGGGACTGGTTTCATTTTCCAAAGGCGATACCTTGACAGCAATTGTCGAGGCTTTATCCGCTCTTGGTTATCAGGCTGATGTCCGCCTTCTCTATGCTCCCAACTTCGGTGTTCCTCAGACACGCTGGCGTACGATCATCATTGGTGCGCGCGGGGCAACACTTCCTGAT
Source organism: Corynebacterium sp. (assembly GCA_034179945.1). Taxonomy (GTDB): domain Bacteria; phylum Actinomycetota; class Actinomycetes; order Mycobacteriales; family Mycobacteriaceae; genus Corynebacterium. Next base: position 69,882 of record JAXFPD010000004.1, on the reverse strand, counting down.
AGTTCCTTTCCTGCGCCTACGCACTCAGCGCCGAGGCGAATCAACTTCACATCGTCGTGGGCAGGAAAGAACCTTGTTCAGTCTGATCCAGTGGGCGGGCTACCCTTCACGTCTGTTGCTGATGCAATATCTGATCTACCACCATTGAAATCAGGTGAGTCGTATAGTGCAGGTGGTGCATATCAAGCGGAGGCGATATCGAGCTATCAGCGTTTAATGAGAGAGGGCTCCGCCGGAATCTTCAATCATGAAGCGCCGCGTTTATCGCTGACGAATTTGGAGCGGTTATCTTACATCCCCGTTGGGGGGAACTGGACGGATATTCCCCATGAGCTACTTCCAAAGGGGATGCAACGAGCCCGTACTTCGGATCATACGAAGCGGTATGGGCGAGTCTCTCCACGTGGACTCGCATCCACGATTCTGACGAAGTGTGACCCGCACTGGGGTGCCTACATCCACTACGAGCAACAGCGTGTCTTCACAGTCCGTGAAGCAGCACGTCTGCAGAGTTTTCCCGACACATATCGCTTTTTAGGCTCTCGGGTTGATCAGTTTGCTCAGGTCGGGAATGCGGTCCCTGTCTTGCTTGCAGAGGCTGTGGGTAAGGCCCTCATCGAGAACGCACTCGCACTGGTTGGATAGGGCATGGCTGGACAGATAGCGGAGCTCTACGGCTACCTCGATCGGGATACATCTGACAAGGCCGTGAACGCTGCAATAGAGGCGCAGTGTCCATTCATACGCGACGACTGTGTGAAGACAATCAATCTTCATGGGCGCAGTGTGTGGGCAGGGGCCTGTACTGTCCGTCAGAAGCGGCAAGATGCACCCGATGTCATCTGTTGTCCACTAAGGCTCTACGCCGGAGACTACGCGCTTCTCGATGAAATCTCGCGTTTGGCCTTTGGGGAATCTGCTCCCAAGTATCCGGGACGTGAGGCTGTAGATCGGGCACTATTGGCAGGTGAACCCTCCATTGCGGTGTTTGGACACCGGTGGGGAAAAGAACTCCGGCTCCCTAAGAGAGGGGGGAGCGGCAATTACTTCGTCGATTGGATTCTGGCCAAGGTTGAAGCCGATGGCAAGGTGTCGGATTTCTGCGCAGTAGAAGTTCAAACCATTGATACAACGGGAAACTATCGCTCGTCCTTGGAGAGTCTGAGTGCATCTGATCGTCTGAACAGCTGGTCCACATTGGGTTTGAACTGGGAGAATGTTAACAAGAGAATACTCCCACAAATCATCTACAAAGCTTCGGTGCTCTCGCGTGAGACCTACTGTCGATCAGGCCTCTTTCTTGTTACTCCAGAACCAGTTAATCAGGCCATTACCCAGCGGTTGGGCGGCGAGTCCAACATTGAGAGAGTGGGCAGACTCCAGCCTTCGTCGATCACCCTCGTATCCTATGATTTCGCAGCTGAAGCCTTCGAACCCGGTGTTCCGAGGAAGCTTGAGATCAAGAACATCCTCATGACCAATGTGTCTGAAGTAAAGGACGCTTTCAATCGGGCGCAACTTCCTGAACCGAACGTCTACGGTTCGGCACTTACTCGAGCGCTCAAAACACCTTTTTGTGAGACACAAATCCCCAGGGTATTCCGATGATGAGGTCCCCCCAGTCTCGTCGAGTCACCACTTGTTGAGGGCGTTGCCGGGACGTACGTCCCACCGTTCGGGTTGGAGACTCCGCTGTTGCCGGCATTCGGCGGTGCGAGAACATGCTACATCCGCACGGCCTGGAGATCGCGGAGATGCCGGTAAAACGCGCACCGGTCTACCGGGCGGGGGCGGGCGACACTGTCGATAGTGACGAGGATGTTCTCGCCGCCGACCTGCATTGCTCGGCCGGTGGCCAGGGACGCCGGGTCGGCCCGGTAAGCGGGGGAGCCGGGCTGTGGTGAGCGTTGGAAGAGCCCGGTGACTAGGCGGGTAAATCCGCGCCGGGGTGGGGGTGCGGCCACGAGGCGTACCGCCGCTAAACCGGGCGCGTCGAGTTCGGGAACGAGTTTCGCCCCGACAACCCCGGCGGTGGGGCCGGGGAGGAGGGTCACGTCATCGACGGCGATCTCGGCGGCCAGTTCGCCGCTATCAGGAAACGAGGTGACAGTGGCGCACCCGGCCACCGCATTGCCCCGGTCATCGCGTATCAGAGGCACCGGGCGCACCGTCCCATCCACAGCCAGTGCCCACAGCTCATCAGAGGACAGTGAGGCGAGCCCCCAGTTCACCGCTGCTGGCGAGGCGGGGTCAATGGGTATATACCCCACCTCAACCCACATGTAGTCGGCGCGCATGAGCCTGGTGATCACCGCTGCCAGGGCTGCGTCGGAGCCGACAACCACCAGGCGCAAGGCAACTCCGACGTCGATACGCGCAGGTGCACCCATGTGTGGCACAGACGGTGAGGCGGCGATCTCCTCCAGGCTCGGGGAGATTGCCGGCGCCTCGGCGCACAGCTTATCCACGGGGCGTAGATCGCGTCGGGTGGGGATGGCGGGGAGGGAGATGACCTCCAAATCGCCAGGCAGGGTGAGGCCGCTGGCGCAATCGATGACCATAATGCGCATAATCCACCACAGTACTAGTAGAGTATTACCGGCGAAAACAAAGGAGTACGCAACTATGACTGCAATCGTCATCGTCGGCGCCCAGTGGGGCGATGAAGGCAAAGGTAAGGCCACTGATATTCTCGGCGGCAAAGTGGACTACGTGGTCAAGCCCAATGGTGGCAACAATGCGGGCCACACAGTGGTGGTGAATGGCGAGAAGTACGCTCTCAAGCTGCTGCCGGCCGGTGTGCTTTCGCCAACGGCGACCCCGGTGTTGGGCAACGGTGTAGTCATTGATTTGCAGGCGCTCTTTGAGGAGATCGACGGTCTGGTCGCTCGGGGTGCGGATGCGTCGCGGCTGAAGGTCTCGGCAAATGCGCACCTGGTGGCGCCGTATCATCGCACGTTGGACAAGATTCAGGAGCGCTTCTTGGGTAAGCGCGCGATCGGCACGACCGGCCGCGGCATCGGCCCGACGTATGCGGATAAGGTTGCCCGGGTGGGGTTGCGCGTCGCCGATCTTTTCGATGAATCGATCTTGCGCCAGAAGATTCATTCGGCTCTGGACGTGAAGAACCAGATGCTGGTGAAGATGTACAACCGCAAGGCCCTCGATGAGGAGGAGATTGTTGACTATTTCCTCCAGTTTGTGGATCGCGTGCGCCCGATGGTCATTGATTCTGAGCTGGTGCTCAATCAGGCACTCGATGCGGGCAAGAGTGTGCTCATGGAGGGGTCCCAGGCGACGATGCTCGATGTGGATCACGGCACGTATCCGTTCGTGACCTCCTCGAATCCGACTGCCGGTGGGGCGTGTGTGGGGTCGGGTATCGGCCCAACCAAGATCACTCATTCCCTCGGTATCACGAAGGCCTATACCACCCGCGTCGGCGCCGGCCCGTTCCCCACGGAGCTGTTTGATAAGTGGGGCACGTACCTGCAGAAGACAGGTGGGGAGATCGGCGTTAATACGGGCCGTACTCGCCGCACGGGCTGGTATGACTCGGTGGTTGCCCGCTATGCGGCCCGCGTCAATGGGTTTACGGATTTGTTCTTGACCAAGCTCGATGTGCTCACCGGGATTGGGGAGATTCCGATTTGTGTGGCCTATGACGTGGATGGAAAGCGGTGCGATGAAATGCCGCTCACCCAGTCTGATTTTCACCATGCTGAGCCGATCTATGAGACGATGCCCGCCTGGGAGGAGGATATCTCCGAGGCTCGTGATTTTGCGGATCTGCCGCAGAAGGCTCGCGACTATATTGAGCGGCTCGAGGAGCTCTCCGGTGCCCAGATCTCCTACATTGGTGTGGGACCGGGCCGCGATGAGACAATCGAGCGCTTCCCGATTTTGTAGAGGTACCGGGGGTGTCTGGGAGCCACCCTGCAATTCCGTAACAATTTGGATACGATCGCCCCGAGCTGCAGAAACGGATTGTTGAGCACGTGGCCTCGCGAACCCTTCATAGGGTAAAATGATCTCTAATGTGTGTAACCATTAGAGGAGGATTCGATGAGGCCAGTGGCAAGTGTGAAGAGGGTGTCCCGGACGGCGTTGGCGGTGGTAGGAGTTACCGCTGTGACGATGGCCGGTACCATGTTTGGGGTTCCTGCCACGGCGAATGCGGACATCACCTACGCTGCCGAGGGGACGGGGACGCTCAAGGATACAGCCGGGTGGCTTGACTTTGGCAAGCTGGCCACGGGCCCATCTGTGGGGGCGGATAAGCTCGTCAAGGAGGGGGACTCCTACACCTTCACGGACAAGGACGGTCTGGCTGCTGGGTGGAGTGTCAAGGTCACTGTCAGCGGGGTGAAGGTGGGCGAGTACACCTACAAGCCGGGGGAGGTGACGAACGTGGTGGCCACTCCTCTTGCTGATCAGGCCCACTATGCGACGGGCCCCGTGCTGGCAGCGTTGGGGACACTGGCCGCGCCGAAGGATAACATGTGGGCTGCCCCGTTTGATGTAGCGGGGAATCGTCCGGCGGCGTTTGCGGAGGATGCAACGTTCCCGGTGGCGAAGAATACGGGCACGACGCTGTCGGTGGTGGTGGAGTCCACCCTCAACGGTGTTCCCACCCCGATCGATCTCTTTGCAACAAACGCGCAGGTGGCCGGGGGTACGGTGGGTCTTTCGGCGGAGTCGCGCAGCGCTGAGCAGGTGAGTGCTGGTACGGAGAAGAACGTTTCCGTGTGGACTCTCGCGGAGAATCTCAACGCTGTTCCTGCGGGGAAGGATCCCGCAGACGCGGCGGCGAAGCCAGCTCCACAGCTGATCAACGGGGGAACGCGTGCCTTCGGGTCGGCAGCTATCGATACCTACGATGGCCAGTTTGTGGCCAAGGTCAATGCGCCGAAGACGGTGACGGTTTCGCTCAAGGGTGCTGATGGTGCCCAGGCGGAGTCAGTGGGGTTTGGGCTGAACCTCGCCAAGCCTGCGCCCGCTGCCGTGAAGAAGGCCCCGACCCCGGATGAGATCGCTGCCGCTGCGGCGCAGATCACGCAGGATGTACAGAAGGCAGCAGATGAGATCAACCGTCTGCTCGATCCGCAGGCTGGTGCCGCAGCCCCGGCTGCTGCTGCCAACAGTGCGGTGGCTCCTGGCGTGTCCAACCTTGTCGCCGAGGCATCGGTGCCTGCAACCGAGGCACCGTCAGCTGAGCCGACGACGGAGCCGGTGACAACCGCCGAGCCGACCCCGGTAGAGGAGACGGAGGCAGCCCGCGCCGAGGTTGCCCAGGCCGATGGTGGCCCGACGGTGGCGATCACCGCAGACAGCACTGGTCAGGCGGAGATCACCCTCGACGGCTCGTATCCGACGGTCTCGATTCCGGTGATCGATTCGGTGAAGGCCGGTGAGCCGGTGACGGTGACCTTGGATACGGAGACGTTCTTCGGGGCGGTGCCGTCTGAGGTGGGCATAAGTCTGCGGAAGAGCGGTGCGAGTACGAACCGCACGAGCCTTGATGTGGGTACCGGTCAGGTCAGGATCGCGCTGAGTGCGGACAAGAAGCAGGTGACAGTCACGTTCACCGGCGAGAAGGTCTTCGGTGGCTCCAGTTATGCCCGGATTTCCGCGAAGACCCCGGACGGAACGGTGTCCGGCAACCTGCGATTTACCAGTGAGTCCTCGGCTCCGGGTGCGAGTACGCCGGGTGGGGATTCCACCAATCAGGCGACCGATACCGGAGCGATCATCGGTGGTGTTCTCGGCACTGTTGGGGCGCTCGCTGTGGTGGGCATGATTGGCAACCAGATTGCCACGGGCGGCCTGGGTAAGCCGAAGACCACGCCGACAGGGCGGACGGGTGCGAACCCGAACGGGACCCGCTCGACGACGACATCGACGGCCTCGGTGCCGTCGGGCATGTTCACCGATAAGCCCCCGGTGGGGCAGACCACGAACTCGGCGCAGGGGCGTACGACGACAACCGCTCCCCGGACGGGTGTGACCACGTCCACCCCGTCGCGGACCACCACGTCGATTCCGCGCACGACCTCGTACACGACCCGGACAACGGTGCCGCGGACGACGTCGACGACGACGCGAACGACTGCCGGTCGGACCACGACGAGCCGGACGACGACCTCGACGAGCCGGTTGCCGAACACGGGTGTGGATGCGACGTTCCTGTGGGCGGCGAGCCTCGGTCTATTGCTCATGCTTGCCGGTGCGTCGTTTATTGCCACGCGCCGTTATTTTGGAGGCAATATCTAGGTAGCTGCAGAACGAAAACCCCCCCTGACCTGCAGGTCAGGGGGGGTTTCTGCGGAGGATAGGGGATTTGAACCCCTGAGGGATTGCTCCCAACACGCGTTCCAGGCGTGCGACATAGGCCGCTAGTCGAATCCTCCAGGATCAATCCACGCAAACGCAGTCACGCGAACCGTCACACGAAAGGGTACCTGAGGGCGCGCAAAAGTACAAAACCACAGCATTTGACCCTAGTCCGCAGCCCTTGACCATAGTTCACCGCCCGCGACCTTAGCTCGCACCAAGTGATCACAATAGCGATGCTGCAGCTTCCGGGTGCTTGCCCACTGGGTGCGAGTCTATAGCTTCCGTGTGCGGCGCGAATTTCCGGGTTTCAGTGGGGTTTGTTATAGTTGGGGAGGATTCTGCGCGGCGGCCATCTCGCGAACCTCCCCAGGGCAGGAATGCAGCAAGGATAAGGGAGCTCTGTCGGGTGCGCAGGATCCCCTTTTTTGCCGATTCTCGCCCCTGGAGCTCTGAGCCGCCATGTCCTCGGCCTCTCGCGCCACAGGCCCGTCGACTGCCCGGAGTTATGCTCCCAAAGTCTGCTACCTTTTGTAAAAGCCCAGGTGATTTTTCCGGGTAGCACACTCGGGGAGCATAACTTAGCGCGCACCGGGGCATAACTCTCTGGATGCAGAGGAAGGGGGTAGGCTGTAGCCCATGACGCAAACTCTCGATCTGGATGCACTGCGCGTCGAGTATGACGCGCTCAAGGCCAAGAACCTCAGCCTCGACCTCACTCGTGGGAAGCCGAGCACGGAGCAGTTAGATTTCAACACTGAGCTGCTCGGCCTGCCGGAGCCCGGCGATACCAAGGATGCCCAGGGCGCGGATGTGCGCAACTATGGCAACCTCAAGGGCATTGTGGATATCCGTCAGATTTGGGCGGACCTGCTCAATGTGTCGATGGACAACATTATCGCCCAGGATTCGTCCTCCTTGAACATCATGTTTGATCTGATCAGTTGGGCCTATATGTGGGGTACGCAGGATTCTCAGCGCCCGTGGAAGGATGAGGAGCACGTCAAGTGGCTGTGCCCGGTTCCCGGCTATGACCGTCACTTCTCCATCACGGAGACGTTCGGCTTTGAAATGGTCCCGGTGGAGGATGTCAACGAGATCCCCGAGTTGGTGAAGGACCCGCAGGTGAAGGGGATGTGGGTGGTGCCGATCTTCGCGAATCCGTCGGGCACGTCGCTGTCGCCTGCGGAGTTGGAGATGCTCGCGTCGATGGAGACTGCAGCCCCGGATTTCCGGGTTTTCTATGACAACGCCTACGCGGTGCATACCCTCAACGGTGAGTTCCCGCAGGTGGTGGATGTGGTGACGCTGGCTGCGCAGAAGGGTAACCCGAACCGCTTCTTCGAGTTTGCGTCTACCTCAAAGATCACCTTCGCCGGTGCTGGGGTGAGCTTCTTGGCTACCTCGGCGGATAACCTGGCGTGGTGGCAAAAGTATGCGAGCATGCGTGGGATTGGTCCGAATAAGGTGAATCAGCTTGCTCATGCCCGCTATCTGAAGAATGCGGATGGGGTGAAGCAGCTGATGTTGAAGCACTGTCAGTCCTTGGCCCCGAAGTTTTCGGCTGTGGAGGAGATTTTGGAGAGGCGTCTCGGTGCTGCTGGGGTGGCGAGGTGGACGACTCCGAAGGGCGGGTATTTCATCTCGTTGGATGTGGTGGATGGAACTGCGTCGCGTGTGGTGGATTTGGCTGCTCAGGCCGGTATTAAGCTGACGGGCGCTGGTTCGAGTTTCCCGCTGCATAAGGATCCGAACAATCGCAATATTCGGTTGGCACCGTCTCTGCCGCCGCTCAATGAGGTGACTGAGGCGATGGATGGGGTGGCCACGTGTGTGCTGCTCGCTGCCGCTGAGGCGCAGTAGATAGAGCCTGTCGCTTTTGGCGTTCCCCTCCCGAACCGTTGCTTGTCCTTTCTCACGGTGCGTGGAGGGGTTACACTGTGTGACCATGGATATGGTTGGTACCCAGCAGTGGTTGACGTCGTTGTTTTCTGGCGCGGGGGAGCTGCTGGAGTGGGTGGAACCGGTTGATGATTCTGGTGCCCGCCTTCCTGAGGGTGAGCCGCTCGGGATGAGTGAGAATATCGTATCTACCTGTACGTTTGCGCAGCGCGATCTGGGGTTGGTGCATGGGGCCCAGGTGTGGGGGATGCCGAGTCAGCAGGTGCGTGTGGAGCTTTTTGGCCTCCGTTCGGAGGGGGTGACCCCTGAGATTGTGCAGGCGCTATTCCGTGCGGATGTCACCGGCGTGCAGCCGGGTGCGACGGTGGAGACCGCGCTCGGGCCGGTGCGCGTGGTGGCACCGACCCGTTGGGCGCAGGGTTTGCCGCAGTTGAGTGAGCCGGACCGGTTGACGGTTCTGCTTGAGGTGCAGGTGTAGCTACATCGTTTGCACCATTGCGATAATCTCTTGCGCTCGCGAGAGAATGGCGAGGACGACGAGCAGGGCAAAGACGATCCCGGCAATTTCCTCTTCGCCGAGGCCTTCTTCGTCACTGTCGGACGAGGACGATGACGATGACCCGGAACTGTCGTTGTCTCCGGGTTGGTTGCCGTCAGATTGGCCGTCCCCAGCCTCGTCATCGTTGGGGGTGGGCACTGCTGTGCAGGAGGCGGGGAGTTTGGTGATATCCCCAAGCCCGGCGGATGCCTCGATTGCCGCGAGGTCGGCAGCGGCCTCGGTGTTGGCGGCAGTGGCTGTCGACAGCGCCGTCGAGGCGGCCTGCGCGGCTGCCGATGCCTGTGTAACAGCGGTTTCAGCCTTCGCCACGTCAGCCGTCGCCGCGTCCACATCGCTCACATAGGGTGCGAGGGCCGGTGTGGTATCCAGCGCAGCCTGAGCCGCCTCGCGCGCATTCTCCGCATCGGTGAGAGCATTCTGTGCCGCAGCAAGCTCGGCCCGTGTCTCCGAGGTGGCCGTTTCCGCCGCTGTCGCAGCATTCGTCGTTTCCTGTGCAGTCGTGGCTGCCGCCTCAGCAACCACCTGTGCGCTGGCGAGGTTGTTCTCTGCCGATTCGACGTCCGTGGTTGCTGCCGTCACTGCATCTTCGGCGGCAGCGAGGTCGGAGGCCAGTTGCTGCTGTTTGGCGGCGTTCGTGGCTAGTGCAGTCTGGTTCGCTTGCTGCTGGGTTTTGAGGCTGGCCAGCTGGGTGTTTAGTGAAGTGAGAAAATCGGTGTCACTCTCGACGTTTGATTGAGCAATGTTAACCACATCCAGTGCACGGGCTACTGCCTCCTGTGTCTCTGCAGAACCGTTATCAGCCTGGTCCTTCAGTGGCAGGTAGTAGTTGTTGAACCGCTGTGTGTACCGCTCAAGCGTGTAGGCACCGTCAGTAGTGCCGTCCCAGAATAGCTGGGAGTAGACGAGCCCGTAGGATGTGTCAGAGGTTTGGGTACGCCCCATGCCGATGACCTTAAATTGCGGCGTGACGATGTTCTCATAATGGCCGGTCTCACCGCCGGTATTGTTGTCATAGGCGTGTTTCTCGTCGTCGTAGAGCATGATGAGCGGATTCTCAGCTCCCCACGCGAGATTTTCACCACGCCAGCCGCCGTAGTCGGCGTAGTTCTTGGAATGCCCTCGGGCGTAGATCCGCGACCAGTTGGCGTTACCCTGTGCTAGTGCCATGACATCGTCGGCGACGAGGAGTGCGTCGAGCTGTTCGCCGTTGACACCGCCGTCCCGGACACGCCTCGTGTTCGTCTCCTCGATGTATTGGAGGACGTGTGCCATATTGGCGAGGCTGGTGGCGTCCCCCTCAGCACCCATATGCGTATCCTGGAGCATCGCCTCACCGGTGCTCGCATAGCGCTCGGTGGTGAGAAGACGAACGGCGTTTGTAGAGTTCATCTTCTCGAAAAACCCGAGGGAGCCGAGATCGATCTGGGCTTGGGCTTCCTGCCTCGAGGCATCGAGCTGCTGTTGTGCAGTGGCGAGGGTATTCTGTGCTGTCGCGAGGCTTGATTGAGCCGCAGTGAGGTTGTTTTCGGCAGTGGCAATACTATCGGTGGTGGAGCTGATGTCCGCCGCGATTGTCTGTGCCTCGTTCGTGAGCTCGTCTTCCTCGGCGGCGGCACTAGCAGCTTCCTGTGCGAGCTGGTCGCGCTGCGCGGTAGCAGCGGAGAGGGTCGACTTCGCCTGGTTGAGTGCACTGCGGGCAGCGTCCTCGGCGAAGGTGGCATCGGCAAGCTCACTGGCTGCTGTGTCGCGGGCGGCCTTGGCCTCGTTTTGGGCGGCCTCGGCCTGAGCTACTGCAGTTTTCGCTTCCGCGATACGAGTGTTCGCGGTGGCAACAGCGTCCTCGGCGGCAGCAAGATCCGCAGTGGCCTGGGCGTACTCACCGCTGTTGAGAATCTCCTCCCGCTTGGCCTCGAGGGCATCCTCGGCATCCTGGAGGGCGGTTTCAGCGTCGGAAAGCGCAGTTTGGGCGGCAGCCTCCTTCGCCGTGGCCGCATCATAATTGCTCTGGGCAAGTGCCAGCGCAGTCGCTGCAGAATTCGCCTCGCGCAAGGCCCCATCGAGGGCGACGCACTGCGCGAGAGTGAGTGTAACCTCCTCCTGTGCGAGCGCGGGGGAGGGGAGCGCACTCGCAGCGGCGGCAGTGGCGATGAGGAAACCGGTGATTCTTGGGTGGGAAATGAGCCCAGTCATGTAGCGATTGTATAACTACCCGGCAGTGATAATCAGCTAAACCAACTCCCAGAGGGCCAACCCAATCCCCCAAACCGGGTACAGTTAAAGCGTGGCGCTTTATCACAAGTACCGGCCAGCAACATTGGCCGAGGTCAGAGGGCAAGAACAGGTAACCAGGCCATTGAGTGTGGCCCTGGACAATGGGCGTATCTCGCACGCCTACCTGTTCTCCGGGCCGCGCGGCTGCGGCAAGACATCCACTGCGCGCATCCTCGCCCGCTCCCTCAACTGCGAACATGGCCCCACTTCCACCCCGTGCGGCGAGTGCGCAAGTTGCCGCGCACTGGCGCCCGGCGGACAGGGCAACCTCGATGTCACCGAGTTGGATGCGGCCAGCCACGGCAACGTTGACGATATGCGCGAATTGCGCGAAACCGCCTACTATGCGCCGAGTGACTCCCGCTACCGCATCATCATCATCGATGAGGCCCACATGATCACCCAAGCCGGCTCGAACGCCCTGCTCAAAGTGGTGGAGGAGCCGCCAGAGCACCTCATCTTCATCTTCGCCACCACTGAGCCGGAAAAAGTCATTCCCACGATTCGCTCCCGCGTACAGCACTACCCGTTTCGCCTCCTCACCCCGCCGACAATGAAGGAGCTCCTCCACGACATCGCCGCCGATGAGCACATCGCCGTGGAAGATTCGGTGTATCCGCTGGTGATCCGCGCCGGGGGTGGATCACCGCGGGATTCTCTATCCATCCTCGATCAACTGTTTTCCGGCGTTCCGGAGGGTGAGGAGCTCACCTATGACCTCGCCGCACCGCTGTTGGGGGTGACGGACTCCTCCCTTATTGATGCCGCCGTTCGCGCCATTGCCACCCATGATCGTGCCGCCGCCTTCGGCCTAGTGGGGAAGGTGATTGACGCAGGCATTGATCCAAAGCGGTTCACCACGGACTTGCTGGATCGCCTCCGCGATCTGATGGTGCTTCAGACCGTTCCGGAGGCTTTGACCAGTGGGCTCGTTGATGCCCCCGCTGCTGCTCACGACACCTTCGCCGAAGAGGTTGCCGCTTTTGGTGGGCAGGATTTGCCACGGGTGGCCGCTGTTGCCGCCGAAGGTCTCGACTCCATGCGCGGCACCCTTGCCCCGCGCATCATGCTGGAGGTACTCATGGCGAAGCTGCTCACCGTGGGTACCCAGCAGACTATGGCGAGCCAACCTGCAACCGCCGCAGCACCAGGCACCGGTGCCCCTGAGCCTTCCGCAAACGCCGCGAAGTACATGCGCCCCTCTCAGCGCGCGGCGATGGAGGCGCAGCAGTCGCCAGCCGCGCCCCAGCAGCCGCCAGCGGAACAAGAGCCGGAGCCACAGGAGGTGCAGCAGGCGCCGGTGGCACACGAGCCGGAGCCACAGGAGGTGCAGCAGCCGGAGCCTCAACAACAGAAGCAGGAGCAACCGTTCACGGTGGTGCAGCTGCCGGCCGAAGCCGAGGTTCCCGAACCGGCACCCGAGCCAGCACCGGCAGCGACGCCTGCACCCACCGCACCTGCAGTGACCGTGGATACTATTACGGCCGTGTGGCGCGATGTGCTTGAGGTGTTGAGTGAGCAGCGCAACAATCGCACTGCCCGCATCCTGTTGACCAGTGCCAAGGTGGTTGCGGTTCGCGATAACACCGTGTTTATCAGCTTGCTCACTGGCGCCCTGGCGCAGCGCCTCAATGGGGATCCTCATCACGCTGACGTCTCCGCAGCACTGTCGCAGGTGCTTGGAACCCCGGTGACGGCGCAGGCAGTGACGGGCTCGCAACTCCCAAAAGGTGAACCGGGGGCCGGTGAGCCTCCGGCACCTCCGGCGCAGGTAGCGCAGCCGCAGCAACCGGCACAGCCGGGGCAGCAACGGTCCTTCTCGGGATCGGTGGATGCCGAGACATCCACAGAATCGGGTGCTGATGATAGTGCATTCTCCGAACCGCCCATGCCGCAGGATTGGGAGGCCGTGATGCCCGAGGAGTCAAGAGAGCTGGAGGAATCAGAAGGACTCGAGGCACCCGCGCCCTACGAGGTACCACCACAGACGGTAGCCCCCGTAGAGCCAGTGGCCCCACTGGACCCGGAGCCACCCACGCAGCATGAGGAACCGTCAACGCCCGTGCTCACTCCGGAGGAAGAGCGCGCGCAGGAGGAAGAGGAAATGGTGCGCGCCGCCCAGGAGGACGCAGCGAACTTCGACCACCGCACCCCCATGCAAGTCGCTATCGAAATGGTAGAGAGTGAGCTCGGCGGGACAGTCTACGAGCGTTAGTTGAGGGTACCCCGGGGCTGGGAGCCACCCCAAGTAACCACGGGGGCACAATGGCGATGGCTAATGCCAAATTGACACAAATTGACAGGGGTACGTGTCAATTCGCTGAACAGGGGGAATAGAGCGATGATGGTCGAGTTCCCCGTGTTTGGGTGGCCTCATTGGGAAACATAGGTACATCATTGGGAAAACCTTCCCGATCTTTCCCTGTCTTTCCCGATCTTTCCCAATGAGCCCTGTGTTGTTCCCGATGAGGCCCCGGTTGGGAACCGTGAGCTGTGGCGAGTACTCTTGTATGCCATGACTGACTCCACCGGAACTGCCACTTCTGCCACCCCTGCCGCCGCCAATGACCTGCCCGAGCAGCTTGCTGTTCGGCGGTCTAAGCGCGCGGATTTGTTGGCCGCAGGGGTCAACCCGTACCCGGTTGAGGTGCCCCGGTCCACTGCGATCGCGGACCTGCGCGCAGCTTATTCGGTGGCGGCTACTGACGCGGCCGATGCTGCTGCTGATACTGCTGTTCGTGGTGCGCAGCCGCGCGTGCTGGCGGTGGGGGAGGAGACCGAGGACGTCGTCTCCATCGCCGGGCGCGTCATGTTTGTGCGCAACACCGGCAAGCTGTGCTTCGCGCAGATCCAGGAGGGGGCGGGTGCGACTGTTCAGGCGATGCTGTCGCTGGCGGAAGTCGGCGAGGAGTCGTTGGCGAACTGGAAGTCCCAGGTGGATTTGGGCGATATTGTCTCCGTAACCGGGCGGGTGATCGCCTCCAAGCGCGGGGAGCTCTCGGTGCTCGCGAGCTCATGGCAGATGGCATCGAAGTCGTTGCGGCCACTGCCGGTGGCACACAAGGAGATGAGTGAGGACCAGCGCATTCGTCACCGCTACACGGACCTCATCATGAACGAGCAAGCCCGCCAGAACGCGATGACCCGCGTCAAGGTGATGCGGGCGCTGCGGCACTTCCTGGAAAACGAAGGCTTTGTGGAGATTGAAACCCCGATGCTGCAGACACTGCACGGCGGGGCAGCGGCCAGGCCGTTTGTCACCCACTCCAACGCTTTGGACATGGACCTGTACCTGCGGATTGCCCCGGAGCTCTTCCTCAAACGCGCCGTTGTCGGCGGGATTGAGAAGGTCTTTGAGGTCAACCGCAACTTCCGCAATGAGGGTGTGGATTCCTCCCACTCCCCGGAGTTTGCGATGCTGGAGACCTACCAGGCGTGGGGTGATTTCAACACCGGCGCGGACCTCATTCGTCGGCTCATCCAGTCGGTTGCGGTCGAGGTGTTCGGCTCAACGACGGTCACACTTGCCGATGGCAGCGAGTACGACTTCGGCGGCGAGTGGCCGTCGATTGAGATGTACCCGTCCCTCAACGAGGCGCTGGCTCGGAAGTATCCCGGCCAGTCGGAGGTGACCATTGACTCCACTGTGGAGGAGCTGGCTGCGATCGCGGAGGCGATTGGGGTAAAGCCGGCGAAGGGCTGGGGTGCTGGCAAGTATGTGGAGGAGATCTGGGAGTACCTGTGTGAGGATCAGCTCCACGGGCCGATCTTTGTGCGCAACTTCCCGGTGGAGACCTCCCCCTTGGTGAAGGCACACCGCACTGAGCCGGGGGTTACCGAAAAGTGGGACCTCTATGTGCGCGGGTTTGAGCTGGCTACCGGCTATTCGGAGCTCAACGATCCGATCATTCAGAGGGAGCGTTTTGAGGATCAGGCGCGCTTGGCCGCCGGTGGCGACGATGAGGCGATGGTCCTCGATGAGGACTTCCTGGCGGCGATGGAGCAGGGAATGCCCCCGACCTCCGGCAACGGAATGGGCATCGACCGGTTGCTCATGGCCTACACGGGCTTGGGGATCCGCGAGACGGTGCTCTTCCCGATTGTGAAGCCCGAGCGGCTCAGCTGAGTTGTCGTATCTTTCTTAAAACTTATAAGGTGTGACAAACTAGAAGCTTTCGGGAATTGAGGAGACCGTGAATGCAATGATGCGGGGGCTGCCTTCCCGTGATGCCGTCTTTCGGCGCTGCCAGGATGCATTAGAGGATCTCAACCAGCGATTTGGTGGTCTGCCATCCTTGGAAGAGTAGGCGTTTGTCTGGCGTGACATTTGGCACATGGAAGCCCACCACTCTACCGCTTTGGAGGGTAATGCCCTTGTTTTGAAAGAGGTAGAGAAGCTTCTTGAGGCAGATAAACCGGGGGGCGGAAAGCCTCTGAAGGAGTATCTGGAGGTAAAAGGGTATGCTGATGCGGCGCAGTGGGTGTATTCCCAGGCGCTCCAGGGGGCAGCTACCGGTCGGAGCCCAGCTGATAGGGATTCATGAGATCCGAGAGATTTACCACATGTTGACGGGACCGGTATGGGCGGTTGCTCCGCACTGCGAGTTTGAGCATATTCACCCGTTTATCGATGGTAATGGGAGAACGGGACGGCTTGTACTCAACCTCATCTTGGTTCGATTGGGGCTACCGCCCGTTGTCATATTGAAACAACAGCGCCGAACGTACCTGAATGCGTTGCAAGCCGCCGACAATGGTGATGTTGGGGCGTTGGCGGAGCTCCTTGCTCGAGTCATAACGGATAATCTTGAGCGATTTATCCTTCCAGCTGTTGCTGGGCCGGCGCGAATGGTGCCGATCAGTGCACTGGTTACGCGTGAAATATCTCTCGAGGCGCTGCGTGGTGCCATTTGTAGAGGACATCTTTGTCAGATTGTTCTGGATGTCGTTGAGTAATACGCGGATGAACGTGGGTGCTCACAATGGCTCCGGTATGGGCGGTTTGGATTAAAGTATGACAAAAGGGTAACACGCAACTAGGGTGATGTGAACACCCCAGCGATGGTGGTACCGCAGGAGGGGCAGGTGGCTGAGCTGGTGAGGTGGTTCTCCAGAATGCGGTACCAGTCGCGGACAATCAAGCGCTGATTACAGGAGGGGCAGAAGGTGGTGTCGCCGCGGGCATCGTGGACGTTGCCGGTGTAGGGGAAGTGCTCGCCCGCCTCTGCTGCAATGTCATAGGCGCGGGCGAGTGTCTGTGGGGGAGTGCGGGGCACATCGCGCATCCGATTGTCCGGGTGAAACGCGGAGAAATGATGTGGCACATCCGGCCCGAGGTTGTCCACCACCCATGCGCACATCGCCGCGATCTCATTGTCACTGTCGTTGTAGCCGGGGATCAGCAACGTGGTCAACTCAACATGAATGCCCAGTTCCACAGCAGTGACGATAGAGTTGAGCACGGTGTTCAACCGGCCACCGGTGACCTTCTGGTAAAAGTCATCGGAGAAGGATTTCAGGTCGATGTTGGCGGCGTCGACAAGCGAAAAGAAGCTGCGGGCGTACCTCGGTGAGATGTAGCCGGCGGTGACTGCCACCGGATGCACCCCCACCGCCCGGCAGGCGGCGGACACGTCGGCGGCGAACTCGTAGAAGATGACCGGATCGTTATAGGTCATCGCCACACTCGCCGCATGTGAGGTGAGGGCAGTACGGGCGATCTGTTCGGGAGTGGCGGCCCGGGAGAGGGTGTCCTGTGTGCGGGAGGTGGAGATCTCCCAGTTCTGGCAGAACTTGCATCCCAGATTGCAGCCAGCCGTGCCAAAGGAGAGGGCCACTGAGCCGGGCAAAAAATGATTGAGTGGTTTCTTCTCAATCGGATCGAGTCCGAACCCGCTCGTGCGGCCATACGTGTTCAGGACGATCCGCCCACCCCGATTCATCCGCACATAGCAGTAGCCGCGCTGACCCTCGGCGAGGCGGCACTCGCGCGGGCACAGATCGCAGGTGACTCTAGTGCTCGTCATCGCGGTATTCGGTGACGGTGTAGACGCTCACCTGCGCATCGGCTGGCCACTGCCGCCACCCGGCCTTATACATGAGGTGGTCGAAGAAATCAGCAGGCTCGGGCAACTCCTCCCACACCTGTGGCAGGAACGTTGCCCGGCCGAGCTGAGACTCGAGAATCACCCCCTGACCGGGTGTCACCGTTGCCAGCGCCTCCTCATAGGACATGGGGCCGAGGCGTACCGGCGAGCTGAGTACGGAGACCTCCACAGTGATCTCATCCATCTCCTCGGCGGTGACCGGCGGGAAGCGGTGATCCTCAAACGCCGCCATCCGGGCATGATCGACGATGTCCTGGCCAAGCGGCTGATACGCCTGCAACGTGCCAATACAGCCGCGCAACCGACCATTCTTGCGCAAGGTGACAAAACTCGCGCCATCAGCACGCAGCTCCTCAGTGTCTGGAATAGTCGGATCGCCAAAGATGGCCTCCCGGGCCAGATCAGTCAGTTTCATTGCTCTGCACTCTCCTCCACGTAGGCGAAACTGGTGTACCCCACCACGGAATCACCCGAGTGGGAATGATCCCGGGTGATCAGCTGCGGGGTAAGACCATGGTGGTCTGCGTAGTGGGTGAGCCCATTCCACGACATATACCCGCAGGCCTGGAAGCCGTCGATCGGCTTGTACTCACCCACCGCTGCAATGGTGGCCACATCCATCCGCACGGACTCATCCGGCGGAAGGAAGTGGGACATGTCCGAGGAGATCACCACCGCCGCCCGTGGGTTCTCCAGCACTGCGGCAATTACCCGCGCCACTAGGAGCTCATCGGGTTCTGCCACCACCAGAGGCAGGACTCGCGTGGTGGGGAACAGCGTGTGAATGAACGGCAACTCCACCTCAATACAGTGCTCTAACTCGTGGACGTACGGATCGGCGGGAATACCAGTGAGGCCGAGGTCCTCCGGGCGGAGTGTGGGCACCGCGCCCAGCGGCATCTCCAAAAAATCCGCACCCGGGGTGCACATGCCCCGGTAGGGGACGCGATGGTTGGGGCCAAGGACAGCGATGAGGTCATAGTCAATCCCCGTCTTCTGCAGGGCCAGGAAACTGGCGGCGGCGATCTCCCCGGAGTAGGTGTAGCCTGCGTGCGGGGCCACCACACACCGTGCGGCGGGAATATCGGGATGGGTGGCCCGTGCACGGTCCAGCGCGCGGGTGACCGCCTGCTCGAGGGCCCTCGGGCTGGCTGGGTAAAACATGCCAGCAACCGCGGCTGGCCGCAGGGAAGGAACCTCACTCACCCTTCCCATTGTAAGCAGCTCAGGTTGGAGGCGCCGTGGTTGCGTGTGGCGGTGCAGAGGATCAGATAACCCACCGCGCGGTGGCGCGGCGCTGATTACAATGGGAAGCGCTGCACGACGTGCGCGAACGGGCACGACCTGTTACAGTGCGCCGCAGCAGCCGCAATCAGTGTGAACAGTGAACGAAAGGATGCACACAATGGGCATCATGGATAAGGTCAAGCAGGCCCTCAGCGATGAGGAGACCACCGACAAGCTGCTGGACAAGGCAGAGCAGCTGGCTGAGCAGAAGCTCGGCGCCGATAAGGCCGAGCAGATTCACAAGGCCCGTGAGGCCGCCGACAAGAAGCTCGGCACCGAGTAAGCACGATGCCAACGGTGTCCCGCAGCTGCAGGGCGCTACGCGCCGAGGCGGGCGAGGAGAGCCGCAAACGCGGGGGCGACGCGGGTGCGCCAGACAACGTCGGCTTTCGGGTCAGCCCGGCCGGGGCCATCGTTGATCACGGTGAGCGGCTTGTGATCGCTCACCGCTTCCAGGGCGAACCGGTACCCGCTCATCACGGCCAGGGAGGAGCCGGCAACCAGCACCGACTGTGATTGCCGGTAGATCTCCCAGGCCGCTTTTTTGCGTGCTGGGTCAACTGGTTCGCCGAAGTAGGTGACATCCGGCTTGAGTTTCTCCGAACCACAGTTCTCGCACGGTGTCATGTGGAACCGTGCCACCGCCGCCGGGGGCAGGGCGACATCGCCGTCCGGGTTCACCATCGTCGCATCCAGCCGGATCGATTTGGCATAGCCGGGGTTGAGTGCCTGGGTACGTTGATCAAAGTGGGTGCGTTGTTCTCGGTGCCCGCAGTTCAAACACACCACGTGGCTCATATCGCCGTGCAGCATCACCACAGTGCGCGATCCCGCCGCCAGGTGGAGCCCGTCGACGTTTTGGGTGACCACCCCGGAGAGCAACCCTCTCTGCTCCAATTCTGCGAGGGCACGGTGGGTACTGTTCGGTTGCGCTTGATCCATCACCCGCCAACCGACGAAGGCCCGCGCCCAGTAGCGGTGGAGGGCGTCCGGATCGTGGAGAAACTCCTGGTAGGTCATGGGCCGATGCCGGGTGAGGGAGCCGTGGGGGCCACGGTAATCGGGGATCCCCGAATCGGTGGATACCCCTGCCCCGGTGATCACCATGACCGATCCCGCCCGCAACTGGTCACTGATCGCGGTGAGGGCAATATCGGGGTCCGTGGGGGTGACAGTTTCCTCAACCACGCGCGCAATCGATTTGAGGGCGGCGCGGTGACCCATCTCAATCTTCGGGTCGGCGAATGTGTCAGACACTCCCCCTAGGGTAGTCCCAGTGGCCGGCAAGCGTAGTCCCAGTGGCTGCCCGGGGGCTCGATAACGTGGCCATCCCCGTGTCTTTGAAGGCCTATGGGGATGGTCCCCTGCAGCTGTCTACGGACAAGAGTGCGGTACTGTTTCCCCTGTTGGAAGCCCATTCTGCGGGTGATCTTGAGATGACAGACCCGGATCGACTCAGGTCGATCCTCGATGATCCGATCTTCGAGACCTTAGCGGAGCTCAACATTCTGCCGCTCATCTACCGGAAAGCTCACAAGCAGTGCGCGATTGTGCGGTTCGATCGCCTTGCCCTCATCGAGCGCACAGCGAGGATTGCCAAGGAGAGGGCTGGAGTTCACGGTCGAAAGCACGATGTTTGGAAGTTTTTTGATGGGGACAATGAGTACATCTGCGAAGTGCGTTATGGGGGCAAGGATGCAAACGCGCTTCAGCGCGGGTTATGGACTCATACACGCCAGGTGAAGAAGTATTTCACGTCGCTGACGGGAGGGTGAGTTGAGTATGAGTTGAATCTCACACTCACCGAGAGAGTATCGCGAAGCTGCTCACCGCGATTGCGGACATGACCAAGGAGATTCCGCGGGATAGCGTTCTCGACATGTTTTCTGGGACAACTCGGGTGTCACGGCTATTTGCCGGCCTCGGGTCGCGGGTTCATTCCAATGACATCTCTGACTGGTCGCGTGTCTTCGGTACCTGCTACTTTCTCAATGATCAACCTGCCGCCTATTACGCCCCGTTGATTGATCACCTCAACATTGTGGCACCGCTCGATGGGTGGTTCACAGCCCATTATGGCGGTGTTGATCGCGATGGTTCGGCAGTCCAGGCTGATGGGACCAAAGCGCTATGGCAGCTGCACAATACGCGGAAGCTGGACCGTATTCGTGCGGGAATTGAACGCCTCGACCTCACTCCCGATGAGGAAGCGGTCGCCCTGACCTCCCTCATCTATGCTCTCGATTCGATTGATTCGACGATTGGCCATTACGCCGCCTACCTGAAGCGGTGGTCGCCTCGCTCGTACAAGACGATGGTGTTGAAGGTTCCGCGCGTAGAGCCAGCACGGCGCCCCCATTCCGTCTCGCAGGTGGATGCCAACGTTGTGGCGCACTCGCTCGCGGCCGATGGTGAACTGTTCGACCTGGCGTACTTCGATCCTCCCTACGGGCCGAACAATGAGAAGATGCCGCCTTCGCGGGTGCGCTATGCCTCGTACTATCACATCTGGACTACAGTTATCCGCAATGATCAGCCGGAAGTCTTCGGGGCTGCTTCGCGGCGGATCGATTCACGCGATCACATCGCCGCCTCCCAATATGAGGAGTTCCGTACAAATCCCCACGGCGAATTCATTGCTGTAGAGGCGCTGCGGAATGCTGTAATGGCGGTACCTGCTCGGTTTGTGCTGCTCTCCTATTCCAACGGGGGACGGGCAACAATCGAGCAGCTCAGGAGCATGCACGGCGAGGTTGGGTCCGTGGAAGATGTGTGCATGATCGACTACAAGAAGAACGTGATGGCCTCAATGCGCTGGACAGATCAGTGGGTCCGCAGCAGTGATGAGAAGAATGTGGAATACCTTTTCCTCGTCCGGAAACGCTGACTGCTTGTGTGGAAACGCTGAGTGCCGAGTGCTTGTGTGAAGAAGCCGAGTCGTTGTACTCTGGGGGCATCAGGGGGCGTGTCGCCGGGGGAATCACAGCGGGGGAATCACTACGAGCAAACGAAAAAGGGAGTTCATGATGAGCATTGTGGATGCTGCCATTCATTTCGCCACCGCCGCCCACGCGGGCCAAACCCGGAAGGCGAAGCAGACACCGTACATCCTCCACCCGCTCGAGGTGGGGGCGATCGTGGCCACGATGACCGATGATCTGGAGGTCATCGCTGCAGCTATTCTTCACGACACCGTCGAGGACACGGCAACCACCGTGGAGGATATTGACCGCGAGTTCGGCCCCCGGGTCGCCGAATTGGTGGCCCATGAATCAGAGGACAAGCGGGAGGATCAACCCGCCCATGAGACATGGCGGATCCGCAAGCAGGAGACCATTGATCAGCTGCGTTCGGCACCGGAGGAGGTGCTGATGATCACGCTGGCGGACAAGTTGTCCAATGTGCGTTCCATGTATATCGACCAGCAGCAGGTGGGGGAACAGCTGTGGCAGCGGTTCAATCAGCAGGACCCCGCCCAGCACCACTGGTATTACCAGGCGATCGCCGACGCCACGCGCCCTCTGCATGCCCACCCGGCGTGGCAGGAGTACCAGGAGTGTGTGACAAAGGTGTTCGCTACCGGCGAATAGGCCACTCTACCAGCATAAACTCCGGAATCGTGGGAACGGCGAGGACTACTTTTGGGTCGGTTCGCGTTAATGTGAGTGCAAACGGTTAGAGAAAGGTTGTGCACCCATGTTTGAACGGTTTACTGACAGAGCTCGTCGAGTGATTGTGCTGGCGCAGGAAGAAGCGCGTTCCCTCAATCACAATTACATTGGCACGGAGCACATTCTGCTCGGCCTTATCCATGAGGGGGAGGGCGTTGCCGCTAAGGCTTTGGAGTCGCTCGGCTTGAGCTTGGAGGATGTCCGTAAGGAGGTTGAGGACATCATCGGCCGGGGCACCACTCCGCCGCCTGGCCATATTCCGTTTACCCCGCGCGCGAAGAAGGTGCTGGAACTCTCGCTGCGGGAGGGCCTCCAGATGGGGCACAAGTACATTGGCACCGAGTTCCTGCTGCTGGGGCTTATCCGTGAGGGGGAGGGCGTGGCTGCGCAGGTGTTGGTCAAGCTCGGCGCGGACTTGCCGACGGTACGCCAAACCGTTATCCAATTGCTCTCCGGTTATGAGGGCCAGCCCGGCCAAGGCGGCGGCGGGGAGACCGTTGGCGCCGGTGCAGCCCCTGGTGGTGGGGGACGCCCGATGGGTGGGGGCGCTGGTGAGCGCTCAAACTCGTTGACGTTGGACAAGTTCGGCCGCAACCTGACCCAGGCCGCGAAGGACGGCAAGCTCGATCCGGTGATTGGGCGTGAGCACGAAATTGAGCGCATCATGCAGGTGCTCTCTCGCCGCACGAAGAACAACCCGGTGCTCATCGGTGAGCCCGGTGTGGGTAAGACCGCTGTGGTTGAGGGTTTGGCGCAGAATATCGTTGCGGGCAAGGTGCCGGAGACCCTCAAGGATAAGCAGCTGTACAGTCTGGACTTGGGGTCGCTGGTGGCTGGGTCGCGTTACCGCGGTGATTTTGAGGAGCGCCTGAAGAAGGTGCTCAAGGAGATCAACGATCGCGGCGATATCATCTTGTTCATCGATGAGATTCACACGCTCGTCGGTGCCGGCGCGGCCGAAGGAGCCATCGATGCCGCGAGCTTGCTCAAGCCGAAGTTGGCGCGCGGGGAACTGCAAACCATCGGTGCGACCACCCTCGATGAGTACCGTAAGCACATTGAGAAGGATGCCGCCCTGGAGCGGCGCTTCCAGCCGGTCACCGTCGGTGAGCCGAGTGTGGAGGATACGATCCTCATCCTCAAGGGCCTACGGGATCGCTATGAGGCTCACCACCGCGTCTCCATCACCGACAGTGCCCTGGCTGCCGCCGCCCGCCTGGCGGATCGCTACATCAATGACCGCTACCTGCCGGATAAGGCGGTGGATTTGATCGATGAGGCCGGTGCTCGGATGCGCATTAAGCGGATGACTGCGCCGAAGGAACTGCGCGACATGGATGAGAAGATCGCCCAGGTCCGTGGGGAGAAGGAAGCCGCCATCGACGCACAGGACTTTGAGAAGGCCGCCGGCCTGCGCGATCAGGAGAAGCAACTCGGTGAGGAGCGCGCGGAAAAGGAGAAGCAGTGGCGCTCCGGCGACCTGCAGGAGATCGCCGAGGTCGGCGAGGAGCAGATCGCGGAAGTGTTGGCCAGCTGGACCGGCATCCCGGTGTTCAAGCTCACGGAGGAGGAGTCCCAGCGGCTCCTCAACATGGAGGATGAGTTGCACAAGCGGATCATCGGCCAGGAGGATGCCGTGAAGGCAGTTTCGCGGGCAATTCGGCGCACCCGCGCCGGGTTGAAGAATCCGAAGCGCCCCTCCGGCTCGTTTATCTTCGCCGGCCCCTCCGGTGTGGGTAAGACGGAGCTGTCGAAGGCGCTGGCCGAGTTCCTCTTCGGTGATGATGATTCTCTCATCCAGATTGACATGGGTGAGTTCCATGATCGCTTCACCGCCTCGCGCCTGTTTGGTGCGCCTCCCGGATATGTCGGCTATGACGAGGGCGGCCAGTTGACAGAGAAGGTGCGGCGCAAGCCGTTCAGTGTCGTGCTTTTCGACGAAATCGAGAAGGCCCACAAGGATATCTACAACACCCTGCTCCAGGTGCTTGAGGATGGCCGGTTGACTGATGGTCAGGGTCGCACGGTGGACTTTAAGAACACGGTGCTCATCTTCACCTCGAACTTGGGTACCTCGGATATTTCGAAGGCTGTGGGCATTGGCTTCTCTGGGGATAGTGAGGGCGATGATACGTCCCGCTATGAGCGGATGAAGGCGAAGGTCACCGATGAGTTGAAGAAGCACTTCCGTCCGGAGTTTTTGAACCGTATTGATGAGATCGTTGTCTTCCGTCAGCTCTCCCATGAGGAGATTCAGCAGATGGTGGATCTGATGATCGCTTCTGTTTCGAAGATGCTCGCCGAGCGGGATATGGATGTGGAGCTCACTGATGAGGCCAGGTCTCTGCTGGCCACCCGTGGTTTTGACCCGGTCCTCGGTGCGCGCCCGCTGCGTCGGACGATTCAGCGTGACATTGAGGATCCTCTCTCGGAGAAGATTCTCTACGGCGAGATCGGCGCCGGTGAGATCATCACTGTCGGTGTGGAGAACTGGGATGGTGAGCGGAAGAGCGCTGATAAGGCGACGTTTACGTTCGCCCCGCGTCCGAAGCCGATGCCGGATGTGGACTTCCCTGAGGAACTCTAAGAAAAACTCATAGAAGAGCGGCTGCTGGGTTTCGGCAGCCGCTTTTTCGTGCCCGAAAACCCCTGGTGAGTGACTACTCGCACCCCTGGAAGGGGGTAACTTTTGGTGGGAGTTTCGCCCCTCGCAGGAAACCTTATGTCTGTTCATAAGTTGTTATCGGTCTTGGATGTTCCGGATGGGAACCAGCCGACCGGTGGCAGTTCCGAGGATGGTGCTGCTAACAATAGCTCTGAGGATATGCCGCCGCTCCGAAGGAGCAGTAAGAGCTCGATTACAAACCCCCACTGCACAGTGGGGGTTTTCCTATTGTGGCGTAACAAGTCGTGGTTCCGAACAGATTGGTGAAGTACACTGAAAGTGCCTCCTATGCTGTGGGCACATCGATGCATAACCGAGGACTAAGGAGTCAGACCATGCGCCATCAGGTAGGAGTCAAACTGGCACGTGCGGCACTCGCAACTGCTGTCGCCGTCGGCGGGGTATCAGTCGCCGAGACCGTCCCGCAGGCGCAGGCCCAAGTCCTCGTTCCTCCAGGAGGCCTTCCCGCCGCCCTGTCGCAGATCATTGCGGTTCTCCTCTTAGCGGGTATCCCCACGCTGAGTATCCTCTATTACAAGTACTCCGACCCGGAATTCGTGCCGCAGAACGCCTCCGACGAACGCGGCGTGCAGTGGGCCAATGACAGCTCTGCAGCAATGCAGTTCACCGGGGATGCCGCAGCCCAGTACGCGCAGGAAGAACAGCGCAAACAAGAGCAGCAGCGCCAGCAGGCGCAGCGTGGGCAGTAGGTGTGGAGTATCCTCACTGGTAATGATTTTTCCACCCATTATCCCCCCGACGACGCAATTACCATCCGAGTACTTCGACACCGGCACGTTTGACCTGCTCGAATCGCTCGCCCAATCCATCGACCCAGAATACGGCGACTACACCCCAGATGACCCGCCTAGTGACGGTGAACTCATCGCTGGAGAACTCGCTGGAAACCTGCTCTATGTGGGCATCCCCGCGTTTGTGAAAACGCTCATTCAGTACATGGGGGAGATCAACAGGCTCCTCGCTGATGAACAACTCGTCGAGGTTATCATGGCTGGGCTGCGCTATGGGGTGGCTCAAGAGGATCCCGGGTGCTGCGTGTACCTCGGGGGCGAGTACTACCAGGGGGCGCGATTCGTCGCACAGGACTATACAGAGGCCGTCCGCCTCTATGAGATCGCCGCCAAGTATGGGTCCCTCCAAGCCATCACTGCCCTCGGATATGTCTACGAATACGGACGCATTGGTGAGCCCGACTACGCCAAAGCCTATGAGCTCTTCGCCCGGGCGGCGGGCCAGGGGTACCCAGAAGCTATCTACAAGCTCGGGGACCTGTACCTGCGTGGGGAAGGAGTCGAGGCGGATCCCCTCACCGCCTTCCGGATGTATGAGAGCTGTTATGAGATGAGCTCTCAGGGGGTGTTCGCGGACACTCGCCCGACTGCCCAGTCAGCGTTCCGGATCGCAGAGATGATCGTGGCCGGGAAGTACGAGAACTATGGGGTGCCGCGCAACACGGTGCGTGCGCTCAAGCTGTACCAGGAGGCCGAGCTCGAAGTGCGCTTTGAGGTCTCCCAAGGCAACCGCGAATACCTTGACCGCCTGGAGGCGATTGTCGCCGGGCAGGAGACCGCACGCAACATCTTGGACCTCTACCCGGAGTACTACGCTACCGACTGGGTGGACTGAACCTCCCCGGCAGACTGATCTGATTGGGTGGAGGGGGCGAACTGAGTAGACTGGGCTGCATGCCTGACAACAAGATGAATGTGGAGTCCTTCAATCTCGATCACACCCAGGTCCGTGCCCCGTTCATCCGGGTCGCCGATGTCAAGCGCCTTCCGCACGGGGATGTGCTCACCAAATACGATATTCGGTTCATGCAGCCGAACCAGGAGCACCTGGAGATGGATACCGTGCACTCTCTCGAGCACTCCTTTGCGGAGAACGTGCGCAACCACTCGGACAGTGTCATCGACTTTTCCCCCATGGGCTGCCAAACCGGCTTCTACCTGATCATGGTGGGGGAGCCGGATGTGGAAGCCACTGCCGACCTCGTCGCAGCCACCCTCACGGATATTCTCGCACTCACGGAGGTGCCGGCAGCTAACGAGGTGCAGTGCGGGTGGGGCGCACACCACACGCTGGTGGGCGCACAGAAAGCGGCGCAGGTGATGCTGGATCGCCGCGCCGAATGGCTGACCGTGATGGCCAGCTAATTACTTGCTCTCTGGGGCGTCAGGATCGTAATTCGCCCACTTGGCGTAGAGGTCCTCATCGATGTCATCGTCATCGTAGGAGCGCTTTGCTGGTTTGGTATCGCCCTTCAGCTCACGCTGGAGGGAATCCAGGTCCATCTCCGGCGAGTTGTACTTGAGTTGGCGAGCAACCTTCGTCTGCTTCGCTTTCGCACGGCCTCGGCCCATTGTACGGCTCCCTTGGGATATCTAACTAGTTCATTTTCCTGAGTACACCTTAGCGAATTTCTCACCGAATTGCCGAAACTACCCCCTGACCTGCGCACGATATTCGGCGATCAACTTCGCCCCGCCGCCCTCACCAGCCGGGGGAAGGGTCTTAGGATCGAGTGCAAGCGCACAGTCAGCAACCTGGAGGGGGTTTTCTATGCTGCTGCGCTGTACCGAAACGAGTGCAATTGGTCCGAGCATGTGGTGATCTGCCACCGTATGCACTGTACCCACCGGTTTCGTCGGATTACTTGCGGCGGGGGAGGTGATGGTATCGCCACGGCTCGGCAGGGTGGGGGCAGAGCCATCGAGATGAGCGAGCGCCTTCACCCGTGGGGAACGGCCCACATTTTCTACCTTCGACACCGTCTCCTGCCCCCGGTAACAGCCCTTGTGAAGGTCGAGGGAGTGTGTGAGCCAGAAGCGCGACTCGTGGATGAGGGTTGTGTCGTCCACATCGAGCCACCGCTCCGGTTCCACCTGGGCAATCCGATACGCTTCAAAAGCCATCATTCCGGCGAGTATCGCCCCCTGCTCGGCCTGGACGGCATCGATGAAGGCGCACAGGTGGTCGCGGTGGATGCCGTAGTCAATGCGGGAGTCCGTGACCCGGGTGAACACCACCTCCGGATGAGTCAGCGGCGAGGGGGCGGTGCCCGGTGTAATGACGCTCACCACGGCTACGTCGGAATCAACACGGGTGATCTCCACCTGTGACCAGAAGATCATGGATGTCAGATACTCCGCAGCCGCCTGAGCATCGGTGGGGGAGACGATGAGGTACACTGCGTCCTCTGTGACGGCCACATCAAAGATGTCCACCACATGTCCGTGTGCGTCCAAGTTCAGCGCACTCGTCGCCCCGGGTGCAATCACCTGGGTCACCAGGAGGGTGAGGAAAGACTCGCGCTCCTCGCCGGTGATTCTCAGCACCGCTCGGTTCGAGCGGTCAACCACCTGCACCGGGGCGCGCTGTTCACCCAATGGATCGCCATAGTGCCAGGCCAGCCCCTCATAGGGTGGGGCGGCGAGGTCGTCGGGGACCGCCTGCGCACCGGGAGTTGCCAGCAGGGGGGAGATCCAAATAGGTGAAGTGTCTGCCATACCGGTGCATAATACAACTATGAGCCGTGACCCCGTCATCATTATTGTGGAACCATACGGGGGGTCTGCGCGCCGCCAGATGCCCCAGATGCCCCACATCTACTGGGATGACCTCGGGGTGACTCGTGGCGACGGCATCTTCGAATCGATCCTCATCCACGCCGGCCACGCCTGCAACCTTGCCGCCCACCACCAGCGGTTTGCCCGCTCGGCTGCCGCCCGCGATCTGCCGAATGGGGTGGATGCGATCCGTGCGGCCACGCAGCTCGCCATTGACACGTGGGTGGAACACTGCCACGGGGAGCACGTGGACGCGAAGATGGTGTGGACGCTCACGCGCGGTCGGCCGAGTACCGGCCACCCCACGGCGTGGATCACCGTGACGGAGCTGGGGGAGTCTGCGGCCGCGCAGGAGAAGGGGGTAAAGGTGCTGTTGGCAGGGAAGGGGTTCACCCTTCACCCGGAGGTTGCTCCCTGGGCGACGGAGGCGGCGAAGACCCTCGGCTATGCAGCAACACTCGCGGCCCTGCGGGCGGCCCACGCTCACGGCCTCGACGATGTCATCTGGGTGGATGGAGACCGTGTCCTCGAGGGGTCCACCTCCTCGGTGGTGACGGTGAAGGGGATGAAGATTCGCACTCCCAAGCCCGGGATCGATGTGCTGCCGGGAACGACTCAGCAGGCCATCTTTGATGTCTGCGGTGAGGCTGGCTACCGCTGCAGTGAGCGCGACTTGACCGTGGCCATACTGCAGGAGGCCGATTCGGTGTGGCTCGTCTCCTCCACCCGCGGGCCCATCCCTGTCCGGGCGCTTGCCGACGGGCGCAGTGGTCTACCCGTGGCCAACCGGAAGCAGGAGCTCGAGCTGACGAAACTGCGCCCGGAGATCGATCCGAAGCTCACCGAGTTGTTCTGGAGCGCCCTGCACCGCCGGTAACTGCGTCCACTACAATGCGCAACTATGAGTGAGAACAGCGCTGACAACCCCGTGCGCCTCAATGGCAATGCCGCCATTGATCAGGCCGCCCACCAGGCCGAATTCACCTCGGGGCGTAACATCTTGGACACCCATCACATCGATGGGCTCGAGGGGATCCCGCACCCGGAGGAGACGGCGAACCTGCGGTTGGGACCCAACCTGCACGATGGTTTGCTCGCTCTCCTGCCGCTGGTAGGTGTGTGGCGCGGGGAGGGACAGGCTGCGGTGCGCACCTCCGGTGACGAGGTCACCGAATATGCCTTCGGTGAGGAACTGGTGATCTCCCACAACGGGGAGAACTACCTCTCCTTCCACTCCCGGACCTGGAAACTCGATGCGGAGGGCAACTACGCCGGACCTGACACCAACGAGTCCGGGTTTTGGCGGATCAGCCTTGACGACGAGATTGAAGTCGTGGCAGCCCGCGCCGATGGGATGACCGAAATCTTCTACGGGGAACCACTCAACGAGCGTGCCTGGCAGCTGCAGTCGGCTTCCACAATGGTGACGGCGACCGGTCCGGCGCATGTGGGGGCCGGTAAGCGGATGTACGGGCTGATGCCCAACGGCCACCTCGGGTGGGTGGATGAGCGCGACAACGTGCAGCGGTCCGCTGAACTCACCCGCGTGGTGGGGTAGCCCTCACCCGCGCAGTGGGGTCAGGGTGGGACTGAGGTCGGCGGCGGTGAGGGTCACGTTGTGCCGCTCCGATTCAATGAACACCGACCCTCCCGAGCAGAAGATCCGGGTTGCTGGGGCCGCCAGTGGCATATCCGCAGCTGGAATCGTCAGCTCAAACGCCGGGTTGGTTGACTCCAGGCGGATGTCCCCGGCGACGATCCGCAGATCCACGAGGGCGGTTTCTGGTTCCGTGGCGCCCGGCGGGGTGCCCGTGAACTCGGCGGTGGGCAGCGGGGCACCGGAGGGGGAGATGTTCACCGGGTTGGCGATGTTGAGGTCACTGATTCCGAGGAGTGCCCCCAGTGCCACCCCATCGAGTTGTACTTGCTGTTTCAGTGTTTTCACCGGGGTGCCGGCGACGTTTCCCGTCCGCACCTGCTCGTTGGTCAGCGGCAGGGCGTAGGCGGTGATATGGGTGTTCACCATTCCGAGGGTGGGGACGGTGACATCGGTGCCGAGCACTTGCACATTGCCCACGGTGCCACCGGCGAGGGTCTGCCACATGGTGAGACCGGAGAATGACACCGCCCCCTGGAGCTGCCGGGAGAGACGAAACTCGCCCCGGGCGGTGGTGACCGCATCGACGAGGAAGAAACCGGCAAGGGCGATGATCACGGCGACAGTGGCAATGAGTGTGCGTGGGCGCGGTGGGGACATCGTTATCACACTATACTTTTTACTTCATGAGCGCCGAGTATGCTGTCACTTCCACGGATTCTCACGTCCCGCTCGCTGATCTCATTGCCCGCGCCACTGCCGCCGACGGGGTTGCCCCGCTCTCCGAACAGTTTGTGCTGCACCTGACCGACAATGCCCTCGCCGTCGCAGATGAATCGGGTGTGGTGGGCCTCATCGCCTACGACGGGGAGAGTGCGGAAATGGTGGTCGATCCCGACCGGCGCCGCCGGGGGATCGCCACAGCCCTGTACGCGGCGCTGGAGTCCACCGCAGTGCCGGTGTGGGCGCACGGCAACCTGCCCGCAGCCCGCGCTGTCGCCGCCGCGTGGGGTTTCCGGGTTGTCCGGGAGCTGCTCGTCCTCGCGCGCCCACTCGCTGCAGTCGAGTCGGTTGCCCTCCCCGCCGGCTACGAACTCCTCGACCTCGCTACCTCCCGCGTGGTGCACGCCGATACCGATGCGCAGTGGCTTCGCGTCAACAACGAGGCCTTCTCCTGGCATCCGGAACAGGGGGGATGGGACAGTGAGCGGCTCGCTGCCGCCCAGCAGCCGGCGTGGTTCACCCCGGAGAATGTTCTGCTGTTGTGGCACGGGGACGAACTCGCCGGATTTCACTGGTTGAAGATTCCCCTGCAGCCTGCTGGTGTGACCGGCGAGGTCTACGTCATCGGCCTGGCCGATCGCTTCCGCGGACGCGGACTGTCGCGCCCACTGCTGGTGGCGGGGCTGTCGCACCTGTCCTCCCGTGGGTGTCAGCGGGTGATCCTCTACGTTGAGGCCGATAACGAGGTCGCCGTCGGTGTGTACCGCAACCTCGGGTTCGAGACTGTGGAATCCCACTGCCTGTACGCGCCGCCGACAGCGTAGTACTCGTTCACCGGTTGTTCACCGGTTCGCCACGGAGTGTTTCTCACAAGTTCGTCCACTGTTCACACCGGCGCCAGAGTTTGAACACCTGTCTTTCCTACGGTGGGCCGTGTACATCATCAACATACTTGTGGAGGTTATACCCCGTGAACACCCGTATTCGTTCTATCGCCGTCGCCACGCTGGCCATCGCCACCTCGATGGGCGTCGCCGCCTGCTCGTCGGACACCGGCTCGACCACATCCAACGCCGCCTCCGAGTTCAACGATGACCTCAAAGCCGGTGCCTTTATCGCCGCCGGTCTCGTGCTCTTTATTCTCACGTTCATTGTCAATGCGATCGCCCGTGCGGTGATTGGAAAGAAGGAGGGGGCTGAGTGATGAAAACACGTCGCAAAGCGGCGATGCCACCGCTACTGTTCTCGTCTACGCGGCGATGCTCATCGCCCTCATCCCCGGCGGCGGCGCCCTCCACACCATCATCGGCACGGTGGTTCAGGTGTTCATCACCTCCCTCATCTCCGTCCCGATCGGCCTGGCCGTTGGTGTCTACCTCGTCGAATACTGGGATGGGAAGGGGTAGCTGGGCAAACTCACCACGTTCATGGTGGACATTCTCTCCGGGGTGCCCTCCATTGTGGCGGCCCTGTTCATCTACTCGGCGTGGATCGTCCTCTTCGGCTTCACCCGCTCTGGGTTTGCCGTCGCGCTTGCGCTCGTCATCCTCATGGTCCCGGTGATCGTGCGCAACACCGAGGAGATGCTGCGGGTAGTGCCCCGGGATCTGTGCGAGGCCTCCTATGCACTCGGTGTGCCGAAGTGGAAGACGATCATGAGAATCGTCATCCCCACCGCCCTGCCCGGCATTATTACCGGCATCATGCTCGCGGTGGCCCGCGTCATGGGTGAGTCCGCCCCCGTGCTCATCCTCGTCGGGGTGACCAGTGGGGTGAACTGGAATGCGCTGGCGGGCAACCAGTCCTCCCTGCCCCTGTTCATGTTGGAGATGTACAAATCCGGGTCCACCGGTCCGGTGCTCGAGCGGATGTGGGGGGGGGCGGCCCTCACCCTCGTCCTCATCATTGCGGTGCTCAACATTGCCGTCTCGCTCATTTCCACGAAGTTCTCCACAAAGAAGGCGTAAAACCATGGCTCAACAATTCGATCTCAACAACCTCGACATCTACTACAGCAAATTCCACGCCGTCGAGGATGTGAACATGCACATTCCCGCCAACCCGTTCCCCACCATGTCCATTGAGGACAACGTGGTGGCCGGCCTCAAACTCAACGGGGAGAAGAACAAGAAGAAACTCCACGAGGTAGCCGAAGAATCCCTGCGTGGGGCGAACCTGTGGGAGGAGGTCAAGGACCGGTTGGATAAGCCCGGTGGGGGCCTGTCCGGCGGCCAGCAACAGCGGTTGTGTATTGCCCGGGCGATCGCAGTAAAGCCGGAAGTTCTGCTCATGGATGAGCCGTGCTCCGCACTCGACCCGATCTCCACGTTGGCGATTGAGGAACTCATCGCCCAATTGAAGAAGGACTACACCATCGTCATCGTCACCCACAACATGCAGCAAGCTGCCCGTGTCAGTGACCTGACGGCATTCTTCTCCCTGTCCGGGGTGGGCCAGCCCGGCCACCTCGTGGAGATGGGGGAGACAAAGAAGATCTTTGAGAACCCCGATGTGAAAGAGACCGAAGACTACATCTCCGGTCGCTTTGGTTAACCCCCCGACCTATCCGGCATAGAAGCGGCGCTCGAGATCCTCGAGGCGCCGCTCTTGTTCGCCCGGGATCCGCCGCTTCATATACTCGCTCGAGGACTGGCCGGTGGCCAAGAACACGATCTGGGCGGCAATGGAGACACAGTGATCGCCGATGCGCTCATAGAAGCGCGTAATGAGCGTGGTATCCACTGTCTCCACCGTCGAGTGCGGCCACTCGCCACCGGTCAGCTTGGCCATCAGCTGCTCATGGAGGGCATCCACCTCATCGTCGGATTCCGCCGTGCGCAGGGCGTTATCCGGGTTCGGGTTCTCCAGCACCGCGCGGACCTCGGCGATGAGTTCGTCGTCAAGCTGGGCCATCTGTGCAAACACCGCACGAATGTCCTCCGGCACAGCCCATTGCGGGTGGCGATCCCGGGCGATGGAGGCGATGTGGGAGGCCAAGGCATCCATCCGCTCAAAATCGGCGACAATGTTGATGCCGGTGACCACCTGGCGCAGATCCCGAATCATCGGCTGCTCCAAGCTCAACAGATCAAACGCCTTATCTTGGGCCGCTTGGCGGATATCACCGGAAGTGTCGAAGATGGTCAGGGCCCTCTCTGCCTGTTCCAAATCGCCCTCCAACAGGGCCTGGGTGGCCGCCTGGGTAATCGCCCGGGAGCGGTCACACAGGGTGATGAGGTCGTTGTTGAGAGAATCCAGTAGTTCGGCAAAAGCTTTGAGCATGTCCCTAATATATATGGTCTGGGTCAAGCCCGCTCGTTGAAGGAATCTCGTCCGGGTCATCGAGCCACCCCTCCGGCAGATGCACCGTCCCCACCGAGCCCTGGCGGCCGCGCGGACCGGTGGCCACCTGCGGCAGCGCCTCCGAATCTGCCCACAGTTCCAACAGTTGCCGCAGGTGCTCCTGGGTATCCACGCTCCCCAACTGCGCGCGGAACTTCCCACCCACCGGATAGCCGTGGAGATACCAGCCAACGTGCTTGCGAATATCCCGCATCGCCTGCTGCTCTCCCATAAACTCGGTGAGCAGCTCCCCGTGGCGGAGGATGATCTCGGTGACCACACCGAGGGTGGGCTCGGCGGGAATCGTGTCCTCAGCCAACGCCCGGGCAATTTGGGCGAAGAGCCACGGTCGGCCCAAACACCCGCGCCCCACCTCAATCCCGTCGCAGCCGGTCTCGGCAAACATGGCCAGCGCATCGGCGGCCGTGAAGATATCGCCATTGCCAATGACGGGGATGTTCACCGCCTCCTTGAGTTGTGTGATGGCGGACCAGTCCGAGTGGCCCGAATACCGCTGCGCCGCAGTGCGCGCATGCAGTGTGATCGCCTGAACCCCCTCCTCCTCGGCGATCTGGGCGGACTCGAGGAAGGTCTCGTGCTCCGCATCGATGCCGATGCGCGTCTTCACCGTCACGGGAATACCTCCAGCACCCTCGACAGCGGCGGCCACCACCTGCCGGAACAGGGCGCGCTTGTAGGGCAGGGCCGCCCCGCCGCCGCGCCGGGTCACCTTGGGGACGGGGCAGCCAAAGTTCATGTCAATGTGGTCAGCCAGATCCTCGCGGCGGATCATCTCAGCCGCTCGCCGCGTGTATTCCAGGTCAGAGGTGTAGAGCTGGAGGGAACGCGGGGATTCGGACTCGTGAAATTGGGCCATGTGGCGGGTCTTCTCGTTGCCCATGACCAGTGCCCGGGCGGTGATCATCTCGCAGACGTATAACCCCGCCGTTACCCCCGCCATGTCGAGGCCGATTTCCCGGCACAAACGCCGAAACGCCACGTTAGTGACCCCGGCCATGGGGGCAAGGATGACTGGCGAGGTGATGGTCAGGGGGCCTATTGACAGCCTCGACGCGATGTCTGTGGGAGCCATAACGGGTAATCTATCCAAAAACGCGGCGGAAGCCCAAAGTTTTAGGTAGAGTAAAACTAATTATTGTGTTCCATCTCACACAGGAGGATATATGTCTGATCGCATTCAGAGTTCCGTTTACAAGTCCAAGGTGATGTCTGCCGAGGATGCTCTGCAGTTC
The DNA here is from genome assembly GCA_034179945.1 of Corynebacterium sp. Taxonomy (GTDB): domain Bacteria; phylum Actinomycetota; class Actinomycetes; order Mycobacteriales; family Mycobacteriaceae; genus Corynebacterium. The sequence goes on along the minus strand of JAXFPD010000004.1, from coordinate 34,582 downwards.
ATCAACAATGGTGACAACGTCGGAATCTCCGGCTTCACCGGGTCTGCGTACCCGAAGGCCATGCCGAAGGTCATCGCCGACAAGGCCATCGCCGAGCGTGAAGCCGGACGCGAATTCAAGATCTCTCTCTTCACCGGTGCATCCACCGCCCCCGAATGTGATGGCCTCCTCGCTGAGGCTGGAGCACTCAAGTTCCGCAGCCCCTATCAGTCCGATCCCTCGATGCGCAAGGCCATCAACGCGGAGGAGATTGAGTACCAGGACATGCACCTCTCGCACCTCGCCCAGCAGGTGCAGGCCGGCTTCTGGGGTCCGATGAACGTCGCCATCGTGGAGGCCTCCTCCATCGATGCAGACGGCCACGTCATCCCCGCCTCCTCCGTCGGTAACGCCCAGGAGTTCATGGATGCCGCCGACCGCATCATCCTCGAGGTTAACTCCTGGCAGTCCGAGGAACTGCGCGGCATGGCAGATATCTGGCGGATGCCGCTCGCCCCGAACCGCGTGGCCATCCCGATCTCCGATCCGGGCGACCGCCCCGGCACCATCTGGTACGACGTGGACCCGGAGAAGGTTGTCGCCGTTGTTGAGACCGACGAGTCCGACCGCAACGCCCCCTTCAAGCCGCTCGATGACATCTCCAAGAAGATCGCCGCCAACTACCTCGACCTCCTCGATCAGGAAGTCAAGGCCGGTCGGCTCACCTACGACGGCCTGATCATGCAGTCCGGTGTGGGCAACGTTCCGAACGCCGTGATGGCGGGCCTGCTCGACGAGTCCACCTCCAAGTTCCGCAACATCAAGGCCTACACCGAGGTCATCCAGGACGGCATGATTGACCTCATCGATGCTGGCCTGATGACGGTCGCTTCCTCCACCGCCTTCTCCCTCTCCCCGGAGTACGCCGAGAAGATGAACAAGGAGGCTGGCAACTACACCAAGTCCATCGTCCTGCGTCCGCAGCAGATCTCCAACCACCCGGAGGTTGTCCGTCGCACGAACCTCGTCGCCGCCAACGGCATGATCGAGGCCGACATCTACGGCAACGTCAACTCCACGAACGTGGCTGGCTCCCGGATGATGAACGGCATCGGTGGTTCCGGTGACTTCATCCGCAACGCGGGCCTGTCCATCTTCATCTCCCCGGCCGATGCGAAGGGTGGTGCGATCTCCGGCATCGTGCCGTTCGCCTCCCACATCGACCACACCGAGCACGACACGATGGTTGTCATCACCGAATACGGTGTCGCCGACCTGCGTGGCTGCTCTCCGAAGCAGCGTGTGAAGAAGATGATCGCCATCGCCCACCCGGACTACCGTCCGCTGCTGGAGGAGTACTACGAGCAGGCCCTCAAGGCCACGCCGTTCCACCACACTCCGCACGATCTGGCCCACGCCTTCGACTTCCACCGCCGCCTCATTGAGACCGGCACGATGAAAAAGTAGGCACACCCACCGCGTGCGGTTTTGTGACCTAGGCCGCTCCCGACTACGATGGGGAGCGGCCTTTTCACATGAATCGGTCAGGGCCTCTAGCTCAGTTGGTAGAGCTGCGGACTTTTAATCCGTAGGTCGTGGGTTCGAGCCCCACGGGGCCCACAGGCAGGTTACTGGGGGTTTGCCGTACAATCGGGGATTATGAGGACCATCTTGTGCTCGACAAGGCCAACGGTTGGTGCAACCACAGTTGCTATTTCCCTTGCCCTTAGTATGGCCGCCAGTTTCGTCCCTGCCGCTGCGGCACCTGCGCGCCCGGAGGACCGCATTGAGTACGGGGAATGCGCCCCCGCAGGTATCCCGCACCTGGATACCTACACCATTGATGAGCAGTGCCCGATCACCACGATCACCTACACGTGGAGCGGGGAACTCGGGGAGTGGGAGGAAACCGTGACCGAGAGCACCCTGCTGCGCACTCGCGACATGACTGATGCAGAGGTCATCCGCTACTCGCCCCACTATTTTGACGGGCACGTGTTCACCGAGTGGGTGGATCTGCCCTGCTCGTGTGAGGATTCCATCATCTACCAAACCCGTGATCACATGATCCGCCGCCGCGTGTGGGACGGGGAGATTCGCCAGTGGGTGACCCGTGAGTCGACGGAGGTGGAATATCAGCCTCGGCCGATGACCCCGGAGGAGGAGGCGCAGTGCGCGCTGCCTGAGCCCGAAGCCACGCCACCGACGCCGCCAGTCGAATCGTCTGCAGCCGCCACCATCCCCATGTGGCTGGTGGGGATGCTGTCCGTCTTCGGTGGAGTTGGCCTTATCGCTCTCCTTCTATATAGTCAACGCCTATGACATCTCTCACTACTCGCCGCTTCGTGGCGGCCTCTGTTGCATCCCTGTCCCTTGCTACCGCCCTGAGCGTTCCGCAGGTCGCCTCCGCCGCCTCGCCGGTGATTGAGAATCTCTCCACGAAGACCCAGGATGGCACCTCCACCAAGCTGGACGATGACATCAAGGCCCTCAATGAGCTGGGCAATGGCTTCTGGTCGCAGGAGGGCTCTACGAAGGCCGCAGCGAACATTGACAAGGCCCGGGAGACCTACGAAACTGTGTACGGTGCCGACAGGGTGAGTGGTCACAAGGATCCACTCGGTACGGTAGCGAATGCGCGGACCGAGCTGGAAGCCCGCAAGCTTGAGAAGGCGCTCTTTGATATGCAGCTCGTCGCCGTTATCGTGCTGCCGCTTCTCGCGGTCCTCGGCATTGCCACGTACATGGGTGTGCTCCCGTTCTAGTCTGTGACCAGTCACGCTGGAAGCACAGCAGGGGAGTAAACCCCCTATACTGGACACGTGAAATATGACCGCCGCGAGCCGAAAGAACCGATGAGTGTTGCCGAGATCGTCTCGGCGACCACTCGCGACCGGTTACCACTCCATCTCACCGCATGGGACGGATCCAGCGTGGGGCCAGAATCGGCCCCCGTCAGTCTCCATATTGCAGAACCTGCAGGTCTTGCTGCGTTCGCCCATCCGCACCATCACTTCGCACTGATCACCGCACTGGTAAAGAAATCGGTGACCACGCAGGCATCTCCGGCTGATGTCGTTGAATCGGTGGAACAGTTGGAGGCGCTTTTCGTGCGCCCCACACCGGTTGACGTGGTGAAGCTCAACCGCAGTTTCGCTGCTCTCGGGGTCAAACGCCACCATGATGGGTTTGTACCTGCGTTAGACGCCGATTTCTGGGCGGCCCTTGACATCAGCGAGCCTCCGCTCTACACAGGTGTGGACAATGAGGTAGTTGGCCGCTCAGGAACCTATGTGACCAGCTCCTTGTCTGAATTGGTAGCGGCATGTGAACAGCGCGGAGTTATCGTTGATTCGCTCCAGCGGCGCACCGATATTTCCAACCAGCTCGCCGAGTGGTCGAAGGCTCTCGAGCCCAATCACCTCGATTACCGCTACCGGTTGGCAGTGCTCGCCCACGATCTTGCTGCAGGAACACTTGTGGCGTACGACCTGACCGTGGGGGAGTAGGGGGCCGAACGCACCCGGATCAGCCCACGGTGATGCACACAGGCTGCCTGCCACCGATGGCCAAATGGTCAGGTGAAGGACGGTGTCGTACCGAGTCCCCACCAAGCCAGCAGCGAACGCCTCTTCGTGCAACGCTGAGCCGAGCCGCCTGCGGGAGTGCAGAGGGAGGACCTGCTGCAGGTGCGAGGGCGCAGCCGACAAAGGGAAAACCCCGGGTGCAGGGCACCCGGGGTTAAAACAAGGAGAAGCTCTAAAGGAAGGCTCGCGGTTTAGAGGCCGAGCAGAGCCTGGAGCTGCGGGAAGATGGCAGCGGCGCCACCAATGAGGGCGATGAGGGCGGCAAGTCCACCGAGCACACCACCGATAATCGCACCGTTGTCCTCAGCTGCGGCGGGAACGGCGGCCTCGTTAGCGATCTGGTTGGCAACACTAGGAGCGTTGGAGAATTCACCGGAGCCGTTCACATCGGTGCCCTCGGTGATATCCTCTGCCTCATCGGCGATCTGGTCGCCGGTGATTTCCGCATCGGCGAAGTGGCCGTCACCGGGAACGACGATCTCTTCATTGATGGGGGCTTCCTCGGCGATCTGGTCAACGACGTAATCAGTGGCGTTGTCGAGGGCGATCGGAGTGGCCTCAATGGCGATCGGGGCCGGAGCATCGACAACTTCCTGAGCGCCAGCAACGGCGGTTCCGCCCATGATAACGGCGGTGGTTGCAATGATGGTGGCAAAAGTACGAGTGTTCACAACTAACTCCTTAGTGGTCCTCTCAGTTTGTGGGCTGAGAACGAGTCTTTGAATTCCTGAGTACATTCTGACACTTTTCCTGAGATTTTCAAAGGGTTTTTTCTCATGTTCTATGTAAAATGCCCCCATGTGGGGGTAGAGGTGGGTCACCGCTGATCGACTTATCCTGCGAAAATGCAGACTTGTCGCCTCTGTGAGAGTCTTGCTGAGAATCGAAATAGTAAACAAAACTGCCGGTCACGAGCATTTTCGTGACCGGCAGTTCGGGATTGGGTGAGATTTCTGAGGGAATTTACATTCCCAGGACCTTATTCAGCTGAGGGAAGAGGACGCCGATTCCCGCGATGAGGGCGAGGAGTCCCATGACGATCCCGGCGATGGCGCCAGGTGAGAGCGTTTCCTCCTCGGTATCGACCGCCGAATCCTCAACAGTGTTTGCATCAACTTCGGTCTCAGCTTGGTCAGCCTCGGCCTCAGCCTGCTCAGCGGCAATCTGATCGGCGGCGACCGTCTCAGCGGCAGGGACCTCGAAGCTGATGGGCTCGGTGGCTACCTCGGGCACCAGCGGGAGCGGATTGGTTTCCGTGGCCGGAGCCGGAGCAGCGGCTTCCTCGGTCGCGGGGGCCGGGGCTGCGATTTCCTCAGTCGCGGGCTCGGCGGCTTCCTCGGTGGCCGGAGCAGCGGGCTCCGCAGGGGCGGTTTCCTCGGTGGCCGCAGCAGCGGCTTCCTCGGTCGCGAGCGCCGGGGCCGGCTTCTCCGAGTCGAGCGGCGTCAGCGCCAGCTCGAGCGGGGAGTCGATAACCGTGCCGTCGATGGCGATGGCATTGCCCACCGTGTCAAAGGTGACCGTGAGCTCAGTCTTGTCATCACTGACAGTGCCGAGGGTGGTATCGGCAAAGGTGCGCCCGGCCGGGGCGTAGAAGGTGGCCACATTATCCGTCGTGTCCGTGTTGAACGCGCCCTTCTTAATCGGCTGGACAAACATGCCCGTGGCCGAGGCGCTGATCATCAGGTCACTGCGGGAGGAAACAGTCATCGCTGAGTCGGTGACGTCCATGTCGCCGGCATCGAGCACACCGTTCTCATTCACATCCGCATAGGTGTGGGCGATGAGGGTGGGCTGATCGGCAACGACACCACTGTTCACCCAGTGTGCATCCGGGATGAGCAGGCGGGCGGAAGTGTCCGCACCGATCTGCACGGTGGTGGCATACGGGGTGTGCGGGGCAAAGGTGAACCCCTCCGGGAGGGCGGTGAGCTCAACACGATAGGTGCCAGCCGGCAGTTCCGCCGTGTAGCGGCCACCGATGTCGGTGGTCACCTCTGTCGGCACACCCGGGGTACCGTTGAGCGGGGTGAACACGACGGTCGCCTTCGGGACGGCGCGGCCCTGGACGAGGGCATCGAGGTTGCCTACCGCCATGCCGGCGGTGGTGTCGGTGTCCGCAGCCGGGTCGGCCACATAGATCTTGCCGGTGGTGCGGAACCGGTTCACCGAGTTCTCATCGGCGGCAACGAAACCGAAGTCGACGGTGTCGTTGTAGCCGTTGGTCTGGGCGATTTCAACAGCCCACTCGAGGACAGCGGCCTTGATGGCGTCGCGGCGCACTGCAATTGGCGTCGTGGAATCGTAGCGGATCGCCTCCGTGAGGGGGTTGGAATCCTGCCACCGGGTGCCGTCAAAGAAGGACGAGTAGGAATCGGTGTTCCAGGCGTACTCTCCGCCGGAGTCCCGCTGCAGCTCGGAGAGGCTGTGCGGATCGAGCCCGGAGGTGGTGTCGCGGGTGTAGGCCTTTGTGGGCACGTACCCGAACGGGGCCTCGGGATTGGCCGTGCTGGCCGTCGGCGGTTCGACCACAACGGTGTATTCGCCGGGCATGAGAGGACCGGTGGCCGTGGAGGCGAAACGGTAGTACCCTTCGGCGTCCGTTGTCGTCTCTGCGACGAGGGCGGCGGCGAAGGCTTCCGGGTTGGTGCCCCGGTTGGTGACAACACCCTTGTCCATGCCTCGGACCAGGAAGACGTGGGCATTGGCGATGCCAGGTTCGGTGGAGTCGAGCATGCCGTTCTTGTTCTGATCAAACCAGACCCGGTCGCCGATGGTGATCGGGTTGTTCGCACACAGGTTGAGGGAGGAGTACATGTTCGGAACATCGAAGGAGTACTGCGCCTTTGTGGCGATGAAGTCGTTGAGCTTCGCCTCGAGGCCTCCGAGGAGCCAGCCGATGAAGGCGATCTTGGTCAGGGACACCGGCATGAGGCCGATGCTGCCGAGCATGCCGACGTTGACAATGCACACCGGGTTGGTTTGGCTAGTCATGAAGTCGGCGGAGGTTTGCGCGCCAACGTTGACGCCGACGCCGAGGATGCCGCCGAGGTCCACGGTGGACTTCGGCTGCACGTTGAGTCCGGCGTGGAGGAAGCTCGCCCCATCGAGGGTGGGCTCGGGAATGTTCACATCCGGGGTTCCCTCGCGCAGTTCAAACCCGTTGTCACTGGTGTAAGACAGTCCCACATCGGTGTAGGCGATGCGGAAGTCTCTGATGGCGGCGTGGGCGTTGCCGTCCGAGTCGATCTCCAGGCCAATGGTGGGGGTGACGCCGACGTTGATGGTCAGGGGCACCGGGCCGAGCGGTACGGTGAACGGGAAGTTGAGGTCGGCGAGCTGCCACTCCATGGTGCCGTAGATTTCCCCGGTGGTGGCCAGTTCGGTGTCACCGTCGATGTGGACCTGGCCGAGGAGAGAAATCTCTTGGATGGTGAGCCTTTCGGTGTCGAAGGTGAAGGCACCGCCGGCCCCCATGGACAGGTGAATGTCGGCGTTCAGGGAGCCGTCGCCAGCGAGGTTACAGGTGGTGGGGAGGGCGGTTTCTGCCCCGGAGTAGACGAAGGTGCCATCCTGGCAGGAGGCGGCGGTGATGGACTTGGAGAAGTCGAAGCTGAAGTCCTTGCCAAAGGGCTTGTAGATTTCCACGCCGGCCGGGTTCGTGTCGGGGGTGACCGTGGTGGTGGTGCCGGTGATGCCGACGGAGCCGAGCTGTTCTGTGGTGGTTTCTACCTTCGCACCGTCGCCGGCGATGAGTGTGGATTCGAGGGAGGCGGCGGCGTCGGGGTCGGTGACAACACCTTCCACACCCTGGGCTTCACCGGTGATGGTGTGCCCGTCGAGGGCTTCCCGGGTGGCCTCGGGCAGGCCGGCGAAAACCTCATTGAGGCGGGCTTCGCGGGTGCGCAGGATCGTCGTTGTGCCCTCGGTGACGGGGGTGTCGGTGACCCAGCGGATGAGGCCCTGCCGGTAGTCTTCGGTGCGTCCGACGGCGATGACCGTGCGGGCATCGACGTTGTTTGCGGCGGCCCAGGTGGCGTCGACACGCATGATCCCGGTCGCGGCGTCGAAGTCGAGGAAGGGGGAGGGAGCGTCGGCGGTGAAGTCACTGGCGGCGGAGATGCCCACGGTGTGGGTGGGCAGTTCCCCTTCGGTGGCCTGTGCTGACGCGGTGGCGGTCATCCCGGAGATGCCGATGGCGGCAGCGCAGATCACTGCGGTCATCTTGGTTGCGAGAGAGCTCACGAGCTGCTCCTTAGGTGTGTACTGTGCTGGTCCTTACTCAGGAAACTAAGATAAACCTGAGATTTGTATTTATTTTTACCAGGTTTTTCCGAAAAACCAACAAAAACCCTTAAGAAAGTGGGGTGGGGTGACGGGAAAAGATTCCCCCGCTGCCCATTTTTCCCAGTTCACCGCTACAATCGCTGACATGACAGATACCCCCACTGAGATTGTTCGCACCGTCCGTGACCAGGCTGCACGCGCCAAGCAGGCGGCCCGCATCATGCGCACACTGCCGCGTACCCGCAAAGATGAGCTCCTGCTCGCCGCCGCCGCCGCGCTGCGTGCGCAGGTTCAGACAATCCTTTCCGCCAATGCCGCCGATGTGGCCGCTGCCACCGGCGATACCGATCGCCTCCGGCTCGACGCTGACCGGGTGGAAGGGATCGCGCACGGCCTTGAGCTCGTCGCAGGGCTGCCCGATCCGGTCGGGGAAGTGGTCGAGGGTCGCGTCATGTACAACGGCATCCGGATGAAGAAGATCCGCGTCCCCCTCGGGGTGATGGGGATGGTCTATGAGGCCCGCCCGAACGTCACTGTTGATGCCTTTGGCCTGGCCATCAAGGCCGGGAACGTGGTGCTGTTGCGCGGGTCCAAGACGGCTGCGCAGTCAAACGCCACGCTCGTGAGCATTCTGAGAGAAGTCTTAGAAAACCAGGGGTTGCCTGCCGATGCCGTCCAGCTCCTCCCGAGCCAGTCGCACGATTCCGTGCAGGCGCTCATCACCGCCCGCGGACTCGTCGACGTGGTAATCCCTCGCGGTGGGGCGGGACTGATCAACGCCGTCGTAGAAAACGCCACGGTGCCGACGATTGAAACCGGTGTCGGCAACTGCCACCTCTATATCGATGCGGACGCCGATGTGGACCAGGCCATTGCGATGCTCATCAACGGCAAGACGCGTCGCCCCACCGTCTGCAACGCCACGGAGACGGTGCTCCTCGATGCCCACCTCGACGAGGCGGACCAGGTGCGCATCCTTTCTGCACTCGCCGCAGCGAACGTCCGCGTCCACGGGGACCCGGACGAGCTGGCCGGGGTTGCGGCCCAGGCCGGTATCGAGGTGATTGCCGCCGCCGAGAAGGATTGGGCGGAGGAGTACCTCACCCTCGATATTGCCGCGAAGCGTGTCGGGGGAGTGCACGAGGCTCTCGATCACATCGCCACATACTCGAGTGGGCACACCGAGGCGATCGCCACCCAGAACACCGCGACAGCGGCGGCGTTCGTCGCCGGTGTTGACGCAGCGGCGGTTTCCGTCAACGCGTCGACCGCCTTCACCGATGGGGAACAGTATGGGATGGGGGCCGAGATTGGTATTTCCACCCAGAAACTCCACGCCCGGGGTCCGATGGCCCTGCCCGAGCTCACCACATTTACGTGGGTCCTCGAGGGTGATGGGCACACCCGGGCCTGAGACGGGTAGGATAGGCCCATGCTGAAAAAGTGGTTCGGAATTGCAGCAACTGTTCTTACGACGGCTGCGGCTGCGGTGATCCCGGGGATCCTCGCCGCCCCCGAGGCGAGCGCACAGGTGTGTCCAGCGCTCACCGTCGTCGCTGCCCGTGGATCGGGAGAAAACTACGGGGCAAACTGGGCCCCGCAGGTCTACGGTCCGTCCCCGTGGGTCTCAAACGGTCGCGAGGGGCCCACCCTGGCGGGAATGTTCCACTACATCGAATCGTGGTACAACCAGACGTACGGGGGTTCAGTGATGAACTCCGTCTTCGTCCTCGGGCTCGATGAGTACAAGTATCCGGCCATGGCCCCGGACCGCGACATTAAACCGCCGACGAACATCGAGGAGGGTATCAACATCGCCCGCGAGTTGATCCTTCCGCAGGCGGCCCTGTTCCGGGACTCCTTCATCAACGGCACGCACGGCATCCTCGCCGCTATCGACGAGTATGAGGCGTGGTCGGGCTGCCACCCGCAGTATGTCCTCGCCGGATACTCCCAGGGTGCGGTGGTGACCCACGGTGTGGAGCGCGAACTCGCCCGCCAGGGTCGGCTCGCCGGCACGATCAACCTCGGCAGCCCGTACACCTCGAAAGGGGATCCGCACCGCATCGGCACCGGCCTCACCGGTGACGGTATCCTCGCGTGGACCCCGCTCGGCTCGGGCAAACTCTCCGGGGTGGACCGCATTGAATACTGTGTCGCCGATGACCCATTCTGTGACATGAACCCCGGCAAGTACATTGACCGTCTCCCGGTGGACTACCTCGCCCACGGCTCGTATTTCCGCTGGAACTCGTCACAGTGGCAGGACCGGGCCGCCGTCGCGCAGCGCTTCTCCAGCTGGGTAGACGCCCGCCGATGAGTAGGGTGACCCCGCCGCTGGACGCCACCGAACTGGTGCATGTGCGCTCCTCGCGGACCACTCCCCGGATCGGCATCATGGGTGGCACCTTCGATCCGATCCACAACGGCCACCTCGTTGCCGGTTCGGAGGTTGCCTACCTCTTCGACTTAGACCTCGTCCTCTATGTTCCGACCGGCCAGCCGTGGCAGAAGGCCGGGCGGCGGGTCAGTAGCGCGGAAGACCGCTACCTCATGACGGTGATCGCCACCGCATCCAACCCCCGCTTCACCGTGTCCCGGGTGGATATTGACCGGCCGGGCCCCACCTACACCATTGATACGCTGCGGGATTTGCGCGAGCAGTTCCCCACCGCCGAGCTGTACTTCATCACCGGGGCAGATGCGATTGAGGCGATCTTCTCCTGGCGCGATTATGACCGCCTGTTCTCGCTCGCCCACTTCATCGGGGTGACCCGGCCCGGCTATGTCATTGACAAGGACAAACTGCCCCCCGGTGATATCACTATCGTGGATATCCCGGCCATGGCGATCTCCTCGACGGATTGCCGCGCCCGGGCGAGTGCGGGGCGTCCCGTCTGGTATCTCGTCCCCGACGGGGTTGTCCAATACATTGAGAAGCGGGGCCTCTACCTGCCGCAGGGCCCCTACGAGAACCTATCGCCAACCTACGAACCAGAGCAGTGAGCTCCCACCCACTCTACGAGGAGAGAAACAATACAGATGACTACAGCACAGCTACCGGCCGAATCCCTCGCCATCGCCACAATTGCCGCCCGCGCCGCCCAGGAGAAACTGGCTACGAACATCGCCGTCCTCGACGTGCGTGAACCGCTCTCCATCTGCGACATCTTTGTCATCGCCTCCGCCGACACGGAGCGCCAGGTCGATGCCATCGTCGAGGAAATTGAGTTCCAGATGAAGGAACAGTCGGTGCCACACGCGAAGCGGGAAGGGGTGCGGGAATCGCGCTGGTCCCTGCTTGACTATGAGACCGTCGTCGTCCACGTCATGCGCACCGCGGAGCGGGAATTCTACGGACTCGACCGGCTCTACATGGACTGCCCGATCGTTGCGATCGACGGGGTGGATCCCTATGAGCGGGAGGCCACATGGGCCGATGAGGTGGATATTCGCTCCGTCGACTCGATTGAGGAGATTCCGCTCGTGGGTACCGATCCCAGTGAGGGTGAGATTTAGCGTATGCGACTGGTGCTGTGGCGTCACGGGCACACCGATTTCAACGGTGACCGACGGATCCAAGGGTGGCTGGATACTCCGCTCAGTGCTGCGGGGGCCGCTGCGGTTCCGGCAGCCGCGAACGCGATTGCCGCCGCTGTGGACCCGGACGTGATTATCAGCTCCGATCTGCAGCGCGCCAGTGCCACTGCAGCAGTGTTGGCCCAGCTCCTCGGGATTGAGCTGCGGTGTGACGCGCGGCTGCGGGAGCGCCGAATGGGCCAGTGGGAGGGGCGTCGCGTGGACGAACTCGACCCAGCTCAGTGGCAGCGTGCCCTCACTGACCCCACCTTCGCCCCACCGGAGGGGGAGGCCACCGCCGAGGTGGCTGCCCGGATGCGCGAGGTTGTCGACGAGCTAGTACCAACGACAGACTGCGCGGTTATTGTCTCCCACGGCGGTGCCCTGCGGGTACTAGCCGCCGATCTGCTCGGCATTCAGGAGCAGCTGCTGCGGAAACTGGATAATGTGGGATGGGCAGAGGTGGCGCACACGGCCACTGGATGGCGCGTGGAGAGGTGGAACCGATGAGTGACCAGGTTCAGATCGTAACGGACTCGAGTGCGAACCTGCCCGCCTGGATCGCCGAGAACATGGGGATTATCGTCGTTGATCTCCACACCTTGGGGAAGGCCTCCGAGGCGACGACAGCGGGCCTGTCCGCACTGGAGCTCACCGCCGTGTATGCGCGCGCCCTCGAGCGGGGCGGGGATCGGGGAGTGGTGGCCATTCACATTGGCAAAGAGCTCTCCCACACGTGGGCGAACGCGGTGACCGCAGCCGGTGTGTTTGAGAAGTCGGCCGTGCGCGTGGTGGATACCGATGCTGCGGGCATGGGGTTGGGGATGGCCGCTCTGATGGCGGCGACGAAGGCGCGGGCGGGGGAGGACCTGCAGGCGTGTGCGGAGGCGGCTGCTGCCGTCCTCGAACACACCCAGACGTTTATCTACGTGCATAAACTCGATGCTCTGCGGAAGTCCGGACGGCTGTCCACGACAACGAAACTGTCGGCGGCGCTGACGGCGCGACCGATTTTCCGGCTTCGCGACGGGTCCTTCGAGCTCGCCGGCAAAGCCCGCACGGGGGCCAAGGCAATGGTGAGGTTGACGGAGTTGATCGCTGCCGAGACGGCCGAGGAGCCGGTGACCGTGGCGATTCAGCAGTATGAGGCCCGCGAAATGGCGGCCGGGTTGGCCCGCCAGGTGCGTGCAGCAGTCCCGGTCGGCTCGACCGTGTTCATCGTCGATATTTCGGAGGCTCTCGCCGTCCATACCGGGCCGGGAGCCATCGCAGTCAGCATTGTGCAGAGTGGGTGCACGAATTTGCCTGTGGATAACTAGATTTTATCCACAGATTTTGGCCTTTTTTCCAAACTCGCCCCACAACCACTTGCGCCAACCCTAGCCTGTGAACTATGACACTTCACTCTCACCCTACTGACCGCATCGCTGAACTGACCCGCCCCACCGGCGACGAGGAGATCCTGCGCGTTCGATTCCGAGAACCCCACCTCACCATCCCGCGCCGGGGTGCGATCACCGCCGGGATCCTCTGCGCCCTCGTCCTCCTCCTCTGGCTCATCGTCAGCCGCCCCGACCAGCCAACTCCACTGACCGAACCGGCCTCCCTTACCCTCTCCGTCGCCCCGACTGTCACCCCCACCCCGACCGAGATCGTCGTCGCCGTCGTCGGGGAGGTGGCTACCCCGGGGCTCGTGACCCTGCCTGCAGGAGCCCGGGCAGCCGACGCGCTCGCCGCCGCCGGCGTGCACCCGGACGCCAACCTTGCGGCCATCAACCTCGCCCAAAAACTCACGGATGGGGTCCAACTCGTTGTCCCCGCCCCCGGTGAACCCGTCCCTGCCGATGCTGATGCCGGTGCCGGGGGTGGGGGAGCGATCTCCCTCAACCAGGCCACCGCCGCTGACCTGGAAACGCTCAGTGGTGTCGGGGCGAAAACCGCTGCCGCCATCATCGCCTACCGCGACTCCATCGGCGGGTTCAGTGCCATCGACCAACTGCTCGAGGTGAAAGGTATCGGACCAGCCAAGTTTGACCAGATCAAAGACTCCGTCACCCTCTAGTACTCATGCGTGAACTCTCCCTTGTCCCCACCGCCGTGGTGGTGTGGGCGGTGAGCCTCGTCGTCGTCCTCACCCGCACCGGATGGTGGGCCGGCACCGGCCTCCTAGCCGCCACCCTTATCGCCGCACTTCTAGCCCGCCGGTGGTGGCCAGAAATCGCCGTCGCCGGCGGGGCCGGACTCGGCGCACTCATCGTCAGCTGGGTGCGCATCTGGCGTGCTGACAACACCCACTGGCCCACCCCCGCACACCTGAAGGTCCACGTCGACGCTGTCACCGCCGTGGGCAACCGCGACGGACTCTGGCTCATCACCGGGGACTCGATCCCCTTCCTGTTCACCGGCACCCCACCGACCACCGGATCCACCATCGCCGTCACCGCCGCGATGAAGGCCTCCGACCGCCCGAGCGTCACCGGAGTCATCGGCACGATCCGCCAGTGGCATCTCCTCGCCGAGCCCACCGGGTGGGCGCGCATCGCCGGGGCCATCCACACCCGCTATCTCACCGCCGTGGAATGGGTACACCACCCCGGCGCCCGCGGCCTCATCCCCGGTATGGTCATCGGCGACACGAGCCTCCAAACCCCCGACAACACCGACCTCTACACCAGTGTGGGGCTCAGCCACCTCTCCGCCGTCTCCGGCTCCAACGTCGCCATCGTCACCACCGCCTGTGCCCTCCTCGTGTGGTGGGCTACCCCCCGGCTGCGCATTGCGGTGGCGATCGCTGCCCTCATCGGCTACGTCGGGATCGTCGGACTCGAACCGTCCGTCCTCCGCGCCGCCGTCACCGGGATGGTCGGTTTCATCGCCGTGCTCTCCGCGCGCCGGGCCGAACCGATCCATGCGGTGAGCCTCGCCGTTATTCTCCTCGTCCTGTGGGACAGTGACCTCGCCGTCAGTTACGGCTTCGCCCTCTCCGTCGTAGCCACTGCAGGGATCGTCATCGTCTCCCCGGTCTTCTTTGTTCCCCTGGCGCGCACCCGACTGCCCGCGATCCTCGTCCGGGCGCTGGCGGTGGCGATTGCCGCCGACATCACGACGATGCCGATTGTGGCGATGATGACCGGCCAGGTCTCCACCGTCTCCGTGCTCGCGAACCTCTGTGCCGCCCCGGCGGTCGCCCCAGTCACCGTCGTTGGACTGCTCGCTGTCCCGTTGAGCTTCCTCCCCGGACACGTCGAACGGGTGGCGCTCCTGGGTGCCGAGCCGTTTGCGTGGTGGATTGACACGGTCGCCCACGCCGTCGCCCAGTTTCCCCTTGCTCAGGTCACCGTGCCGGCTGGGGTGCTCGGGTGGGGATGGGTGGCCGTTGTGGTGGGGTGGGTTGTGTGGGCGGTACTGCGCTGGGGTTGGTAGTAGAATGGGACGGGTGTCGGTTCATCTCATCATCAGTGAGGACTCGTTCCTCGCCGAACGCCGCTGTCAGGACATCCTCGATCGCACCGGGGAGCTTTCCAGCGTCGACACGCTCGAAACAGCCACCCTCACCGGCGCCGACGTGCTCGCAGCCGTCGCCCCCTCCCTCTTCGCCACCGCCCGTGGGGTCGTCTTCGCCCACGGGGAGGATGCGAAGAAGGAGGTGATGGAGGCCTTCGAGGAGATTGCACAGACCGTCACCGAGGAGGTGACCGTGATTATCCGGCACACCGGTGGGGGCCGGATGAAGCGGATGGTGCCCGCCCTGAAGAAACTGTGCGACGTGCACGAGGTGGCGGTGGTGAAACCGAGTGAGCGGCTGCGGTGGGTGAACCAGGAGTTTTCCCGGCATGGGGTACGAGTCACCCCCGATGTGGCCCAGGCTGTTCTCGAAGGAGTGGGCAGTGACCTACGGGAATTGGCCAGTGCGATCGCGCAACTCGTCGCGGACAATGAGGGGGCGGTGACCGTCGAGTCTGTGCGCGCCCTCTACGAGGGGGTGGCGGAGGTCTCCGGATTCGACATCGCCGATCTCGCCTGCACGGGACAGCTCTCGCGCGCGGTGGCCTCCACCCGGCGGGCCCTCCAGCTCGGCGAACCCCCCGTCCGGTTGGCCAGTGCACTGGCCGCCAACGTGGCTGGAATCGCCTGCCTGTACGCCCACCGGGGAACGCTCACGCAGGTGAGTCTGCCGGGGACCCCGCCGTGGAAGGTGGACAGAATTGCAAAAATGGCCCGTCGCTGGGACGGACCATCGGTATCGCGGGCCTGCATTATAATTGCGGACCTTGAAGATGCGCTGAAGGGCGGGGGTGGCAACGTGGACTACGCGATCGAGTCCGCCGTTGCCGAGTTGGCCCGCCTGTCCGGCTAGGACCAGCGCGGGTTTTTACTCGGAGAAGGCCTTGTTGAAGGCGACGGCCATCTTCGACTTCTTGTTGGCGGCGTTGTTGCGGTGGAACACGCCCTTGGTCACGGCCTTATCCAGGGTGCGGGAGGCGGCGCGCAGCTGCGCCTCAGCGGCATCCTTCTCACCCTCGGCGAGGATCTCGCGGAACTTGCGGATCTCGGTGCGGGCGGCGGAGCGGATCGACTGGTTGCGCTGACGACGCTTCTCGTTGGTCTTGATGCGCTTCTTCTGCGACTTGATATTTGCCATGGTGGAAACCTCTTTCACGGTCTTGGTTGACGAATGCTCTGCGCAACCCCAAGGTCCTGGCTGCGGTCATCGAGCACCGGACAACCCTAGCACGGGGACGGGTGCAAAAACAAAAAAGCCGTCAGTTCCAGTTGTAGTCCACCCGGAGGCGGTGGGCGATTTGGTCGAAGCGGGTGCGCGGCACCCGGGCGCCCTTGCGGGTGATCGTCGATTCGCGGGTGAGCACCACCTTATCCAACCGCACCCAGCCGGGCACACCGGAGGGATCCCACACCCCCGCACCGATGGACTGCCACAGGTCCTCCTCATCCTCATCGGGGGGTGTTACCGACAGGTGTACGGCCAACCCGAGGATGGACGACCCCTCATGGCCGACCACGACGAGCGGAATAACCTCCGAATTCTCGTGGCCGGTGACGCTCACCCACACGACCTCCCCCGGTTCTGCGGCCCCATCCATATCCGGGGAGTAGAAAACCGCCCGCGCCACCGATTCGGTGGGTAGGACGCGGGCCTCGTCGGCGCGGGGGCGCTTCCGGGCGGCAACACCGGGGGTGAGTGCTTCCACCTCGAGGGCGTTGCCCAACCCGAGGCGGCGGCTCAGCCGGTTGATGGTGGCGTTCAAACTCGCCTCACCGGGTGGGGTGAGCGGGAACGGGAGGGCTTCGAGGAGTCGCTTGGGCACACGCACAGTGTCAACTCTAGGTCAACCGGGAGCCCACTGTGGTGCTTTGGACGGCAGACCGGCTACAATTTCGCGTGAATCGTTCCCTGTGAACCCGTCCACCACCGCGAAGGAGATTTCTGTGGCCGCATCGTTTGCCGATGACACCCGCTACGATCCGGCGAAGATCCGCAACTTCTGCATCATCGCCCACATTGACCACGGTAAATCCACCCTTGCTGACCGGATCCTCCAGCTCTCCGGCATCGTCGACTCGCGCGACATGCGCGACCAGTACCTCGACAACATGGACATTGAGCGCGAGCGCGGCATCACCATCAAGGCGCAGAACGTGCGGCTGCCATGGGTACCGCGTACGGGCACCCATGCGGGAGAGCAGATTGTCATGCACCTCATTGACACCCCCGGCCACGTGGACTTCTCTTACGAGGTCTCGCGTGCCCTCGAAGCGTGCGAGGGGGCCATTTTGCTTGTCGATGCCGCCCAGGGCATCGAGGCGCAGACACTCGCCAACCTGTACATGGCGATGGAGAATGACCTGGAGATCATCCCCGTCCTCAACAAGATCGACCTGCCTGCCGCAGACCCGGAAAAATACGCCCTGGAAATCGCCCACATCATCGGTGGGGAACCCGAGGATGTATTGCGCGTCTCCGCGAAGACGGGGGAGGGGGTGGAGGCCCTCCTCGATCGCATCGTCGAATTGGTGCCACCGCCGACGGTGCCCGCGGACCCCGAGGCCGCTCCGCGCGCCCTCATCTTCGACTCCGTCTACGACACGTACCGCGGCGTGATCACCTATATCCGCATGTTCGACGGAACCCTCTCGAAGCGGCAGCAGATCACGATGATGTCCACCGGAGCCACCCACGAGCTCCTCGAGATCGGCACCATTTCCCCCACCCCGACCCCGCGCGAGGGACTCGGGGCAGGCGAGGTGGGCTACCTCATCACCGGTGTGAAGGATGTCCGTCAATCCAAGGTGGGCGACACTGTCACCAGCCTGCGCGGTGGGGCGAGCGAACCGCTCAAGGGCTACCAGGAGCCGAAACCGATGGTCTACTCGGGGCTCTACCCAATCTCCCAGGCCGACTATCCGGATCTGCGCGATGCCCTGCAGAAGCTGCAGCTGAACGACGCCGCCCTGAGCTTTGTTCCGGAGACCTCCGTGGCGCTGGGGTTTGGCTTCCGGTGTGGGTTCTTGGGTCTGCTCCACATGGAGATCACCCGCGACCGCCTGCAGCGGGAGTTTGACTTGGATCTCATCTCCACCGCCCCGTCGGTGCACTATCGGGTCATCGGTGAAGATGGCTCCGAACTGGAAGTGCACAACCCGTCGGATTGGCCGGCGGGGAAGCTGCGGGAGGTGTGGGAGCCCGTTGTGGATACGACGATCATCGTGCCCAGTGACTATGTGGGGACGACGATGGAGCTGTGCCAACAAAAGCGCGGCATCCTGAAAAACATGAGCTACCTCTCCGAGGATCGGGTGGAGTTGCACTACACCATGCCGTTGGGGGAGATCATCTTTGACTTCTTCGACGGATTGAAATCCCGCACGAAGGGGTATGCCTCCCTCAACTATGAGGAGGCCGGTGAACAACAGGCTGACCTGGTGAAGGTGGATATCCTCCTGCAGGGGGATCCGGTGGATGCGTTCAGTGCGATTGTCCACCGCGATGATGCCCAACACTACGGCGCAAAGATGACGAAGAAGCTGCGGACGCTCATTCCGCGCCAGCAATTTGAGGTGGCCGTGCAGGCGGCGATCGGCTCGAAGGTCATCTCCCGGGAGAACATCCGGGCAGTGCGCAAGGACGTGCTCGCAAAATGCTACGGCGGTGACGTGTCCCGGAAGCGCAAACTGTTGGAGAAGCAGAAGGCCGGTAAGAAGCGGATGAAGAACATCGGCTCGGTGTCCGTGCCGCAGGAGGCGTTCATCGCCGCCCTGTCCACCGACGAGGCCGACTAAACTCCGGAGGAGCCGTTCATCTGCTCGGTGGCATCAGCGGCCTGCTGCAGGGCCGCCTGACCGGCAGCGGAGTCCGGGTAGACCCGGTCGATGCGGTCGGCTTCTGCCACCGGGGCAGTCGTGGTGATGAGGGTGGCGAAGACACCCTCGCGCCCCTTTTTTGTCTTATACGTGGTAAACGCCACCCCCGCAGATTGGGCAGCAGGATCGAGGAACACGGTGCGCGAGGCGCGGGTCGTGTCCATCTCATCGATGGCAGTCTGCGCCCACACGGAAGAGATGTCCACGGAGATCTGATTGAAGGAGTCGGGCAGGTCCGCCGGGACCCCGAAGGCACCCTCCTGGATGAGTGTTTCGTTCCACGCCGCGGCCGCCGTGGCCATGTCCGCATTCCAATCCAGGGGCGCAAGTCCCGCCTCGACGCGGCGCGCGTTGATGAGGGTGAGAGTGTTATAGGCCTGGTTGTAGAAGTGATTGGCGGGGTCGTCAAGAAGCGCACCCATGTAGGAGGAGGTCCACTCGGGACGGTCCTTCCACTGGGAGATGAAGGCGAAGAGGGCGGCGGCGATCCCGCCGATGGTGGTGACGAGGGCGATGACCCGGGTGAGGTCACGCACCTGCGCGTCGAGGGCGGTGAAGCGCTTCTCTGGCTCGGCAGGTGCCGGGGCCTCAGCGGCCGGGGGGCCGGGGAGCGGGGGCAGGACAACATTCGCGGTGGCCGGGGCGACTGTCAGCGTGGTGGTGATGCAGGCGGCGGTCGCCAGGGCAATGGGCGTGCAATGAGAGAACTTCACGGTGTCACAGTGTACACAGTTGTCGCCGAGTCCACGATGTGGACGGGCAGGAGGCTACAGTAAACGTGTGATTACCCGGATGCACCGACTCTCCCGCGATGGGTGGACCATCGCCGCCCGCGAACTGATCCCCGACGGTGGGGACAGTCTCCCCGTCCTCGTCTATCTGCAGGGAGGGCCGGGGATGGCCGCCCCGCGCCCGCTGCGGATCGAGGGGTGGATCGGAGCCGCCCTCGAGCACTACCGGGTTGTCCTCCTCGATCAGCGCGGCACCGGCCACTCCAGCCCCCTCGACACAACCAATGTGGCCGAGCCGGAGGTCTACACTTCTCTCCGGGCACCCGATATCGTGGCCGACTGTGAAGCGCTGCGCGATGAAATGGGTGTGACCAGCTGGAATCTGCTCGGGCAGTCCTTTGGTGGGTTCATCGCCACCTGCTACATGGGGCTCCATCCCCAGCGGATCGATCGCGCCTACATCACCGGGGGACTCCCCGCCCTCAGCGTCGGTGCCGACGACATCTACCGGGCCACCTATGCCGCCCTTGCCCGCCGTCACGCCCAGTTCACAGCCACAGTTCCCTTCGCCGATTCCCGTATCCGGGAGATCGCCCACCATCTGGCCACCACTGAGGAGTACCTGCCCACCGGGGAACAGCTCACCGCCCGCCGTTTCCGTACCATCGGCATTGAACTGGGCCGGGCCATCGGGTTAAAATCCCTCGGCTACCTGCTGGAGGAGCCGTTCCACACCGTCCGTGGGGAAAAGCGGCTCACCGGGGCATTTCTTGCTGAGGTGGGCCAACTCGTCAGCTTCGCCGCCCATCCGCTCTACGCGGTGGTCCACGAGTCCATCTACGCTGGCCTGCCTGCCGGTGTTCCCACGACAGCGGCGACAAATTGGTCTGCCCACCGGATGCGTGCTGAGGTCGCCGGTTTTGCTGAGGATGCCGACCCGACGTCCCTAGCTGATCCGTTCTACCTCACCGGCGAGCACATCTACCCGTGGTTGTTCACCGAAGACCCCGCCCTCGTGCCGTTCACCACTGCGGCACAGCACCTGGCGGCGAAGGAGGATTGGAAGCCGCTGTACAACCTCGACGGGTTGGCACACGCTGAAACCCGGGTAGCCGCAGCCATCTACACCGACGACATCTACGTGCCCCGCCAGTTCTCCGAGGAGACGGCGACCTATTTCCGCCACTGCCGCACATGGGTGACCGGCGACTACCAGCACTCCGGCTTGCGCGATGATGGGGCCACCATCTTCAACCGCCTGCACGCCCTGCTCACCGAGGACTGAGTCACCGGCGCGGCGCGGGTGCGCGATTCGTGCTTGAATGGGGGCATGAATTCAGCTACACGCGCCCGCGGAACACTGCTCGGACAGGCCATCGGCGACAGCCTCGGCTCCAGTGTCGAGTTCTCCTCCGCCGCCGAAATCGCCGCCCAGTACCCCCACGGGGTGCGCGAACTCGTCGGATCCACGCGCCATCGGCTGATGCCCGGCCAACCCACCGACGATACAGAAATGGCGCTCGCCCTCGCCCGGTCTATTGTCCACGTCGGCGGTTTCGATGTGGCCGATGTGTGCGCCAGCTATGAGCGGTGGGTTCGCTCGGACGCCTTCGCCGTCGGCCGCACCATTCATGCGGCCTTGGTTGACCACACCTACATGGAAAAATCCCAGGCAAACGGGGCGCTCATGCGGATTTCCCCGCTCGCCATCTACGGAGCCGGGCGGAAAGAGATCAGCGCAGAGTCACTGGCCGATGCCGCCCGCCAGGACGCACACATCACCCACACCAATCAGCTGTGCCAGGACATCAATGCTGTGTTTGTCGTCGCCCTCGCCCGCATCATCCACGATGGCCTCGACCGGGAGGCGGCGCTCGCGGCAATAGAGACAGTAGCCACCACGGAGGGGGTGGGCAGTGCGGAGGTTGCCGCCCTCGTTGCCGAATCGACGGTCACCCCGCCAGCAGATTATCTCACCCACATGGGGTGGGTGCGTGTGGCCTTTGGCAACGCCGTGTGGGAACTCGCCCACACGGACAGTTTTGAGGAATCCCTCGTCCGCACCGTCGGTCGGGGTGGGGATACGGACACCAATGCGGCGATCACCGGTGCCCTCCTCGGCGGTGTGTATGGCCAGGAGGGAATACCGGAACGCTGGCGCGAGGCGGTCATCGCCTGCCGGCCCACCGCAGAGTCCTCGCACCCGCGCCCGGAGGAGTACTGGCCCACCGATATCCCACAGTTGGCCGATGCTCTCCTCGCCGTCCGGGGCGCCTAGGCCTCGTCGGTAAGGACACGGGCGGCCTTCAGGGCCATCTCCCGGGCGTCCCCGAACACCTCCGTGAACGGGCGGCACTTCAGCTTCGTCATGGTGTTGACCATCGGCGGACCCATGTGGCCGGTGACCACCGCCTGCGCCTCGTGCTCGCGCATGAAGCGGACAATGCGCCCGTGGTGGGTGCCTGGTGCCCCGGTGCCGTGGAGCTCATCCCACCCCACCTCAAACTCTTCCCAGTTGGTGATCTCCCCGTTCTCAATAGTGGCAATGGCCATTGTGTGAGCGCGACCGAGGCCGCCGCCGACGGCAGCGCCGTCCACATGTACAGCAATATTCATGGGTCCCATCGTAGCCGGGTCTGAGGCGGGTCATAGAACACGTGATGTCCCAATCACTCACCCCAGAGGGAGATAACTATGCAACCTACTATGGCTTCACGCCTGGCTGCCGAGATTCTCGCCACCTTCGTCCTCGGTTCGACGGATCGCCGTGCCCCGGCTGGTTTCGCCCCGATCGCCATCGGCCTCGCGCTCACCCTCATCCACCTGGTGACCATTCCGGTGTCCAACACCTCCGTCAACCCGGCCCGCTCTCTTGGTGTGGCCTGGTTCGCCGGTGGTGCCCACCTCGGTCAAGTGTGGGTGTTCATTGTGGCCCCGCTCATCGGTGCGGCGATCGCCGGTGCCACCTACAAGTTCCTCTTCCCCGATCAGGAGATCGTGGACATGGCCAAAGAGGCCCGTGTCGAGGTGAAATAAACCTCACCGCGCCCTGGTGTATTATCGGCACACATGTCGTATAACCGTGTGCTTACCATCCAGGATATTTCGTGCGTGGGCCAGTGCTCTCTGACCGTGGCTCTGCCGATCCTCTCCGCCTGCGGTCAAGAGACCGCGATTCTGCCCTCGGCAGTGTTGTCTACTCACACCGCCGAGGGCTTCACCGGCTGGACGTTCCGCGATTTAACCGAGGACATGCCCGGCATCGCCGCCCATTGGCGCGACCAAAACATCACATTCGACTGCATCTACACGGGCTACTTGGGCAGTGAGCATCAGATCGACATCGTCACCGACATCGCCCGCACCGTGCTCAACGAGGGTGCCCCGTTCATCGTTGACCCGGCCATGGCCGATAACGGCCAGCTGTATCCGGGTTTTGATGACAATTTCGTGGCGGCGATGGCCCGCCTGGCGTTCTCCGGGGACATCATCATTCCCAACATCACCGAGGCCTGCCTCATCACCGGCACTGAGTACCGGGACACTTATGATGAGGCCTACATCACTGCCCTTGTTCAGGCGCTGGTGGATAAGGGAGCCTCCACGATCGTTCTCACCGGGGTCAGCTACGATCCCCAGCACATGGGTGTCCTCGTCTATGAGAACGGCGAGTCCACCTTCTATGAGCATGAGCGGGTGGCGAAGGGCTCGCACGGCACCGGTGACGTGTACTCCTCCGTCCTCGTCGGTGCCTATATGAACGGGTGCCCGCTTGTTGAGGCTGCCCGCCTCGCCGCCGATTACACGGTGCGCTGTATCAAGGCCACCCAGGGCGATGAGTCCCACTGGTACGGCCCGAAGTTTGAGCTGGAGCTGCCGTGGCTCGTCGCCGAGCTTTCTGGCAAAATACAGGCACAGGCAAAGTAGCGACTGCAGCCGTCGAGTTTATGAGTGGGGTGGGGTGAACGGCGCCTCGTCACGCCGGTGGGAATATGTTGGCGGGGTTGTGGGTTGAAGTAACCAACTGTTCAACCTCCAATAAGAGAGAAGGAAACCCCATGTCCCTGTTTACTTCAGCTGCACTGCGCATGATCCCCGGCGCGTTCATTCTCAACTCCGGTTTGGGCAAGCTCAAGGCCGATCCTGAGACCTCCGCTGGCCTGCAGCAGTTCGCTGCAACGGGAATCAAGCAGGTGGAGAAGCTGCCGAGCGACAAGTTTGCGAAGATCATCGGCTCCTCCGAGGTCGCCCTTGCTACCACCCTGCTGGCGCTGCCGATACCGAACATTATCGCCGGTGCTGGCCTCACCGCCTTTGGTGCGGGCCTGCTCACCATGTACTTCGGCAACGAGAACAACACGGAGTCCGACGGCATTCGTCCCTCCCACGATGGCCTCCTGCTGGCGAAGGACTCCTGGCTCGTTGCCCTCGGCCTCGGGCTCGTTGGCCTCGGGATTGACAAGTGCCGGATGAAGAAGGCCCACAGGGGTCTCACGATCGGCAAGTAGAGTTCACGACACGCAGGGTCGCAGTTATTACGGCCTCGCCAACAAGGCTGACGGAGGAACAATCCCACGTCAGCCTTTTGTCATGTCTGGGGATGCTACCTGAGCGGTGACTGGGGCGGCGCCGATAGTTCTAAAGGGGGACCCCTTTGCGTTTTCCCAGGTCGCCAACAGGGGGTCCCCCTCTAGAACTAGCGTGTCCTGTCTGGGGATATTCTGGACAAAAAACTCCACGGACAGAACAGGCCTGGGCGGCGACAGGCCTGGGCGGTGACAGGCCTGGGCGGTGACTGCGAACCCTGTCATCGACAGGGACCCCATCGTCCGCTCGTCATTGAAGACTGTGATGTCGGTCTTTCCCAAGCCCGCAGAAACCCCGGCAATGTAGGCGAGCGGGAGGAAGTGGTCAGGGGTGGGCATAGCGAGGTTAAACGCGGAGTGCTCAGCCAGTGTTTCCAGGCAATCGGGGTCATTGAGTATGGCATCAATGGCTGTGTTGTCAAAGTCATCGGCCCAATCAAACCCCACATTCCCGGCATGCCACTGCACCATGGACAGGTTGTGGACCACATTGCCGGAGCCGACGATGAGCACGTTGTAGTCGGTGGCCAACTTCGCCAACCGGTTCCTCATGCTGCGTGGTCGGCAAGGGGGCGGGTGCCGTCGATGGAGAGCTGCACCACGGGAATGTTCGCATCGGGGAACATGTGCTTGAGCACACTCCACGTCCCGTGGTCGAGGCCCCAGTTGTAGTCGTTGATGACCTCGGTGGCCTTTGTTGCATCCTTGACCAGCTCGGCGATCTCGGGATCACCGGGGGCGTGGTATTCCACGGCGTTGAGCTCGGGCGGGAACCCGTAGAAATCGTGGATGGTCTGCGGATCCGTCATGGAGGTGACCCCGGTGTCCCGGGTGAACCAGTGGGCGGATACGGAGACGATCGCGCGGGGAGTCGCGGACTCTACGGACTGCCCCAGGGAGGACCACGTGCGGGTGAATGTGTTGTCCTCGATGGCGTTCATCGGGGAGCCGTGGCCCACGAAGAGGGTGTGGATGTGGGGGTTTTCAGCAGCAGAATCAGTGACAAACCCCAACCTAGCACGGAACCCTACCGCGTGTATTTGCCCTCGGACACCGCCGCCCACGCAACTGGCAGCTGCGCCTTGTATAACGGCCACTCGTGGATGCCGTCGCCGAGGTTGAGTGTGTGGGCAACCCCTTGGGCGTCCAGTGCCGCTGAAAAATCGCGGGTGCAGGAGTTGACAGTCTTCTCCAGCACCATCGCACCAAACAGGTTGACCGGTCCTTCGAGTCCATCTTCCCGGTACGTATCGCGGGTGGCCGCGTTGATCACGCCGTTACCGGCGTACAGGTAGATGTTCATGTCCTTCATCCCGGCGATGATGTCGGGCCGGTTGGCAATGTCATTGCGGGCTCGCTCCTCGTCGGTCCATTGGAGGGAGGGGGTGCCACCGACAACGCGGGTGATGAGGTTCAAAAACTCGTGTCCCATCGTTGAGGTGGTGGAGTAGCATCCGGAGATCCCGAAGGTGCCCGCGTACAGGTCAGGGTGGAGGGCGGCCAATCGCACTGCCCCCGATCCGCCCATGGAGAGTCCGCCGATGTAGCGCTCCCCATTGAAGGGGATGTTTGCCTGGGTTTCGAGCACCTGAGGCAGTTCCTGGGTGAGGAAGGTTTCCCACTTGTAGTAGCCGAGGTGGGGATCGGTGGTGGTCCAGTCCGTGTAGTTGGAGCCTCCTGCTTCAACCGGCATGATCGCGGTGACGTGTTCATTCTTCAGGGCCCCGAGCACGTCTCCCTTGCGCAGCCAGCCGTGCTGGATGGGGGCCGTCACCCCGTCGAGCAGATACAGCATCGGGGCGGGGGTTGTGCGGTCGGCGGGATGAAGCACCTGCACTTGGACGACGCGCCGCATGGCGGGGGATTCGATGTAGAGCCGGTCGACGGGGAAGCGCTCGTCCGGTTCCGTCTTGACCAGCCGGGGCGCGGGATAGTCCCGGAGGGTATCGGGGGTGTAGGGTGTGCCTTCTTCCGTGCCCCACATGTTCCAAATCGGCACCCCGTTCCAGTGCGTGTTCGCCTGCATAAACGCGTAAAAGTTTTCCACATCGCGGGTGGTGTTCATGTTCGCCGACGGCCAATACAGCGCATCAGCGGCACTGTCATAGATGGCGGAGACAGCAGCATCGGACGACTGAGCAGCCGCCGGAAGCGGGGCGACGGCGATGCTGGCGCAGGCGATTCCAGTTGCGGTGAGGAGGCGGAGGCGGGTGAGCAGGGTGGTGCGAACAGTCATGTGTCCAACACTAACAAGCCCGGTGGGGTGGCGGGCCCGATTTCGCCGACGCAGGCGCTAGCCGACGGGAACAAACGCGGTTGCGTCCTCTAACGTGGTGTATCTGTAGCCCGCGAGAGTGGAAACGAACCGTTCAGACACGATGCCTAGTTTAGCGGCTGGGGGGTGGAAGGAAGGGATAACGAAACCCCGCCTCACCGTGAAGGCAGAGCGGGGTTCGTGCTGTCGTGATGGCGCGCTTAGCAGTTGAAGTACAGCTCGTACTCGAGCGGAGTCGGCTGCAGGCGAGCCCGGGTGATCTCGTTGTCGTACTTGAACTTCACGTAGGTGTCCAAGAGATCCTCGGTGAACACGTCACCCTCAGTGAGGAACTCGTGATCCTCCGCCAGCGCATTGAGAGCGTCGACAAGCGAGGTCGGAGCCTGCGGGATGTTCTCAGCCTCCTCCGGAGGCAGCTCGTAGAGGTCCTTATCCACCGGAGCGTGCGGCTCAATGCGGTTCTTCACACCGTCAAGACCAGCCATCATCATCGCGGCAAAACCGAGATACGGGTTGCCCGACGGATCCGGAGCACGGAACTCAATACGCTTTGCCTTCGGGTTCGACCCAGTCACCGGCACACGCACCGCAGCAGAGCGGTTACGCTGCGAGTACACGAGGTTAATCGGAGCCTCAAAGCCCGGCACCAGGCGGTGGTACGAGTTGAGAGTCGGGTTCGTGAACGCCAACACCGCCGGAGCGTGGTGGAGGATACCGCCAATGTAGTAGCGGGCGATATCGGACAATCCACCGTAACCGGTCTCATCGTAGAACAACGGCTTGCCGTCCTTCCACAGGGACTGGTGCGCGTGCATACCCGAGCCGTTATCACCAGCCAGCGGCTTAGGCATGAAGGTGGCGACACGGTCATTGGCCACAGCCGTGTTCTTAATGATGTACTTGAAGGTCTGCAGCTGGTCAGCGGCGTGGAGCATCGTGGAGAACTCGTAGTTGATCTCCTGCTGGCCACCCGTGCCCACCTCATGGTGGAAACGCTCAATCTTGAAACCAGCGGCGAGAAGATTCTTCGTCATCTCATCGCGCAGATCCATCATCGTGTCCATCGGGGCGACCGGGAAGTAACCACCCTTCACTGGGGTCTTGTTGCCCTTGTTGAGGGTGCCATCCAGGTTGACCTCCTCGCCACGGTTCCACCAACCCTCATCGGAATCCACCTCATAGAAAGAGGTGTTCATGCCGGTGGAGAAGCGGGCGGAATCGAAGAGATAAAACTCAGCCTCAGCGCCGAAGAAGCACGTATCGGCGATGCCGGTGGAGACGAGATACTCCTCAGCCTTGCGGGCCACGTTGCGCGGATCGCGGGAGAACGGCTCATTGGTGAAGGGGTCGTGGACGAAGAACTTCATGTTGATCGTCTTCGCGGCGCGGAACGGATCGACGTACGCGGTGGACAGGTCCGGGAGAAGCTTCATGTCGGACTCGTCGATGGTGGTGAAACCACGGACAGAAGAGCCGTCAAAGGCGAGACCCTCTTCAAAGACCTTCTCGTCGAACTCATCGGCGGGAATGGTGAAGTGCTGCTCAATACCAGGGACATCGGTGAACTGGATGTCGAGGAACTCGACTCCCTCGTCGGCGACGAACTTCTTATAGTCGTCAATGTTGTTGAAAGCCATATTTCCTCCAGAGGTGTGGGACAACTTCGCTGCCAAGATTAACACAGAGAATCGCTTTAGTAGTACAAGCGTTAGGTTAATTGGGGAGTGCGGGGGTGATCTCACTACAATAGGTGGCCATGGCATACGAGAATGAGGCGCGCACACCGTCAGAAAAATCCACCTGGCTCAACGGGCCAACTCTTCCGGCAGAAGGGGAAGACCCCAACCATCCCAACCGGTGGCCGGGGGAGAACCTCGGACTCACCCCCTCCGGATCAGGCTCCCTGGCCTCCATTAACCGGCGCATCGGGGGGCTCTTTGTGGACTGGATCATCGCCGAACTCATCGGATTGGGGCTGACCCGGGTGACTACCCTCTTCGGCGGAATCGCGGGGGCCACCCTCATTGTGTGGCTGATCATCTCCGTCGTGTCCGTCAGCCTCTTCGCCCGCACCCCCGGGCAGGCGGCGTGCTCCATGGGTGTGGCCCGGGTCGATCAACCGGGCACCCCCGTGGGGGTGTGGCGGGCGATTGTGCGGCCCCTGTTGACCATCTTCGTCCTGCCCGCTGTCATTGTCGACGCCGATGGGCGCGGCCTGCACGACCGCGTCACCGGGACCGCTGTGATTGTCTCCTGAGGTTCGAGGTTACTGGCCCGAGTGGCGGCGCATCCGCCGGTTCATGCCGCTCATCTTCGCGTTCTTCGGAAGCGGGCCCTTCGGGATACCCGAGACCGTTGCAGTGGACTGCGCATCCATGGACTCAATGCGAGCAGCTAGCGACGGGACATCGTTCTTCTTGTAGTTGCGCGGCAGCTTCATAATCTCCTTCTGGAGATTCTTCACCGGGGTCTGACCCTCCCCATCGCCGACATAAAACTCATAGATAGGGGCGCGACCGGAAATCCGGTTGAGCTTCTTCTTCTGCTGCTCCATGAGCGGCTTAAGACGGTGCGGAGCCCCCTCACCGACGAGGATAATGCCGGGCGTACCGACGATGCGGTGAACCGCATCCATCTGGGTGGTGGCGGCGACAGCGATCTTCTTCCGCCACAGCATGCCCGGGCCGTCCTTGAGGTTCTCCACAAACCAGGCACCCGCACCGGCCTGGTCGGCCGCACGCGTGTAGAAGGTCTTCTCCAGGCGCTTGGTGAACAGCCACACCGCCAACAGGGCACCGAACATGATGCCGATGACGAGCATGAACCACTGCTGGTGGAAGGTGAGGCCGATGAGGAAGAAGACGAGGGCGGTGACCACGACAGCGGCCACCATGATCGGGATCAGCGCCTTATCCTCTTTGCGCTGCATCTTAAATGCAGTCCAAATCTGGGTGCGCGTCTCCTTGCGCTGCGCCCGCTTGGCGGCCTTGGCCTCCTTATCGTTGGCCTTCATCTTCGCCTTGAGCTCTTTTTTCGTCTCTGCCATAGCACTCATCGTAGTGGGTGGGTCAGCCTGTGCCCTAATAGACCGCCTCACGCGCCAACCGGGACGGTGGAGTCAGTGCTTGCTGCGGCACCGGTGACCGGGGTGTCTTGGGACGGGCCGTACTTGTCCAGGAGGGTCGACGCCTCCTGGGCGGTGGGGCCGACGGCCGTCTGCGCCAAGTGGGCGAGATTCTCCGGCAGGGCCTCACCGCGAGCGGCCATCGCCTGCACATAGAGGCGGCCAGCCCGATACGACGAGCGCACCAGCGGGCCGGACATCACCCCGGAAAAACCGATCTCCTTCGCGTCATCGGCATGGGCGACGAACTCCTCCGGCTTCACCCACCGATCCACCGGGTGATAGGTGATTCCCGGGCGCAGGTACTGGGTAATGGTGAGAATATCGCAGCCCGCGTCGTGCAAATCCACCATTGCCTTGTGCACCTCCTCCGGGGTCTCGCCCATGCCGAGGATGAGATTGGACTTGGTGATGAGGCCATAGTCATGGGCGGCGCGGATCACATCGAGGGAGCGCTCATAGCGGAAGGCGGGACGGATCTTCTTGAAGATGCGCGGCACCGTCTCCACATTGTGGGCGAACACCTCCGGGCGGGCCTCAAAAACGATCTGCAACAGGTCGGGTTTGTCGGAGAAATCCGGGGTGAGATTCTCCACACCGGTGTGCGGGTTGAGCTCATGGACCTTGCGCACCACTTCGGCGTACAGCCACGCGCCCTCATCGTCGAGGTCATCGCGGGTGACACCGGTGATCGTTGCATAGTTGAGCCCCATCTCACGGATGGACTGGGCTACCTTCGTCGGCTCCATCCGGTCGAGGGGGCTGGGTTTGCCGGAACCGATCTGACAGAAATCACAGCGCCGCGAGCACACATCGCCACCGATGAGGAAGGTGGCCTCCCGCGAATTCCAGCACTCGTGGAGGTTCGGGCAACCGGCCTCCTGGCACACCGAATGCAGCGACGTGGAGGACATCCGCTCCTTCATGGCTGTGAATTCCTTGCCCTGCTGGAGAGTCGTGCGAATCCACCGTGGTTTGTTCTCAATCGGGTGTTCCGCGTTGCGCGCCTCAATGCGGCGCATCTTCGTCCCCTCCGTTGTCTTAGCCATGGTGTAGTCCTTTCCGGATTGTGCCGACCTTTGTGGGGTCGGCGGCGGAGGCAAACGTGTGGTTGGCCACCTGGAGTCTACCGTCGAGAGCATCGATGAGGTGGGGAACAAACACCTCGGCGACGTCTGCGACAGTGACGTCGCGCCCGAGCTGCTTACTGAACGTGGTGATCCCGGCATCAGTGATCCCGCAGGCGTTCACACCCTCATAGTGTTTCAACGTGTTGTTGCAGTTGAGGGCCACCCCGTGCATGGTCACATCGCGGGCAATGCGCACACCGATCGCGGCGATCTTCGTGTCCGGGGAACCGGGCACCCACACGCCACTGCGCCCCTCAACGCGGCCTGCGCTGGTGATCCCAAAGTCCCAGCAGGTTTGGATGATCGCCTCTTCCAGCCGGCGCACATAGTCGACCACATCGACGGGTTTGGCCAGTTTGACAATGGGGTAGCACACCAGTTGTCCGGGCCCGTGCCAGGTGAGCCGGCCCCCACGGTCCACGTTGATCACCGGGATGGTCGTGGATGCCGGATAGTCCTCGGGCTGGGTGCGCTTGCCAGCGGTGTACACGCTGGGGTGCTCCAGCAGCAGAATGTGGTCCCCGGTTGCCCCATCGGCCCGCGCGGCAGCGAGTTCTTCCTGCTCATGCCACATCGGCTCATACTCGCGCAGGCCAAGCGTATCCACGCTGATTGGTCCCACAGATTCCCGGATGGGCCGGTTGGGAGGAGTAAACGGCGCTCTCATAACAGTGACCACGCTAGCACTGACTGAACAAACACCGCTGTCGGTGGCGTTTACGGGTTGTTCCCACCGAGGGAAGTGGGGTTAGGACAGTCTGGTCGAAAGGCGTGCGACATACAAAGTTGATTCGCTATGTGTCAAGTTGTCGAAGGCCAAAACGCTCATAAAACCTTGCTGCCGATGTGTCGATGAGTTCAGTAACGAGTGCTCGGGCACCGAGAATCTGAGCTGCGTTTTCGGCTCTGCGGAGCGCATCCGAGAGTAAATCTCGGCCAAGGCCAAGCCCTTGAGCGGTGTTGTCGACTGCCAGCTGCCCGAGCAGAATGACAGGAATTGGATCGGGACTGTTCCGAGAGAGCCATCCGCGCGCATCCCGTCTAGCAATTGAGAAGGCCGACAGGCTATAAAAGCCCAGAACCTTGCCGTTCTCGGAATCAATCGTTACGTATGTGCGCGAACTCCCATTTGATTGGTTTTTGTAGGCCCGGTGTTTCAGCCAGGTATTGAGTTGATTGTTTCCGCAGTCAAATAGGTCTACGGGGGTGTCTTGGGTGAGAGATTGTGGAGGAAGGGGTCGCATTAGCGGGAGATCCCCCACTCTGGTTGTAGCGACCGAAATTCCGCGAGAGCCTCAGTGTCGGGCTGGTTAAATGGATGCGGGTATGTACCCATCTGACGCTAAATCGTTTCTTTTTTGAGAGACCCCCATTTTTCGGGGCGCCCCAAATCTGCGCGATCACGGCAGCTATGGTCGGCGGTGCCGCTGGAGATCTCGCTAGTGTGGGGATTATGAGTACAACGCACACACCAGCCGAGGGAACCGGATTTGAGGTTCCCCACCTTCGCCTTCACGATGGCAACACCATCCCGCAGCTGGGTTTCGGGGTGTTTCAAATCCCCAACGAACAAACCCAACAGGCTGTCGAAACGGCACTGGAAGTGGGGTATCGCCACATCGATACCGCCGCCATCTACGGCAACGAGGCCGGTGTGGGTGCGGCAATCCGCCACCTCAACCGCGACGAGCTGTTCATCACCACCAAACTGTGGAACGACCGCCACGACGACGCCGCCGATGCACTTGCTGAATCATTGGAGAAACTCGGCACCGATCACGTGGACCTCTACCTCATCCACTGGCCGGCGACGAAGAAGTACGGCGACTCCTACATACGCGCCTGGGAGAGCCTGCAGGAACTCACAGCGCAGGGGCTGGCCACCTCCATCGGAGTCTCCAACTTTCAGCCACACCACCTCGACGCCCTCACCGGGGAGGTGCCCGCCGTCAACCAGGTGGAACTACACCCCACCTTCCAACAGGCACCGTTGCGTGAACTCCACGCGGGCAAAGGCATCGCCACAGAGGCGTGGGGGCCACTGGGGCAAGGCCACGACCTGGACAATCCGGTCATTGTCGACGTTGCCCGCGACCTCGGCGTCACCCCAGCGCAGGTGATCATCCGCTGGCACCTGGAGATCGGCAACATCGTCATCCCGAAGTCTGTGACACCGGAACGCATTGCCGCGAACTTCGCCGTCAGCTTCACGCTCTCCCCGAAGCACTTGGCCGCCCTCGCCGGGGTGGATGCAGGCAACCGCATCGGTCCCGTGCCGAGTGAAGCGGACTTCTAAACCCCATGTGCGCCGTGTGTCTCACTGCGGCTGCGACCCCAAAAGGTATTTATGACTGATTCTTCGACTACTACATCTACTCAATCCAACGCCACGGTGCGCTCTGTGGATGCCCTCGACCTCAACCGCTACGTTGGGACGTGGTACGAGATCGCCCGCCTGCCTCTGAAATGGGAGGATGCCACAGCGACGAACATCACTGCAACGTACTCCCTCCAGGACAATGGCAAAATCCGTGTAGACAACCGGTCCTTCGACCACGAGGGAAACCCCGACCAGGCGATTGCTGAGGCAACTCCCGTGGAGGGGGAACCCGGCCAGCTCACGGTGGATTTCCTGCCCAAGTTCATCCGGTGGATTCCCCTCACCAGTGGGGACTACTGGGTGCTCAAGATCGACGCGGATTACCAGGTGGCGCTCGTCGGCACGCCCGACCACATAAACCTGTGGGTATTGGCGCGCGAACCCCACATCGAAGACGCTGTTCTTCAGAAATACCTCGCTGAGGCCCGTGATCAGGGGTTTGACCTCACCTCGCTCATTCGACCCTCCCACGATGGCCGCACGGTGACCGACGAGATGGTGGCATAACGCTGACAACGCTGCGATAGAATCGACCTCATGGATCGTGAGGTACTTACATGGCAGGATTTCGGCGATGCCACCCGCAGGTTGGCCCAACAGGTCTATGACTCCGGGTGGATGCCCGACCTCGTGTTGGCGATCGCCCGGGGCGGGTTGTTGCCCGCCGGGGCCATTGCCTACGCGCTGGGGATCAAAGCAATGGGCACGATGAACGTGGAGTTCTACACGGACATCGCCGAGACTCTCCCCGCCCCGGTCCTCATCCCCCCGCTCATGGATTACTCCGTGCTGGAGGGGAAGAAAGTGCTCGTCGTTGACGATGTTGCCGACTCTGGAGAGACCCTCAAACTGGTCATGGAAATGGTGGCCACGAACGGAATTCAGCTCGACGCAGACACGCGTGTCATCGTGAAGGAGGCACGCAGCGTGACGATCTTCCAGAAGTCTCGGTCCATCATTTCCCCCGACTATGTGTGGAAGCGCACGGACAAGTGGATCAACTTCCCGTGGTCTACGCTCCCGCCAGTGGGTCAAGTGGCCGAGGCGTAACGCCGTTAGACGAGCTCTTTTTCAGCTGCTCGCCAGCGACGTTAGCGCCGGTTAGTGCGGGCTCGGCTGGCCCCGAAGCAGGCGGGGATGGAGATCTCCTGTGGCTGGTGTTGGTCTGGAGGTGGTTGCTGATTCTGTCGGGAAGGTGGTTGCGGTGGACGGGCATCTAGCTGCTGGCTAGCTGGATGAGTTCTCGGCTGGGCGGCGGTTTCTAGCCGGTGTGGGGGTGGGCGTGGCTGGCCCCGAAGCAGGCTTGGATTGTGTGTTTCGGTGGGTGGATATCCAGCTGCTGCGAGACAGGCTCGGGATGGAGTGCGGCTGCGGTGGGTGAGCATCGGCTGTTGCGAGACAGGCTCGGATTGTGTGTTTCGGCGGTTGTGGATAGCTTTTGTGGTGGGGGTGACCGGGGGTAGTATGTTTCAGTGTTGTTGCAGGAGAATGTAAACCACCATTTTTTCTTGCGGAGTCGATGAACGAATTTGCCTGTGGAATTCGTG